>JBBILI010000031.1:0-67446 GCA_037445025.1 Rhodospirillales bacterium
GGACAACTACGACGCAATCCTCCAGGCGTGCAAACATGCTTGGAACTTCCTCACCGATGACCCGGACCGCATTCGATCTATCGGCAAACGAGATTGGACAACGGTCAGCCGCTAGGGCCGTTGGTATGATATCATTCAATTTCATCTTGGCTTGAGCACGCGCAGGGCCAGTCCGGCGCGGTGGTCTGATGCTCGCCGAGCTGGGATGCTTGGCGACCATGACACCTCGGGCAAGCTCGGAAATTATTAAATATTGGCCTCTCCAAGCGGCGTCATCGGCAGGGTGTTGGCGATCGTGGGTGCACCTGGTCAAGCTTCTGATGATGATGCTGCCAGGCGTGGCGCTGACGAGCATAGGTGCGCCTGGTCGAGCTGCTGGTGGTGCTGCTGCCAGGCGTGGCGCTTGCGGGCGCGGTGCGCCCGGTCTAGCTGCCGGTGGCGGTGGTGCAAGGCGTGACGCTGGTGATCGTGCTGCACCTGGTCGAGCTGGCGGTGATGATGCCGCGAGTCGTGGCGCTGGCGAGCGTGGTGCACCTGGTCAAGCTGCTGCCGGCGGTGCCGCTAGATAAGGTGCATCCCTGTTCGTGGGTGCCGCTGGCGACCCGGGGAAGGCTCGCGGTGCTGCTGTTGAAGCAGGCCATACCCGCAAGACGACCAGCGGCCCGCCACCGTAGGACGCCGGTAGGATCACAGCCAAGCATGGTGACGCGGTGGCGGCACACGGTCGGACAGACCGGCCGAATTGTCGGACATATGGGCGGCGGTGTCGGACACGGCTTGCGGCGGCGGTTGGCGGATGATGTGCAGGCCGGTTGCGGGCGCGGCGTGGTCGAGCTACCGGCAGTGGTGCCGGCCGGAGTGGCGTCGGCGAGATGGAGTTTGTCAGAGGCTGCGTCGGCGACTGAGTGAAGTGGTATCCCGTTGGTATCCGGGCAGTTTCTCGACACCCTCGGAAGCCGTTGCAACCTCTTGAAAACATTGGCGCGCCCTGGTGGATTCGAACCACCGACCGACAGCTTAGAAGGCTGTTGCTCTATCCAACTGAGCTAAGGGCGCAAACCGGTTCAATGGGTCCAGTTCTCGGACCGGCCGAACTTGAAGTTGTCCGCATAGGATTTCGGCTTGACGCGGCGGACATGCGGCAGTTCGAGATCATAGACGATGCCCTCCCGCTCGGCATAGGCCACCGCCTCCTCACGCGTCGGGAATTTCAGCCGCACCTGCGCCTGCGTGTCGTCGCTGCCGATCCAGCCCATCAGCGGGTCGGCGCGGCGGGCCGAGGCGGGGGCGTAGTCCAGCACCCATTCATGCAACGCGGCGCCGGACTGCATGGCGCTGCGGGGCTGCTGGTAGATGCGTGCGCGGGCCGGCATGACGTGCGTCCTTCGAATCAGTGGTCGGGGCGAGAGGATTCGAACCTCCGGCCCTCTGCTCCCAAAGCAGATGCGCTACCAGGCTGCGCCACGCCCCGCCACCGGGGGAACCTATGAGCCCGCACCCTTCGTTGCAAGCTTTCGTCAGGGTGCCGTGCCGAACAGGCGCTGCTCCACCTTGTCGCCCACGCGGATGTCGAGCTTCTCGGCCGTGCCGGCGGCGATCTCGACCGTGGCGCGTACCGGCACCACGCTGTCGATCACCGCCAGGCTCTGCGGCACGGTGTTTTCGGCGATATGGGCGATGGTGCCGTCCTGGGCGATGAACAGCATGTCCAGCGGCGCGATGGTGTTGCGCATCCACATCTGGCTCTGCCGCGGCACGCCCCAGTCGAACAGCATGCCGGTGCCGTCGGGCACGCTGGGGCGGAACATCAGGCCGATGGTCTGCTGCGCCTGGGTCAGCGCCATCTCCACCTCGAAGCTCAGCTTGCGGCCGTCATGGGTGACGATGACCATCTTCTCGGTCGGCAGCTTCGGCTGGGCCGTGGTGGGATTGTTGAGGTCCTGCGCCAGGGCGGGCACGGCGAGAGCAAGGGCAAGGGCTGCGAACAGCGTGCGGCGGGCGATCATGCGGGGACCTCGGACAGAGTTTGTTCGACCAGGCGGTGGATCGTGTCGCGCACCGGGCCCTCCCGCGGCGCGTCGCGCAGCGTGGTGAACCAGTGCGCCGGCGGATTGCGCCCGGCGGCACGGTTGTAGACCAGGGCGCGCAGCACTGTCTCTGCCTGCGGCGTGGTGCGGTCGGGGATCGAGATGTCGTTCAGCGTGGCCCAGATGCCGGCCCAGCAGCGGGCCACGGTGTACGGGTTGTAGCCGCCGCCGCCGACCACGACGAGGCGGGGGGCGAGGTCGCGGATCGCGCGCACCACCGCCCAGTAGGCGTTGTTGGACAGCGAGAGCTTTGCCAGCGGGTCCTCCTCCAGCGAGTCGGCACCGGATTGCAGCAGGATCGCCTGCGGGCGGAAGGCCCGGATCAGCGGCAGCACCGCCTGCTCCATCAGCACGCGGTGCTCGGTGTCGTTCAGCCCCTGCGGCACCGGCAGGTTGCGGGCCTGGCCGCCGGCGCGGTCGTGCACCGGCCCGGTGTTCGGCCAGCGCCCGGCCTCGTGCAGGCTGATGGTGAGCACCCGGTCGTCGCTGTGAAACGCGTCCTGCACGCCGTCGCCGTGATGGGCGTCGATGTCGAGATAGACGATGCGCTCCAGCCCCTGGTCGAGCCATTGCAGGATGCCGAGCACGGGGTCGTTGAGGAAGCAGAAGCCGCTGGCGCGATCGGGCCTCCCGTGATGGGTGCCGCCGCCGGGGCAATGCACGATGCCGCCTTGCGCGGTGAGCTGCGTGGCCAGCATCACCCCACCGGCGGAGGTGGCGGGCCTGCGGAACACCTCGCGATAGACCGGGTTGCCGTCGGCGCCGATGCGGAACCGGGCGCGGTCCGCGTCCGACACGCCCTGCTCCGCCTCGGCGCGCTTGAGGGCGGCGAGATAGTCCGGCGTGTGGAACCGCAGGATCTCGGCGTCCGTCGCCATCGGCGCCACGCGGAACCGGTCGGGATCGAGCCAGCCCATCGCCGCCACCAGATCGGTGCAGGTGGAGACGCGCGGGATAGCCAGCGGGTGCTTCGCGCCGTAGGTCGAGCCCCGGTAGATCTCGCTGCCGATGTAGAGCGGCCGCGCCAGGCCCTGGCTCACGCCCGGGAGCAATACCCGCCATCCACGGGAATCGCAGCCCCGGTGACGAAGTTGGAGGCGGCGGAGGCCAGGAACACCGCGGTGCCGGCGAGGTCGGACGGCTCGCCCCAGCGCGCGGCCGGGGTGCGCGCCAGCACCGCCTCGTTGAGGCCCGGCACCTGCGCCTTGGCGCCGGCGGTGAGGTCGGTGGTGATCCAGCCCGGCAGGATGGTGTTGACCTGGATGTTGTCCGGCGCCCAGGCGGTGGCCAGCGCCTTGGACAGGTTCATGATGCCGCCCTTGGAGGCCGCATAGGGAATGGCATAGGGCGAGCCGAACAGCGACATCACCGAGCCGATGTTGATGATCTTGCCCGCACCCTGCTCCTTCATCGTGGCATAGACGGCCTGGGAGGCCAGGAAGGCCGAGGTCAGGTTGGTGTCCATCACCATGTGCCACTCGGCCTCGCTGAGGTCCTGCGGCGGCTTGCGCACGGTGGTGCCGGCGTTGTTGACCAGGATGTCGAGCCGGCCGAACGCCGCCAGGGTCTGCTCCAGCATCTCCTGGCAGGCCGGCTTCTGCGTCACATCCGCGGTGATGAAGATCGCATCCCCGCCCAGCGCGGCCAGCGCCTCGGCCGCCTTGTCCGGATTGCGGCCGGCGATGGCGATCTTCGCCCCCGCATCGCGCAGGCCGATCGCCATGCCGAGGCCGATGCCGCCGTTGCCGCCGGTGACCAGCGCCACGCGGCCGGTGAGATCAAACAGGGACATGGACGTGGTTCTCCTGAGCTTGCCTTGGGTGTTGGCAGCACTCTACGCACAGTCGATGCTGAAGCTCCAACGCGTGACGATTCGGGGCCGGACGGAGAGGTTCGCCGCATGCAAAGCCTGTTCGCCGCCGCAATCGTCGTCATGGTGGCGCTCGCCAGCACCCTGCTGCTGCGCCAGCGTTATTCGCTGCAGCGCTCGCAGGCGGTGCTGCGCGGCACGCTGGAGAATATCAGCCAGGGCATCATCATGACCGACCCGCAGGGCCGTGTCGCGGTGATCAACCCCCAGGCCATCGCCCTGCTGGAGCTGCCGCCCGATCTCGCTGCCGCCGGACAGTCCTGGCATGCGCTGAACTCCTGGCTCGCCTCGCAGCAGCGTTTCAACCCGCTCGCGACCGAGGAGGTCGATCCCGGCTGTGAGGTCCTGCTGCGCGCCGACGGCCATGCGCTCGAAATCCGCACCAGCACGCTGGCCGACGGCAGCGCGGTGCGCACCTACACCGACGTCACCACCAGGCGGGCCACCGAGCAGAACCTCTCCCAGGCCCGCGACGCCGCCGAGGCCGCCGGCCGCGCCCGCTCGGACTTCCTGGCCGTGATGAGCCACGAGATCCGCACCCCGATGAACGGCATCATCGGCATGAGCGGCCTGCTGCTCGACACGCCCGCCGGCACGCCGCTCGGCCCCACCGAGCGGCACTACCTCCGCGTGATCCTGGACAGCGGCGAGCACCTGCTGAACCTGATCAACGACATCCTGGACTTCTCCCGCCTCGAGGCCGGACGCGTGCAGCTGGAGGAGACCGCGTTCGACATCCGCGGCGTGGTCCGCTCGGCGCTCGACCTGCTGGAGGCCGAGGCGCACGGCAAGGGCCTCAGCCTCGAGGTCAGCTTCAGCGATGACGTGCCGCTGCGCGCCGGCGGCGACCCCGGCCGGCTGCGCCAGGTGCTGCTCAACCTCGTCGGCAACGCCATCAAGTTCACCAAGCAAGGTTGCGTGCAGGTGGAGGCCACGCTGCTGGCCAACCAATCCGGTCAGATCACGCTCGGTTTCGCCGTCCGCGACACCGGCATCGGCATGGCGCCCGATGTGCTGGAACGGCTGTTCCACGAATTCACCCAGGGCGACGGCTCGATCTCGCGCCGCTTCGGCGGCAGCGGACTGGGCCTTGCCATCTCGCGCCGGCTGATCGAGCGGATGGGCGGCACCATCGCGGTCGAGAGCAAGGCGGGCGAAGGCAGCGTGTTCCGCTTCGACGTGAAGCTGCGCGCCCGCCGTGCCACCGACGGACGGCCCAGGGCCGAGGGCGATCGCCGCAATCGCCAGCCTTTGCCCACGCCGCCGCCGGTGGCGCCCGATGCGGCGCTGAACGTGCTGGTGGCCGAGGACAACGCCACCAACCGTCTCGTCGTCACCCGCATGCTCGAACGGCTGGGCCATCGCGTGACTGCCGTCACCAACGGGCGCGAGGCGCTGGACATCGTGCAGACGCAGCCCTTCCACCTCGTGCTGATGGACGTGATGATGCCCGAGATGGACGGGCTGACCGCGACGCGCGAGATCCGCGCCCTGCCCGCGCCGGTGGGGCTGATCCCCATCATCGGCCTGACCGCCAACGCCATGCGCGCCGACGAGGCGGCGTGCCGCAACGCCGGCATGAGCGGCTTCGCTACCAAGCCGATCCAGGCGCGGCGCCTGTCCGAGGTGATCGAGCAGGCCTTTGCGCCGGTGTCCCCCAACCGGCCACGCCGGTCGGAAAGCCGCGTGTTCGACGCGGCGGTGCTCGATGCCCTCGTGATCAGCCAGGGCGAGGCGGCCACGCAGGCGCGTGTGGACGGCTTCGTCGCCGGCACCCCGGCCCGCGTGGCGGCGCTGCGCGCGGGCCGGCAGGACCACGCGGCGCTGGCGGAGGAATGCGCGTCACTGGGGCTGATGCGCACCGCGCGCCATGCGCTTGATCTCGCGGAGGATCCGAATGACGGCACGGTGGAAGGGCTGGTGGAGGAACTGCTGGTGGGGGTGGACGAGCTGCGCAGCTGGAGGCCGCCACTGGTAAGGTAAAGAAAGGACTTCTTTTTTGAAGAAAAGAAGCAAAAGACTTTTGCTCGTCTGAGCGGAGCTTTTTCCGGACAAGGGCTTCAGCCGACAAGAAAAGTTCGTTTTTTCAAAAAGGAACCGCTTGCCTTGCCTTCGGCACGCGGCCATGCCCATGAATGCGCCACGTTGCATCGGACCACACCATGTCAGATACCTCCAGGATTATCACGCTCGCCACCCACAGTGGCAAGTTCCACTGCGACGAGGTGTTCGCCTACGCCACGCTGCGTCTGGCGCTGGGGCTGCACGCAGCGAGCGTCGATCATGTGCTGTTGCGCACCCGCAGGCCCGAGCTGATCGAGGCCGCCGACATCGTCTTTGACGTGGGCTTCGTGTTCGACGCCGCAGCCCAACGGTTCGACCACCACCAGCGCGGCGCACCGCTGCGCGCCGATGGCACGCCGTTCTCATCGGCCGGGCTGATCTGGCAGGTCTACGGCGAACGCGCCGTGGCGCGCATGCTGCAGGACGCCACAGCGCACCGCTTCGCAACCGCCATCGCCGACGAGATCGACCAGACCGTGGTGCGGCGCATCGACGAGCTGGACAACGGCGTTGCAGCCGATGCCCCGATCCGGCGTGACTCGCTCAGCCTGGGCACGCTGGTGGGCGACTTCAATCCAGGCTGGGACGATCCGGCCGGCAGCGGGCCCACCGCCGGCGATGCCGCGTTCCAGGACGCGGCAGATCTGGTGGCCGGCGTGCTGCGCCGCCGCGTCGAGGATCTGCGTGCCAGGCGCGCCGCCGAGGCCTTCGTGCTGGAAGCGCACCAGAACGCCGAGGATCCGCGCATCCTGGTGCTGGACCGCGGCATGCCCTGGAAGAACGTGGTGTTCTCACACGATCTGCCCGTGCTGTTCACGGTGTCGCCGGCCTCGAACGGCAACTGGATGCTGGACACGGTGCCGCCGGAGCCCGGCTCGTTCGCGCAGAAGCTGCCGCTGCCGGAAGCCTGGGCCGGATTGCCGGCCGAGGCGCTCGCCGAGGCGACCGGCGTGCCGGATGCCGTGTTCGTCCATCTGCGCCGCTTCGTGGCCGCTGCCAGGTCCCGCGACGGCGCTGTGGCGCTGGCGCGCAAGGTGCTTGCCAGCGAGATCCCGGCGACCTGATCACGCCATTCGGACTCGGCGCGCATTGTCTGCTATGATCGCCGGCTGCCGAAGTCCGTCATTCCCACCGCGAAGGTTCCCCTGCCCTCATGCCGCCTGTGTATTCGTCCGAGGATCTCGCCCGCGTCTTCGAATCGCGCGCGCTGACACGGGGGCGTTCCATGGGGCTGCTCGGGTCCGTGGAGGTGCGGCTGGAAGATGGGGTGATCGGCTTCGTCGTGGATCATCTGGGAAGCCGCAACACCGGCACGATCAAGCCCGCGATGCTGGGCCCGCGGGTGACCTTCACCAACAGCTGCAGCTGCGGCCAGCAGGGGTGTCCGCATCTCGCAGCCGGCGCGCTGGTGGCGCTGGACCGGTTTCCTGTCCTGCGCAAACCGGTGCAGAAGCCGGCGGCCGACGCGCCTGCCGCGATGCCGGACACGGAACGCCAGAACCTGGTGTTCGAGGTCTCGCCCGGCACACCGCCGGCCGCCTGCCACGTCTCCGCCGTGCTGATCGGCGAGCGGAGCGGCAGGCGCGAGCCGATCAGCCCCGCCCGCGTGCTGGCGCTGCGCAGCAGCAGCGAATCGACCCGCATCATGGCACGCCTGCTCGGCGGCGGTGACGCACTGCGCATCGCCGTGCCGCCGGCCGGCGTGGCCCAGGCGCTCGGCCTGCTCGGGCGGATCGGCCGGGCGCGCTGGCAGCCGACCGGCAAGACGCTGACGCTCGGCACCGAACGCGTGTTCCAGGCCAACACGCCGCCTGACCTGCCCGCCCACTCCGCCGTCATCATCGGCGATGCCGGCCTGTGGTATGTCGATGCCGCCACCGGCGAGGTCGGCCGTGTGCGGCTGCGCCAGGGTGCCGCGACAGCCCGCCCGGCCGCTGCTGCCCCCGGGCGACCGATGCGCGACCACGCGCCGGCCGCAGCCCCCACCTTTCAGCGCAGCGCGCCGCCGCCGCAGCCGAAGTTCCGCACCGGCACCCGCCGCCCCGAGCCGCCCAGCCTGCCGGCGCTGAACGCTGTCGGGCCCGCGATCAGCGAGGCCGGGCTGAAGGTGGTGCTGCGCCTGCGCAAGATCGAATGCCCCGACGTGTTCGGCAAAACCCAGATGCTCGACGCCCTGCTGGTCGATTTCGACTATGACGGCACAATCGTGGCGCCGGAGGACGAGCGCCAGTTCGTGCCCTCCAAGCGCGCCGGCGACATACCGGGCCAGCAGAACTTCCTCCGCCGCGACCGCGACGCCGAGGCAAGCGCGCTCGACATGCTGCGCCAGGACGGCTTCAGCCAGATGCGCGTGCCGGACGGACGTTCCGCCAAGGGCCGCATGGGCTATGTCCATCGCGGCCGCGACGCGCCCGAGCGCTGGCTGAGCTTCATCGCCGAACGGGCCCCCTCGCTGCAGGCGCAGGGCTGGCGCAATGAGATCGACCCGTCCTTCGGCCCGCGGCTGGTGCAGGATGTCGGCGAATACGACGTGCGCGTGGCCGATGCCAGCCTGGGCAACTTCTCGCTCGATTTCGGCATCGAGATCGACGGCAGGCGGGTCAAGCTGCTGCCCATCCTGTCCCGCCTGCTCGACCGCGGCGGCATGGCGGCGGCGCAGATCATCGATGGCTGCGTGATCACCAGCCTCGATGACGGCCGCATCCTCAAGCTGCCGGCCGAGCGCGTGCGCCGGCTGCTCGCGGTGATGGAGGACCTGCTGGAGGCGGCCCGCCGCACCGCCGACGGCAGCCTGCTGCTGGAGGACAAAGAGGCCGCGAAGGTGCTGGACCTCGAGGATCTGCTGACCACACGCTTTGAGAACGCCGCCGCCATCTCCGCCTACACCGATCGCTTCCGCGGCGGGGCCGAAATTCTCCCGGCCACGATTCCCGCCAGCTTCCATGCCACGCTGCGCCCCTACCAGCAGCACGGCGTGGACTGGCTGCAGCATCTGCGCCATCACGGCCTCGGCGGCTTCCTCGCCGACGACATGGGCCTCGGCAAGACCGCGCAGACCATCGCGCATGTCTGCATCGAACACGATCAGAACCGGCTCGACCGGCCGGTGCTGATCGTGCTGCCGACCAGCCTGGTCGCCAACTGGATGGCTGAGCTGGCCAAGTTCGCCCCGCATCTCAGCGTCGTCGTGCTGCACGGCCTGGAACGCCACGCGCTGCGGGCAGAGCTTGACGGCGTGCATGTCGTGCTCACCACCTACACCGTGCTGGCCCGCGACATCGAGGAGATGAAGCTGATCCCGTGGCACCTGGTGGTGCTCGACGAGGCGCAGGTGATCAAGAGCCCGGACGCCAAGGCCACCAAGGCGGTCTGCCAGCTCGACACGCGCCACCGGCTGTGCCTGTCCGGCACGCCGATCGAGAACAATCTGGGCGAGCTGTGGTCGGAGTTCGCCTTTCTCATGCCGGGCCTGCTGGGCGACCGCAAAGGCTTCGCCAAGCGCTTCCGCACGCCGATCGAGAAGAACAACGACGCGGCACGACGCCTGCAGCTGGTGCGTCGCATCAAGCCGTTCCTGCTGCGCCGGACCAAGGCGGATGTGGCCACCGACCTGCCGCCCAAGCACACCATCCTGCGGCGCATCAACCTTGCCCCCGAGCAGCGCGAGCTGTACGAGACCATCCGCGGCACGCTGTATGAGAAGGTGCGCGAACAGATCGCCGAGCTCAGCGCCGGCCAGCGCCACATCGTCGTGCTCGACGCGCTGCTCAAGCTGCGCCAGGTGTGCTGCGATCCGCGGCTGGTCAAGCTGCCCGCCGCCCGCCAGGTGGACTGCTCCAGCAAGCTCGACGACCTGATGGAGATGATCGCCGAGCAGATCCCGGAAGGCCGGCGCATCCTGCTGTTCTCGCAGTTCACCTCGATGCTCGATCTGATCAAGCCGCGGCTCGTCGAAGCCGGCATCGCGTTCGTGGAGCTGCGCGGCGACACGCGCGACCGCGCCGAGCCGGTGCGCGCCTTCGAGGCGGGCGAGGTGCCGCTGTTCCTGATCAGCCTCAAAGCCGGCGGGCGCGGGCTGAACCTCACCTCGGCGGACACGGTCATCCATTACGATCCCTGGTGGAATCCGGCCGTGGAGGACCAGGCCTCCGACCGTGCGCACCGCATCGGCCAGACCAAGTCCGTCTTCGTCTACAAGCTGATCGCCGCCGACACGGTGGAGGACCGCATCGTCGAGCTGCAGCAGCGCAAGGCCGACCTTGCCAACATCGCGCTCGGCGAGGACGGTGAGCTGGCCGCCGTGGAGATCGACGACGTTGAATTCTTGTTCGGCCCGGTGGAGGACCGGCTGGCGGCGTGAGGGTGGCGCTTGGCTGAAATGCTACCGCGCGGCGCCCAGGGCCCAGGCCAGCACGCCCTTCTGGGCATGGAGCCGGTTTTCCGCTTCGTCGAACACCACGGATTGCGGCCCGTCGATGACCTCTTCCGTCACCTCCTCGCCGCGATGGGCGGGCAGGCAATGCATGAAGATGGCATCGGGCGCGGCCTTGGCCATCAGCGCCTCGGTGACGCGGTAGGGGGCGAGGATGTTGTGGCGGTTGGCGGCGGGGTCGTCGTTCATGCTCACCCAGGCATCGGTGACGACACAGCGCGCGCCGGTGACGGCCTCCGCGGGATCGTAGGTGAGCTCGATGGTGGCCCCCTGGGCGCGGGCCCAGGCGATCAGCTCGGCAGGGAGCTTCTCGGGTTCGGGGCTTGCGATGCGCAAGGTGAAGTGGAAGCGGGCGGCGGCCTCGATCCAGCTGCGGGCGACGTTGTTGGCATCGCCGCACCACGCCACGACCTGGCCGGCGATGGGGCCGCGATGCTCCTCGAAGGTGAGCACATCCGCCATGATCTGGCAGGGGTGGGACGCCGCGGTGAGGCCGTTGATGACCGGGACGGTGGCGTATTTCGCCATCTCGGTCAGCTTCTCCGGCGCATCGGTGCGCATCATGATGGCATCGACATAGCGGGAGAGCACACGCGCGGTGTCGGCGATGGATTCGCCGCGGCCGAGCTGCATGTCACGCGAGGACAGCACGATCACGTCGCCGCCGAGCTGGCGCATGGCCACCTCGAAGCTGACGCGGGTGCGCGTGGAGGGCTTCTCGAAGATCAGCGCGATGGTCTTGCCGGCGAGCGGACGCGAGGACGATTCGGCCGCCTTCATGTGGCTGGCGATGTCGAGCATGTGGCGCAGCGTCGCGGTGTCGAAATCGGCGAGGTCGAGGAAGTGGCGGGGTGCCTCGGGCACCCCGCCGGTTGCTGTGCCGGTGGTCAGCCGGCGCTTGGCGGAGGCGCTCACTTCGCGGCCATGCTGGCAAGCGAGGGGGTGACGCGGCGCGCGCCGCGGCGGATCATCTCCACTGCGGTGTCGATATCGGCGTCGGTCACCACCAGCGGCGGGACGAGACGGACGACATTGTCACCGGCGCCGACCGAGAGCAGCCCCTCGGCGGTGAAGGCGTCCTGCACCTCGGCGTTCGGCACGCGGCATTTCAGGCCGAGGATGAGGCCTGCGCCGCGCACCTCCTCGAACACCGCCGGGTTCTCCCGCGCGACCTCGACGAGGGCGAACCACAGCTTGCGGGCGCGGCGGTCGACATCGGCGAGGAACCCGTCGGCCAGCACCACATCCAGCACCGCGTTGGCGGCGGCGCAGGCGAGCGGGTTGCCGCCGAAGGTGGTGCCGTGGGTGCCGGCGGTGAGCGCGCTGGCGATGTGCTCCTTCGCCAGAATCGCCCCCATCGGGAAGCCGCCGGCGATGCCTTTGGCGATGGACATCACATCCGGCGTGATGCCGGCCCACTCATGCGCGAACAGCTTGCCGGTGCGGCCCATGCCGCACTGCACCTCGTCCATGCCCAGGAACAGGCCGAACTCGTCGCAGGTGGAACGCAGGTCGCGCAGGAACTGCAGCTGGGCGGGGCGGATGCCGCCTTCGCCCTGCACCGGCTCGATGATGATGCCGGCGGTCTGCGGCGTGATGGCGTCGCGCAGCGCGTTGAGGTTGTTGAACGGCACATGGTCGAAGCCGTCCACCTCGGGGCCGAAGCCCTTGAGGTATTTGGCGTTGCCGGTGGCCGCCAGCATGGCCAGCGTGCGGCCGTGGAAGGCGCCTTCGAAGCAGATCACCCGGTAGCGTTCCGGGTGGCCGGCCTCGTACTGGGCCTTGCGGATCATCTTGACCATGCCCTCGTTGGCCTCGGCCCCCGAGTTGCAGAAGAATACGCTGTCGGCGAACGTGTTGGCGACGAAGCGCGCGGCCAGGGTTTCCGCCTGCGGCACCCGGTACAGATTCGAGACGTGCATCACCTTGTGCGCCTGTTCGGCGATGGTGTCGGTGAGGTGCTTGTGGCCGTGGCCGAGCGAGGAGGTGGCGATACCGGCCCCGAAATCCAGGAATCGTCGGCCGTCTGCCGTGTACAGCCAGCAGCCCTCGCCCCGCTCGAAGGCGAGGTCGGCGCGGTTGTAGGTGGGCATCAGGGCGGGGATCATATCCTGTCCTCGGGCGAAATCCGGGCTTGCACCATGGTCGCACCCGTGTGCGACCGGTTCCGGAACGCGGAGTTTGGCGGTGGCTCCCGGGGGAAGTCAAACACGCAACGCCGATCGAGTCGGCCATGCATGGCAAGCATGCGCGGTGCGGGTTACAGGCCGGCCACGCCGCGTGGCATCGTCGGCCATGGCCGAGACCAAGGCGGCAGGCCCGCCCCCCACCGAGCGGACGCTGCACGAGGCGGCGCTGGCGCATCTGGCGCGCTACGGCACCACCCGCGAGGGCCTGGTGCGGGTGCTTGACCGGCGTGTGGAGCGCTGGGCACGGGCTGCAGGCGACATCGGTCCCGAAACGGTGCGCGCGGCCAAGCAGGCGGCACGGCTGGTGGCCGACCGGCTGGTGGCGGCCGGTGCGATCAACGACGCCGCCTTCGCCGAAAGCCGTGCCCGGTCGCTGACCCGCACCGGTCGCTCACGCCAGGCGATCGCAGCGCATCTGGCGGCGCGCGGGGTGGACAGCGACGTGGCCCAGGCGGTGCTGCCGCAGGATCCGGCGGTGGATCTGGCGGCGGCGGTGGCGTTCGCGCGGCGGCGACGCATCGGGCCGTTCAGGCGCGGCGAGGTCGATGCGCTGCGCGAGCTGGGCATGCTGGCGCGGGCCGGGTTCTCCCGGGATATCGCCGAGCAGGCCCTGGAGATGGACCAGGATGCCGCCGAGGCGCTGCTGATCCGGCTGAAACAATCGTGACCACGCCCGTCACGTTCACCTGGGCCGGCGTGCTGCGCGGCGCACGCAAGGGCCTGCCGGTGCTGGCGGGGGTGCTGCCGTTCGCGGTGGTGGCGGGCATCGCCAGCCAGGGGGCGGGACTGTCGCTCACCGAGGGCGCTGCGATGAGCGGCGTGGTGTATGCCGGGGCATCGCAGTTGGTGTCGCTGGGGATCTGGGCGCATCCGCCGCCGCTGCTCTCGGTCACGCTGGCGGCGTTCGTGGTCAATCTGCGGCTGGCGCTGATGGGGCCGGTGCTGGCGCCGTGGCTTGACCGGATGCGCGGGTGGCGGCTGTGGGCCAGCCTGTTCTTCATGACCGATCAGAGCTGGGCGATGTCGGTGACCGACATGAACGCGGGCGGGCGAGACGTCGGGTTTCTGTTCGGCAGCGGCTTCTCGATGTGGGTGGTCTGGGTGCTCGGCACCGTGGTGGGCTTCGTGCTGGGCGCCCGGATTCAGCCGCCGCCGGGCCATCCGCTGTTCTTCGCGGCACTGGCGGTGTTCGTCTCGCTGCTGGCGGGGATGTGGCGCGGGCGGCAGGACCTGCTGCCCTGGCTGGTGGCGGCGGCGTGCTCCACGGCTGCGGCCCAGCTGATGCCGGGCACGTTCTGGTACATCGTCATCGGGGCGCTGGCCGGCAGCATTGTCGGCGGCTTGCGGGATTCGCGGCGGGCATGAGTCTCGACCCCATGACGCTTGCGGCCATTCTGCTGATGGGTCTGGCCACCTATGCCTGCCGCGGCGGCGGCTACTGGCTGTTTCGCCAGATCAGCCCGAGCCCCCGGGTGCGGGCGGTGCTGGCCTATGTTCCGGGCACGCTGTTCGTCAGCTACGTCATTCCCGCGATCCTGCAGGGCGGGCTGCAGCCGGCGGTGGGGGCGGCGGTGACGCTGGGGGTGATGATCGCCACCCGAAACCTGGTGGCGGCGATGGTCTGCGGCGTGGGGGCGGCATGGATCGTATGGAGCTTCCACTGAACCGCGCGCCGGCCTGGCCGATCCTGGCCGGGGTGTGCGCCACCCTCACCGGCATCGGGCTGCAGCGTTTCGCCTATGCGCCGCTGCTGCCGGCGATCGTGCAGGCCGGGCTGCTCAGCGGCGGGGCGGCGGGGGCGCTGGGGGCGGTCAATCTCGGCGGCTATCTGTTCGGCGCGGCGCTCGCACCGGCGGTGGGCCGCGCGGTGGGGCTGCGCTGGGCGCTGCGCGGCGCGATGATGGCGGCGGTGCTGGGGTTTCTGCTGTGCGCGGTGCCTGGCGGGTTCGCCTGGCTAACACCATGGCGGGTGCTGACCGGGTTCGCCGGGGGTGTGCTGATGGTGCTGGCCGGGCCTGCGGTGCAGCAGGTGGTGCCCGCTGCCATGCGCGGGCTGGCGGCGGGGCTGGTGTTCGCGGGGGTGGGCACCGGCATCGTCATCGGTGCCCTGCTGATCCCGGCGATGTTGCCGCTGGGTCTGCCGGCGGCCTGGCTGTCGCTCGCAGCCCTTGCGGCGGCGCTGACGGCGCTGTCCTGGCGGTTCTGGCCGGACGTGCCGGCGCCGCGGCCGATGCGGCTGCCAAGGCTGCGCGGTCCGCAGGGTCGGCTGGTCATGGCCTATGCCGGGGCCGCGGTGGCGCAGACCGCGCATATGGTGTGGTGGCCGGATTTCATTGCCCGCGGTTTGGGCCAGGGCACGGCGGTGGCGGCGGATTACTGGATTCTCTACGGCGTCACCGGCGCGCTGGGCCCGGCGCTGTGGGGGCGGCTGGCCGACCGGTTCGGGGCGGCGGCGATGCTGCGGCTGGCGATGGCGGTGCAGGCGGTGGCGTTGGCTCTGCCGTTGCTCGGCACGTCGACGCCGATGCTGATCCTGTCGACGATCTGTGGCGGCGCCACGGCGATCGGCCTCACGGCGCTGACGCTGACGCGGGCGCGCGATCTCGCGGGCGAGCAGGCCAGTGCGGTATGGCGGGTCAGCACCGCAACGTTCGGCCTGTCGCAGACGCTGACCGGCTTTCTGATGGCGTGGCTCTACACGGCGACGCAGGGGCACGCTGCCCTGTTCGCGACAGGCCTCGTCGGCGCCCTATGCGGCGTAGTACTGTCCGGCTGGTAAACCGCCAAAAACGAATAAAAGTTTCTTTGGTTCTTTCTTTTCAAAGAAAGAACTTCTTTTTTTTAAAAAAAAGCAAAAAAACTTTCATTCGCCGAGGTATGCCTTGGCGATCTCGGGGTTCTCGGCGACATCAGCAGCGGGTCCTTGCAGGACGATGCTGCCGGTTTCGATGACATAGGCAAAATCTGACACCTCCAGGGCGGCGGAGGCGTTCTGTTCCACCAGCAGGATCGTGGTGCCGGACCGACGCAAATCGGTGACAATGGCGAAGATCTCGTCGACGAACTTGGGCGCGAGACCCATGCTCGGCTCGTCGAGCAGCAGCAGACGCGGCTCACCCATCAGCGCGCGGCCGATCGCCAGCATCTGCTGCTCCCCGCCGCTCATCGAGCCTGCGAGCTGAGTGAGCCGTTCGCGCAGCCGCGGAAAGCGGCTCAGCACCTGCTGCCGCCTGCGGGTGATCTCCTGCTGCGAGGCGACGCGCCAGGCGCCCAGCGTAAGGTTCTCCGACACCGTCAGGTCGGCGAAGATCTGCCGCCCTTCCGGCACATGCAGCAGCCCGAGGGCCGCCACCTGGTGGGGCCGGAGCCCCGCGATATCCGTGCCGCCGAACAGGATCCGTCCGGCACGCGGACGCAGCAGGCCGGAGATCGCGCGCAGCGTGCTGGTCTTGCCCGCCCCGTTGCCGCCGATGAGGCACACCACCTGCCCGGCCGTCACGCTGAGATCGAGGCTGTGGATCACCTCGGTGCGGCCATAGGCGAGGGTCACGCCATGCAGGGACAGCAGGCTCATGCGTGGCTCGCGTGCAGCTTGGCGGCGAGGCGAGCGCCAAGATAGGCCTCGATGACAGCGGGCTCGCTGCGCACCCGCGCGGGCGGGCCCTCGAAGATCCTGCGGCCGAAATTGAGCACAGTGATGTGGTCGGACAGCGACATGACGAACCCCATGTCGTGCTCGACCAGCAGCACAGTGGTGCTGCCCGCGGCGATACGGCGGACCAGTTCGGCCAGCGCCGCGGTTTCCGCCGGGTTCATGCCGGCGGCGGGCTCATCGAGCAGCAGCAGCTTCGGCTGACCTGCCATGGCGCGGGCGATCTCCAGGCGGCGCTGGTCGCCGTAGGACAGGCTGGCGGCGGGCTGGCTGGCGCGGTCGGCGAGGCCCACGAGGGCAAGCGCCTCTCTGGCCGCGGCGACGGCACGGCGTTCCTCGGCGCGGAAACCGCCAAGCCGGGTGAGGATGGACGGCAGTCCAGCGTGAAGAGTTGTGTGCAGGCCCGTGAGCACGTTCTCCAGCACCGACATCTCGGCGAAGACGCGGATGTTCTGGAACGTGCGGCCGAGCCCCAGCGCCGCGCGGCGATAGGTCGGCAGCCTCGTCACGTCGGTGCCGGCGAAGCGTAGCGTGCCCTCGCTCGGCGCCACCAGGCCGGAGATGAGGTTGAACAGCGTGGTCTTGCCCGCCCCGTTCGGCCCGATCACCGCATGCACGCCGCCTTGCGGGATGGCGAGTTCCACGCCGTCCACCGCCACCAGGCCCTGGTAGCGGCGGGTCAGGCCCTTGGTTTCCAGCAGCATCATGCCGCCCCGCGCCCCATGCGCGCATGGCGGGCGATACGCCCCATGCGCCAGCCGATCAGGCCACGCGGCAGGAACAGCACGGCGACGACGATGATGATCCCGTTGAACACCAGCCGCAGATCGGAGAAGCCGCGCAGCAGCTCGGGCAGCAGCGTGAGGATCCAGGCGCCGATCACCGGGGCGATCGGCGTGCCGATGCCGCCGAGCAGGGCAAACGACAGAATGGTCACCGCCGGCTCGAAGCCGTATTCGTTGGGGCCGATGAAGCTCGACTGATGCGCCGAGAGGCAGCCGGCGACACCGGCCAGCACGGCCGAGGTAACGAGGGCCGCAAGCTGGTAGCGCGGCACATCGACGCCCATGACGGCGGCGGCGGTGGCGTCGGCGCGCATCGCCTCCATGGCGCGGCCGATGCGGCTGCGTCCAACCAGCCACAGAGCGGCGATGGCCAGGATGAGGCAGGCATAGATCATCCAGGTATCGGCCTTTTCGGGAATGCCGTTGAGGCCCATGGCGCCGCCGACCAGATCGACATTGACGTAGACGGCCCGCAGCACCTCGCCGAGCCCGATGGTGGCGATGGCAAGATACACGCCGGACAGGCGCAGTGTGGGAATGCCGATGGCCAGCGCGAAGGCCACCGGCACCACGCAGCTCGCCGGCAGCACCACGTAGAACGGCAGCTGCAGCTTCAGCGTCATCAATGCGCCGGAATAGGCGCCGAGACCCATGAACGCCGCCTGCCCCAGCGAGAGCTGGCCCACGGCGAGGACGACATACATTGCCAGCGCCAACAGCCCGTTGATGCCGAGCGCGTTGATGACGTTGCCATAGGTCCAGAGAAGATCATCGAGCCAGGGGGGGATGGTCATGCGCGGCGCACCGTGGACAGGCCGAACAGACCCTGCGGGCGCGTCCAGAGCACCGCCACCAGGATCAGGAACGCCACGGCCTCCTTGAGATTGGAGGACAGATAACCGGCGGTCAGCACCTCGATCACGCCCAAAGCAAGCCCCGCGATCAGCGCGCCGCGCACATCGCCCAGGCCGCCGACGATGATGACGACAAAGCCGCGCAGCATCATCGACTCGCCCATGAATGGCTGGATGGCGTTGAAGTTGAGGCCGATCAGCACGCCCCCAGCCCCGGCCAGCGTGCCGGAGAGGAAGGAGACGAGCATCGCCAGCCGCCCGGTGTCGATGCCCATCAGCCCCGCCGCATCCGGCTGCTCGGCCATGGCACGCAGGGCAAGGCCGAGGCGGGTGGCGCGCAGCAGGGCGAGCAGGGCCGCGACCAGCACGATGGTGGCGGCCAGGATCAGCAGCTGGGCGGCGGTGACGCGCACGCCGAGGATCTCGTAGGCGTCGGCACTGATCAGGGCCGGCGGCAGGCGCTGGATGTCCGGGCCGAGCCAGGCGGTCATGCCGGAGTACAGCGCCAGCACGCCGCCGAGGGTGACCATCAGCGAGGCCAGCTCCGGCGCCTTCTGCCGGCGCAGGCGGGTGAGCAGCACGGCGTCGATCACGATGGCTGCGAGACCGGAGCCGATGGCCGCGAGCGGGAGAATGACCAGGATCGGCAATGGCGCGAGCCGGCTCAGCCCAAGGGCCAGGAAGGCGCCCGCGGTGAAATAGAACCCGTAGGTGAGGTTGATCACCCGCAGCACGCCGAACATCAGCGTGAAGCCGAGGGCGAACAGAGCATAGGTGGCGCCAAGCAGGACGCCGTTGACGAGCTGCTGGGCGAGCATCGTGCGAGGGACCGATAAAAACGATATGGACCCATGCCGGGTGATCCGGCATGGGTGTTATGCGAGACCTGGGCTCATAGAACAGTCACAAACCAGGCGCCAGAGTGGCTACTTCAGAACGGTGAACTTGCCGCCCTGCATGGTCAGCACCACCACGCCCTCGGTGGAGGCGGGATCGCGATGATCGGTGAACTTGAAGGGGCCCATCACGCCGGTGAAGTCGGTTTTCGCCAGGGCGGCCGAGACCTTCTCCGGGTCGGCCGCGCCGGCGGCATCGATCGCCTTGGCCACGATCTTCAGCGCGTCATAGGCCTGGCCCGCGAACTGGTCGGGGTCCTTGTTGTACTTCGCCCGGAAATCGGCCACGAACTTCTCGTTGATCGGATCCTTCTTGGCGATGAACCAGGGCGAACCCACGATCAGCCCGTCAGCGGCGGCGCCTGCGATCTCGCCGAGCTTGGGCGAGTTGGCACCGTTGCCGCCGATGAACAGGGTTTCCTTGCCGAAGCCGAGCTGGCGGGCCTGCAGCAGCACGCCGGAGGTGGGCTCGACCAACGCGGAGAGGCCGATCGCATCCGGCTTCAGCGCCTTGATCTTGGTGAGCTGGGCGGAGAAATCCGTGTCCTTCGAGCCGAACGTCTCGATGGTGACGATCTTGAGGCCCACCTTGTCCGCCGTCGCCTTCATCACCTCGAAGCCCGACTTCGCGAAGGCTTCGTCGTTGGCGTACATCAGCGCGATGGTCTTCACGCCGCGCTTCATCGCCGCCTTCATCGTCACCGGCAGCACGTCGCTTTCCGGCAGCGAGGTGCGGAACACGTAGGGCCCGATATCGGTGATGCCGGTGGCGGTGGTGGAGGTGCCGATGATCGGGATCTTGCGCTCGTTGACCACGGGGCCGACGGCGAACATCTCGGTCGACAGGGTCGGCCCGATGATGGCGATCACCTTGTCGCGCCCGATCAGCTTGCGCGCCGCGTTGATCGCCTGGTCCTTCTGGCCGGCGCTGTCTTCGACGGTGAGTGCGATCTTGCGGCCGCCGAGCACGCCTTTGGCGTTGATCTCGTCGAGCGCCAGGTCGAGCCCGGCCTTGATGGCCACGCCGTAGGCGGCGGCGGGGCCGGAGAGAATCTCGACGGCACCGACCGGAACCGGCTGGGCCCAGGCAGCCGTGGTGGCGAAGGCGGGTGCGGCGGCCAGCAGGGCGGCCACGAACGTTCTGCGCAGCATCGGCGTTTTCCCCCGTAAGAATATTGCGCGAAACCTATCCCAAAGCCGGGGCAGGTCAAGCAAGGCTTGCACGCGGGACGCAGGCAGGCGATCCAGGCATATGACCCAAACCCTGCGCATCGCCACCTGGAACATCAACTCCCTGCGGCTGCGCCTGCCGTTGCTGACACCGCTGGTGCAGGCGCTGCAACCGGACGTGCTGTGCCTGCAGGAGACCAAGGTGCCGGACGAGTTGTTCCCCGGCGAGAGCCTGCCGGAGCTCGGCTTTCCCCATGTGCTGCGGGCGGGGATGAAAGGATACAACGGCGTTGCCATCCTCTCCCGCCTGCCGATCGCGGCGCTGGAGAGTGTGCCGGACTGGTGCGGCCGGTCGGATTGCCGGCATGTGGCGGGCGTGATCGCCATGCCGTCCGGCGCGGTGACGATCCACAATTTCTACGTCCCCGCCGGCGGCGACGTGGCAGACCGGGAGCAGAACCCGAAATTCGGCCACAAGCTCGATTTCATTGCCGAAGCGCGTGACTGGTTCACCGCCAACCCGCCCAAACGCGCCGTGCTGGTCGGCGACCTCAACATCGCCCCGCTGGAACACGATGTCTGGAGCCACAAGCAGTTGCTCGACGTGGTCAGCCACACGCCGGTGGAGACCACGGGCCTGCTGGACTGGCAGGCAAAAGGTTTTGTCGATGCGGTGCGCGCCCATGTGCCGGACGATCAGAAGCTCTACACGTGGTGGTCCTACCGCAACCGCGACTGGCGCACCTCTGACCGCGGCCGCAGGCTCGACCATGTGTGGATCACGCCGGACCTGACATCGCGCAGCTTCACCGTGCTGAAGGATGCGCGGGACTGGGAGAAGGGGTCGGACCATGTTCCGGTTTGCGTCGAGGTGGGGGTTTAGAAAGGGCTTGCTGTAGCTACAGGTTGCAGCTACCGTTTGGCCAACTACGTAGATGTCCCGATTGCGTTCCCATCTCTCGAATCCTGCGCTGCCGTGGGCATCACGCGGAACAGGGCATGGAACCGAGCGGGTTCGAATGGGACGAAGCCAAGCGGCGCAGCAACCTGGCCAAGCACGGGATTGATTTCCCCCTCGCAACCGCCGTGTTCGGTACGCCCTATGTTTTTCAGGAGGCCGGATCGGTCGGAGATGAACAACGTTGGCGGGCAACCGGATGGCTGGGCGACCGTTGTGTGTCGGTCATCTTCACCCATTGGAACGGCCTGTTTCGCCTCATCTCGGCCCGGAGAGCACGCCATGCAGAACGACAGCACTACCAAGAGATATTCGCGCACTGAGATACAGCAGATGATCGCCCGCGGAGAGGACCAGACCGACCACGCCCGCCTCGCCGCGATGACGGACGAGGAGATCGAGCGCAACGGCGAGGAAGATCTGCGCGAGCACGGCATCCCGCTCGACTGGTATGTCGACGCCGTGGCCGTCCGCCCCGATCCCAAGAAGCTGATCTCGCTGCGCCTCGACCCTGATGTGGTGGCGTGGTTCCGCAGCCAGGGGCCGGGCTACCAGACGCGCATCAACGCCGTGCTGCGGGCCTACATGCAACACGCCACCACCGGCTGAACCCGTTCCGCACGCCCATCGCCGCCCGCGGGCGCGGCAAGGGACTGGCGCGATCGTCGTGGACCCGGTCAGGACTGTTCTGGCGAAGGGCCTGGGCAATAAAGCTCGTATAGCGTGCCGAGCAGGCGCAGCACCTTGGGATCGGCCACGGCATAGAAGATCCGCTTGCCATGCCGCCGCGTCGAAACCAGGCCTTCCGCGCGCAGCACGCCGAGCTGCTGGGACAGCGTCGGCTGGCGGATCTGCAGCAGCAGCTCCAGCTCGCTCACCGACGCCTCGCCCTGCGACAGCTGGCACAGCAGCAGCAGCCGGTCCTCGTTGGCCAGCACGCGCAGCGTGCCGGTGGCGACGGACGCGGCCGCCCGCATCAACGCGGGATCGACCGGCGCGTGCGAAGGCGCAGCGGTGGGAGCTTGGCTTGTTGTCATCTTATGCTCATATAGTTTATTGAAAAACATTATGTCAAAAAGTATGGTGTTTGCACGACGGCAGACCGGCCGCCGTGAACCGGGACACACCACCATGACCCCCAATATCGGCCCGCTCGACCGCACCCTTCGCATCATTCTGGGCCTCGGCCTCATCGCCGCCAGCCTCGCCGGCCTGATCGGCCCCTGGGGCTATATCGGCATCATTCCGCTGGTCACCGCCGCCGTGCGGTTCTGCCCGGCCTATCGGCTGGTGGGCCTCAACACCTGCCCCCTCCCCCGACTCTGAACCGGAGTGCGTGCCATGACCGCACATGTCTCGTATCGCGACCTCACCGCCGATGTGTCGCGCAACCTCGCCACCCTGCGCGCCGACCTGCCGGAGGTGATGAAGGGCTTCAATGACCTCGCCCGCGCCGCCACCCAGGACGGCGCGCTGGACCGCAAGACCAAGGAACTGATCGCGCTGGCGCTCGGCGTGGCGGCGCGCTGCGACGCCTGCATCGGCTTTCACACCCGCACCCTGGTCGGGCTCGGAACCACCAAGGCGGAGCTGGAGGAGATGCTGGCCGTGGCCGTGTACATGGGCGGCGGACCGTCGCTGATGTATGCCGCCAACGCCGTGGCGGCGTTCGAGGAGTTCACAGCGCCCAAGCAGCAGGCAGCCTGACCGGCCGGCCGGCTCACATCAACGGCAGCCCGACATAGTTCTCGGCCAGCGTGGTCGCGGCCGCCCGCGATGAGGTGACATAGTCGAGTTCGGCCAGCTGCACCCGCTGGTCGAACGCGCCGGCGCCGTCGAAATTGTGCAGCATCGACGTCATCCACCAGGAGAACCGCTGCACCTTCCAGATGCGGCGCAGGCACGTGGCGGAATAGGTCTCCAGGCCGTCGCTGTTGGCCTGGGCGTAATGCCGCTCCAGCGCACGCGCCAGCACCGCCACGTCGCCGACCGCGAGGTTCATGCCCTTGGCCCCGGTCGGCGGCACGATATGGGCGGCATCGCCCAGCAGAAACAGCCGCCCGGCCCGCATCGGCTCGGCGACGTAGCTGCGCATCGCCGTGACACCTTTCTGGATGATCGGGCCTTCGGTCAGCACGAAGCCTTCATTGTCGGCGAGCCTGGTGTGCAGCTCGCGCCAGATCCGGTCGTCCGACCACGCGTTGGCGTCCTCGTCGGGCGCGCATTGCAGATAGAACCGGCCGATCGTGGGGCTGCGCATCGACAGCAGCGCGAAGCCGTTGGCATGGCGCGCGTAGACCAGCTCCTCCGACGACGGCGACACCTCGGCCAGAATGCCGAGCCAGCCGAACGGGTAGATGCGGTCGTAATCGCTGATGAACCCGGCCGGCAGCGAGGGCCGGCAGATGCCGTGAAATCCGTCGCAGCCGGCGATGAAGTCGCAGTCCAGCACCGTCTCCATGCCGTTCTCGGAAAAGCGGATCTGCGGCGTGTCGGTCTCGTAGCCGTGCACGCTCACGTCGGTGACCTCGAAACGGATATCGCCGCCATCGGCCAGACGCTGCGCCACCAGGTCGCGCACCACCTCGTGCTGGCCGTAGACCATGACCGACTTGCCGGTGAGCTCCTGGAAGTCGATACGCCGGCTGGTGCCGCCAAAGCGCAGGATGGTGCCGTGGTGCAGCAGCCCCTCGCGGTCCATGCGCGCGCCCAGCCCGCACTGGCGCAGCAGCTCGGCCGCCTCGTGCTCCAGCACGCCGGCGCGGATGCGGTTCTCGATATACGTGCGGCTGCGCGTCTCCAGCACCACGCTGTCGATCCCCTGCAGATGCAGCAGATGCGACAGCAGCAGTCCGGCCGGCCCGGCGCCGACGATGCCGATCTGGGTCTTCATGCACTCAACTCCTGGACGTTGGCCGGCTCATCGCGGCGAACTGGTCGTACGGCCATGCACGCGCGCGCCGCTGTGTTGCACATTCCGCGTGACCCGCATCGAAGCCATCCGATGGTTACATTTGCAACAAGTTGACGCAAGCCTGCGCCTCGCGCAGGTTGCCGCGCAACGCGGCAAGATTGCCACGATTCATGTCTGGGGAGATCGTCCATGTTGCAGCGAAGCCGTTTTCTGTCCGTGTCCGCATCCCTGCTGGCGCTGGCCCTGGCCGCCGGCCCGGCGCTGGCAGCCGAGCCGATCCGCGTGGGCGTGACCATCTCCACCACCGGACCCGCCGCCTCGCTCGGCATTCCGCAGAAGAACTCGATCGCCCTGCTGCCCAAGAGCATCGCCGGGCACGATGTGGACTACATCGTCCTCGATGACAGTGCCGACAGCTCCAAGGCCGTGGCCAACGCCCGCAAGCTGATCGACCAGGACAAGGTGGACGTGCTGATCGGCTCCTCCACCACGCCGGCCTCGCTGGCCATGATCGGGGTGGCCGCGGAGAAGCAGGTGCCGATGATCTCGCTCGCCGCCTCGGCCGCGATCATCGCGCCGATTGACGCACAGCGGCACTGGGTGTTCAAGACGCCGCAGAACGACAGCCTGATGGCCGACGCCATCGCCACCCATATGCAGGTGCATGGCGTGAAGACCGTCGCCTTCATCGGCTTCAACGACGCCTACGGCGATGGCTGGCAGACCGAGTTCACCCGCGCCGCCGCCGCCCACGGCATCACCATCACCGACACCGAACGCTTCGCCCGGGCGGACAGCAGCGTCACCGGCCAGGTGCTGAAGATGATGGCGGGCAAGCCGCAGACGGTGCTGATCGCCGGCGCCGGCACCCCCGCCGCCCTGCCGCAGAAGACGCTGCGCGAGCGCGGCTTCACAGGCGTGATCTATCAGACCCACGGCATCGCCAACAACGACTTCCTGCGCGTCGGCGGCAAGGACGTGGAGGGCACGATCCTGCCCGCGGGCCCGATGCTGGTGGCCGCCCGGCTGCCGGACAGCAACCCGATCAAGAAGGTCGCTCTCGACTACGTCACCCGCTACGAGGCCGCCTATGGCGCCGGCTCCGTCGCCACCTTCGGCGCGCATGCCTTCGATGCGATGCTGCTGGTGCAGGCGGCCATTCCCGCGGCTTTGGCCAAGGGCGAGCCGGGAACGGCCGCCTTCCGGTCAGGCCTGCGCGACGGCATCGAGGGGCTGCACGGGGTGGTGCTGAACCACGGCATCTCCACCATGTCGCCCACCGACCATAACGGCTTCGATGAACGGGCGCGGGTGATGGTGACGATCAAGAACGGGTCCTGGGTGCTGCTGCCCTGATCGCGTTGCCAGCCGCGGCGCGCCAGAAGAGGAACCGCCAAGGCGCCAAGGCGCCAAGACGCCAAGGATGTCTGACCTGACCGAACATCTCGTGTCATGGCCCTGGCGTTCTTCTTGGCGTCTTGGCGCCTTGGCGGTTCCACTTCTGCCGCACCGCTAATCCAGAGCCAGACAGCCTATGACGAGAGCCCAATCCTGATGGATCTGTCGATCCTGCTGATCCTCATCCAGGACGGCCTCGTCAACGGCGCCGTCTATGCGCTGCTCGCGCTGTCGCTGGTGGTGGTGTTCGCCGTCACACGGGTGATCCTGATCCCGCAGGGCGAGTTCGTCTCCTTCGCCGCCCTCACCTACGCGGCACTGGACCAGGGCCAGGTGCCCGGCAGCCTGTATCTGCTCGCGGGCCTCGGCGCCGCCGCGTTTCTGCGCGCCGGCTGGCACACACGGGGCCGGGCGCTGGCCTGGCTGGCTGTCGAGACCTTGCTGCTGCCGACGCTGATCGCAGGCGTCACCATCGTCATCGCCCCCCGGAAACCCGGCGTCGCGGTGGAGGCGCTGCTCGCGGTCGCCGTCACGGTGCCGATGGCGCCCTATCTCTACCGCATCGCCTTCCGCCCGATGGCCGAGGCCTCGGTGCTGGTGCTGCTGGTGGCCTCGGTCGGGGCGCATCTGGCGCTGAGCGGGCTGGGACTGCTGATCTTCGGCCCGGAAGGCACGCGCGGGCCGGCCTTCTCCGACGCGTCGCTGGCGGTGGGCGATCTCGTGGTCTCCGGCCAGGCGCTGTGGATCCTGGGGCTGACCGAATCCGTGATGGCTGGGCTGTACGGCTTCTTCGGCCATACCCTGCTGGGCGCCGCCCTGCGCGCGACCGCGGTGAACCGGCTCGGCGCGCGGCTGGTGGGCATTCCGACCGCCCGCGCCGGGCTGATCGCCTTCACCCTGGCGGGGCTGATCGGGGCCGCCTCCGGCGTGCTGATCGCCCCGCTCACCACCATCTATTACGACAGCGGCTTCCTGATCGGGCTGAAGGGCTTCGTCGCCGCCATCGTGGGCGGGCTGGTCAGCACGCCGCTGGCGGTGCTGGCAGCGCTCGGCGTGGGCATCGTTGAATCCTTCGCCTCGTTCTGGGCGAGCTCGTTCAAGGAGGTGATCGTCTTCACCGTCATCATCCCCGTGCTGCTGTGGCGCTCGCTGAAGCATGCCGTGGTGGAGGACGCGGAATGACCCGCTTCTGGCCGCTGCCGGCCCTGCTGCTCGCAGCGCTGCTGCCCTGGCTGCCGGGATTGCCGCTGTTCTGGGTGTCGCTCGCCAACACCATCGGCCTGTCCGCCATCGTTGCCATCGGCCTTGTGGTGCTCACCGGCATCGGCGGCATGACCAGCTTCGCCGAGGCCAGCTTCGTGGGGTTCGGCGCCTATGCCACCGCCATTCTCTCCGCCCGCTACGGCGTCTCGCCCTGGCTGGGGCTGCCGCTGGCGCTGGCCGTCTCGGCCGCCGCAGCACTTGCCATCGGTGCGATCACGCTACGGCTGTCCGGGCATTATCTGGCCGTGGGCACCATCGCCTGGAGCGTGTCGCTGTTCTATCTGTTCGGCAATCTCGACCTGGTGGGCCGCAACGACGGGATTTCCGACATCCCGCCGCTGTCCCTGGCCGGCATCGCCTTCATCGATGTGCGCTGGTCCGCGGGACTGATCTGGATCTGCGTCATCATCGTGACGCTCGCGACCCTCAACCTGCTCGACAGCCGCTGGGGCCGCGCCATCCGCGCGCTGCGCGGCGGTGCTGTGGCATCGGCCAGCTTTGGGGTGGATGTGGCGCGGGCGCGGATGCTGGCCTTCGTCACCGCCGCCGTGCTGGCCGGCCTGTCCGGCTGGCTCTATGCGCATCTGCAGCGGGCGGTGAACCCGACGCCGTTCGGCCTGGTCGCCAGCATCGAATATCTGCTGATGACGGTGGTGGGCGGCGCCGCGTTCCTGCCGGGCGCGCTGCTCGGCGCGGGTCTGGTCACGCTGGTGAACGACCGGCTGCAGGAATGGCTGCCGCTGCTGCTCGGCACCGGCGGCAGCTGGGAGGTGATCGTGTTCGGCGTGCTGCTGGTCGGCGTGCTGCAGGTGGCCCCCGAGGGGATCTGGCCGCATCTCGCGCGGGGGCGGCCGCGGCCTCATGCACGCAGCGATGCAGCCCTGCCGACCCGCCCGCGTCCAGCACCTGGCCCGGTGCTGCAGGCGGAGGGGCTGCGCAAGGAATTCGGCGGGCTGGTGGCGGTGGCCGACGTCTCGTTCAGCGTGGCCGCCGGCGAGATCCTCGGCCTGATCGGGCCGAACGGTGCCGGCAAGAGCACCACCTTCAACGCCCTCACCGGGGTTTCCGGTCCCACCGCCGGACGCGTTGTGGTGGCGGGCCGCGATGTGACGGGCTGGCCCGCGCGGCGGATCGCCTCCCTCGGCGTGGCCCGCAGCTTTCAGCATGTGAAGCTGGTGGCCGCGATGAGCGTGATCGAGAATGTCGTGCTCGGCGCGCATCTGCGCGGCACCGCCTCGCCGCTGTCGGCCGTGCTGCGGCTGGACCGGGCCGAGGAGGCCGCGCTGTTCGGCGAGGCCGCGCGCCAGCTCGCCCGGGTGGGGCTGGCCGACTATGCCGACCGGCCGGCCACCAGCCTCGCCCTCGGCCAGCAGCGCATCGTCGAGATCGCCCGCGCGCTGTGCCTCGACCCCGGCCTGCTGCTGCTCGACGAGCCCGCCGCCGGATTGCGCCACGCGGAGAAGCAGGCGCTGGCCGCCCTGCTCCGCCGGCTGCGCGCCGAGGGCATGGCGATCCTGCTGGTCGAGCACGACATGGAGTTCGTGATGAACCTCGCCGACCGGCTGGTGGTGATGGATTTCGGCACCGTCATCGCCGCAGGCAGCCCGGCCGCCGTGCGCGCCGACCCGGCCGTCATCGCGGCCTATCTCGGGGGGGGGCGTGAGCCTGCTCGACGTGACCGACCTCAGCGTCGCCTATCGCGGCATTCCCGCCGTCAGCTCCGTGTCGCTGCGCGTCGCCGCCGGGCAGATCGCAACCGTCATCGGCCCCAACGGCGCCGGCAAAACCACACTGCTGGGCGCCATCATGGGCGTGCTGCCGGCCACCGGCGCGGTGACGTTCCGGGGGGCCGACCTGCAGGGCAGCGCCATCGAGAGCCGCGTGGCCGCCGGCATGTCGCTGGTGCCGGAGAAGCGCGAGCTGTTCACCACGATGACGGTGGCGGAGAATCTGCGCCTCGGCTTCTGGCGCCATCGCGGCCAGGGCCACGCCGCCGCCCGTCGCGCGATCGATGAGGCCTACGCGCTGTTTCCCCGCCTGCACGAGCGGCGCCGCCAGCTCGCCGGCACGCTGTCCGGCGGCGAGCGGCAGATGCTCGCCATGGCCCGCGCGCTGATGGCCCGGCCCGACCTGCTGATGCTCGACGAGCCGAGCCTGGGCCTGGCCCCGCTGATCGTGCGCGACATCCTGCGCACCATCGAGCGGCTGCGCGACCAGGGTGTCGCCGTGCTGCTGGTGGAGCAGAACGCCCGTGCGGCGCTGCAGATCGCCGATATCGGCTATGTCCTGGAAATGGGTCGCATCACCCTCTCGGGCGCGAGTGCCGCCCTGGCGTCCGATCCGCGCATCGTGGAAATGTATCTGGGCGTTGCCCCCGCCCCGTAAGGACCCACCCATGCCAACCCTTGGACGCGCCCTGCTCGACGCCCTGGCGGCCTATGGCGCCCGCGAGATCTTCGGCATCCCCGGTGACTTCGTGCTGCCGTTCTTCAAGACCATCGAGGAATCGGCGGTGCTGCCGTTCTACACGCTGAGCCACGAGCCGGCGGTGGGGTTCGCCGCCGACGGCGCGGCGCGCTTCCGCGGCGGCATCTCGGTGGCCGTCGCCACCTGGGGCGCCGGTGCCTTCAACCTGGTCAACGCCACCGCCGGCGCCTATGCCGAGCGCTCGCCGGTGGTGGTGATCTCCGGCGCCCCGGGCGTGGGCGAGCGCGCCTCGGGCTTCCAGCTCCACCACATGTCCCGCGCCATCGACACGCAGACGCGGATCTTCCGCGAGATCACCTGCGACCTCGCCGTGCTCGACGATCCCGCCCGCGCCCCGGCCGACATCGCCCGCGTGCTGCGGGCGGCGATCGATTTTTCGCTGCCTGTCTATTTCGAACTGCCGCGCGACCTGGTGGGCGCGCCCTGCGATCCCGTGCCGCTGCTGGCGCCGCCACCGGTCGATGCCGATGCGCTGGCCGAATGTGCCGCAGAGATCATCGCCCGCCTGCGCGCGGCCCGGCAGCCGGTGATCATGGTGGACGTGGAAACCCGCCGCTACGGCATCGAGGCGGATGTGGCGCAGTTCGCCCGCGCGCTGGGGATTCCCGTCGTCACCACCTTCATGGGCCGCGGCCTGCTCAGCGACGACGCGGACGTGCTGCGCGGCACCTATCTCGGCGCCGCCGGCGACCCCGCCATCACCCAGCTGGTGGAAGGCTCGGACGGTCTGCTGCTGCTCGGCGTCATCCTGTCGGACACGAATTTCGCCGTGTCCGAACGCAGGATCGACATGCGCCGGGTGATGCTGGCCATCAACCGCGCCGTGCGCATCGGCCATCACAGCTACGCCGCCATCCCGATTGACGCACTGCTGCAGGCGCTGGTCACCCGCGTGCCGAAGCTGCCGCGCGGCACCGACCTGATGGTGGAAAACGCCTCCACCCTCACCCTCGACGACGAACCCATCGCCCCCTCGGACATCGCAGCCGCGATCAACGACCTGTTCGCCCGGCACGGCACGATGCCGATCGCCTCGGATATCGGTGACTGCCTGTTCACCGCCATGGAGATCGCCAACACCGGCCTGGTGGCGCCGGGCTACTACGCCGGCATGGGCTTCGGCGTGCCGGCCGGCCTGGGCGCCTGCCCGCTCGGCATCGGCCGGCCGTTGATCCTGGTCGGCGACGGCGCGTTCCAGATGACCGGCTTCGAGCTCGGCAACTGCCGGCGCTACGGGTGGGACCCCATCGTCGTGGTGTTCAACAACGCGAGCTGGGAGATGCTGCGGGTGTTCCAGCCGGAAAGCGGGTTCAACAACCTCGATGACTGGCGGTTCGCCGAGCTGGCCGGGCCGTTGGGCGGCGACGGGGTGCGCGTGTCCACCCGCCGGGAGCTGGCGTCAGCGCTGGAGCGCGCCCATGCCACACGCGGGCGGTTCCAGCTGGTGGAGGTGATGCTGCCGCGGGGGATGACCAGCGACACGTTGGCGCGGTTCGTGGCGGGCTTCAAGGCGGCGCGCGCGGGGGTGAACGCAGCGGCGCAGGGAGCGCCGTTCAGCCACCGATATCAGACGTGAAAACTCTCCCCGCAGCCGCACCGCCCCTTCTCGTTGGGGTTGATGAAGGTGAAGCCGGCCGAGAGCGCCTTCACCTCGTAATCCATCGTCGTGCCGATCAGGAACAGCGTCGCCTTGCGGTCCACCAAGATGGTCACCCCGTTATCGGTCACCACCTCATCGCCCGGCCCGGCCTGCGGCACCCAGCTCATGTCGTAGGACATGCCGGAGCACCCTTTGGTGCTCACCGAGATGCGCAGCAGCATGCCCTCCTGCCCCTTGCCATACAGCGCGCGCAGCCGTTCGGCGGCGGCATCGGAGACCGCCATCAGCGGCGGCAGCTTGCGGCGCGGCTTGGCCTCAACCAGGGTTGTCGACATCTTCGTGCTCCCGTCAGAACATGTTCAGGGAAAGGCGGGCGTCTTCACTCATCCGGCTGGGGTCCCAGGCCGGCTCCCACACAACCTCGACATCGCAGCCCGACACGCCCGGCAGCGCCATGATCGCCTCGCGCACCTGCACCGGCAGCTCCTGCGCCGACGGGCAGCCCGGCGCGGTCAGCGACATCTCGACCTTGATAAGCCCTGCCTCGCTGCTCTCGATGGCGTAGATCAGCCCGAGCTCGTAGATGTTCACCGGGATCTCCGGGTCATACACCGTGGCGCAGGCTGCGATCAGCATGTCCTCGCTCGGCACCGCGACATGCTCGCCCTCGGGCGTCCAGGTGCTCACATTCTCGGTTGCATCATTCACGGCTGGCCACTCCCGGCTTGGCGGCAAGAGCAGCCGTGAGGGCCGCCCAGGGCAAGGTCGCGCATTTCACGCGCGACGGATATTCGGCAACGCCCGCGAGGGGGCGCAGCGTCTGCAGATCAGGATCGGACGAATGGCCCGACTTCGCCATGGCCGCGAACCGCTGCGCAAGCGAGGCCACCTGGTCCGCCTCAAGCCCGACAACGGCCTCCGCCATCAGATCGGCCGAGGCGATGCTGATCGCACAGCCCCGCGGCTCGAACCCGACATCTGCGATGGCCCCGCTGTCCCGGCGCACGAACACTGTCACCCGGTCGCCGCACATCGGGTTGTCGCCCTTGGCCTGCGCGTCGAACACCTCAAGCCTGCGGCCATGCCGCGGCTTGCGGCCGTGGTCCATGATCACATCCTGGTAGAGATCGCGCAGATCCTCAAACATCACCGGAAGAACTCCCGGATGCGCAGCAGCGTGTCCGCCAGCGAGTCGACCTCGGCCAGCGTGGTGTAGACCCCGAAGCTCGCCCGCGCCGTGCTGTCCAGCCCCAGCCGGCGCATCAACGGCTCGGCGCAGTGATGCCCGGCCCGCACCGCGATGCCGTTGCGGTCGAGCAGTGTCGCCACATCATGCGCGTGCGCGCCGTCCAGCGTGAAGGAGATCACCCCGCCGCGGTCCTGCGCCCGGCCGATCACGGTCAGCCCCTCGATCGCTCCCAGCCGCGCCAGCGCATGCTCGGTGAGCGCCTGCTCATGGGCCGCGATCGCCTCATAGCCGATCGCCTCGACATATTTGATCGCCGCGTTGAGGCCGATGCCTTCCAGGATCGCCGGCGTTCCCGCCTCGAACTTGTGCGGCACCGCGGCCCAGGTGCTGTGCTGATAGGTGACGGCGCCGATCATATCGCCGCCGCCCATGAACGGCGGCATCTGCTCCAGCAGCGCCCGCTTGCCGTACAGCGCGCCGATACCGGTCGGCCCATACAGCTTGTGGCCGGTGAAGGCGTAGAAATCGACGTCCAGCGCCTGCACATCGACCCTGCGATGCACCACCGCCTGCGACCCGTCGAGCATCACCTTGGCGCCATACTGGTGGGCGATCCGGATGATCCGCTCCACCGGCGTGTAGGTGCCGAGCACGTTGGACATATGGGTGATCGACACCAGCCCCACCTTGCCGTCCTGCAGCAGCGCCTCGAACCCCGCCATGTCCAGCTCGCCGGCATCGGTGATCGGGGCGACGCGCAGCTCGATGCCATGGGCATCCTTCAGCATCTGCCAGGGCACCAGATTGGCGTGATGCTCCATTTCCGACACCACCACCGCCTGGCCGGGCTTCAGCACGCCGCGGCCATAGCTGTGGGCGACGAGGTTGAACGCCTCGGTGCTGCTGTGGGTGATGACGATCTCGCTGCGGTCGCCGGCGTTCAGCAGCCGCGCGATGCTGTCGCGCACCTCCTCATAGGCCTCGGTGGTGCGCTCGCTCATCCAGTGCAGGCCGCGATGGACGTTGGCGTATTGGTGCTGCATGGCGTGCAGCATCGCCTCCATCACCACCACCGGTTTCTGGGCGGAGGCGCCGCTGTCGAGAAAGACGAAATCCTTGCCGCGGATCTTCTCCGACAGGATCGGAAAGTCAGCGCGGATGCGGGCGATGTCGAATGCCGGCCTTGAGATCGCGTTCATGCGGACTGCCCCTCCCACCACTGGTCGATCGCGTGTTCCATCGCCGCCCGGCCGGCCTCGTTGCTGATCGGGTCGAGCGCTTCGGCGAGGAAGGCCCGGACCAGCATCTGCCGCGCCTCGGCCTCTGGCACGCCGCGGCTGCGCAGATAGAAGAACTGCTCGGCATCGATGGCGCCGACGGTGGCGCCGTGGCTGCATTTCACGTCGTCGGCGTAGATCTCCAGCTGCGGCTTGCTGTCCATCTCCGCATCCGGGCTCAGCAGCAGCGCCTGGTTCATCTGGTAGCCGTCGGTCTTCTGCGCGATCCGCGCGACCTCGATCTTGCCCTGGAACACGCCGCGCGCCGCCCCAGCCAGCACCGTCTTCACCGTCTGGCGCGACGCGCAGTTCGGCGCGTCATGCGAGACGATGGTGGTGAAATCCGCATGCTGCGACCCCGCCAGGGTCTGCGCCGCGTTGAGATGGGCGATCGCATGGGCACCGCCCAGCCGCGCATGGATCTCCGCGCGTGACAGCCGCCCGCCCACCGCCAGCGTGAAGCTGTCATACGTTCCGCCCTCCGCCACATCGGCGTAGAGGGTGGACAGCACGAACGCCTTGCCGCTCTCGTTCTGGATACGCAGATGCGTCAGGGCCGCATCCTGCGCCACCACCGCCGTCATGACGGGATTGTGCAAATAGACCCCATCGCCGATGCCGATATCGAGCAGAGTCAGCCGGCTTCCGGCCGCCAGCGACACGCTGTGCCGCGGATGAAACGCCACCGCCCGGCCATGCAGATCCGTCGCCAGGCTCACCAGCAGCAGCATGCCGGCATCGACGCCGGCGGCCACGCTGATCTCGGCACCGTCCTCGGCCAGCATGGTGTTCAGCGCCACCAGCCTGTCCTGCTCGGGCTTCGCCAGCGTGCCGAAGGCGGGCGTGCCGACGCGCACGCCGGCCTGGGTAGGCACATGCGACAGATCGTCACGGAACCGCCCATCGACGAACACCAGCCGCGGCGAGTCGATGCGCGGCAGGCGCGCCAGCAAGGCGGCGCAGTCGGCTACCGGCGTCAGCGGCTCATGGAAACTCTGCTCCGCCAGCTTGCGCAGGCTGGTGAAGCGCCAGGCCTCCTCGCGCGGCCCCGGCAGCCCGAAGCGGCGCATCAGCGCGGCCGATTCCTCGCGCAGCGCCGCATCGCCCAGCAGCCGCCCCTTGAGCCCGTCGAAGCGCTGCACGAACGACGCGGCGGCCGACTGCAACGCGGTGGGTGCCGCACTCATGCCGCGTCTGCCACCACGCCGGCATAGCCGTTGGCTTCGAGCTCCAACGCCAGCTCCGGCCCGCCGGAGCGGATGATCCGCCCGGCCGACAGCACATGCACCCGGTCCGGCACGATATGGTCGAGCAGCCGCTGGTAATGCGTGATCACCACGGCCGAGAAATCCGGCCCGCGCAGGCTGTTGACGCCTTCGGCCACGATGCGCAGCGCATCGATGTCGAGCCCGCTGTCGGTCTCATCCAGAATCGCCAGCTTCGGCTTGAGGATCGCCATCTGCAGCACCTCGTTGCGCTTCTTCTCGCCGCCGGAGAAGCCCACGTTCACGTTGCGCTTCAGCATGTCATCGGGCATCGACAGCGCCTTCATCGCCGCGCGCGCCATCTTGAGGAAGGACGGCGCATCCACCTCCGCCTCGCCGCGGGCGCGACGCTGGGCGTTGAGCGCGGTGCGCAGGAAGTTGGCGTTGCCCACGCCGGGCAGCTCCACCGGATACTGGAAAGCCAGGAACACGCCGAGCGCCGCCCGCTCCTCCGGCTCCAGATCCAGCAGATCGGCGCCGTTGAAGGTGGCGGTGCCGCCGGTCACGTCATAGCCCGGCCGGCCGGACAGCACGTAGGACAGCGTCGACTTGCCGCTGCCGTTCGGCCCCATGATGGCATGCACCTCGCCCTGCGGCACCACCAGGTCGATCCCGCGCAGAATCGGCTTGTCGCCGATGCCGGCCTGGAGGTTTGTGATCTCAAGCATCTCTGTGTCCTTACCCGACCGAGCCTTCAAGGCTCACCGCCAGAAGCTTCTGGGCTTCCACGGCGAACTCCATCGGCAGTTCCTTTAAAACATCCTTGCAGAAGCCGTTGACGATCATGCCCACCGCATCCTCCTGCGACAGGCCGCGGCTGCGGCAGTAAAACAGCTGATCGTCGCTGATCTTGCTGGTGGTCGCCTCATGTTCGAGCTTGGCCGACATGTTGCGGTTCTCGATGTAGGGCACCGTGTGCGCCCCGCACTGATCGCCGATCAGCAGGGAATCGCATTGGGTGAAGTTGCGCGCGCCATCCGCCTTCGGCAGCACCTTCACCAGGCCGCGATAGGTGTTGTTCGAATGCCCGGCACTGATCCCCTTCGAGACGATCGTGCTGCGCGTGTTCCGCCCGATATGGATCATCTTGGTGCCGGTATCGGCCTGCTGGTAGTTCGTCGTTACCGCCACCGAGTAGAACTCGCCGACACTGTCATCCCCCTGCAGGATGCAGGACGGATACTTCCACGTGATCGCCGACCCCGTTTCCACCTGCGTCCAGCTGATCTTGCTGCGCGCGCCCCGGCAGGCGCCGCGCTTGGTGACGAAGTTGTACACACCGCCGCGGCCCTCGGCATCACCGGGATACCAGTTCTGCACAGTGGAATACTTGATGGTGGCATCGTCCATCGCCACCAGCTCGACCACCGCCGCATGCAGCTGGTTCTCATCGCGCATCGGCGCGGTGCAGCCTTCGAGATACGAGACGTAGCCTCCATCCTCGACGATGATCAGCGTCCGCTCGAACTGCCCGGTGTTGCGGGCGTTGATACGGAAATAGGTCGACAGCTCCATCGGGCAGCGCACCCCCTTGGGGATGAACACGAAGCTGCCATCGGTGAACACGGCCGAGTTCAGCGCGGCGAAGTAGTTGTCGCCGGCCGGCACCACGGACCCCAGGTATTTCTGCACCAGCTCGGGATGGTCATGCACCGCCTCGCTGATCGGGCAGAAGATCACGCCCGCCTTGGCCAACGTCGAGCGGAACGTGGTGGCCACGGACACGCTGTCGAACACCGCATCCACCGCCACCTGCGGAATTTCGCCTTCCGGCAGCTCCACGCCGGCCAGAATGGCGCGCTCCTTCAGCGGAATCCCCAGTTTCTCGTACATCTTGAGCAGCTCGGGATCGACTTCGTCGAGGCTCGCCGGCCCCGGCTTCTTCTTCGGTGCGGCGTAGTAATGCAGATCCTGATAGTCGATCGCGGGATGATGGATCATCGCCCAGTCCGGCTCTTCCATCTTCTGCCACGCGGCGAACGCCTTCAGCCGCCACGCCAGCAGCCATTCCGGCTCGTTGCGGCGCAGCGAGATCAGCCGGACGATGGCCTCGTCCAGCCCTTTCGGCGCCATGTCCATTTCGATGTCGGTGGAGAACCCCCACTTGTAGCCACCCTCGGTGACCGACTGGACAGCGTCGAGCGTTTCGATATCGGCAGTCATGAATGTTCCTATTCAGCCGCGGTCAGATCACGGACGCGGAAGGCGTAAGGAATGGAAGCGTCGCGCATATCGGCAAGTGTGATGGCGCCAAGCGCCTGGCGGATGGACGTGTTGACCAGATCCCACCGCCCCTTCACCGCGCACAGCCCGTGCACATCGCAACCGCCGATCGCGCCATCGACGCAGGCGGTCAGAGCGATCGGGCCGTCGACGGCTGCGATCACATCGGCCACCGAAATCGTCTCCAGCGGACGCGACAGCCGATACCCGCCCCGCGCCCCGCGCTGCGACAGCACCAGCCCCGACGTGCCCAGCGCCTTCAGCACCTTTGCCACCGTCGGCTCCGGCACCCCGGTCAGCTGCGAAATCGCCGGCGATGTCTGCACGGCGCCATCATCCGTGATCCCGCCCTCGGACAGGCGGGTCAGCACCACGACGGCATAGTCGGTGAGCTTGGACACGCGGAGCATGCTGCAAGGACCCTAACTGGACCGAGATGGTCCTGATTGAGGACGTGGTCCATGGCCACGCCCGCGTCAAGCGGTCGCCTCGGAGGATTTCCGGGATCGCGCCGGCACACCCCGGCAGAGCAGAGTCCCAGGCCACATTACTGCGTGCAATTCCGATGATTTGGACCGTCGATCGCCCCTCAAAACTTCTTATTGCATGCAATTTGGCTGCATGGCATGTGCCTGGTCAAAGCCAGGGAGAAAACACATGTCCGATCCGACCATCCCGCCCACCAACCCGCATTTCGCCCGTCCGGACTGGCCCGCCAACGCCTGGTATGCCGCCGCCTGGGACGTCGAGCTGAAGCGCACCCTGCTGCCGCGCACCATCGCCGGCCGCCGCATCGTGCTCTACCGCCGCACCGACGGCGCCCCCGCCGCTCTCAACGACGCCTGCTGGCACCGCCTGCTCCCCCTCAGCCAGGGCCGCCTCGACGGTGACGCCGTGGTCTGCGGCTATCACGGCCTGCGCTATGACAGCCACGGCCGCTGCATCCACATGCCGAGCCAGGAGACCATCAACCCCGCCGCCCGCGTCCCCGCCCTGCCCGTGGCCGAACGTCACCGCTTCGTCTGGGTCTGGCCCGGCGACCCCGCTTTGGCCGACCCCGCGCTGATCCCCGACCTGCACTGGAACCACCATCCGGACTGGGCCGCCGACGGCCGCACCATCAAGGTCGCCTGCAATTACAAGCTGGTGCTCGACAATCTGATGGACCTCACCCACGAGACCTTCGTCCACGGCTCCTCTATCGGCCAGCAGGCCGTGGCCGAAGCCCCCTTCACCACCACCCACGGCCCCAACATGGTCGAGGTCGCCCGCTGGATGACCGACATCGAGGCCCCGCCCTTCTGGTCAGCCCAACTCCGCCGCAAGACCGGCAGCCCCACCGGCCGGGTCGATCGCTGGCAGATCATCCGCTTCGAAGCCCCCTGCACCATCACCATCGATGTCGGCGTCGCCCCCACCGGCACCGGCGCCCCGGAAGGCGACCGCAGCCAGGGCGTCAACGGCTTCGTCCTCAACACCATCACGCCCGAGACCGACACCACCTGCCACTATCACTGGGCCTTCGCCCGCAACTACCTCCTCACCGAGCAAAGCCTCACCACCGAGCTGCGCGAAGGTGTCGCCGGCATCTTCCGCGAAGACGAGATCATCCTCGAAGCCCAGCAGCGTGCCCTCTCCGCCAATCCCGGCAAGACCTTCTACAACCTCAACATCGACGCCGGCGCCGTCTGGGCCCGCCGCCTCATCGACCGCATGGTCGATGCCGAACTGGCGCCAGCCCTCGCCGCCGAATGACCGAGCAGGACGACGCCCGCTCCCCCCAGCTGCTCCGCGCCGTGCTCCAGCTGCGCGCGAAGCTGCTGGCCGGCGAATTCCCCCCCGGCGTCCGGGTCGCGGAACTCACGCTCGCCGCGCTGCTCGGCGTCTCCCGCACGCCGCTGCGCCTTGCCCTCGGCGTGCTCGAACATGAAGGCCTGCTCCGCACCCTCCCTTCCGGCGGCTTCGTCGTCAGCGAATTCACCGCGGCCGATATCGCTGACGCCATCGAACTGCGCGGCGTCCTCGAAGGCACCGCCGCCCGCCTCGCCGCCGAACGCTGGGCCGGCCCCGACTCGCTCACCCCAATGCGCGAAGCCGTCGCCGCCATGGACACCCTGACCGCCACCCCCGACATCGACTTCGCCGCGTACGTCGCCGCCAATGAGCGCTTCCACACCGCGTTGCAGACCCTCGCCGCCAGCCCGATGCTGAACCGCGCCCTCGCCCAGGCCACCGCCCTGCCCTTCGCCTCGCCCAGCGCCTTCGTGCACGCCCAGGCCGAGCTGGCCGAACACCAGCGCATCCTGGTCATCGCCCAGGACCAGCATCGCTGCCTTCTCGACGCCATCTCCCACCGTGAATCCAGCCGCGCCGAAAGCCTGGCCCGCGAGCACGCCAGGCTCGCCCGCCGCAATCTCGACGCTGCCCTCTCCAACCGCGCCGCCCTGGAAGCCGTCCCCGGCGCGGCCCTGCTCCGCTCCCCAAAACCCAAGGAACGACGCCATGCGCGCAGCGCCTGACTGGATCGCCGCCCGGGTCGCCTCCGCAGACGACATCGCAACCGACGTCCGCCAGCTCCGCCTGATCCCCCACACCGGCCACCACCCCGCGCCGGTCGGCAGCCATATCGACGTGCAGGTCACCATCGGCGACCTCATCCGCACCCGCTCCTACTCCGTGGTGGACGACCGTGACGGCGCCTGGACCATCGCCGTTCGGCAACTCCCCAACAGCCGCGGTGGCTCTCGCTTCATGGCAGCGCTGGCACCGGGCGACACCATCCGCATCACCGCGCCGCAAAGCCATTTCGACCTCAGCCTCGGTCGACCGGACTATCTACTGATCGCCGGCGGCATCGGCATCACCCCCCTGATCAGCATGGCCCGCGCCCTGGCCCCCCATCCCCGCGCCCGCATGCTTTATGCCGGCCGCTCGCGCGCCCACATGCCCTATCTCGACCGCCTCACCACCCTGCTCGGCACGCGCCTCGCCATCTTCAGCGATGCCGAAGCCACCCGCATCGACCTCGCCGCCGCCTTCGCCTCTCTCCACCCCGAAGGCGAAGCCTATCTCTGTGGCCCAGCGCCAATGCTGGAAGCCGCCCGCCGGGCCTGGCATGCATCCGACCGCTCGCCGGCCCTGCTGCGCTTCGAAACCTTCGGCTCCAGCGGACTGCGCGACCCCGAGCCTTTTGCGGTTCATGTGCGCGACCACGGCGTGACACTGCAGGTGCCACGCGACGCCTCTCTGCTCGACACACTGGCCCGCGCCGGTATCGACCTGGCGCAGGACTGTCTGCGCGGGGAATGTGGCCTGTGCGCCGTCGACGTTCTCGGTCCAGCGGAACTGGACCATCGCGACGTGTTCCTTTCCCTGGCCCAGCGCAGCGAGGGAAACCGGCTCTGCGCCTGCGTCTCCCGCGCGGCGGGGGAAGTCACCATCGATACCGGGTTTCGTCCAGCTCTGGCGCGGCATACAAAATGAAAGAAAGAACTTCTTTTCTAAAGAAAAGAAGCAAAAGACTTCCATACGCTTGGATGCAAAATTTCCGAGGTGTGTTCTCAAACGATTGAAAGTTTTTTGGTTCTCATTTGCAAAAAGGAACGCCTTCCCGTCCTTCCAAAAAAGTAACAAAGGGAGCACCAGCCAATGCAAATGCTTGAAGGCAAAGTCGCCATTGTCACCGGAGCCGGCGGTGGCATCGGGCGCGAGATCGCCCTCGCAATGGCCATGGCCGGCGCCGCGGTCGTGATCAACGACATCGGCGTCTCCCTCGCCGGCGCAGGCGGCTCCGGCACACCCGCCGAACAGACCCGACAGATCATCCAGCAACGCGGCGGCAAAGCAGCGATCAGTATCGACAGCGTGTCGGACTGGACCTCCGCCCAGCGCATCATCCAGATCGCGATCGACGCCTTCGGCCGCGTCGACATCGTCGTCAACAACGCTGGCATCCTGCGCGACGTGATCTTTCACAAGATGACAGCAGAGGACTGGATGTCCGTCATCAACGTCCACCTCAACGGCAGCTTCTTCGTCAGCCGGGCGGCGGCGGAACACTTTCGCGCCCAGCAGTCCGGCGCCTTCGTGCACATGACCAGCACCTCCGGACTCGTCGGCAATTTCGGCCAAGCCAACTATTCCGCCGCCAAGCTCGGCATCACCGCGCTCTCGAAATCCATCGCGCTCGACATGGCACGCTACAACGTGCGCTCCAATTGCATCGCCCCCTTCGCCTGGAGCCGCATGACCAGCTCGATTCCAGCCGATACCCCGGACGAGCAGGCACGGGTGGCCAAACTGCAGCAGATGACACCAGACAAAAATGCGCCGCTCGCCGTCTACCTGGCCTCCGATGCCGCCGCCGGCGTCAGCGGGCAGGTCTTCGCTACGCGCTACAACGAAATCTTCCTGATGAGCCAAAGTCGCCCTCTCCGCAGCACCCATCGCAGCGAAGGATGGACGCCGGAGACCATCGCAGAACATGGCGCCCCGGCGCTGAGACCCTCGATGCTGCCGCTTGATCGCAGCGCGGACGTCTTCAGTTGGGACCCAGTTTAGGGCGCGGCCTCTCGTCCAGCACGGTATGGGCAAGATGGAACAGATGCTCGGCGGTCACACTGCACCCAGCACGGTCAGCATCCTGGGCCAGGGCCAGAAGGCGGTCGCACAGCAGCAGCGGGCTTGGTTTGGTGGTTGGCAGCGATGGCGCGGACCGCATGACGGACTCACTCCTGCAAAAAGGGATTTTCCCTGAACGATGCGGCGAGATTTTCGACACACCGGCGTATTGCGCAGGGGTAGTTTCGCCCTGATGCGGTTAAGAAGAGGTTAATTCCCGCACGACAAACACACGCAATGCACTCGCCAGCGGCTGATCGGCCGCCCGCGCGGCATCGAGCTCGGCCACCAGGCGCCCAAGCGGCAACGACCGGGCAGAGGCGGCGCGCGCCAGTTGCTCCCAGAACTCCACCTCCAACGCCACAGATGTGCGATGGCCCGCCAGCGCAAAGCTGCGTTTCACCAAAAGGCTCATGCCAGCTCCGCCACCGCCCAGGCCGCCGCCTCCGCCACCACAGAATTCGGGTCACTGCACAATGTCACGGCGCGGGGCAACAAACTGGGATCCCCGGAATTGCCGATGGCGATCAACACGTTGCGAACAAAGCGGTCCCGCCCGATCCGCTTGATCGGCGATCCCGCGAACAACGCGCGAAACCCCGCATCATCAAGCTGCGCCAGAGCGTCCAGCCGCGGCGCCACAAGACCCTCACGCGCCGACAGCTTGACTTCCCGCGAGGCCACGGCGAACCGGTTCCACGGACAGACCGCCAGACAGTCATCACATCCATAGATGCGGTTGCCCATCGGCCTGCGAAACGCAACCGGAATCGGCCCGGCATGTTCGATCGTGAGGTATGCGATGCACCGGCGCGCATCAAGCCGATACGGCGCCGGAAACGCGTCCGTCGGACACGCATTGAGACAGCGCGAGCAGGACCCGCAACGATCGGCGTGCGGCAGGTCAGGCACGAGATCGAGCGTCGTGTAGATTTCGCCCAGAAACAGCCAGGAGCCATGCCGACGGGACACAAGATTGGTATGCTTGCCTTGCCAGCCGAGCCCGGACTGCATCGCCAGCGGCTTCTCCATCACCGGAGCGGTGTCGACAAACACCTTCACGTCGCAGTCCGCGCGCGAGACGATGAACTGCGCGAGGTGCTTTAACTTCCCCTTAACCACATCGTGGTAATCCCTGTTGCGTGCGTAGACGGAGATGCTGCCGCGATCCTTGCAGGGAAGGGTCGCGAGAGGATCTCTGGAGGGTGCATAGGACATGCCAAGTGAAATCACACTGCGTACTTCTGGCCACAAAGCCTTGGGATCGGCCCGTTCTTCGGCCCGTGCCGCCATCCAGGTCATGCTGCCGTGATGATCGCATGCGACAAACTCGGTCAGGCGTTGCTTGGTTTCCGGCGGTAGAAACGCGCGCGCAAACCCGACAGCGTCGAAGCCGATGGCGTACGCCTTGCCTCGGATCGCTTCAGCCGCGTCCACGATACGGGGCCACTCCCTGGTCCGGTATCCAGACATCGACTGGCGGCGCGCCGGTCTGCCAGAAAACGTCGATCGGGATCCCGCCGCGGGGATACCAATAGGCGCCTATGCGCAGCCAGATCGGCCGGGTGATCTCGACGATGCGGGTGGCCACCTGCATGGAACAGGCCTCGTGAAAGGCGCCGTGATTGCGGAAGCTGCCAAGAAACAGCTTCAGTGACTTGCTTTCGACGATCCACTTATCGGGCACGTAGTCAATGACGAGATGTGCGAAATCGGGTTGCCCGGTCAACGGACAGAGCGAGGTGAATTCCGGAGCGGCGAAGCGGATCAGGTATTGTGCGTCCGTCCTTGGATTAGGCACGCGTTCCAGCTTGGCGGCATCAGGTGATTGCGGCGCGCTGAGGTGCTGGCCGAGCTGCGTAAGGCCCGCGTAGCTCTCAGTGCCTCCGATGTTCTTTGTCATTGTAAATCCCTTTTCCAGCCGGCCCGGACGGCTGCGGCGTGCGCGACCAGCCGCCCCTGGCCGATCGCATCGCGCAGTCCGGCCATCAGATCCTGGTAGTACTGGATGTTGTGCCACGTGAGCAGCATCGGCCCGAGCATCTCCTCGCAGCGGAACAGGTGATGCAGATAGGCCCGCGAATGCCGGGTGCACAGCAAGCAGCCACATCCGGGATCAAGTGCACCGCCATCATCGGCAAACCGCGCATTGCGCATGTTGTGCACCCCATGGCGCGTATACGCCCGTGCCGTCCTCCCGGCCCGGGTCGGCATGACGCAATCGAACATATCCACGCCCCGCAGCACGCTGCCGACCAGATCGTCCGGCGTCCCGACACCCATGAGATAGCGTGGCCGATCCGCAGGCAGCATCGGCACCGTATAGTCGAGGGTGGCGAACATCATCTCCTGGCCCTCCCCCACCGCCAGCCCGCCAATGGCAAAGCCATCAAACCCGATCCCGGTCAGCGCCCCCACAGAGCGTTCACGCAACGCCGGAAACACGCCCCCTTGAACGATTCCGAACAGCCCATAGCCCTGTCGCGTCACAAACGCCTCCCGCGACCGACCGGCCCAGCGCATCGACAGCTCCATCGATACGCGTGTCTCCTCCTCCGTCGCCGGGAACTTGGTGCATTCGTCAAACGCCATGGTGATGGTGGCATCCAGCAGATGCTGAATCTCGACCGAACGCCGCGGCGTCAGTCGATGCTCGCTGCCATCGATATGCGAGCGAAAGGTCACCCCATCCGCATCAAGTCTCCGCAGACCCGCCAGCGACATCACCTGAAACCCGCCGCTGTCCGTCAGGATCGGCCCGGGCCAGTCCATCATCCGGTGCAATCCCCCCAGCGCCGCCACCCGCTCGGCGCCAGGCCGGAGCATCAGGTGATAGGTGTTGCCAAGGATCAGCCGGGCCCCGGTGCTGCGCACGGAATCCGCCGTCATCGCCTTCACCGTGCCCGCGGTGCCCACAGGCATGAACACCGGGGTCGACACATCACCATGCGCCGTGTGCAGCGTGCCAAGCCGCGCAGCGCCATCGTTCGCAGAGAAGCTCCAGGACAAGGTCATGCCGGTTCCAACAGCGAAGAGTCGCCATACGAGTAAAAACGATAGCCCGTGGCAATGGCATGGGCGTAGGCCGCCTTCATCCGCTCACGCCCGGCAAAGGCGCAGACCAGCATGAACAAGGTCGAGCGCGGCAGATGAAAATTCGTCATCAGCGCGTCGATGGCGCGAAACCGATGACCGGGCAGGATGAAGATGTCGGTGGTGCCGGCGAACGGCTGCACCCCGTCATCGGTCGCGGCAGCCTCCAGCAGCCGCAGCGTCGTCGTGCCAACCGATACCACCCGCCCGCCGGCCGCCCGCGCGGCATTGATCCGCGCGGCACTCGCGGGCGTGATCTCGCCGCGTTCGGCGTGGATGCGATGGTCCGACACCTGATCGCCCCGCATCGGCAGAAACGTCCCGGCACCCACATGCAGCGTGATCATCTCGCGGTGCACCCCACGCGCCGCCAAGGCGTCCAGCAACGCGGGCGTGAAATGCAGTCCCGCGGTCGGTGCTGCCACCGCGCCCTCACGGGACGCGAACACGGTCTGATAATCCTGCGCGTCCGCCGCCGTCGGTCCATCAGGCCGACGGATATAGGGCGGCAAGGCCAGCGCTCCCGCCGCATGCAGAGCGTGCGCGAACGCCTCGCCCTCGAGATTGAACACAAGCGTCACCCCGCCCGCCTCATCCCGCCCTTGCACGACAGCCTGCAACGCAGGCGCTCGGTCGAAATCGAGCACATCGCCGGGCCTCAATCGCCGCGCATTGCGCGCCAGCGCGAGCCATGCCCCCTTCGCGTCCGGCCGATCCAGCGTGATTCCAATCCTGGCCGCCCCCCGGCGCGCCGAGAGCTGCGCCGGGATCACCCGCGTATCGTTCGCCACCAACAGATCGCCGGGCCGTAGCAACCCCGGCAGATCCCGCACATGGTGATCGGCCACGGCCTGCCCCACGTGCAACAGCCGTGCCGCCTCGCGCGGCCGGGCCGGTTCATGGGCGATCAGGTGATCCGGCAGCGCGAAATCGAAATCGGAGGCCAGCAGATCCAAGGTCACTCAGGCATATAGGAGGAAATCTCGATCAAATTGCCGTCGGGATCACGGCAATAGACCGAGATCATCGGCCCCAGCGCACCAACCTTGGGCACCGGTCCAAGTTCCACAGACACCTTGCACCCGGCGAGATGCTCCATCACGTCCTGCGGCCGCACCGCCGTGACAAAACAGAGATCCGCAGACCCGGGCAGCACCACCTTGGACGTGAACCAGTCCCCGGTGGGCTCCCCGATCGGTCGCAGATTGATCTTCTGCCCACCGAACTTCAGCGCGGTACGCTGGGAGTCGCCGAATTCCTCACGGTCCATGCCCAACACGCGCTGGTACCAGGCGGCCGTGATGTCCACATCCATGCAATGCAGCACCAGGTGGTCGAGCCGATCGACGGTGAAGCGCATCAGCTGGTGCCCTCGTAAAAATCGTTGCCCTTGTCATCAACCACGATGAAGGCCGGGAAGTCCTCAACCTCGATACGCCAAACCGCTTCCATGCCAAGTTCCGGATATTCCAGCACCTCGACCTTGCGAATGCAGTCCTGTGCCAGCCGTGCCGCCGGCCCACCGACGGAGCCGAGATAAAACCCACCGAACCGCTTGCAGGCCTCGCGCACATCCCGCGAACGGTTGCCCTTGGCCAGCATCACCAGCGAGCCGCCGGCTGCCTGAAACTCCGCGACATAGCTGTCCATGCGGCCCGCGGTCGTCGGCCCGAACGCACCGGTGGCATAGCCCTCTGGCGTCTTGGCAGGTCCCGCGTAGTAAACAGGATGATCCTTGATGTAGTCGGGCAGCCCCAACCCCGCATCCAGCCGCTCCTTCAGCTTGGCATGGGCGATGTCACGCGCCACCACCATCGTCCCGGTCAACGCCAGCCGCGTCTTGACCGGATAGGCCGAAAGCTGCGCCCTGATCTCTGCCATCGGCCGGTTCAGATTCACCGCCACCACATCGCCGCCGAGAATATCGGCGGTCGTCTCCGGCAGATATTGATGCGGATCGGTCTCCAGCTGCTCCAGGAACACGCCTTCCGGCGTGATCTTGGCCTTCACCTGCCGGTCCGCCGAGCACGACACGCCGATTCCGATCGGCAGGCTGGCGCCATGCCGCGGCAGCCGGACCACCCGCACGTCATGGCAGAAATACTTGCCACCGAATTGCGCGCCGATCCCCACGTTGCGACTGATCTCGAGCACCTTCTGCTCCATCTCCAGGTCGCGAAACGCGTTGCCCGCGCGGCTTCCGGTCGTCGGCAGTTGATCGAGCCACTTGGTGGAGGCGAGCTTCACCGTCTTCAAATTCGTCTCGGCCGAAGTGCCGCCGATGACGATGGCCAGGTGATACGGCGGGCACGCCGACGTCCCCAGCGACTTCATCTTCGATTCCAGGAACTGCGCGATCTTGGCCGGCGTCAGCACCGCCCGCGTCTCCTGGAACAGGAACGTCTTGTTGGCCGAACCGCCGCCCTTGGCCACGAACATCAAATGGAACTCGTCCGCATGATGCTCGCCCGGCTGGGCATAGATGTCGAACTGCACCGGCAGATTGTTGCCGGTGTTCACCTCCTCGAACATCGACAGCGGCGCCATCTGCGAATAGCGCAGATTGGTCTCGGTGTAGGTGCGATGCACCCCCCAGCTCAGCGCCTCCTCCTCGTCGCCTTCGACCCAGACGCGCTGTCCCTTCTTGCCGACGACGATGGCGGTGCCCGTGTCCTGGCACATCGGCAGCACACCGCCGGCGGCGATATTGGCGTTCTTCAGCAGATCCAGCGCCACGAACCGATCGTTGGACGATGCCTCCGGATCCTCCAGAATCGCGCGCAAACTGGCGAGATGCGCCGGCCGCAGCAGATGCGACACGTCATGGAACGCCTGAAATGCGAGTTCGCTCAACGTCTCCGGCTTGATGCGAAGCACCGTCTGGCCATCGAAGACCGAGGTCGACACGCCGTCGATCGCCAGCTTGCGCCACGGCGTGGGGTCCGGTCCCAGCGGAAACATCGGCGCATAATGAAACGTGTTGGGCCGCGAGATCTCGTTCATCGAAGCGCTCCTCGAAGGTCTATTCTTTCGGCGGCGTGCGGCGGCGGAAGGCGTCCAGGCTCACCACCTGCGGCTTTTCCGGCGGCAGCTCCGCCTCGGGCTCAGGCTCAGGGTCCGGCTCAGGGTCCGGCTCGGCCGGTGTTTCGTGGGTTTCGGCGTGGAAGCGCAATCCGTAATTGACGAAAGGATCGGCAAACGCGGTCACCGCCGCCAGCGGAATGCGCAACGTGGAAGCGACGCCGCCGAACGAAAGCCCCACCGTGAACAGCCCGGCGAGTTCATCGACCGTGAGGTCCCAGAACTGGTGCTGCAGAACGATGGTCATCTCTTCGCGGTACTGCGCGCGCAGCCGGGCGGGAATGACGGTGCCGGGATGGTCGGTGCGAAACGTGATGTAGAAATGGTGCTCGCCCGGCAGACCGTTGGCGGCGGCGTGGCGCAGTGCCCGCACCATCACGTGCTTCAGCGCCTCTTCGGTCCACTCATCATAGGGCAGCAGGCTTTCCGGCGGCTGCGCCTCGTTTTCGTCCATAGTGACCTCGCTCTTTCGCCGTTCTGTAGCCGCAGTCGGGTGGATGCGAAAGAGTGGGGGGCATTCTGTTGCCCGGGGCCCCCCGAACCGCGCTTATCGCTTATGCAGCGACAGCGAGCGCCTGATGATTGTCATTGGCACTTATCAATTGACCCGATAACGGCGGAATCATGCCGGGCAAAAAGTGAGTCTTTACCACGCGTGTCGAGCCTGTATCGCCCCCAACACCCTGCAATCCCAGGGGTTGACTGGTGGAGGCGCCGGGCACTGCCCCCGGGTCCACAACGCTTATTCCACGCACCGTTTATCGCCATAGCCAGCAAGCTGGCCTCCGACATATAGGCTGTGCGTCATGCAGATGAAAGAGCGATGCGAATGCTGACCGCCGATCAGGAAGCCGAGATAGCAGCCCTGCGTGCGCAGGAGAGCTCCACCCGCCGCGCCACCGTGCCCGCGCTGGAAGCGATGCTCTACGAGGCCGCGCCGGTGCTCGACCACGGCTTCGTCCGGGTGATCGACTACATGGGCGACGACGCCGCCGTCGTGCAGGCCGCCCGCGTCTCCTACGGCCGCGGCACGCGGCGCGTGAGCGAGGATGCCGGGCTGATCCGCTACCTCATGCGCCACCGCCACAGCACGCCGTTCGAGATGTGCGAGATCAAATACCACGTGAAGCTGCCCATCTTCGTCGCCCGCCAGTGGATCCGCCACCGCACCGCCAACGTCAACGAATACTCCGCCCGCTACTCCATTCTGGACCGCGAGTTCTACATCCCGTCCCCCGACCACCTGGCCGCCCAGAGCAGCGCCAACCGCCAGGGCCGCGGCGACGTGCTGGAAGGCGATGAAGCCGCCCGCGTGCTGCATCTGCTGCGCAGCGACGCCGAGCAGACCTACGCCCATTATGTCGACATGCTGAACGAAGGCACCGAAGCCGCACCGGCCGACCCCACCCGCCAGGGCCTGGCCCGCGAGCTCGCCCGCATGAACCTCACCCTGAACACCTATACCCAGTGGTACTGGAAGATCGACCTGCACAACCTGCTGCATTTCCTCGCCCTGCGGGTGGATGCCCATGCGCAGTACGAAATCCGCGTCTATGCCGAGGCCATGCTGCGCTCCGTCGAGGCCTGGGTTCCGCAATGCTTCGAAGCCTTCCGCGACTACCGCCTGGGCGCCGTCACCTTCTCCGCCCCGATGCTCGCAGCCGTCAAACGCATGCTCGCCGGCGAGGCGGTGACGCTGTCGAACAGCGGCATGGGCAAGCGCGACTGGACGGAGTTCCTGGCGGCGATCGGCAGGACCGCATAAAGTCACTACGCGATTCACGTAGCAAATGGCCCCGCCCTGGCTTATCATCGCGTTCGATGACACGGGAGATTATGTCGACGTCACGTTCCGGTCGGGAGAACTGTGGATCCAGTTCTTCGGCTCATTGATCTTCGATGGACGCCGAGCCGTGTTCAACGGAGTCCATGTCCAAGGCCCGGGCGCAAACCAGATCGGAATACGACGGCTGATGCAGTTGCGGGACTTTGTGAAGGACCTGATCGATGTCGACGAACTCAAGCTTGCGGGATAGCTTCGGACTACCGGCGCCAATCCCAACCGTAGGCACGACACGCTCCTTCTCTGAGCGACGCATCACACACCGGCTCGTACGGACCGGCCCATTCGCCTCGCGCGTATCTGTAGCCCGGCGATTGCGCGAGGAAGGACTCACGCTGAAGGAGGCCCACATCGCCATCACAGAGCTTGCCGAACGCGATTACACGATATGCGAGCTGCCTGATGACGTGGACCTCCAGCAACTCTCCGACGACCTCTCACGTCTGGATGTGGGACTGCGACGCCCCTTGACCCAGCCCGAGCCCGCCACCTACCTCACAGAGGTCCGCACCCGCCACAACCTCACCCAGCGCCAGTTCGCCGACCATCTCGGCCTCGACCTGCGCACCCTGCAAAACTGGGAACAGGGCCGAAACCGCCCCGACCCTGCCATCCTCACCCTCGTCCGCATCTTCGACCGCAACCCAGGGCTCGTGGCCGACGCCATCTTCGAACCGCTCTGAGCACCCCCCGCAAGCCGCGCCGCCGCAGCTTGCACGAAACTTGCTTCGCCGCGCGCACGCCTCTTGCCAGCGCGCCCAAGCCTGTCACACTTTCCGTCATACAGACGTCAGCCGATCAATCCGAGGGAGCGCCCATGCGCCGCATTCTGCTTGCCGCCACCGCCGTGGCCGCCCTGCTTCCAATGGCCGTCCACGCCCAGGACGCCCCCACGCAAACCCTGCGCATCGCGCTCAACGAAGACGGCGATATCCTCGACCCCACCCTCGCGCGCACCTTCGTCGGCCGCATCGTCTTCGCCGGCCTGTGCGACAAGCTGTTCGATATCAACGAAAAGCTGGAAATCGTCCCCCAGCTCGCGACCAGCTATGAGTACGCAGACCCCAAGACCATCCTCATTCACCTGCGCAGCGGCGTGAAGTTTCAGGACGGCACCGATATGGACGCCGCCAGCGTCAAATACAGCCTCGAGCGCCACGCCACGATGCAAGGCAGCGCCCGCAAGGCCGAGATCTCGGCGCTGGACCATATCGACGTGACAGACAAGCTGACGGTCAAGATCGTCCTCAAATCCCCGTCCGCCCCGTTCATGGCCCAGCTCACCGACCGGTCCGGCATGATCGTCTCGCCCAAGGCAGCCGAGGCCGAGGGCAAGGATTTCGGCCTCCACCCGGTCTGCGCAGGCCCGTTCAGCTTCGGCGAACGCGTCGCCAACGACCACATCACGCTCGACCGCTTCCCAGGCTACTGGGATGCCAAGGATATCCATTTCGCCCACGTCATCTACCGCGTGATCCCTGACACATCCGTCAAGCTCGCCAACCTCCAGGCCGGCGCCGTCGACCTCGCCGAGCGCATCGCCCCGAGCGACGTCGCCGAAGCGCGCAAGAACCCTAAGCTGACCGTCGCCGTGTTTCCGGCGCTGGGCTATGACAGCCTCAACCTCAACCTTGGCAACGGCCCGCGCTCCAAGACCCCGCTGGGCGAGAGCAAGCTGGTGCGCAAGGCATTCGAACTCTCCATCGACCGCACCGCCCTGATGCAGGTGCTCTACAACGGGCTGTTTCAGCCCACGGTGCAGGGCATCCCGCCATCGAGCCCCTATTTCAACGCCGACCTCAAGGTGCCGGAGCGCGATGTCGCCAAGGCCAAGGCCCTGCTGGCGCAGGCGGGCGTGAAGACCCCGGTGCCGGTCACGATCGGCGTCACCACCAGCCCGCTGTCCAAACAGCTCGGCGAAGTCATCCAGTCCATGGCCGCCGAAGCCGGGTTCGACGTGAAGGTGCAGGCCACCGAATTCGCCTCGCTGCTGTCGGCCGAGGCCAGCGGTGACTTCGAGGCCAGCGCCATCGGCTGGTCCGGCCGGCCCGACCCCGACGGCAATCTCTACAGCTTCCTGGCCACCAACGCGCCGCTCAACGACTCGAAATACAGCGACAAGGACGTCGACACCTGGCTCGACCAGTCCCGCGCCACCACCGACGTCGCCGCCCGCAAGGCGCTGTTCGCCAAGATCGTCACCAAGGTCGAGGACGATCTGCCGATCCTTTATCTGGACAGCCCGTCCTGGGTCACCGGCATGACCAAGAAGCTGTCAGGCTTCCGCACCGTGCCCGACGGCATGATCCGCCTGCAGGGCATGGAACTTGCGAAGTGAGGTGGGCCACACACCGGTAACCGTGCCATGAACAGCCATCTCGGCCGCCGCGTTCTGCAGGTCCTGCCCACGTTGCTGCTGGTCAGCATGCTGGTGTTCGGCCTGCAGCAGCTCATGCCCGGCGACCCCGCCCTGGTCCTGGCCGGCGAGGAGCGTGACCCGCTGGTGCTCCAGCAGATCCGCACCGAGCTGTGGCTCGACCGCCCGATCCCCATCCAGTACCTCCACTGGATCGGCGGCGTCGTGCATGGCGATCTCGGCTATTCCTGGCGCATCCGCCAGCCGGTGCTGCAGCTGGTGGCGGAAAAGCTCCCCGTCACGCTGCAGCTCGGCGTCATGGCCTTCCTCATCGCCATCGGCATCGGCATCCCCGCCGGCATCCTGTCCGCGGTGAAGCGCAACACCAAGTGGGACTACATCGCCAACGGCATCGGTCTCGCCGGCCTCTCCACGCCGAATTTCTGGCTCGGCATCATGCTCATCCTGCTGGTCAGCGTGAGGCTCGGCTGGCTGCCGCCCTCGGGCTACGTCTCGCTGTGGGAGGATTGGCGGATGTCGCTCGCCACCACCATCATGCCCGCCTTCGTGCTCGGCAACGCCATCGCCGCCGTGCTGATGCGCCACACCCGCAGCGCCATGCTCACCGCAATGGACCAGGACTATGTCCGCACCGCCCGCGCCAAGGGCCTCAACGAGACCGTGGTCGTGCTCAAGCACGCGCTGCGCAACGCCCTCGTTCCGGTCATCACCCTCGGCGCGCTGGAGCTCGGCACGCTGCTCTCCGGCGCCGTGCTCACCGAGCAGGTGTTCTCCATCCCCGGCTTCGGCAAACTGATCGTCGACGCCGTCTTCAACCGCGACTACCCCGTCGTCCAGGGCGTGGTGCTGATCACGGCGACCATCTACATCCTGCTCAACCTGCTGGCCGACGTGATGTACGTCGTCATCAACCCAAGGCTTCGCGGCGCATGAGTGCCACCACAATCGGCGCGACGCCTGCCATCCCCAAACCCCAGAGCCCCGCCAAACTCGCGGTCTGGCGCTTCTGCCGCAGACCCGCCGCCCTGCTCGGCCTGTTCGTGGTCACGGTGTTCATCCTCGTGGCCGTGTTCGCGCCCTGGATCGCGCCGGCCGACCCGATCAAAACCAGCTGGACCGCCATCCGCAAGGCGCCCAGCCTGCTCTACTGGATGGGCACCGACGAGAACGGCCGCGACGTCGCCAGCCGCGTCATCTTCGGCGCCCGCGCCTCGATGATGGCCGGCGTCATCTCGGTCGCCATCGCCGCCGGCATCGGCGTGCCCGCCGGCCTGCTTGCAGGCTTCGTCGGCGGCAAGGTGGACATGCTGCTCGGCCGTATCGTGGATGCCATGCTGGCCGTCCCCAACCTCATCCTCGCCATCGCGCTCGCCGCCTTCCTCGGCCCGTCGCTGCAGAACGCCATGATCGCCATCGGCGTCACCGCCGCCCCCGTCTTCATGCGCGTCGCCCGCGGCGCCACCATGGACGCGGCGACCAACGAATACGTTGAAGCCGCCCGCGCGCTCGGCAACCCCGGCTGGCGCGTCGCCATCCGCCATATCCTGCCCAACATCGTCCCGCCCGTGCTCGTCCAGGCCACACTGGCCATCGCCGGCGCCATCATCGCCGAAGCCGCGCTTTCCTTCCTCGGCCTCGGCCAACAGCCCCCCGCCCCCAGCTGGGGCAGCATGCTGAACTCCGCCCAACGCTTCCTCACCCAAGCCCCCTGGCTCGCCATCTTCCCAGGCGCCGCCATCTTCCTCTGCGTCCTTTCCTTCAACCTCGTCGGCGACGGCCTGCGCGACGCGCTCGATCCGCGGGGGAAGTAAGCAAGCAAGGCGGGGGGCGTTGCCCCCTCGACCCCTACGTCGTGCGAAGCACGCGCTTCGCGCTCGGGGGGCAGAGCCCCTGGCCTTCCTTGCTTCCTTCCTACGCGGACTGAATCTGCGTCTGCACCTGCTCCGCCAGCGGTCGCCAGTCGCGGAAGAATGCCGTGCCGATCTCGGCGCCGAGCAGGATCAGGTCGCGCTGCACGCCATCGAGGAACAGGTGCAGCCCGTCGCTGATGATCGTGTCGACCGGGCGGCCGATCAGCCCGGCGCGCAGTTCTTCCACCCGCTCGAGGGCTGCCACCGTGCCGCGCAGGCTGTAGCGGCGGCGGAGCTGGCTTAGGTGGTATTCCATCTGCTCCACGCACAGGGCGACGCTGCGGGGGAACGAGGTGTCGCGCAGCAGGAAGCCCACCACATCCGCCGGCGTGAACCCGGGCGGTGCGATGCGGCGGAACGCGTGATAGCCAGCCGCGCCGCGCAGCACGCCGCCCCACTGCGTCAGCTCGGCCTGCTTGCGCTCCGCGGCGCCGCCCGGCACCAGCAGGTGGTAGCGAATGTCGAGCAGCCGCGTCGTCTGGTCCGCTCGCTCGATCAGCCGGCCCAGCTGATAGAAATCCCACCCCTGATCCCGATAGAACGTGCCTTCGGTGATGCCGGTATGCGCCTGCACCCCGTCCTTGATCCGCCCGCACAGCCGCGACAGCTGGTCGCCCTGCAGCTGGTCTTCCTGAATGCTGAGCATCTCGCGATGGAACACGTTCATCTGCATCCACATCTCGGTCGAGATCAGCGGGCGCAGTGTGCGGGCATTGGTGCGCGCCGCCTCGAGGCTGGCGGGAATCCCGGTGGGGTTGTTGCGGTCGAGCAGGTAGTACCGCTTCACGTTGTCCGCCGTTGCCGGCAGGCCCGATTTGGCGAAGCCTTCCTCGTCGGCATTGATGCGGATCATGGCGAACCACGATTCGGTCTCACGCCCCGGGCTTTCGAAATTCTGTGTCACATCGATCAGCCGTGCCAGATTCTCCACGCGCTCGAGATAGCGCGCCATCCAGAACAGGCCTTCGGCGTAGCGCGCCAGCAGCGGGGTGTCGCGGGTCATTGGCCGCCCTCCGCTTCCTCGAGCACCCAGGTGTCCTTCGATCCCCCGCCCTGCGACGAGTTCACCACCAGACTGCCCTCCTTCATCGCCACGCGGCTCAGCCCGCCCGGCAGCACCCAGGTGTCCCGGCCCGTCACCGCGAACGGCCGCAGATCGAGATGCCGCGGCCGGATTCCCTGATCGGTCAGCGTCGGCGCCACCGACAGGCTGATCACCGGCTGGCTGATCCAGTTGGACGGATCCGCCGCCAGCGCCGCCCGCGCCTGGGCGATCTCGGCCTTGGTCGCGCGCGGCCCGATGGTGATGCCGTAGCCGCCCGATTCGCCGACCGGCTTCACCACCAGGTTCTCCAGATGGGCCATCGTGTAGTCGAAACCCTCTTTCTCGCGGCAGATATGGGTCTGCACATTGGGCAGGATCGCATCCTCGCCGAGGTAGTATTTGATCAGCCGCGGCATGTAGGCATAGATCGCCTTGTCATCCGCAACCCCGGTCCCCACCGCGTTGGCCAGCGTCACGTTGCCCTTGCGCCAGGCGCCGATCAGCCCTGCCACGCCCAGCATCGATTCGGGGCGGAACACCGTGGGGTCGAGAAAATCATCGCCGATGCGCCGATAGATCGTGTGCACCGGCCGTCTTCCGCCGGTGGTGCGCATCCACACCCGGTCCTGCTCCACGAACAGGTCCGCCCCTTCCACCAGCGGCACGCCCATCTCGCGCGACAGGAACACGTGCTCGAAATACGCCGAGTTGTAGATGCCGGGGCTCAGCAGCACCACCTGCGGGTCATCCACCCCCTCCGGCGCGATCTCGCACATCGCCGACAGCAGCCGCCTGCCATAGTCATCCACCGGCCGCAGCTTCATGCCGGCCAGGATGTCCGGAAACGCCCGCTGCATCAGATGCCGGTTCTCCACCACGTAGGACACGCCGGACGGCGTGCGCGCGTTGTCCTCCAGCACCAGGAAGCTGCCCTGCTCGTCGCGCACCACGTCGGTGCCGCAGATATGCACATAGGTCCCGAACCGGATGGGAAACCCTTCCATCTCCGGCCGGTAGTTGGCGTTGCCATAGACGAGGTCGGCGGGAACGATGCCGTCCTTGGTCACATGCCGGTCGTGATAGATGTCGTGCAGGAACGCGTTCAGCGCCGCCACGCGCTGCTTCACCCCGGCTTCCAGCTGCCGCCATTCCGCCGCGGTCAGGATGCGAGGAATGCAGTCGAACGGCAGAATCCGGTCGATAGCCGTCGCGTCCGAATACACCGTGAAGGTGATGCCCAGATTGATCAGGTCGTTCTCCGCCGCCGCCGCCCGCGCCCGCAGCGCGTCGAGCCCGATCCCCGCGATCCGCTGCCGCACGGTTTCGGCAGCACCGCCATCGCCGGGACGGTCTCGTGTCAATTCGCAGAAATACGGACCGGCCTGATATCCGGTGAAAGGATCGGAAGACGGGGGAGTGGAGTTGGCTGGCATGCGTGCGACGCTGATCCTGTCATCGGCCCGGTTCACTTCCGGGGAGGCCAGCATAGCAGGCCAGCGGGTTTTGCAACCCCCACCTGCGTCGAAACCTGGGCTGTCCGAAAGGCATTTGATGTTGTGCAGCCACGGGCCGGACGGGCTACAAGACGCGACCACGCGGCCCCGGCTTGGCCAGCGTCTTTTCAGGTACCGGAGCTGCCCATGCGAATCATGCTCGCCACCCTTCTCGCTGTCGGACTTGTCGGTTGCTCACATGAGCAGCCAGCGCCGCCGCCAGCGCCGGTGGCCGTCGTGCAGCCACCGCCACGTGCGCCTTCGCTGCCGCCCACCATGGCGCCGATCTGCGGCAAGCCGGCCGACAAGGCTGCCTTCGCCATTTCCGGCCTCAAGACGGAGCTGGTGGTGCTCGCCATCTCCTGCGGCAGCAATGACGATTACAACGCGTTCATCAAGCGCTTCCGCAGCGATCTGCTGGCCCAGGAGAAGACGCTGGGCAACTACTTCACCCGCGCCTATGGCCGCCAGGCCTCGGCGCAGCAGAACGACTACATCACAGCCCTTGCCAACAACACCTCGCGCACTGGCCTCGCCGCGGGTGTGGAGTTCTGCCAGCGCAACGCCGGCAAGTTCAGCGAGGTGATGGCCCTGAAGAACGCCTCCGATCTGGCCGCCTACGCCATGACCCAGGACATCGACCAGCCCCTGACAGTCCCCGACTGCGCATCGTCCGCCAAACCTTAAGTTTGAAAGTTTTTTTGCTTCTTTTTTTTCAAAAAAGAAGTTCTTTCTTTGAAAAGAAAGAACCAAAGAAACTTTCATTCGCTGGTGCCGCACCGGGCAACAAAAAACCCGCATCCTTTTGGAGGATGCGGGTTTTTCGTTGGTTGGGCGAGGCTTACTTCAGGACGATCTCGACGCGGCGGTTCTGCGGCTCGCGGGTGTTCGGCGCGGTCGGAACCAGCGGACGGGTGTCGCCATAGGCAGCGATGCTGATCTCGGTCTTCGGCACGCCAAGGCGAACCAGCTCGGCCGCCACGTTGTTGGCGCGACGCAGCGAGAGCGCCTGGTTGTAGGCGGCGGTGCCGGTGCGGTCAGCATAGCCCGAGACTTCGATCTTCGTCGTGGCCACATGGGTCGAGGCCTGGGCGGCTTCGGCGATGATCTGCTGCGCGCGGGCGTTCAGGTCAGCCTTGTCCCAGTCAAAGAACACCAGGTAGGAACGCGCCGGAGCCGGGGCCGGAGCCACAGCAGCCGGGGCCGGCATCGGAGCCGGCATTGGCGCCGGGGCCGGGGCGGCACCGAAGGCGTAACGCAGGCCAACCAGGACCGTGTTGTTGTACTGGTTGTTCGCCTTCAGCTGCACGCCCGGCACGTTGGTGCCGAACTTCTCGTTGCTGAACACGCCCGAGAAGCGGTACTCGGCGGTCACGGCCAGGCCAGGAGCGCCCGGGACGTTGTAGGCAGCGCCGACGAACGCGTTGCCGGCCACGCCGCCCTTCTCATTGTTGCTGACATTGAGAGGCGTCGCGGCATTGCCGGCCGGATACAGGCTGAAGCTGTTCAGCTTGGTCAGCTGGTAGCCAACGCCAAGACCCACGAACGGGACGATCGGCGAGCCGATGTTGAAGTCATAGAAACCGTTCAGCGAACCGCCATAGCTGACCACGTCACCGCCGCCGGCCACGCCGCCGGACTTCAGTGTGGTGTGCTGACTGAGGAAGTTGCCCTCGATCTCGGCGCGGAGTCCGTTGCCGTAGCCATAGCCGATGCTGGCAACGGTGCCGATGCCACCGTCGGACTTCAGGGTGCCGTTGCTGGAGTAGATGTTGCCGGACGTCACCTTGCCCTTGGTTTCAGTCAGGATCGTGTAGCCGACACCGCCGCCGACATAGAGGCCGCTCACCGGCTGTGCCATGGCAGCCACAGGGGCCGCCAGGAAAGTCGCGATCATCAGCGCGCTACGGAGTTTCATTACGCTCATCTCCTCAGGTCGTGTAATTCCGCGCTAGATGCACGGCCGCGGCGCACTGACAGGTGACACCGCTTGTTCATCCCATGATGTAGTCACCGTCCCCAAACCAGACCAGCGGCGAATGCTGGGATGATCAGGAATGAAGGCGTTCCACTGTCCACTGTGGCCAAGAGGCCACACGCTGTGGCCCCTTGGTCGCGAGTTTTTGACAATCTGTTCTTCAAACGCATAAGGCGCCTTACCGATACACGATCTCGACTCGGCGGTTCTGCGGTTCACGTGCACCCGGACCGGTCTGCACCAGCGGCCGCGTGTCGCCATAGCCGTGAATATCGATGATGTCGCGCGGAACCCCCCAGCGGCCCAGTTCCGATGCCACCGCCTGCGCCCGGGCCAGCGACAGGCGCTGGTTGTAGGCCGGATCGCCCGCGCTGTCGGTGTTGCCCGACACCTCGATGCGCGTGTGCGGCACAGAAGGAGAGGCCCGCACCGCCTCGGCCACGATGTCGCGCGCCCGCGGCGTGAGGTCGGCACGGTCGAAGTCAAAGAAGATGATATAGGTGCGCGCCGGAACCGCCGGCGCCGGCACCGCCGGCTGTGCGGGATACGAAGATGCCAGCGACCCAGGGCTGGCCGGTTCCGAATAGATGCCGCCATTCGGATTGAAGGCATAGCGGAAGCCCACCAGGATAGTCTGGTTGGTATCGGCGCTGACATGAACCTTGGTGGCGTTGTTTTTGAATGCCGACGAGATGTACTGCGTGTAGCCGGTGGCGCTGTAGTTGCGGTTGCCGGCGGCACCGACATAGCGATACTCCACCGTGGCCGACAGCCCCGGCACCGCGTCGATCGGGAAGGACGCGCCGACGATGGCCTGGTAGGCGAACTGGCCGATCGTGCCGGACGGCGAGACGGTGGTGGGCGAGCCGTAGTCGATGTTGTTGGCGCTGAAGACGAACTTGCTCCAGTTCACCAGCTGATAGCCGAAACCAAGGCCGACATACGGGCTCACCCAGCGGCGGTTGATGGGAATGTCGAACAGGACATTGCCCATGAACCCGTATTTCACCTCGTTGCCGGTGGCGTTGGTGGTGGTCGAGGTGTTGTTGTTCGAGGTGCTGGATGTCGCGATGCTGCCGGTCTGCGCGTTGGTGCGGTAGTTCAGCTCGCCTTCCAGCCGCACGCCGTTGCCCACGCCGTAGCCGATGCTGCCCAGCAGGCCGTAGCCGCCCTTGAACCCGGCGCTCACCGGCGCGCTGGACTGCACAAACCGGCCCGGCAGCGCATCCACCGAGCCGTGCTGGCTGGTCAGCTGGTTGTAGCCGACGCCGCCGCCGATATAGAGACCCGTGATCGGCTGCGCCTGGGCCAGGGCCGGCAGACCCAACGCCGCGAGCCCCGCGAGGACGGAGCCACGCAGCAAAGCCCGGCGCCGCCCAAGGTGCAGTCTCATCATCCGTCACTCTCCCTCGCGGTGCAGCGCCCGAGCCCGGGCGACGCAGGGAAACTACCGTTCACAGGACCTTGACGATAGAGGCGTTGCGCATTGCAGCATGAAATGGAACCGCTTTGGCCACCCGGTGTGGCGCCGCCGCTATTTCAGAACGATCTCCACCCGGCGGTTCTGCGGCTCGCGGGTTCCGGGCGCGGTCTGCACCAGCGGCTTCGTGTCGCCGTAGGATGTCACCGAGATGCTGGCCGGTGCCACGCCGAGCCGCACCAGTTCGGCCGCGACCGTGGCCGCGCGCTTGCGGCTGAGGTCCTGGTTGTACTGGGCGGTGCCGCTGCTGTCGGCATGGCCGGCGAGCGCGATCTTGGTGTCCGCCACCCGATGCGACGCCTCCGCCGCCTCCGCCACGATCTGGCGGGCACGCGCGTTGAGGTCGTATTTGTCCCAGTCGAAGAACACGAGATAGGAGCGTGACGGCACCGGCGCCGGCGCCACGGCCACCGGAACAACATCAGGCGACGCCGCCGGCGTCGGCGGCGGCGTGACGTTGAAGGCGTAGCGCAGGCCCACCATCAGCTCATGGTTGTTGTTGTCGCTGTAGCGCCCGGTGACCTTGGCGTTGCTCGGCCCGTAGCCGCCGGGGCTGGTATAGTCCCGCTTGCCGTTGGTGGTGAGGTAGCGGTACTCCGTCGTCGCCGACAGCCCGACAACCCCGGGAATCGGGAAGGCCAGACCGAAAATCGCCTGGTAGGCGAACGAGTTCTGGCTGCCCCGAACGCTGTAATACCCGCTTTCCTTGAAATCGACCGACTGATAGCCCGCACCGGCCCCGATATACGGGAACACGTAGCGCGACCTGATATCCATATCGAACAGCACATTGGCCATGGCGCCGGTCTTGGTCTCGTAGCCCGTCGATTTCGGCAGCATCCCGGTGTTGAAGTGACCCGTGTTGGAACGCCCGCTGCCTTCCACCTCAAGCCGCACGCCGTTGCCGAAGCCGTAGCCGATGCTGCCGACCGCCGCCCATCCCGGTTTGAAATCGACACTCTGGTTCGGCTTGGCCACGCTGGTGCCAGGGCTCAGCGTCAGGCTGCGCTGGCGCTCGGTGTCGAGGAAGTTCGCCCCGCCGGCGGCCCCGATATACAGCCCCTGGATCGGCTGCGCCTGCGCTGCCCCAGCCCCAAGACCCAGCACAACCAGACCCGACGCTGCCAAAACAAAGCGACGCATGCGCATTAATCCCCGTGACGAATGAAAAGGCTACTCAGACGATCCTGGCGTCGAACGGCGGCAACAGATCGGCGGTCTCGAATTCCAGAACCCACAGATCCGGGTCGAACTTCACCTGCCGTGCAACATAGGCATCCGCCGTCGCCTGGTCCACCACGCCGGCACCGGTCGCGCGCAGCCAGGCCGGCTCGCCCTCGCCGGTGCGCACCTGCGACAGCACCGAAAGCCCGTCGCGCGTGCGCAGCACCACCAGCACCCCCCCCGCATCGGCATCGCCCTTCTTCAGCACGGCCGCGAACCGCCCATCGCTCTGGCCCATCCGGAGCGCCATCGACACCCACAATCCGGCCTTGACCCTCGGCTCTGTCATCTTGTCACCTGCGCCGTCCCGCCCCATGAGTGGAGCGTGAATTCGAGGGCACCATGACGAAGCAGATGACCGAGGGCCAGCGCGCCTACGAGGCCAAGCGGGCCGCCAAGGCCGGCATGAGCCTTGACAAATGGCTCTCCAACAAGGACCGCGAGCGCGAGGCCGAACAGCGCGCCCGCGACAAGGCGGCCGCCGAGGCCACCAAACCGCCGAAAAAGCCGGGCTTCTTCTCTCGGCTTCTGGATAAGGCCCACAAGCCGCTGTGACGAAGCTGCAGTGACGTCAGACCATCCGGCCGACCACGCCATCCCGCCGGATGAACCCGTGATACATCGCGCCGAACAGATGGGTGCATACGAGCACGATCAGCGCGAGCCCACCATACTTGTGCAGCATGACCAGGCTGTCGCTCAGCTTGTCGTCCTTGGCGATCAGCGCCGGCAGCTTGATCAGGTTGAACCAGGTCACGTCATACCCGCCGGCGCTGTTGGCCAGAAAGCCCGTCACCGGCTGCACCAGCAGCAGCAGATACATCCCCAGATGGTTCAGCTTGGAGACGATATCGACCACGAACCCCGCGCTGTCCGGCATCGGCGGCGTGCCGTTCACCTGGCGCGTCACAAACCGCGCCAGCACCACCAGCCACAGCAGCACACCGAAGCTCTCATGCAGCATATAGAGGGTATCGGTCACGGGCCCGTCCGGCGGATTGAAATGCCCGAGATATTCCCCCACCGGCAGCATCCCCAGCACGATCACGGCCGAGATCCAGTGGTAGATCCGCGCCGAAAGCCCGTATCGAATCATCGTCGACCCTCCACACCCGTCCCCAGCATGCACGACATGGCGGGGCCCGCGAAATGATCAATCGCACGGCAACGCTGGCCGTTCATGCTGACTGGAGCATGGACCGCCGCAAGCGCTGGATGACGCAGGCGATACGATCCGCCGTCGGCTGGCGCATCGATGCGCCCTGCACCGTGGGCCCCCTCACCGACTGGACAGCCCGCCTGCTGCACGCAGCACAAGGCGGCGCCACAGCCCTCGGCGTCGACCTTCCGCTGGGCCTGCCGCGCGCCTATGCCGCGTCACTGACCGGCCCCCCCGACTTTCCAACCTTCCTGCGCGGGCTCACCGCCGACAGCGCCTTCTTCAACGTTTGCGCGACCATCGACGAGATCGCCCTCAGCCGCCCGTTCTACCCCGCCCGCGGCGTCAAGGGCATGACCCGCGCCGCCCACGCCGCAGCCCTGGGTTTCGACGGCCCCGCCTTCCTGTCCCGCGCCTGCGACCGCGCCACCGCCCTGCGCCCCGCCGGTGCCCCGCTGTTCTGGACGCTCGGCGCCAACCAGACCGGCAAGGCCGCCATCACCGCCTGGCGCGACTGGCTGCTGCCATCCCTGGCCGACGGCACCCCGCTCCGCCTCTGGCCGTTCCAAGGATCGCTGTCCGATCTGCTGAGCCCCGGCACCGTCACCGTGGCCGAGACCTACCCGGCCGAAGCCCTGCGCCAGCTCGGCCTCACCCTCACCGGCAGCAAGCGCCGCCAGTCCGACCGCGCCGCCCTCGCCCCGGCCCTGCGCCACGTCATCAACCGCCGCCACGCCGAACCGTCACCCGACCTGACACAGGCCATCACCGACGGCTTCGGCCCCGACGCCGCGGGCGAAGACCGCTTCGACAGCCTGCTCGGCCTGCTGTGCCTGCTCGCCGTGCTCGACGGCGACCAGCCCGACCATGTTCCTGACGATCCCTGGATCCGCGGCTGGGAAGGCTGGGTGCTTGGTCAAAGCATTTAAGGAAGCAAGAGCTTCTTTTCTGAAGAAAAGAAGCAAAAGACTTTTAAACGTTTGAGCAAACCTCTCCCCGGAGGTGCGCGTCAGCCGATCAAATGTTTTTTGGTTCTTTTTTTCAAAAAAGAACCGCTTCCTTACGTATACAACCCCGCCGCCCTCGCCCGCAGCCGCGCCATCGCCACCAGCAGATCCAACGTCGGCGTCTCGACCCCCACCAGCCGCGCCAGCTGCAACGGCGCATCAAAGATCGTCGGAACCTCCATCGGCCGCCCCAGTTCCAGATCCTGCAGAATCGAAGGCTTGTGCGCCAACCGCTTCGCCCCCGCCAGCGCCGCCTCCACATCCACCACCGGATCACATCCCAGCGCCCGCGCGATCGCCAGCCCCTCCGCATAGACCCGCCGAACCGCCAGCTCCACCGCCGGCTCCACCAGGTTCCGCCCCGGCGAGGACTGCGTCAGCACCGAAATCGGCCCGCCCGACATGTTCATCATCAGCTTCGCCCAAACCGCCGTGCGAATGTCGGGCGTGATGTCGACCGTGAACCCACCCGCCCGCAACGGCGCCGCAATCGCCTCCGCCCGCGCCGACACCAGCCCGTCGATCTCGCCGAGCACCAGCCGGTTGTTCGGGTTGTCCACCGCCACCACACCCGGCGCAACCACGGTGCACGCCGAATACACCACCCCGCCGATGCTCCGCGCCGGCCCGATGGCACGCCGCACCGCCTCGCCCGGATCGAGACCCTCAATCCGTGTCCCATCGAACGCCCCGCCGAGCCGGTCGAAATACCACCAGGGAATCCCGTTCATCACGAACACCACCGGCGTCTGCGGCCCCAGCAGCGGCGCGATCGCAGCCGCCACCGAAGGCAGCGCCGGCGCCTTCACCGTCACAATCACCGCATCCTGCACACCCAGCGCCGCCGGATCGGCCGTCGCCGTCATCCGGCTGGTGAACGTCCCGTCGAACGCTTGCACCACCAGCCCATCCGCCTGGATCGCCGCCAGATGCGCGCCCCGCGCCACCACCGAAACCTCGGCCCCGCCCCGCGCCAGCCGCCCCGCCAGATGCCCGCCAATGGCCCCCGCGCCGAAAACGCACACCCTCACGCCAGCATCTCCAACGCCGCGCGCGACAGCGCCTGCACGCCCAACGCAATGCATGCCTCATCCGGCTGATAATCCGAATTGTGCAGATGATCGTCCCGCCCAGGCGCGCCCGAGCCGATGCCAAGCTGAAACGCCGGCCGCACCTGCGACATCAGCGCGAAATCCTCCGCCCCCATGCTCGGCGGCACCTGCACCACCACATCGCCCAGCTGTGCGCGCACCGCCGCGATCGTGGGGTCCAGCACCACATCGCTGTTCAGCATCGCCGGCACCCCGCGGGTGTAGACGCAGTCGATCCGCGTGCGCATGCCCTCCAGCATCCCCGCGCACAGCCGCTTGATCGCCGCCTCCGCCGTGTCCTGCGCCTCGGCATGCAGCGTCCGCACCGTGCCGCGCAACGTCACGCTGTCCGGAATGATATTGGCGGCCACCCCGCCATGGATCGCACCCACCGTCACCACCGCCGGATGCAGCGGCTTCACCTCGCGCGACACGACAGTCTGCAGCTGCCCGATCAACGACGCCGCCGCCACGATCGGATCGACCGCCGAATACGGATGCGCCGCATGGCCCGACTTGCCATGCACCGTGATCTCGAACGTATCTGCCGCCGCCAGCGCCGGCCCCCGGCAATACCCGAACGTCCCGACCGGCAGCCCAGGATAGTTGTGGAACCCCAGCGCCGTATCCACCCCGTCCAGCACACCTTCGGCGATCATCCGCTCCGCCCCGCCGATCGCCTCCTCCGCCGGCTGAAAGATCAGCCGCACCGTCCCCGCCATCTGCGGCGCCAGCTCCTTCAGCACCGCCGCCACCCCCAGCAGGGTCGTCGTGTGGATGTCATGCCCGCACGCATGCATCAGCCCCGGCGTCCGGCTCGCGAACGGCAGCCCGGTCTGCTCCAGGATCGGCAGCGCATCCATATCCGCCCGGATCGCCAGCGTCGGCCCCGGCCGCCCGCCCTCGATCACGCCCACCACCCCGGTGATGCCCACGCCCGTGGTATGCGCCACCCCCAGCCGCGTCAGCTCCCGCGCCACCACCCCCGCGGTGCGCACCTCCTCGAACGCCAGCTCCGGATGCGCATGGATATCCCGCCGCACCTCGATGAGCCCCGGCTCGATCCGCTCCGCGATGGCGCGGATGGCCGATTGCGGATCGTTGAGCAGCATCGCTGAATCGGGCATATCTGAGAACCTTGATTGTCAAAAAGCCATGATGCGCAACCAGCACAGGCCCGGCAAGCGCTGCCTGCACCCGCGGCATCGCCGGCAGCCACATGATTTCGGAGCTCCGATGAACAGTCTCGTCCAGATCAAGCCGACCCTGCCGCCGACCACGGGACTGGTCGTCCCCGTCATCCTCTCCGGCGGCTCCGGCACCAGGCTCTGGCCGGTCTCGCGCGAAAGCTACCCCAAGCAGTTCTGGCCGCTGATCTCCGAGCGCTCGCTGATCCAGGAAACCGTCGCCCGCGGCCGCGGCCCCGGCTTCGCCGCCCCCGTCATCGTCTGCAACGAAGGCCACCGCTTCATCGTCGCCGAGCAGATGCGCCTCATGGAGGTGGAGGACGCGCAGATCATCCTCGAACCCGTCGGCCGCAACTCCGCCCCCGCCATCGCCGCCGCCGCCCTCCTCATCGTCGAACACGACCCCGAAGCCGTGCTCTGGATGATGGCCGCCGACGCCGCCATCACCGATCAGCCCGCCCTCGCCGCCTCCCTCGAACTCGCCGTCGCCGCCGCCCGCGCCGGCCGCATCGTCACCTTCGGCATGCGCCCCACCGCCCCCGAGACCGGCTACGGCTACATCGCCGTCGGCCGCCCGCTCGACGGCCTCCCCGGCGCCCACGAAGTCGCCGGCTTCATCGAAAAGCCCGACAGCGCCCGCGCCGCCGACCTGCTGGCCTCCGGAACCCATCTCTGGAACTCCGGCATGTTCGTCTTCACCGCCGCCACCCTGCTGGCCGAGCTCGAACGCTACGCGCCCGACGTCCTCGACTCCGTCCGCGCCGCCGTCGCCGACCGCTCCGAGGATCTCGACTTCATCCGCCTCGCCCCCGCCCCCTTCAAATCCTGCCCCAACATCAGCATCGACTACGCCGTCGCCGAACGCACCACCGTCGCCGCCGTCGTCCCCGCCGATCTCGGCTGGTCCGATGTCGGCAGCTGGAGCGCGCTGTGGGAACTCGGCACCCAGGACAGCGACGGCAACGTCACCGTGGGTGACGTGCTGATGGAAGGTGCTACCAACTGCTACGGCCGCAGCGACGGCATCGTCACCGCCGTCGTCGGCCTCACCGACGCCGTCGTGGTCGTCACCGAGGACGCCGTCCTCGCCATGCACCGCGACCGCGCCCAGGACGTCAAAAAGATCGTCGACCGCCTGCGCAAAGCCAAACGCCCCGAGGCGGTCGCCCACAATCGCATCTACCGCCCGTGGGGCTTCTACGAGAGCCTCATCGCCGGCGATCGCTTTCAGGTGAAACGCATCGTCGTCACCCCCGGCCACACCCTCTCATTGCAAAAGCACTTCCATCGCGCCGAGCACTGGGTCGTCGTCGCCGGCAGCGCCCTGGTCACCCGCGACGGCGAGACCACGCTGCTGCGCGAGAACGAAAGCGTCTACATCCCGCTCGGCTGCGTCCACCGGCTCGAAAACCCCGGCCGCATTCCCCTCACGCTCATCGAGGTCCAGTCCGGCAGCTACCTGGGCGAAGACGACATCGTCCGCTATGAGGACAATTACGGCCGGCATTGAGCCAACCGGAAAGCAAAGGCAAGCGGTTTTTTTTGAAAAAAAGAACCAAAAAACTTTTAATCGGCTGGCGTCTCTTTCCGAAGAGTGAGTACACCAACGGTTAAAAGTCTTTTGCTTCTTTTCTTCAGAAAAGAAGCGCTTGCTTGCTAAATCTAGCAAATTAATACTAAACCGGAACAATAATCCTGCGCCGAGGTGCACGTCTCACCACCCCTTGAAAACACCGTGCCGCCGCACCGCCGAAAGCACCCCGCGCGGCAGCGGAACCGGCCCCCAATCCGGCTTCACCCGCGGCTTGCGCACCCGCTTCACCACCGGCGCTACAGCCGCAGCGCCCGGTCGCAACAACGCCGTCTCGATCGCCAGCATCCGACACAGCGGCCGCAACACCGCCACCGCCTGCGGCGCCGCCTGCAACAACGCCACCATCTCCGGCGTCTCCAGCACCGCCCGAAGCTGCGACCCAAACCCCGCCGCCTCCCAAGAAGCCGCCCGCACCAGCCACCCGAACGCACGTGGCCACATCTGCACCCGGCGCGCCCGCGGCGACCGCACCACAACCGCGTCTGGCACCTCCGGCACCTCCCGCGCGGCCCGCGGCGTCAACCGCCCCGCCTGAAACCGCGCCGCCAGCCGCTCCATCCGCCGCCCGATCTCCCCCAGCCGCCGATGCACCAACACCACCAAAGCCACCGCCAGCCACCCCCGCCCACCCCAAGCCGCCACCGCCGCACGCAACGCGTGGATCACGGCAGACAGACTCACGAACGGGGAT
>JBBILI010000032.1:0-66671 GCA_037445025.1 Rhodospirillales bacterium
TGTCGCTGGCGTCGTTCGGGGCGGATAGCGCGGGGGTGATCGATCTGCTCGGCGGCGCCGGCGGGTATGGCACGGCCAATGCGGCATGGTCGGCGCTGGTCGATGACGGGCATGGCAACAGCACGCTGGCGCTGGGGGCGTCGGGCTCGATTCACCTAACGGGGGTGACCAAGGAGATGCTGTCGGCGGGGAGCTTCAGGATCGGGTGAGACGAACGCGTCGGCAGCCTGTGCCATATCGTTCAACCTCGCGTGTTCGGCCGGCCAACCGGCAAGACTTGCCCGGTCACGGCGCACAATGTCAGACGTCACACTCACGCCACGCGGACGTGGCATGTCTGCCGCTCCAACCGGGAGAGCCCGCATGAAACGTTTCCTCGCCATTGCCCTGATGTCGCTGTGCCTGCCGATGGTGGCCTGTGCCGGCAGTTCGCCCACGGACGAGCAGACGCTGGTGGACCGCTCCACCCTGACCGTGCAGGAGATGCTCAGCGGCGACAGCAACTCCGACGCGCGCAACCTGCTGCGCCGGGCCAAGGGTGTGATGGTGTGCCCGCAGATCCTCAAGGCCGGGTTCTTCATCGGCGCCTCGGGCGGTGGCTGCATCATGTCCGGCCGCAACGAGCAGGGCTGGAGCAACCCGGCCTTCTACGGTCTGGGCACCGGCAGCTTCGGCCTGCAGTTCGGCCTGCAGGATGCGCAGATCATCTTCATCGTGCTGACGCAGAAAGGTCTGCAGGCGCTGCTCGACAGCCAGTTCAAGTTCGGCGCGGACGCCTCGGTGGCGGTGGCCACAGTGGGAGCGGGCATTGCCGGCGCCACCACCGCCGCCCTGCAGGCCGACATCGTGGCCTATTCCACCACGCGCGGCCTGTTCGCCGGCGTGTCGCTCGACGGCAGCCTGATCAGCACCCGCAGCGACTGGAACGCGGCCTATTACGGCCAGCCGATGGCCGCCCAGCAGCTGGTGCTGTCGCACGAGGGCAACAACCCCGGCGCTGAGCCGCTGCGTGAGATGCTGGGCCGCTTCTCCGGCGGCTGAGCATCGCCTCTGGTGCTGCTTTTCCCGCGCGTGCTAGTGCTGGGCAATGCCGGATGAAAAGCCGTTCTGGGCCACCAAGCGCCTCGACGAGATGTCGCAGGCCGAGTGGGAGTCGCTGTGCGACGGCTGCGGCCGCTGCTGCCTGCACAAGCTGCGCTACGAACCGGGCAACGAGCTGGCCTACACCAACGTCGCCTGCCGGCTGCTCGATCGCGACAGCTGCCAATGCTCCCGCTACGCCACGCGCCACACCTACGTGCCGGACTGCGTGACCCTCACCCCCGCGGTGCTGGCCGAGATCGACTGGCTGCCGCCCTCCTGCGCCTATCGCCGCGTCGCCGAAGGCCGCGACCTCGCCTGGTGGCATCCTCTGGTCTGCGGCGACAAGGACATGGTGCACAAGTCCGGCGTGTCCGTCAGCGGCCGCGCGGTGGACGAACGCTATGCCGGCCCGCTCGAACATCATATCGTGGACTGGCCGGGCAAGGTGCCGCGCACCAGGCGACCGGCCAAGATCAGCCACGAGGAGACGCAGGAATGACCGGCCCAGCCACCCATCCGCACCTGTTCGGCGGCGTGAACGCGGCGGTGCTCACCGCCATGCGCGCCGATCTGTCCATCGACATCGCCCGCACCGTGGCGCACGGCAGCTGGCTGCTGGCCCATGGCTGCAACGGCCTGGCCATCCTCGGCACCACCGGCGAGGCCAATAGCCTCGGCATCCATGAGCGCATCGGCGTGATGGAAGGCTTCGTCGAGGCGGGCGTCTCCCCCTCCGTCCTGCTGCCCGGCACCGGCACCACCGCCATCACCGACACGGTGCTGCTGACCCGCCGTGCCGCCGAGCTCGGCTGCCGCGGCGCCCTGGTGCTGCCGCCATTCTTCTACAAGAATCCTTCGGAGGACGGGCTGTTCGCCTATTTCAGCGAGGTCATCCAGCGCGTCGGCGGCGATATCGGCATCTATCTCTATCACTTCCCCGCACAATCCGCGGTGCCGTTCACCGTGCCGTTCATCGCCCGGCTGCTCGCGGCCTATCCCGGCAAGGTGCGCGGCATCAAGGACAGCAGCGGCGACTTCGCCAACACCGCCGCCTATGTCACGCATTTCGCGGCCGACGGGTTCGAGGTCTATTGCGGGGATGACGGGGCGCTGAACAACCTCCTGTCCATCGGCGGCGCCGGCTGCATCACGGCGGCCGCCAATGTCGGCTGTTCGATCAGCGCCCAGGTCTACGCCCAGCGCGGCACCCAGGCGGCGGCCGATGCCCAGCTGCAGCTGACCGCGGTGCGCAAAGCCGTCACATCCGCACCGTTGATCCCAGGCCTGAAGGCGCTGACCGCGCGCCGGCTCGGCGATCCCGCCTGGCGCACCATCCGCCCGCCGCATCTGCCCCTGCCAGACGCGGCGGCCGAGACGCTGTTTCAGGCGCTCGACGCGACCGGCCTCGTCCTCTCGCCCGAGCCCGCGCTGGCCTGAGCGCTAGATCGGCGTGGCATCTGACAGGCGATGCCACGCCGATCTAGCTCTTTGTTTTGACACGCAATTTTATGACACGGTGAGTCCACCTAAAGCCATATTGCGCTACACACCCACGAAGTCGGTGATGGCGGCGCGCAGCGCGTCCGGCACGTCGGCGCGCAGCGAGTGGCTGGCGGTCTCATAGATATGCAGCTTCGAGCCGGGGATCAGCCCATGGATCTCCTCGGAGAAGTTGGGCGGGCAGATCCAGTCGTGCCGTCCGGCCAGGATGAGGGTGGGTGCCGTGATCTTGCCCAGCTCCGGCCGCAGATCGTAGCTGCGCAGGAAGCCGCCTGGGCCGAACGCCTTGTTGAGCGGAATCGGCGAATTGGTGCCGCGCCCCGCGGTCGCCGCCGCGGCCTCGGCGTTGTAGGTGGTGGAATAGAGCGGGCCCATCACCCGGTAGTAATGCTTCAGCTGCTCCACCTCGGTGAAGCCGCCGGCCCACAGCGTGACGCAGACCGCCTTCTGTTCTTCGGTGCCGTGCGCCTCGATAAAGGCCTGGGCGGCGGTGATGAAGCCGTGATGGGCGGCGGTCACGCACAGCACCAGATGGCTCACCGCCGCGGGATAGCGGGCCGCATGCGCCATGGCGACCATGCCGCCATAGGAGGTGCCGATGGAGACGATCGGGCCAAGGCCGAGATGCCGGCGCAGCGCCTCCATGTCATCGACGTTCTCGTCGAGTGTGTAGCGTTCGGGATCGGTCTTGGCGGAGCGGCCCTGGCCGCGATGGTCGAAATAGACGAACTGCATCCGCCGTGAGAGCGGCGCGAAGGTCGATTTGAAGGCGGAGTGGTCGCCGCCCGGTCCGCCATGGATGACGAAGGCGGTGGGGTGTTCGACCATGGCGTTGCCTTCGGGCACCAGGCCCATGCCATCGACGTCGAAATAGATTTTTGTGTCCCGGATGGAAGCAAACACGATCTTCTCCTGCGCCGGATGCGGCGGCGGGATCATTGATCTGGCGTCCTGCGCCGGCAAGGGGCGGGCTGCTTGACGTGGGCGCGATTTGGATTGCAATGGGGCGATAACGGCCAAGACGCCGATGCCCAGGGAACGTCATGGATTTCAGCCTCACCGAGGACCAGCGCGCCTTTCAGGACACCGCCCGCGATTTCGCGCGCGATCGTCTGGCCCCGTTCGCCGGCCAATGGGACCAGGACCGGCATTTTCCGGCCGACGAGCTGCGCGCGGCCTGCGGGCTCGGCTTCGGCGGCATCTATGTGCCGGAGGCGTGCGGCGGCACCGGCCTGTCCCGGCTCGATGCGGCGCTGATCTTCGAGGAGCTGGCGGTGGCCGACCCCTCCACCACCGCGTTCCTGACCATCCACAACATGGTCGCCTTCATGCTGGCGAAGTTCGGCAATGACGAGCAGCGCGCGCGGCTGCTGCCGAAGGTGCTGTCTGGCGACCATTTCGTCAGCTACTGCCTCACCGAACCCGGCTCCGGCTCCGATGCGGCAGCGCTGAAGACCCGCGCCACGCCGGACGGCAACGCGCATTACCGGATCAACGGCTCCAAGGCGTTCATCTCCGGCGGCGGCGTGTCGGACTTGTATGTGACGATGGTCCGCACCGGCGACGAGACGGCGCGCGGCATCTCCTGCGTGGTGGTGGAGAAGGACACGCCGGGCCTCAGCTTCGGCAAGCCCGAGCGCAAGATGGGCTGGAACAGCCAGCCGACGGCAAGCGTGAGCTTTCACGACTGCCGCGTGCCGGTGGCCAACCGGCTGGGGGCGGAGGGGGAAGGGTTCAGGTTCGCGATGATGGGGCTCGATGGCGGGCGCATCAACATCGCCGCATGCTCGCTCGGTGGCGCCCGGGCCTGCCTGGAGGCGGCGCTCACTTACGTGCAGGAACGCCGCGCCTTCGGCCGAACGCTGTCCGAGTTCCAGGCGCTGCAGTTCAAGCTGGCCGACATGGCCACCGAGCTGGAAGCGGCCCGCCTGATGGTGCACCGCGCAGCCGCAGCACTCGATGCCGGCGAGCCGGACGCCACCAAACGCTGCGCCATGGCCAAGCGCTTCGCCACCGATCTGTGCTCGCACATCGCCGACGAGGCGCTCCAGCTGCATGGCGGCTACGGCTACATCGCCGAATACCAGATGGAACGGTATGTGCGCGACCTGCGGGTGCATCGCATCCTGGAGGGCACCAACGAGATCATGCGCGTCATCATCGCCCGCAAGCTGCTGGAGGCCACACCATGAGCCGCGTTTCATTCATCGGCCTCGGCAACATGGGGCTGCCGATGGCGCTCAATCTGGTGAAGGCCGGCCACGCCGTGCGCGGCTACGATCTGTCGGCCACCGCCATGGCGACCTTCGCGGCGCACGGCCATGCCGCCGAGAACCTGGCCGACTGCATCGCCGGGGCTGAGATCATCGTGACCATGCTGCCGGCGGGCAAGCATGTGGAAGGTGTTGTCGGGTCGTTGCTGCCGCTGCTGGGGGGCAGCCGGCCGTTGCTGATCGACAGCTCCACCATCGATGTCGAGACCGCCCGTGGGGTGGCCGCACGCGCGGCCGCGGCGGGGCTGGAGATGCTGGACGCGCCGGTCTCAGGCGGCGTCGGCGGTGCCACCGCCGGCACACTGACCTTCATGGTCGGTGGGCCGGAGGCCGCCTTCGCCCGCGGCCTGCCGGTGCTGCAGGCGATGGGCCGCGCCATCGTGCACACCGGTGCCGCGGGGGCGGGGCAGGCGGCCAAGATCTGCAACAACATGATCCTCGGCATTTCGATGATGGCGGTCTCCGAGGCCTTCGTGCTGGCTGACCGGCTTGGCCTCGATCGCCAGAAGCTGTTCGATGTCAGCAGCACCGCCTCCGGCCAGTGCTGGTCGTTGACCAGCTACTGTCCGGCCCCGGGCCTGGTGCCGAGCTCCCCCGCCAATCGCGGCTGGGTTCCGGGCTTCGCCGCGGCGCTGATGTCCAAGGACCTCAACCTGTCCCAGAAGGCCGCGGCCGCCAGCGGCGCGCCCACCCCGCTCGGCGCCCATGCCGCCCGGCTGTATCAGCAGATGCTGGACGAGGGCGAAGGGGATCGTGACTTCTCGTACGCCTATCCCTGGCTGGGCGACAAGGCGCGGGAGGACGTGACGTGATGGAATTCCGCGCGGCCCGCGATTTCCTGCAGGCAAACCGCACCAACTACGCGGCCGCCATGGCCGGGTTTTCCTGGCCGCAGCCGGAATTCTTCAACTTCGGGCTCGACTGGTTCGACGCCGTTCTGGCCCAGGGCGACTCCGCCCACCGCCCGGCGCTGCGCATCGTCGGCGCGGGGGCGGCGGAGCTGAGCTTCGCCGAGATGTCGGACCGCTCCGGCCGCGTCGCCAACGGGCTTCGCGCGCTGGGCGTGGGCAAGGGCGACCGTATTCTGCTGATGCTCGGCAACGTGGTGCCGCTGTGGGACATCATGCTGGCCGCCATCAAGCTCGGCGCCGTGGTGGTGCCGGCCACCACCTTGCTCACCGCCGACGATCTCGCCGAGCGTGTGGCCCGGGTGAACGCCCGCTTCGTCGTCACCTCCGTCGAGGATGCCGGCAAGGTCGCGGGCACCGCTGCCGTGCGGATCACCGCCGGACCGGCCGAAGGCTGCATCGACCACGCCGATCTGCTGGCCCATCCCGCCGCCTTCGTCCCGGACGAGCCGACCCGCGCGACGGACACGATGCTGCTGTATTTCACCTCCGGCACCACGGCGCGGCCGAAGCTGGTGCAGCACAGCCACGTCTCCTATCCCATCGGCAGCCTGTCGACGATGTACTGGCTCGGCCTGCTGCCGGGGGATGTGCATCTCAACATCTCCTCGCCCGGCTGGGCCAAGCATGCCTGGAGCTGCTTCTTCACGCCCTGGATCGCCGGCGCCACCGTGTTCATCTGCAACCAGAAGCGGTTTCACGCGCGCTCGCTGCTGGAGGCGATCGCCGCCAATGGCGTCACCACGCTGTGCGCCCCGCCCACGGTGTGGCGCATGTTCATCCAGGAGGATCTCGCCGCCATCCGCACGTCGCTGCGCGAGGTCTGCGGCGCCGGCGAGCCGTTGAACCCCGAGGTGATCGAGCAGGTGCAGCGCGCCTGGGGCCTCACCATCCGCGACGGCTACGGTCAAACGGAGACCACCGCCCAGATCGGCAACCCGCCCGGCCAGGCACTGCGCGTGGGCTCGATGGGCCGTCCGCTGCCGGGCTACGTGGTGCGACTGCTCGATGCCGATGACCAGGACGCCCAGGAAGGCGCTGTGTGCCTGGACCTCGCCCACCGTCCGGTCGGGCTGATGGGCGGCTATCTGCAGGATGACGGCACGCTGTCCGGCGCCGAGGGCACGGTCTACCGCACCGGCGATGTCGCGTCGCGCGACGCCGATGGCTACCTCACCTATGTCGGCCGTGGCGACGACGTGTTCAAAGCCTCGGACTACCGGATCTCGCCGTTCGAGCTGGAATCCGTGCTGATCGAGCATCCGGCCGTGGCCGAGGCCGCCGTGGTGCCGGCACCGGATGCACTGCGCCTCGCGATCCCGAAGGCCTATGTCGCCCTGGTGGCAGGCGCCGAGCCGGATGCCGAAACCGCGCTCTCCATCTTCCGCCATCTGCGCGCCCGCCTCGCCCCCTACAAGCGCGTGCGCCGCCTCGAATTCGCCGAACTGCCCAAGACCATCAGCGGCAAGATCCGCCGCGTGGAACTCCGCCGCGCCGAAGCCACCCGCACCGAACGCGCCCCAGGCGAGTTCCGCGAGGACGACTTCCCAGAGTTCCGACAATCGTAGGGCGGATGCAATCCGCCATGCGCACCCCCAGGGAGCCCCCCTCCACCCCACGATTGGATCGGCTTCCCAGGCTCAGTCTGCTAGTTTCCGCACCGCAGCAAACCGGAGACGCGGCATGAGCCCGAAAACCATCTATTTCGTCTGCGGCGGCATCTTCGCCGATGGCAACCTCGATCGGCTGGAGGAAGGTGCGAAGCCCGAGTGCTACGGCCCGTTCACCGATCTCGCGACGGCGGAGGAGGTCTGTGCCGGCCAGCGGCGGCGCAATGTGGATATCTGCTGGCATCATCTTTACGTCGTTTCCACCCACACCCCCGGATAGGCATGGCAGGCAACACCGATTACGGCATGGATTTCGACCTCGGCGAGGAGGTCGACATGCTGCGCGACAGCGTCCGTCGCTTCTGCGACGTGGAGGTGGCGCCGCGCGCCGCCGCGATCGACCGGGACAACGACTTCCCGGCCGATCTCTGGCGCAAATTCGGCGATCTCGGTGTGCTCGGCCTGACCGTGGAGGAGAAATGGGGCGGGGCAGGGATGGGCTACCTCGCCCATTGCGTGGCGATGGAGGAGATCTCCCGGGCCTCCGCCTCGGTCGGCCTCTCCTACGGCGCGCATTCCAATCTCTGCGTGAACCAGATCCGCATCAACGGCACCCATGCGCAGAAAGAGCGCTACCTCCCCGGCCTGATCTCCGGCGAAGCGGTCGGCGCCTTGGCGATGAGCGAGCCCGGCGCAGGGTCGGACGTGGTCTCCATGCGCCTGCGCGCAGAGAAACGCGGCGACCGCTACGTGCTCAACGGCACCAAGATGTGGATCACCAACGGCCCCGACGCCGACACGCTGGTCGTCTATGCCAAGACCGACCCCGAAGCGGGCGCCCGCGGCATCACCGCCTTCCTCATCGAGAAGGGCATGCCCGGCTTCTCCTGCGCCCAGAAGCTCGACAAGCTGGGCATGCGCGGCAGCAACACCGGCGAGCTGGTGTTCCAGGACTGCGAGGTCCCCGCCGAGAACGTGCTCGGCCGCCTCGGCGGCGGTGTGAACGTGCTGATGTCCGGCCTCGACTATGAACGCGCCGTGCTCGCCGCAGGCCCGCTCGGCATCATGCAGGCCTGCATGGACCTGGTCCTCCCCTACGTCCACGACCGCCACCAGTTCGGCCAGCCGATCGGCGAATTCCAGCTGATGCAGGGCAAGCTTGCCGACATGTACACGGTGATGAACGCCGCCAGATCCTACGTCTACACCGTCGCCAAGTCCTGCGACCGCGGCAAAACGACGAGAAAAGACGCCGCCGGCGCCATCCTCTACGCCGCCGAGAAAGCCACCTGGATGACGCTCGAAGCCATCCAATGCCTCGGCGGCAACGGCTATATCAACGACTACGCCACCGGCCGCCTGCTGCGCGACGCCAAGCTGTATGAGATCGGCGCCGGCACCTCCGAGATCCGCCGCATGCTGATCGGCCGTGAGCTGTTCAAGGAGACCGCGTGAGCACGCTCGCCTCCAAGATCGATCCCCGCTCTGCCGGCTTCGCCGAGAACGCTGCCGCCATGGCAGCACTGGTGGCCGATCTGCGCGCCAAGGCCGAAGTGATCGCCTTGGGCGGCACCGAATCCTCCCGCCAGCGCCACGTCTCGCGCGGAAAACTCCTGCCGCGCGACCGCATCGCGGCCCTGCTTGACCCCGGCACGCCGTTCCTGGAACTCAGCCAGTTCGCGGCCTATGGCCTATATGGCGACGAGGTCCCCGCCGCCGGCATCATCACCGGTGTGGGCCGCATCTCTGGCCAGGACTGTGTCATCGTCTGCAACGACGCCACCGTCAAAGGCGGCACCTACTACCCGATGACGGTCAAAAAACATCTCCGCGCCCAGGAGATCGCCCGCGAGAACCGTCTGCCCTGTGTCTATCTGGTGGACAGCGGCGGCGCCAACCTGCCGAACCAGGACGAGGTGTTCCCCGACCGCGAGCATTTCGGCCGCATCTTCTACAACCAGGCCACGATGTCCGCCGAAGGCATCGCCCAGATCGCCGTGGTGATGGGCTCCTGCACCGCCGGCGGCGCCTACGTCCCCGCGATGTCCGATGAAAGCATCATCGTCCGCGGCCAGGGCACCATCTTCCTCGGCGGCCCGCCGCTGGTGAAGGCCGCCACTGGCGAGGTCGTCACAGCCGAGGACCTCGGCGGCGGCGAACTCCACGCCCGCACCTCCGGCGTGGTCGATCATCTGGCCGAGACCGACGCCCACGCGCTCGGCATCGCCCGCCGGATCGTGGCTGGCCTCAACCGCACCAAGCCGGCCATCGCCCGCGACCCCGTGCCGCCGCTCCACGACCCGGCCGAACTCGGCGGCGTCATCCCCGTCGATCGCCGCAAGCCGTTCGATGTGCGCGAGGTCATCGCCCGCGTGGTGGACGGCTCGGAGCTTGACGAGTTCAAGGCGCTGTACGGCACCACCCTGGTCTGCGGCTTCGCCCATATCCACGGCATGAAGGTGGGCCTCATCGCCAACAACGGCATCCTGTTCAGCGAAAGCGCGCTGAAAGGCGCCCATTTCATCGAGCTGTGCTGCCAGCGCGGCATTCCGCTGGTGTTCCTGCAGAACATCACCGGCTTCATGGTCGGCCAGAAATACGAGGCCGGCGGCATCGCCAAGGACGGCGCCAAGCTGGTCACCGCCGTGGCCACCGCTGCCGTGCCGAAATTCACAATCGTCATCGGCGGCAGCTTCGGCGCCGGCAATTACGGCATGTGCGGGAGAGCTTTCGGCCCGCGCTTCCTCTGGATGTGGCCCAACGCCCGCATCTCCGTCATGGGCGGCGAACAGGCCGCCAGCGTGCTCAGCACGCTGCGGCGCGACGCCATCGAATCTCGCGGCGCCACCTGGTCGGCCGAGGAGGAAGACGCCTTCAAAGCGCCGATCCGCGACCAGTACGAAACCCAGGGCCACCCGTACTACGCCTCCGCCCGCCTCTGGGATGACGGCATCATCGACCCTGCCGACACGCGCCGCGTTCTCGCCCTCGGCCTCTCCGCCGCCCTGAATGCGCCGATCCAGCCGACCCGCTTCGGCGTGTTCCGGATGTGACCCAGATGTTCTCCTCCCTGCTGATCGCCAACCGCGGCGAGATCGCCTGCCGCGTCATCCGCACCGCCCGCCGCCTGGGCCTGCGCACCATCGCCGTCCATTCCGACGCCGATGCCGACGCGCTGCACGTGGCCATGGCCGACGAAGCCCACCGGATCGGCCCGGCCCCTGCGCGCGAAAGCTATCTCCGCGGCGACATCATCCTGGACGTCGCCCGCCGCACCGGCGCCCAGGCCATCCACCCCGGCTACGGTTTTCTCTCGGAGAACGCGGATTTCGCCGAATCCTGCGCCGCCGCCGGCGTCATCTTCGTGGGCCCGCCGGCCGCAGCCATCCGCGCCATGGGCGGCAAGAGCGAGGCCAAGGCGCTGATGCAGCAGGCCGGCGTGCCGCTGGTGCCCGGCTATCATGGCGCCGCCCAGGATCTCGCCACCCTCACCCATGCCGCCGCCGACATCGGCTTCCCCGTGCTGATCAAGGCCTCCGCCGGCGGCGGCGGCAAAGGCATGCGTGTCGTCACCGAGCTCGCCGCCTTGGAAGCGGCCATCCTCGGCGCCAAACGCGAGGCCGTCGCCTCCTTCGGCGACGACCGCGTGCTGATCGAGCGCTACCTGACCAAACCCCGCCATATTGAGATCCAGGTCTTCGCCGACACGCACGGCACCTGCGTCCATCTGTTCGAGCGCGACTGCTCGGTCCAGCGCCGCCACCAGAAGGTGATCGAGGAAGCGCCCGCCCCGGGCATGACCGCGGACCTGCGCGCCGCCATGGGCGATGCCGCCGTCGCCGCCGCCCGCGCCGTCGGCTATGTCGGCGCCGGCACGGTGGAGTTCATCGTCGAGCACGACCGTTTCGCCTTCATGGAGATGAACACCCGCCTGCAGGTGGAGCATCCCGTCACCGAAGCCATCACCGGCCTCGACCTCGTCGAATGGCAACTTCGCGTCGCCGCCGGCGAACCGCTCCCCAAAACCCAGGCGGACCTCGCCATCACCGGCCACGCCTTCGAGGCCCGTCTCTACGCCGAGGACCCGCAGCGCGACTTCCTCCCCTCCATCGGCCGCCTCATCCACCTCGCCCTGCCGGCTGATATCCGCATCGATGCCGGGGTGCGCGAAGGCGACACCATCGGCCCGGATTACGACCCGATGATCGCCAAGCTGATCACCCACGGGCCGGACCGCGCCACCGCCCTGCGCCTTCTGGCCCAAGCGCTCAGCCGCTGCGCCGTGGTCGGCGTGCAGACCAACCTCGCCCTGCTGCGCGGCATCGCCACCCACGCCGACTTCGCCGCAGGCCATTTCGACACCGGGTTCATCGCCCGCACCCCCCACCTGCTGGCGCCGACGCCAGCCCCGGATGCGGCCGTGATCGCCGCCGCCGTGCTCGGGCTGATCGGCGATCCGCCGTCCCTGCGTGATCCCTGGGCGGCCGGCGACAGCTGGCGGCTCAACCTGCAAGGCGCGCGACACCTGCAGCTCGACCCGGTCGGCGCGATCTCAGCGCGGCCGCAGGGCAGGCTCTGGCGTCTGACCTGGGGCGAGACCGCGGTGCTGGCGCGGCTGGAACCGGGGCGTGTGGTGGTCGATGGCGTCACCCGCGCGGTCACAGTCGTGGCCCAGCCCAACGGCATCGTGGTCATCGCCGACGGCACCAGCCATGGGTTCGCGCAGATCGACACGCTGGCCCCGCCGGAGACGGCGGCACGGGGCGGCGGCCGCGTTGTGGCGCCGATCCCCGGTCGCGTCGCAGCGGTGCTGGTCACGGTGGGCGATGCGGTGACCGCAGGCCAGACGCTGGTGGTGATGGAGGCGATGAAGATGGAGATCTCGCTGACCGCCCCCGCCGCCGGCAAGGTCACAAGCCTCCACGCCGTTCCCGGCGACATGGTGGGCGAAGGCGTGGAACTGGTCGTCGTCGCGTAGGGCGGATGCAATCCGCCTTTGTCGCGTCGTGCGGAAGGTGGCGGATTGCATCCGCCCTACGCGAAAGAATATTTCGTGCTGCAGGGGTCTCGCTCGATTGCAAAGATTTCCACCACCCGCGCCGCGACCGCTTGCTGCGTTCTTCGCAGAACCAAACAGCATCCTTGGATAGGACAGGCTGACTGTCCTACCATGCGCCCAACCAAGAAGAGGGTGTCATGTCCGAGACCGCTCCGACCCTGGACCAGAAATACGATCTCACCGCCAGCCGGTTCTACCTCACCGGCACCCAGGCGCTGGTGCGCCTGCCGATGCTGCAGCGCCAGATCGACCGCAAAGCCGGGCTGAACACCGCGGGCTTCGTCTCCGGCTATCGCGGCTCACCGCTCGGTGCTCTGGACATGCAGATGACCCAGGCCGAAGCCCACCTGGCCGAGCAGAACATCGTCTTCAAGCCCGGCCTCAACGAGGATCTCGCCGCCACCGCCGTCTGGGGCTCCCAGCAGGTCACGCTGTTCCCCGGCGCCACCGTCGATGGCGTGTTCGCGCTGTGGTATGGCAAGGGCCCGGGCGTGGACCGCAGCGGCGATGTGCTCAAGCACGCCAATTTCGCCGGCACCGCGCGCGCCGGCGGCGTGCTGGTCTGCGCCGGCGACGATCACGCCTGCAAATCCTCCACCGTGCCGCACCAGAGCGAGCAGGCGCTGGCGGCCGCGTCCATCCCCGTCCTCGCCCCCGCCGATGTGGCCGACATCCTCGAACTCGGCCTGCATGGCTGGGCGATGTCGCGCTGGTCCGGCCGCTATGTCGGCTTCAAGCTGGTGGCCGACGTGGTGGACAGCTCGGCCAGCGTCTCCTTCGATCTCGACGATTTCCGCGCGGTGATGCCGTCCACCACCTGGCCCGACGTGTCGATCCGCCTGCCCGACACGCCGATGGCGCAGGAGGGGCGTATGTTCGCCCACGGGCTGCAGGCAGCCCAGGACTATGCCCGGGCCAACGGGCTCGACCGGATCATGCTCCCCGGCCACGGCGCCCGCGTCGGCATCGTCACCGCCGGCAAATCCTATCACGACACGCGCCAGGCGCTGGCGTTGCTGGGCGTTGATGCGCGCCAGGTGCGGCTGCTGAAGCTGGCGCTGGTCTGGCCGGCCGATCCCCGCACGTTGCGGGACTTCGCCGTGGGCCTCGACGAGATCATCGTGGTCGAGGAGAAGGCGCCGCTGATCGAGACGCAGCTGCGCGATGCGCTGTACGAACTGCCCGCGCATCCCCGCGTCGTCGGCAAGCGCGCGCCGCAGGGCCGCGCCTTGTTGAAACCCACCGGCGATCTCTCGGCCACCGAGATCGCCATCGCACTCGCCCAGCGCCTGGCGATCTATCTGGACACGGACCGGCTCAACGGCCTCGCGGCGTCGCTCGCCACGCGGTCCGGCAAGGCGGCCGCGGTTGTGCCGGCGGCGGAAAGAAAACCGTTCTACTGCTCCGGCTGTCCGCACAACACCTCCACCAAGGTCATCGAGGGCAGCCGCGCGCTCGCTGGCATCGGCTGCCACTACATGGCGGTGTGGATGGACCGCAACACGCTGAGTTTCAGCCAGATGGGCGGCGAAGGCGCGGCCTGGATCGGCCAGAGCCCGTTCACCGAGGAGGCGCATGTGTTCGCCAATCTCGGCGACGGCACCTATTTCCATTCCGGCCTGCTGGCGATCCGCGCCGCCGTCGCGGCAAAGGTGAACATCACCTACAAAATTCTGTTCAACGACGCCGTCGCCATGACCGGCGGGCAACAGATCGATGGCGAGCTGAACGTGCCGCAGCTCACCCGCCAGCTCGCCGCCGAGCAGGTGGTGGCGATCGCCGTGGTGACCGACGAGCCGGAGAAATACCAAGGGGTGCAGGGCCTGGCGCCCGGCGTGCTGGTGTTCGACCGGCACGATCTGCCCGAGGTCGAGCGACAGTTCCGGGAGACGTCCGGCTGCACCGCCATCGTCTATGACCAGACCTGTGCGAGCGAGAAACGCCGGCGGCGCAAGCGCGGCCTGATGCCCGACCCGGCCCGGCGCGCCTTCATCAACGAGGCGGTCTGTGAGGGCTGCGGCGACTGCTCGAAACAGTCCAACTGCATCTCCATCGTGCCGCACGAGACGCCGTTCGGCACCCGCCGCCGGATCGACCAGAGCTCCTGCAACAAGGATTTCTCCTGCGTCGACGGATTCTGCCCCAGCTTCGTCACCGTGGAAGGCGGCGCGCTGCGCAAGCCCAGGACGCTGGACCCACCCACGGATCTGCCGGAGCCGGCGCTCCCCGCGCTGGACGAACCCTGGAGCATCCTGCTCACCGGCGTCGGCGGCACCGGCATCGTCACCGTGGCCGCCCTGCTCGGCATGGCAGCCCATCTCGACGGGCTCAACGTCTCGGTGCTGGACATGCTGGGCCTGGCGCAGAAAGGCGGCGCCGTGTTCAGCCATGTCCGCCTCGCCCGGCCGGACACGAAGCTGCACGGGCTGAAGCTCGGCCAGGCCCAGGCCGATCTGCTGCTGGGCTGCGACCTCGTCGTGGCCGCCTCGCGTGACGCGCTGGCCACCATCCGCGGCGCGCAGGACGCAAGGCCCACGCGCGTGGTGCTCAACAGCCACGAGACCAGCACGGCCGCCTTCGTGATGGACAGCACCAACCGTCTGCCGGGCGGGGCGCTGAAGCGCGCCGTGACGGCGGCGGCCGGCGCCGAACAGGTGGACATGCTGGATGCGACCACGCTCGCCACCGCGCTGCTGGGCGATGCGATCGCCGCCAACCTTTTCCTGCTGGGCCTCGCCTGGCAACGCGGCCTGGTGCCGCTGCGGCTGGCGAGCCTGACGCAGGCGATCCGCCTGAACGGTACCGCCGTCGCCGCCAACATCGCAGCCTTCGCCTGGGGCCGGGCGGCGGCGGTGGACCTGCCCGCGGTGGCGCAGCAGGCCGGCGTGGTGCTGGAGCGACCGGCCCCGCCCACGCTCGACGAGATGATCGCCACCCGGGTGGCGCATCTGCAGGACTATCAGGGGCGCGCCCTGGCCAGGCGCTACGCGAAGCGGGTGGCGCAGGTCCGCGCCGTCGAGGAGCAGATGTTCTCCGGCGGCACCGTGCTGACCGAGACCGTGGCGCGCGGCCTGCACCGGCTGATGGCGGTGAAGGATGAGTACGAGGTGGCCCGGCTCTACACCGCCCCGGCGTTTCGCCGGTCGCTGGAACAGCAGTTCGAAGGCGACTACCGGCTGCGCTTCCATCTCGCCCCGCCGCTCCTGGCCGGGCGCGACCGGCACGGCGGCGAGGTGCAGAAACGCGCGTTCGGGCCCTGGATGATGCAGGTCTTCCGCGTGCTGGCGCCGCTGCGCGTGCTGCGCGGCACCTGGCTCGACCCGTTCGGCCGCATGGCCGAGCGCCAGCTGGAGCGCGAGGCGCTGGCGCAGTACCAGGCCGCGATAGATCTGATCATGCAACGGCTAACCCCGGCGACGCTGGAGACCTGCGTGGCGCTGGCCGCCTACCCCGACCGCATCAGCGGGTTCGGTCGAATCAAGGAACGGACCCTGCGGGAATGGGCCGTCTACAGTCACGAGAAGTTGAACGTTCTGCGTGAAGCCGGCGGCGCGTGACGGAACCCAGAAGTGGACGCTTCTGTGATGCCGGCTACGTGAATTTGAGATTCGGATTCATGGAAACTTGCCGCTTCGGTCAATTATTGCCGAGAATTTAGTCACAAAGGCTCGTGCGCAAGCATACGTGAATTGCCTCCACAACGATGAGGGTTAGTGTCCTATCATTGGATCTTGCGGGACAGCCCCGGTCACAAGCTCCGTCAGGAATGCCTCGCGCGGGAACAGTGCGTCTGTTCGCCGAGAGGCTGATCTGGCGGTGGAGGCCGTACATGTGGCCGCGGGCATCCTGGCGACCTGGCGAAATCGGCGATCAGTCCTGGAGGCTTCATGAACGGCAAGCATGCCACTGCGGTACCTGGCAGCCCGCGTCGGGCAGCCCACACGCAAATGATGATGTACGAAAATGGGCACAAATTGAATCAGACACCCAAACGCGGCGGCGTGAGCGATGTGGCCCTGCTGCGCGGCACCATGCTCGAACTGGTGCGGCGCGACGGTCGTGACCTCACGGCCCGCCAGCTCACCACCTTGCTGACCGTCTATCTGCATGAGGACGTGCACTCCGTGAGCAGCCTGGCGAAGATGCTCAACATCTCCCGCCCCGGCGTCACCCGCATCCTCGACCGGCTGGTCGAGGCCGATCTGGTCAGCCGCGCCGAGGATGCCGCCGATCGCAGGCGCGTGCTCGTGCATCGCACGCCGCAGGGCGCGCGCTACATGCGCGACCTCACCGAGGTCGCCGCCCAGGTGGCCGGCGAGCTGGCCTCCGAGGAGACCAGCCGGCTGTCTTGATCAGGGGCCTGATCAAGTCGCTTTCGGCCGGAGGAACCCGAAGTCGACACCTGTGTCGGCCTGGGTCACCTGGTCGAGGAACAGCCTGAGATAGCCCCGATCAGACCCTTCCGGCTCTGCCGGAGGGGTCCATTCGCTTTTGCGGCGGGCGAGTTCGACATCGTCGACCAGCAGATCGAGCGTGCGGGCGGTGGCATCGAGCCGGATGCGGTCACCGTTGCGCACCAGGCCAAGCGGACCGCCGATCGCGGCTTCCGGCGTTGCATGCAGCACGATGGTGCCGAACGCGGTGCCGGACATGCGGGCGTCGCTGATCCGCACCATGTCCTTCACCCCGGCACGCGCGAGCTTGCGCGGAATCGGGATATAGCCGGCCTCCGGCATGCCCGGCGCGCCCATCGGCCCGGCGTTGCGCAGCACCAGCACATCAGAGGCTTCGACATCGAGCGCGTCGTCATCGATTCGCGTGGTCATGTCCTTGATGCTGTCGAACACCACGGCGCGGCCTTCATGCACCAGCAGCGACGCGGTCGCCGCCGAGCGCTTGATCAGCGCGCCCCCGGGCACGAGGTTGCCGTGCAGCACCGCCAGCCCGCCGCCGACATGGATCGGGTTGTCCTTCGTCCGGATCACGTCCTGGCCGGGCACGTACTCGGCCTGGGCGATGATGTCGGCCAGCGTGAGGCCTGCCACGCTCAGCTGGGTGGTGTCGAGCACATCCCGCAGTTCCGCCATCAGCCGCGGCATGCCGCCGGCCCAGTGGAAATGCTCCATGTAATGCTGGCCGGACGGCTTGAGGTCGACCAGCACCGGCGTCTCCCGCCCGAGTCGGTCGAACGCGTCGAGATCGATGTCGATGCCCAGCCGGCCGGCGATGGCGGTGAAATGGATCACCCCGTTGGTGGAGCCGCCGATCGCCTGCAGCACGGTGAACGCGTTGGTGAAGGCCTCGCTGGTCATGATGCGCCGCGGCGTGAGGCCTTCGCGGGCCAGGCGGATGGCGGCAGCGCCGGACGCCTCGGCCGCGCGGATGCGATCGGCATGGGTGGCCGGCACGGTGCCCGCACCTGGCAGGCACATGCCGAGCGCCTCGGTCATGCAGGCGACGGTCGAGGCCGTGCCCATCACCATGCAGGTGCCCTTGGTGGGCGCGAGCCTGCCGCTGACCTCGTCCATCTCCGCCTCGGTCATGTCGCCGGCGCGGTGCTTGGCCCAAAGACGGCGGCAATCCGTGCAGGCGCCCAGCACCTCGCCTTTGTAGTGGCCGACCAGCATCGGGCCGGTCGGCAGCACGATGGCGGGGATGTTGGCGCTCGCCGCCCCCATCAGCTGGGCCGGGATGGTCTTGTCGCAGCCGCCGATCAGCACCACCGCGTCCATCGGCTGGGCGCGGATCATCTCCTCGGTGTCCATCGCCATGAGGTTGCGCAGGAACATCGAGGTGGGGTGGGCGAAGCTCTCATGGATGGAGATGGTCGGGAACTCCATCGGCAGCCCGCCCGCCAGCATCACCCCGCGCTTGGCGGCTTCGATCAGGTCCGGCACGTTGCCGTGGCAGGGATTGAAGTCGGAATAGGTGTTGGTGATGCCGATGATCGGCCGGTCCAGCGCGTCATCGGAATAGCCCATCGCCTTGATGAAGGCGCGGCGCAGGAAAAGGGAAAAACCTGCGTCGCCGTAGCTGGTGAGGCCTTTGCGCAGGCCCTTCTGGGTGTCGGTCATCGGCGTTCGCCTTGTTTGGGGGTGAGCCCGTAGGGTTTGACGAGGTCCCAGATATGGCTGGGGATCATGTGCTTCATCCGCGCCGGCTTCTGCGCACGCAGGTGCAGAACGGTCTCGGCCGCCTTCATCTCCACCCGGGTGCGGGCGAATTCCAGCCCGCGCGGCCCGATTCGCGGCTGCAGCCAGCCGACCAGCGGGCGGAGGAAGTTCGGCATGCCGCGCACCGGCAACCCGCCCGCGGCTTTCGCCACATTGGCAATGAAACCCTTCACCGCGGTGGCGCGCCTGCCCTTGTCGGCGAGGGCAGACGTTTCCAGCTCGTTGCCGATGAGGTCGAGCAGTTCCTCACCGCGCTGGTTGCGCACCAGCAGCCATTGCTGCCCGGTGCCGCCCATGTAGCCCACCGTGATGTCCGCCAGCACGTTGGTGTAGTCGACACAGGTGCGGCAGGTCAGCGGAAAGAAGTCGCCGGGCAGCTTGGAGATCGGCAGCAGCAGGAACGGTATTTCCTTCGTGCGGCCGTTCTTGAACCGCAGCTCCACATGATAATCGGCGCGGAATTCCAGATAGGTGATCGTGCTGGGGTCGTCGGCCAGCAGGTCGAGGAACTTGTGGAAATTCTCGGTCGTGGTGTTGTCCGAGCAGGGCGTGCCGATGATGTAAAGCCGCTCGAAGCCGAGCTGCTGTTCCAGGGCGCGCAGCGCGTAGACCTGACAGGGAATGCCGATGATGGCCAGGCGCCTGTGGCCGGCTGCGCGGGCGGGTTCGAGCAAGGCCAGCAGCGGCGCGTAGCCCATGCGCATGCCGCGGCATTTCGCCATGTCCTCGGCCTTGGTGACCAGGACGGGGCGGGGGCGCCAGGAGTCGGTCTCGTCCGGCGCCATGGTGAGCACGGCATCGACGGCGCCGGTTTCAAGCAGGCGTTCGGCGAGGCGGGTGGTGATGCCGGTCCATTGCGCGCCGTCGCGCGGGGTTTTCAGGGCGGCGCGGAGCATGCGGCGGAACGGGCCGAAATGGAGCTCGTCCGGCCGGGCGGGGTCGCGCGGGCGGCCATGCACCTGGGTTTCCAGGGCGGGGTAGTCGGGCTCGATGAACTGGCAGGCGGTGCCGCAGGCGCGGGGGTTGGCCATGCGGGAGACGCCGCAATCCGTGCACATCCCCCGCGGCGCCGGGGCGGGCAGGGGGGGCGTGATCATGCCAGGGCTTCGGCCGCGGTGGTGATCTTCGCCACCGGGCGCAGGGCGGCGATGGCGATCTCATGGGTCTGGCGGTCGAAGGCGGCGCAGCCGTCTTCGAGGATCGTCACGTGGTAGTCGCGCACATGGGCGTCGCGCACCGTGCTGGCCACCCCGCCTTGCGTGACGATGCCGGCCACCAGCAGATGCTTCACCCCCGCCCGCGCCAGCACCCAGTCCAGCCGGCTCATATAGAAGGCCGAGAACGCCACCTTCTCCACGGCGATGTCGGAAGGCGCCAGTTCATCCACCAGCGCGTGACCCCAGCCACCGGGAACGAAATCGCCCTTCTGCAGGAACGGCCGCAGCCGGCGCAGATGCTCGGAGATGAACGGCTCGCCGGCTTTGCCGGGCACCAGGGTGAAATGCGTCGAGACGATCCAGCCGCCGCCGGCCCGGACCTTCCGCACCAGCGGCGCCAGACGCGGCGCGAGCGCCGCCAGATCCGGCGTGCCCATCCCGGCACGGCCATAGGCGCCGTCTGGATGCAGAAAATCGTTCTGCAGATCGCACAGCAGCAGCGCGGTGTTGGCGTTCATGGTGCCTGCATCCGTGGTACGAGCCCAACAGTGGCGGATTTCATCCGCCCTACGGGACGGTGTAGGGCGGATGCAATCCGCCATGCGTGGTGCCGGGTCATGCACGCTCCAGGATAAGGTTGCCAAACGCGTCCACCCGGCCCGACTGGCCCGGCTCGATCAAGGTGGTCGCGTCCGGCTGCTCCAGCACGGCGGGGCCATGGATGACGGCACCGACCGGCAGCGCCAGACGGTCGTAGATCGCAGCCTCCGTCCAGCCGCCGAGCCAGACCTGTCGCGACGGCCGCGCGGCGGCGGCGACGGTGGCGTTGGCGGCCGGCGCCAGCGCCCGCAGATCGATACGTGGCCGCGCCCCGATCAGCGTGCTGCGCAGGTTCAGCACCCGGATCGGCACATGCGCCAGCAGCCTGCCATAGGCACCGGCATAGGTCGCAGCGAACGCCGCGGCGAGACTCGCATGATCGAACCCGCCGGACCCGTCAGGGCCCAGATCGAGCGTCACGCTGACCGTATGCGTCTGCCCCTGATAATGCATGTCCAGCGCGTGCTCGACCCGCCGCTCTGCGAAGCTGAGCCCGGACTCGTCGAGCAAAGGCGACAGCAACGCAATCGCCGCATCCATCTCCGCGCGCAGCGCAGCCGGGTCGAGCTCCAGCAGCGGCCGGGCCAGCGTGCGCACCCGGTCATGGCGCATATCGGCGATCACGCAGCCCAGCGCCGAGGTCACCCCGGGATAGCGCGGCACCAGCGCACAGGCGAGGCCCACCTCGCGCACCAGCGCCCCGGCATGCAGCCCGCCGCCGCCGCCGAACGGCATGAAGGCGAAGCGCTTCGGGTCATGACCACGCTCGATGGACACCAGCCGCAGCGCGCCGGCCATGTGGGCGTTGGCGACGCGCAGAATGGCCTCGGCCGCCTGCATCAGGCCGATGCCCAGCGGCCCCGCGACATGGGTTTCGATGGCGCGGGCGGCGGCATCGACACCGAGTGCCGGGCGGTTGCCGATCGGGCTTTCGGCGTTGATGCGGCCGAGCACAACGTTGGCGTCGGTCACCGTCGCATCGGTGCCGCCGGCGCCGTAGCAGGCGGGGCCGGGGATGGAGCCGGCAGATTGCGGGCCGACCTGCAGCAGCCCCGCCGCATCGACCCGGGCGATGGAGCCGCCACCGGCGCCGATGGTGGTGATCTCGATCATCGGCGTGCGCACCACCAGCCCGAAATCGAGCGTGGACTGGGCGGCCAGGGCGGGCGTGCCGGCGGCGATCAGCGACACGTCGAAGCTGGTGCCGCCGACATCGCCGGTGATCACGTCGGGGAAGCCGGCGGAGACAGCGATGTGCGCGGCGGCGATCACGCCCGCGGCGGGTCCGGAGAGCGCGGTGCGGACGGGGAGGTGGGCGGCGGTGGCGGCACTCATCACGCCACCGTTGGACTGCACGATGAGGAAGCCGCCGTCGAATGCGGCGTCCCGCACGGCCGCGTCGAGCCGGTTGAGGTAGGGGCCGACGACCGGCTGCAGCACGGCGTTGAGCGCCGCCGTGCTGGTGCGTTCGAATTCGCGGATCTCGGGCAGGATGTCCGACGAGATGGCGACGTGGTCGTTGGGCCACACGGCGCGGGCGGCTTCGAGGGCGGCGCGTTCGTTGGCGGGGTTGGCGTAGCTGTGCAGAAACACGATGCACAGCGCCGTGGCCCCCTGGGCGAGCAAGGCGCGGGCGGCTTCGGCGATTTCGGCGGGATCGATCGGCTGCAGGATCTCGCCGCTGGCGGCGGTGCGTTCGGTGACCTCGATGCGCCGATCACGCGGGATGACCGGATAAAAGGTGCCGGTCAGCCCCCAGGTCTGGCGGCGGTCACGGCGGCGCATGGCCAGCACGTCGCGGAACCCCGCCGTGGTGATCAGCCCCGCAACCGCACCTTTGCCTTCCAGCAGCGCGTTGGTGCCGACAGTGGTGCCATGGACGATGGTGGTGAGCTGACCCGGCTCGGTCAGCGTGGCGATGCCGGCGAGAAACCCGTCCGCCTCGCGCCTCCGCGTGCTCGGCACCTTGCCGACACGGGCAAGGCCGGTCTCGGTGTCGAACAGGAACAGATCAGTATAGGTACCACCGACATCGACGCCCAACACCCGGCTCATGGCACGAGCCCCACCGCTGCGTCGCGGGCCACATCGGCCGGCGCGCGATCCGCCGCTAGGCCGCGGCCGCCGCCGCCGGGGGTTTCGATGCGCACGCGCTGGCCTGTCCGCAGTTTCACGCCGACCGCCTTGGAGCCGAGGGCAGGCGTCTGCCAGCCTTCGGTCTGCTCGAACGCAATGACATTCGGCGCCCCGTTCCCCCCGCCCAGCACGCCGCGCGGCGCATGGCGTGCGCGTTCGGCGAACACGAACGCCTCCGCATCGGCCTCGACGGCGATCTCATAGATCGCCCCTAGCCCGCCCCGCTGCGCCCCCGCCCCGCCGGACCCATCGCGCAGCGCCCATTGCGTGAAGCGGATCGGATAGGCCTGCTCCATGATCTCCACCGGCGGAATGATGGCCGTCGCGATCGGCGGGTTGCCATGGCTGAGCCCGTCGCCCTCGGGGTTGCCGCCATGGCCGCCGCCGAAGAACGAGAACATCACCCAAGGCGACCCGTTTTCCCGCCGCCCGGTGATGCTGAGCGCATTGATGGTGCCATAGGCGTTGCCGGTCGCGGCCTCCGGGCGGATGCGCGCGAAGGCACAGAACAGCACGTCGATCACCCGCAGGATCGTCTCGGTGTAGCCGCCGGTGGGGGCGGGGCGGCGGGCGTCGAGCAGCGATCCTTCAGGGATGACGATGGCAATCGGCGCCATCACGCCGGAATTGGCGGCGATCTCCGGGAACAGATGCTTCAGCGCGACATAGACGCTGGCCTCGGTGGTGGCGCGGCTGATGTTCACCGGCCCCAGACAGGCCGGCGCGGAGCCGGTGAAATCCAAGGTCAGGCGCGCGCCTTCCACCGTCACGGCGCAGGCGATGCGCAACGGCGCGTCGGTACGGCCGTCATTGTCGAGGAAATCCTCCTCCTCCCAGGTGCCGTCGGGCAGGGACGCGATCGCGGCGCGAATCTGCCGCGCGCTGATCTCGGTCAGCCGGTCCATCGCCGCCGCCACGATCGGCGCACCCAGTTCGTCGAGCAGCGCCGTCATGCGGGCGACGCCGAGATCCAGCGCGGACAGATGCGCGTTGAGGTCACCGTTGGCGGTGTCGGGCAGCCGCGACGCCGCCAGGATGATGTCGAGAATGTCCTGATCGAGCACGCCCTGGCGAAACAGCCGCACCGGCGGGATCAACACCGCCTCCTGGAAGTACTCGGTCGCCGCCGGATTGTAGTTGCCCGGCACCGCGCCGCCGAGATCATGCCAATGGCCCACGCTGGCCAGCCAACAGAACAACGTGCCGCCAGAAAACACCGGGCGGATCAGCCGCATGTCCGACAGATGGGTGCCGCCGAGATACGGGTCGTTGAACACGAACACGTCGCCGTCCACCGGCGCGCGATCGCCGGTGAACTTGGCGATCACCGCGCCCACGGCATGCGCCATCACACCGACAAAGATCGGCAGGCCGGACTTGCCCTGGATCAGCGTGGCGCCGGTCTGGGGATGGTAGATGCCGTGGCAGGCGTCATGCGCCTCGGCGATGGTCGGGTTGAAGGCCCGGCGGAACAAGGTCGCGTCCATCTCGTCGGCGATCTGCTCCAGGCGACCCTTCAGCACGGCGAGGGTCACGGCATCGAGCTCAGTCATAGCGGCGGCCTTCGGCGAGAATGGCGTCGGTGCCGAGCAGTTCGTTGAGGCCGTTGAAATCGTACATCCGGTTGCGGAACGCCGCCGTGCTGCCGTCGCGGTGCAGCGTGGCGAAGAACTCTTTCGTCGCGAAGGTGAGGCTGCGCACCAGCGCGCCGGGGAAGATCACGATCTGATAGCCGAGGCTGGCCAGCTGTCCCGCGTCATGCATCGGCGTGCGGCCGCCTTCGATCATGTTGGCCATCAGCGCCACCCGTCCGCCGAATCGGGCGGGAATGGCGGCCAGCTGCGCCTCCGTCTCCGGCGCCTCGATGAACAGCACATCCGCCCCCGCCTCCAGATACAGCTCCGCCCGATCGCAGGCGGCCTCGAACCCCTCCACGCCGATCGCATCGGTCCGCGCGATGATCAGCGCCTTGTCCCGCGCATCCACGCAGGCGCGGATCTTGCCCGCCATTTCGCGGCCCGAGATCAGCACCTTGTCGCGCAGATGCCCGCAGCGCTTGGGAAACGCCTGGTCCTCGATCTGCACCGCATCCGCCCCCGCCCGCTCGAACACGCGGATGGTGCGCTGTGCGCCGATGGCGTTGCCGAACCCGGTGTCCCCGTCGATGACGATCGGCAGGGCCACCCGCTCGCGGATATGGGCCAGTGTGTCCGCCATCTCGGTCATCGACACCAGGCCGATATCCGGCCGCCCCAGCTTGGTGTAGGCGACCTGCGCGCCCGACAGATACACCGCCTGAAATCCCGCCGCCTCGGCCAGCGACGCCGTCAGCGCGTCATACACCCCAGGGCACAGCACGGACTGCCCGCCTGCGAGCAGAGTCTGGAGCGGCGGCATGGCAATCCCCCTGAAATCACTTAATGTGTCGGGCATGATGACGCCGCGCACGATGTTCGAAAAGATCTGGTCCACCCACGAGATCCTGTCCAGCCCGGACGGGACGAGCCTGCTGTGGATCGACCGCCATCTGGTCCATGAAGGCAGTTTCCACGGCTTCGCCAAGCTCGGCGATCGGCCCGTGTCGCGGCCGGATCTGACCTTCGCGGTGGCCGACCATTATGTGCCGTCCCACGCCCGAAGCCTGCCGATCGGCGACGCCGAGGCCGCCGGCCTGGTGGCCAAACTCGCCGAAAACGCCGCCCGCCACGGCATCACCCATTTCGGGCTGCACGATCCGCGCCAGGGCATCGTCCATGTCACGGTGCCGGAGCAGGGGCTGACCTTGCCGGGCCTCACTTTGGTGTGCGGCGATTCGCACACCTCCACCCACGGGGCGTTCGGGGCGCTCGCTTTCGGCATCGGCGCCTCGGAGGTCAGCCATGTGCTGGCCACACAGACGCTGTGGCAGCGCCGCCCCCGCAACATGCGCATCTTCGTCAGCGGCGCGCTCGGTCCGCACGTGACGGCCAAGGACGTGATCCTGGCCATCATCGGCCGCATCGGCACCGCCGGCGCGGTCGGCCACGTCATCGAATATGCCGGCCCCGCGATCACCTCCCTCGGCATGGAGGCCCGCATGACGCTGTGCAACATGTCCATCGAAGCCGGCGCCCGCGCCGGCATGGTCGCACCAGACGAGACCACCTTCGCCTGGCTGCAGAATCGCCCCCACGCCCCCCAGGGCGCGCTGTGGGAGGCGGCAATGGCGGCCTGGCAGGCGCTGCCCAGCGATGACGGCGCGGTGTTCGACACCGAGCTGCATCTGGCCGGCGATGCGCTCGCCCCCATGGTCACCTGGGGCACCAGCCCGCAGGCCTGCCTGCCGGTCACCGGCCACGTTCCCGCGGCGGACACCGCGGAGATCCGCGACCAGCTCGCCTATATGGGCCTTTCGGCCGGCGCGAAGCTGGACGGCATCGCCGTCGACCAGGTGTTCATCGGCAGCTGCACCAACGGCCGTCTGCAGGACCTGCAGGACGCCGCCGCCGTGCTGCGCGGACGTCGCGCCGTGGTGCCGGGGCTGGTCGTGCCGGGATCTATGGCGGTGCGGGAAGCGGCCGAGGCCCTGGGGCTCGACACCGTGTTCACCCAGGCCGGTCTCACCTGGGGCATGCCGGGCTGCTCGATGTGTGTCGGCACCAACGGCGATCTGGTGGCCCCGGGTGCGCGCTGTGCCGCGACCTCCAACCGCAACTTCGTCGGCCGCCAGGGGCCAGGCGCGAGGACCCATCTGATGTCCCCGGCGATGGCCGCCGCCGCCGCCGTGACCGGCCGGATCACCGATGTGCGGCGGCTGGCATGACCCCGTTCACCACCCTGTCCGGCCGTGCCTGCGTGCTGGCGCAGGACAATGTCGACACGGACCAGATCCTGCCCGCGCGGTTCCTGCGCAAGCCGCGCGACCGCGCGAAGGGGCAGGACTATGCGGCCTATCTGTTTCACGACCTGGAGGTGCCCGGCGTGGCCGGCGCGTCGGTCTTGATCGCGGGGGCCAATTTCGGCTGCGGCTCCTCGCGGGAGGGCGCGGTCTATGCGTTGATCGATGCCGGGATCACCTGCGTGGTGGCGCCGAGCTTTGGCGACATCTTCGCGGCCAACGCGGTGCGCAACGGTCTGCTGACGGTGGTGCTGGCGGACGCGCCGATGATCGGCGGCGACGTGTGGGTGGACCTGCCGGCCCAGCGCATCGGCTTCGCCGATCAGAGCGTGCGCGACTTCGCCATCGACCCCGCCCGCAAGCACCAGCTGGTCGAAGGCCTGGACGAGATCGGCCTGACCTTGACGCACGCCGATGCCATCACCCGCCACGCCCGCGACATGCCCGCCTGGTTGCAGGTGGCCCCCCCAACGAATAAAAGTTTCTTTGCTTCTTTCTTTTCAAAGAAAGAAGTTCTTTCTTGAAAGAAAGAACCAAAGAACTTTCTATCACCAGTGCCCGATATCCACCTCCACAATCCCGGCCTTGGCCAGGTTGGCGACGGGGATGAGCTGCGGATTGTCGGTGCCCCAGGGATTGCCGAGTTTGACGCAGGCGACTCCGCCCGAGCTCTGCACCCCCTCCAGCATATAGGCGTGGTTGCCGACCAGCCCGTAGCCCAGGCCGGCGCTGGCCGTGTCCATCACGATGAGATCACCGCCCAGCAGATCCCTGGTGAGCGTCGCCGCCGACAGCGTGGCCGGATTGTTCCAGCTCGCGGTGTGCCCGGTCAGCTCCTGCAGCGCGATGCACGGATTGCCACCGTTGGCGATGGCGTTCATGCCGCCATCCTCCTGCGCCACGGCCTTTTCCAGCACCTGCACCCAGATCTCCTTGGTGCCGCCCACCACATCCTGTGTGGCGCCGTTGTTGACGCCGTTGCTGGCGAAGCTGTTGGTGACGGTCTCGGTGATCGGCCGGAACGAAGTGGCGCCGAAGCCGGCCGGCTGGCCGTTGGGGGCGGCGTAGAGGGTGACGGTCTCGGTGCCGTTGGCATTGGCCTTGATCATCGCGGTGATCGAGCCGGCATGCCAGATCGCCAGCTCACCGATCGAGGACAGCAGGAAGCAGTCGCCGATCTGGCCCTGGTGAATGTCGTTGACGCTGATGGCCACCGTGTCGCCAGGCTCGGTGAGGTAGAGCGCCATCTTCTGGCTCTGGACCATTGTGGCGGCCGCATGGGGGGCCGAGGTGTCGACAAACAGCGGCACGAAGGCCGGATCGGTCTGCACCCAGCCGGGCACGGTGTCGGGCGAGGCATCATCGGCGCCGAAAAGCCCGGTCGGCTGAAGGTCTGACCCGTGCAACTTGTTCATGGCATCTGTCCCAAGAAGTGTCCTTGGGACCAAACTGCGGGACAGGCGTTAAGGAGGAATGAACGCGGTGAGGCCATCGAGGAAGAAAGGTCTTCTTTTCTGAAGAAAAGAAGCAAAAGACTTTTGAACGCTGGCGCGAGCCCTTCCGGAACGACTCGCGCCAGCGATTGAAAGTTTTTTGGTTCTTTTTTTCAAAAAAGAACCTCTTCCAATCAGCCGGCCTCCACACTCTCCCGCAGCAGCTCCAGCTCCAGCCAGCGTTCCTCGGCCGCGGCCAGCTCCGCCTCGGCCGCCTGCAGCGCCTGTGTCGTCCGCTCGAAGCCGGCACGGTCGCGGCTGTAAAGCTTGGGGTCGCTCAGGATGCGGCGGTATTTGGCGATATCGGCGCCTAGCTGGTCCATCCGCTTGGGCAGCGTTTCCAAGGCGTGCTTGTCCTTGAAGGACAGTTTCTTCGGCGCGGCGGCCGCCGCTTGTGGCGCGGATTTCTTGCCGGACGAGGCCTGGCTGATCGTGTTCAGCGTGGCCGCCTTGCCGGATTGCGCCAGCATGTCGGAATACCCGCCGGCGTATTCGATCCAGCGCCCATCGCCCTCGGAATTGATCACGCTGGTGCAGACCCGGTCGAGAAAGTCGCGGTCGTGGCTGACCAGCAGCACCGTGCCGGGATAGTCGGCCAGCAGCTCCTGCAGCAGTTCGAGCGTCTCCAGGTCGAGATCGTTGGTCGGCTCGTCCAGCACCAGCAGGTTGGAGGGCTTGGCCAGCGCCACGGCGAGGGTGACGCGCCCGCGCTCGCCGCCGGAGAGCACCCCCACCGGCGTGCGGGCCTGCTCCGGCCCGAACAGGAAGTCCTTCATATAGCCGATCACATGGCGGGACTGGCCGCCGACCTCCACGGTCTGGCCATGCCCGCCGGTGAGCGTGTCGGCCAGCGTCATGCTGGGGTCGAGGCTGGCGCGGCGCTGGTCGAGTGTGACCATCTGCAGGCTGGCACCCACCTTGATGTCGCCGCTGTCGGGTTCGCGCTCGCCGGTGAGCAGCGAGAGCAGCGTGGTCTTGCCGGCGCCGTTGGGGCCGATGATGCCGACGCGGTCGCCGCGCAGGATGCGGGTGGTGAGGTTTTTCACGATCGGGCGGCCGTCGAAGGACAGCGAGACATTGTCGGCCACCGCCACCAGCTTGCCGGAGAGATCGGCGTCGCTCGACGCCATCTTGGCGCCGCCGGTGGGGCCGGAGCGCTGCTTGCGCTGTTCGCGCAGCGTGTGCAGGCCGGCGAGGCGCTTGACGTTGCGTTTGCGCCGCGCGGTCACGCCGTAGCGCAGCCAGTCCTCCTCCATGGCCAGCTTGCGGCCGAGCTTGTGGCGGTCGCGCTCCTCCTGCTCCAGCATCTCGTCGCGCCAGGCCTCGAAATGCGCGAAGCCGCGGTCGAGCCGGCGCGACGTGCCGCGGTCGAGCCACACGATGGAGCGCGACAGGCTTTCCAGCAGCCGCCGGTCATGGCTGATCAGCACCAGGGCGGAGCGCAGCGAGGCGAGCTCGGATTCGAGCCAGGCGATGGCCGGCAGATCGAGATGGTTGGTCGGCTCGTCGAGCAGCAGGATGTCCGGGCTCGGCGCCAGCACGCGGGCCAGCGCGGCCCGGCGCGATTCGCCCCCGGACAGATGGGCGGTGCCCTCCTCCCCAGTCATGCCGAGCTGCTCCAGCAGATAGCGGGCGCGGTACGGGTCATCGCCGGGTCCCATGCCGTCCTCGACATAGTCGAGCACGGTGGCGAAACCCGAAAGGTCCGGCTCCTGCGGCAGATAGCGCACCGTGGCGCCGGGCTGGACGAACACCGTGCCGGCATCGGGCTTCAGCAAGCCTGCCGCAATTTTAAGCAACGTCGACTTGCCGGACCCGTTGCGCCCCACCAGGCACAGCCGTTCGCCGGGGCTGACCGCCAGTTCGGCGCCCGACAGCAGGGGCGCGGTGCCCAGGGTGAGACGGATATCCTGAAGGATCAGCAGAGGAGGTGCGGCCATGGCGGCTGCATAGCACAGGGTTTCCCGCCCGTGGCATGGCGATTGCTGCACCTGCGCTGTGGAAATACCGCGTGCGGCACCACCGCTGCACGCAACGTTCGACGTTGCCCTGCACCCGTCGGGATGCAGGATTGCCAAACCGGCATGCTGCCATCAAGGTGTCACCGCCGTGGCGTCGTTCGTTGTGCCACGAACCATAACGAAGGAATTACCGGAATGATCTCCCGTCGCTCTACATTCAAGGCTGCAGCCGGCGTCGCCGCCGCGGCCTCCATCGGCGTCAACGCCGCGCAGGCGGCCGACAAGGTGGTGAAGATCGCCATCGACCTGTCGTTCACCGGCGCCGATGCCGACTCCGCCGCCCGCGTCGCCAACGGCGCCATCCTCGCCTTCGAGGAGGCCAACGCCGCCAAGGTTGTGCCGGGCTACACCTTCCTCGTCGAGAAGTTCGACGACGCGACCGCCACCGCCGGTCAGTACGATCCCGCGCAGGCCGCCACCAACGCCCGCAAGATCGTCTCCGACAAGGGCTTCGTCGCGGCCCTCGGCCCGCAGATGTCCGGCGCCGGCAAGGCGATGGCGCCGATCCTGAGCCAGGGCGACCTGGCCACGATCACGCCGTCCTCCACCAACCCCGACATCACCAACCCCAAGTTCGCCGCGCAGTATATGCCGGCCGGCAAGGCGATCTACTTCCGCACCGTCGCGACCGACGCCTACCAGGGCCCGAACATGGCCAACTACATGTTCGACGTGCTGAAGGTGAAGTCGGTGTTCATCCTCGACGATTCCGGCGCCTACGGTGTGGGCCTCGCCGATGCGTTCCAGGGCCAGGCCGAGAAGCGCGGCATGAAGGTGCTCGGCCGTGACCGGCTCGACCCGAAGGCTGCCGACTATGCCGCGGTGCTGACCAAGGTGAAGTCGCTGAACCCGGACGCGCTGTACTACGGCGGCGTGGGCCAGGCCGGCGTGAAGCTGGTCAAGCAGGCCTATGACATCGTGCCGACCATGATCAAGGCCGGCGGCGACGGCATCTACGGCGCCGACATCCTCAAGGGCGCCGGCTTCCCCGCCGTCGAAGGCTGGTATGCCACCAACGCCAGCCCGCATGTCACCGAGGACCCGAAGGCCAAGAAGTTCGGCGAAGACTTCTACAAGCGCTTCGGCATGTATATCGAGGACTACAGCGCCACCTGCTATGTCGGCGCCCAGGTCGTCATCCAGGCCGTCAAGACCCTCGCCGCCGCCGGCAAGCCGGTGACGCGCGACTCCGTGCGGGATGCCATCAACGGCACCAAGCTCGCCGACAGCCTCATCGGCCCGGTGGAGTTCGACCAGTACGGCGACATCAAGAACAAGATCATCTCGGTGTTCCAGGTGAAGGGCGACAAGACCAAGCCGCTCGACGATCCGGACAGCCAGTTCAAGTACATCGGCGTCGCCCAGGCCGTTTCGTAAGAAGCGTCCGGCTTGCGATATCCGTCCCGCGCAGCCGCGCGGGACGGACTCTCGTTATTTCGTTCATTGGATCGTGTTCATGACGTCTGCGGATCTGCTGCTCCAACAAGCCATCAACGGGCTCAGCCTGGGGTCGATGTACGCCCTGCTGGCGCTCGGCTTCACTCTTGTCTACGGCATCATGGAGCTGATCAACTTCTCTCATTTCAACGTGTTCATGGTCGGCGCCATGATCTCGATGATCGCCCTGCATGCCATGGGCGTGGAAGGGCAGGACACCGTGATGTCCGGCCTGCCGCTGATCGGCGTGCTGGTGGTCGCCTTCGCCGCCGCCATGATCTTCTGCGGCGGCATCGGCGTCGGCATCGAACGCCTGCTGCTGCGCCCGCTGCGCGCGGTCAAGGGCCCGCCGGCGATGATCACCACCATCGGCGTCTCCTATGTGCTGTTCAACGTGGTGCTGCTCACCATCGGCACCGACGCCAAGAACTTCCCCAACCCGCTGCCGCCGATCGTCTGGCATATCGGCGGCGCCGTGCTGCGCCTGCGTGAGGTGCTGATCTGGATCATCGCCCTCGTGCTGATGGGCGGCCTCACCTATTTCGTGCAGTTCACCAAGATCGGCAAGGCGATGCGCGCCACCGCCCAGGACCCCGAGGCCGCCCGCATGATGGGCGTGGAGGTGGACCGCGTGGTCGCGACCGCCTTCTTCCTCGGCTCGGCACTGGCCGGCGCCTCGGGCATGATCTTCGGCCTCTACTACAACCTCGCCAAGGTCGATATCGGCTTCGGCGCCGGCCTGCGCGCCTTCACCGCGGCCGTGCTCGGCGGCATCGGCAACGTGCCCGGGGCCATGCTCGGCGGGGTGATCATCGGCCTCATCGAAAGCTCCTCCGGCCAGATCGTCGGCACCGCCTGGACCGATGTGGTGATCTTCAGCCTGCTCGTCCTGGTTCTGGTCTTCCGCCCCGCCGGCCTGCTCGGCCGCATCGCCCCCAACAAGTCCTGAGGAGCGAGATCATGGTCTCCGCCGCACTGGCATTCGTCACCAAGCCGCTCGAAGGGCTCTCCCCGGAACGGCGCAAGATGCTCGGCCTCATTGTCCTGCTGCTGGCAATGCTCGCCTTCCCCACCATCAGCGGCGATGACGGCGATATCGACAACGCCGCCAACGCGCTCTCTTACGCCACCCTCGCCCTGGGCCTGAACATCGTCGTCGGCTTCGCAGGCCTGCTCGACCTCGGCTACGCCGCGTTCTTCGCCATCGGCGCCTATTTCTACGGAATCCTGACGAGCTTCCAGGTGATGCCGCTGTGGAGCGGCATCTGGCAGCCCTTCGCCTTCCTGGGCCTGGTCGAGAAGATCAACCAGGGCGGACCCGATCTCGTCCACTTCACCCTGTCGTTCTGGATCGCCCTGCCGGCCGCGGCCCTGGTCTCGGCCTTCTTCGGCATCCTGTTCGGCGCCCCCACGCTGCGCCTGCGCGGCGACTACCTCGCCATCGTCACGCTGGGCTTCGGCGAGATCGTGCCGATCGTGGCGCGCAACATGGACAGCATCACCAACGGCGCCGCCGGCCTCAACGGCGTGCAGGCGCCCAAGCTGTTCGGCTATAATTTCGGCATCAACGCCGAGCCGTACTATTATGTCGGCGTGGGCCTCTGCGCCTTCCTGATCTTCGTCTCCACCCGCCTGCGCGCCAGCCGCATCGGCCGCGCCTGGGTGGCGATCCGCGAGGACGAAACGGCAGCCTCGGCGATGGGCATCAACCTGGTGCGCTTCAAGCTGATGGCGTTTGCCATCGGCGCAGGCTTCGCCGGCATGACAGGCGTCTACTACGTCGCCAAGCTGCAGACCGCCACGCCCGACATGTTCAACTTCAACGTCTCCTCCATGCTGCTCGTCATGGTCGTGCTCGGCGGCATGGGCTCGGTCTGGGGCGTGGTGCTGGGGGCCGTGCTGCTGCAGCTGATGCAGACCTGGCTGCTGCCGCAGGTGACGGGATGGGCCCATGGCCTGGGCGATCTCACCGGCATCGCCTTCCTGCAGCAGGTCGATTTCGTGCAATGGACCCAGCTGTTCTTCGGCATCATCCTTATCGCCATGATGCTCTACCGCCGCGGCGGCCTCATCCCCGAATTGAAGAAGGTTCCGCCGCTGAGCTTCGCCGCCCAGCACGCCGAGGTGAAGCGCGGCGGCTTCGTCGGCCTCGACAAGATCCCGCGCTGGACGCCGGGCACCGGCAACGCGCTGGAAATCCGCGGCGTCACCGTGAAGTTCGGCGGCCTCACCGCGCTCAACGCGGTGGACCTGACCCTGCCCGCCGGCGGCGTGCTCGCCGTCATCGGGCCCAACGGCTCCGGCAAGTCCACCCTGTTCAACGTCATCACCGGCCTCGTGCAGGCCGACAGCGGCTCCATCAAATGCCACGGCGTCGAACTGCTCGGCCTCGCCCCGCACGAGGTGCTGGCCCAGGGCGTTGCGCGGACGTTCCAGAACATTCGCCTGTTCCCCAATCTCAGCGTGCTGGAGAACGTGATGATCGGCCGCCATGCGCGGCTGAAATCGGGTCCGATCGGCGCGGTGCTGCACACGCCCGCCAACGTCGCCGAGGAACGCTCGGCCAAACAGGCGGTGCTCGACATCATCGCCATGTTCGGCAACCGGCTGATGCCGCGCCTCGACCAGACCGTGGGTGGCCTGTCCTACGCCAACCGCCGTCGCGTGGAGATCTCCCGCGCCCTCGCCTCGCGCCCCAAGATCCTGCTGCTCGACGAGCCCACCGCCGGCATGAACCCCGCCGAGACGCTGGAGCTCGCCGAGCAGATCAAGAGCCTGCACGACATGGGGCTGACCATCCTCATCATCGAGCACAAGCTCGACGTGGTGACCAAGCTCGCCGACAAGGTCATCGTGCTCGACCACGGCGACAAGATCGCCGAAGGCCTGCCCGACGAGATCCGCCGCAACGAGCAGGTGCTCACCGCCTATCTCGGCCGCGCCGCCCGGGCCGCGGTCATGGAGAACGCCAATGACTAAATCCGACCTGCTGCTGGAATTCACCGGCATCAACACGTACTACGGCGATCTCCACGCGCTGAAGAACGTCAGCTACACCATCGGCCACGGCGAGATCGTATCGCTGCTCGGCGGCAACGCCTGCGGCAAATCCACCACCATGAAGACCATCATGGGTGTGGTGCGGCCGCGCACCGGCACCGTCATCTTCGACGGCGAGGCGATCGAGAACCTGCCGACCAGCGAACGCGTGCGCCGCGGCATCGCCCCGGTGCTGGAGGCGCGGCGGCTGTTTCCGCGCATGACCGTGTTCGAGAACCTGGAGATGGGGGCCTACACGCAAAAGCGCGGCGCCACCTTCAACGAGGATCTGGAGCGGGTCTATTCGCTGTTCCCCCGGGTGAAGGAACGCCGCAACCAGCTCGCCGGCACGCTCTCCGGCGGCGAGCAGCAGATGGTCGCCATCGGCCGCGCGCTGATGGCACGTCCCCGGCTGATCTGCATGGACGAGCCCTCGATGGGCCTGTCACCGCTGTATGTGGAGCAGGTGTTCGATATCATCCAGGAGATCAACAAGCAGGGGATGAGCATCTTCATGGTCGAGCAGAACGCGTCGATGGCGCTGTCGATCGCGCATCGCGCCTATGTGCTGCAGACCGGCGTGGTGGTGCTGTCGGGGACGGCCGAGGAGCTGCGGGAGAACGAGGATATCAAGCAGGCTTATCTCGGGGAGATGCAGGTGGATAAGCAGGCAGCGTAAGTAAGGCCTTCTTTTCTGAAGAAAAGAAGCAAAAGACTTTTATCCGTTGGTGCACGACTTCTCCGGAAAGGTCACGCGCCAACGGATAAAAGTTTTTTGGTTCTTTTTTTCAAAAAAGAACCGCTTATACCAACGGTCATGAAGAATAACCGTTGGTATGGTCTTGGTTTGGCGCGCCGCCGCCGGCCAACCCGGCGCGCGATACCAACGGCCTTGATCGATGGAAGAGTCATCGATCAAGGCCGTTGGTATTACTTGACTTGAGGACACCTGAACTCCCGCAACGCCCCCAGCGCCTGTGCCCCATTCACGTCGAACGCCACCTGCCGAAACGCCAGCGTCATGGCGTCCCCTTTCGTCGTGCTGCGCGCTCTGTCGAACAGCCGGAACATCGCCCACGTCCCCTGATCGGCCAGCGCCGCCCCGGGCGGCGTGAGGTCCAGCCCAGCCACCCGGCCGCTGCCGGTCCAGGTCAGCTCCACCGGCCGCGGCGACGCGTGATCCGCGACCACGCGCACATCGTCCACCGACAGCACCGCCTGGCTGATCCCGGCATCGAGTGCGCCGGGGGTCAGTCGCAGCCGCAGGCTGGGCGTGGTGCCGCCATCGGGGAAGAACAGGTCGCGGATGGCTGCGGCGCGCTGCAGCTGGGCGAGATCCTCGGCCGAGATCGGCGCGGGCGTGCCGTCGGCGGCGACCGGCTTCCATTGCGGGGTGGCGAGCGTCACGTAGGGGCGCAGCTGGGTGTTGAAGAACAGATCGAACTGGCCGCCCGGGGCGAACAGCAGGTTGAAATCGGCAATCGGCGTGTCCGCGCCGCCGCGCTCGAACGGGTAGTGGCCCTTGACCGAGGCGGTGCACAGGGAAGCGGGGCCGCCGGGGGCGTTGTAGGCGGCGGCGACGAGGGCGCGCAGATTGCCGCTGCGCAAGGCGAGGCTGCTGTCGAGCAGGGTCTGCAGCCAGCGGCCGAGCGGCGGGGCGGCGCGTTGGGCTTCGGCGCGCAGCGCCAGCGCCGGATCGCCGCCGGCGGGCAGGGCAGGGGGCGCGCTGCCCAGCGGTGCGGTGGCGATCTTGGCCAGCAGCTGCTGCATGTCATAGAGCGCCTGCAGCGGCTGATCGATCGGCGCCCCCGGCCCGTCGCCGACCAGGGCGCGCAGGGCTGCGAAATGCGCGTCCACCTCAAGACCTGGACGCAGCGGATCGGCCGAAGGCGGGGCATCCGGCTTCTGCGACAGCGTGACCTGGCGTGCGGCGCTGGCCAGCACCGCGCGCATCGGCGACTGCGGCGAGGCCAGGATGAACAGGTCCTGCGCCGCCTGCGGCAGGCTGCGCGGCACCGCCATGTTGAGGTCAAGCAGCATCGCGTCCCACAGGCGGATGTAGTCGGCCTCATAGAGGCGGATCACCTCGGCGCCGGTGGCGGCGATCATGGCGGGGCTGGTGTCGGCGTCGCGTTTGCCGAGCACCCACGCCTCGTCCGCCACACTGCGCACGGTGGCTTCGAGCCCCTGCAGCAGCACGCTGTGAAACCCCGGGAGCGTGTAGAAGCCGGGAATGCCGTCGGTCAGGCGCTGGCCGGAGGCGCGGATGAACATGCGCACCCAGGGTGCCCCCATTGCCTCGCTGGGGCGCCATGGCGCGAGCTTCTGGGCGGCGACGGAGGGACGGATGCGGGCATAGACGCGGGCGGCGAGCGAGACATTGGCAAAACTGACGCGGGCCTGGGCGATCAGCGCGCCGTCGAGCGGGATGTCAGGCAGCGGGCCGTCGAGCAGGGCGGCGATGTGCCCGGCAAGGTCGGTGCGCAGCTTGGCCTGGCCGTCGCCGGGTAGGGCGCGGGTAAGGTCCTGGGCGAGGAAGTCCTGCACCACGGCGCGGTCGAGCGGGCCGGCGTTGCCGAGCATGAGGTAGACGTGGGTGGCGTCGTACATAAAGTCGGGCCGGCTGAGGTTGCCGCGCAGCTCGGTCTCCAGCCGCCACAGCAGACGCGGCAGCAGCACCCGTTCCAGCGCGTGGCGATACGGTGTGCCGGCGATCTCGCGCAGCTTCGCGGTCTGCTCCAGGCCGAGCCCGAGCATCGGGGCGGTGGGTACCGGCGCCGCGGCGAGGTCACGGGCCTGGTCGAGCAGCGGGGCGATGGCAGCGAGATCGGCGTCGGCCACCGGGTCAAGCGGCAGGTGCGAGGCGGTGTCGGTCAGCCTGTCGAGTCCGGCGCCGAGCGCCGCGATGCCGGCAGTCTCCTGCCCGGCGCGCAGCCACAGCACGCCTCCGGAGGCGACCACCAGCAGGGCCAGCAGCACCGCGAAGCCGGCGCGCGCCAGGGTGGCGCGCCTGCGGGCGGCGGGATCGTCGCCGACCATCCCGGCCTCGCCGACCATCCCGGCCTCGCCGAACACCACGCGCCGGAGCAGGTCGGTGAGGAAATAGCTGCGGCCCTGCTCCGGCCGCAGGCTGGGCGCGCGCATCTGGTCGATGCCGAAGCTGCGGCTGAGGGCCGCGGTCAGCCGATCGATCGGCGTGCCCTCCTGCGTGCCGGAGGTGAAATACACGCCGCGCAGCATCGGCGCGGGCGCGGCCGCGAAGGCTTCCTGCACGAACAGGTCGAGCGGCCGCGCCAGGCTCTGCACCTGCGCCGGGAAGCCTGCGATCAGCGCGCGACGCTCGGGCGCGCGTTCGGCCTGCAGACGGTCGAACAGGCGCGCGCGCAGGCTGGCCACCAGCGCCTTGAAGGCGCCCTCGAACTGAGCGGCGGTGCTCGCGGCCGGCGTGAAGCTTGAACCCCACACCTGCGCACGGGTGGTGCGGTCCAGATCGTCGAAATACTCGGAGAATCCGGCGATCAGGTCCGCCTTGGTGAACATGGCGTAGACCGGCAGCCGCACGCCGAGCCTGGTGTGCAGCTCGTCGAGCCGGGCGCGGATGGTGCGCGCGTGCTGCGCGCGGGCGGCCGGTGTGGCGGTGGCGATGTCGCTGAGCGCCAGCGCCACGATCACCCCGTTCAGCGGCTGGCGCGGGCGGGTGCGGCGCAGCAGGTCGAGAAACGCCAGCCATCCCGCGCGATCGACCTCGGTGTCGGAATCCTGCGTGGTGTAGCGCCCGGCGGTGTCGATCAGCACGGCGTCCTCGGTGAACCACCAGTCGCACATGCGGGTGCCGCCGACGCCTGCGATGGCACCGGGGCCAAGCCTGTCGGCCAACGGGAAGGTGAGGCCGGAGTTGAGCAGGGCGGTGGTCTTGCCGGCACCGGGCGGTCCGATGATGATGTACCAGGGCCGTTCGGTGAGGCTGCCGCCGGCGCCGCGCAGCAGCTTCAGCGCCTGGCCCAGCCGGTCCTGCATGGCGGCGGCCTCATCGGCGGCGGCGGAGCCGGCCACGCCGCTGGCCAACGCCCGGTCGCGCGCCCGGCTGCGCAGGTCGAGCAGCAGATTGATCGCAGCCCAGGCCAGCACCATCGCACCGATCAGCCCGCCCCTTGGAGCGGGGTCTTCGAGCGGCTGCAGCAGCGGACCGAACAGCCACACCAGCAGTCCCAGCAGCAGCACGCCCACCAGGCTCAGCAGCCAGCGCACCAGCAGCACCATCCCGTTCGATCCTGTCATCTCACGCGTCCGGCCGGTGCAGCACGATGTCGATGCGGCGATTCTGCTCGCGTCCCTCGGCTGTCGTGTTGGGGGCCACCGGATCCGCCTCCGCGCGGCCTTCCGAGGACAGCCGCGCCGGTTCGATCTCGTGCGACAGCGCCGTGCGCACCGCCTGGGCTCGGGCGGCGGACAGCTGAAAGTTCGACGGAAACGCCACGCTGTGGATCGGCTGATTGTCGGTGTAGCCGATCACCTGCAGCCGGCCGGGCGTGCCGTGCAGGACGGCTGCGATGCGGGCGAGCAGCGGGGCGGCGCCGCCGAACAGGGTGGCGTTCGGCCCGGCGAACAGCAGATGATCGGGCACGCGCAGCACCGGCGTGGCATCGGTGCCGAGGAGGCTGATGTGCCCGGCGGCGATCTCGGTCTGCAGCGCTGCGCGCAGCCGGTCGAGCGGGCCGGGCTCCAGGGCGGCGGGCGGCGGCGGTGGCGGCTGTGCCACGCGCGCCAGCGCGGGCATGGCCGCCGGCGGCGCTGCCAGCGCGCGGGCGTACAGCGCGTCCGACGCATCGCTGAGCCGGTTGGAGACCAGAACATAGAGAAGGCACACCACCGTCGCCGCGAGGCTCGCCATCACCCAGACGGGCACGCGCGCGCCGCGCCGCCGCAACGGCACCGCGAGGCCGGCCCAGGCGGGCGACAGCGCTTCAGCCGGCTTCGGACGTTGGGCCGCGATCACGGCGTGCACCGTGGCGCGGATCTTGTCGATCTCGCTCTGTCCCCGCAGCACCTGGCGAAACCGCCCCATGAAGCCCAGCGACAGGCACAGATACATCAGCTCCAGCACCGGCAGCCCCGTCTCCGGCTTGCGGCGGAACTGGTCGAGCAAGGCAAAGAACCGCTCGCCGCCGCGGGCCTCCTGGTGGAAGGTCTGCGCCAAGGGCGCCTGCGCCCAGGCGCCGGAAGCACCCCACGGCGTGTCGAGCACCACATCGTCCAGGCTCGCGCACAGCGCGTAATGCGCCGGGCGAAGCTGTTCCATCGGCACCTCCAGCGCCCGGGCGCGTTGCTCGAAGCGCCGCAACTCGTCCACCGCCTTGCCGCGCAGCGTGGTCTGATCGGGCGGGTTGGCGGTGTTGCGCAGATGCGCCAGCAGCGACAACAGCGGGCCGGCCGCCTCCTGCAGCGGCGTGTCGCCGATCTCCAGGCTCTCGGCCCCTTCCGGCAAGGCCGGGGCGCTGGCGACAGGGGGGGGCGCTGCCCGTCGTCCGCCCGGGACCGGACGTATCACGGTCCGGTCACCGTCCTCCTCATCGAACGGATTTCCCGTCACGAAATGGTCTCCCCTTGCGCGCAACGAGCGTAACATCCAAACCGCGGCCAGCGCGAGACGGCCCATCAGGTTCGTGCGCCGCCGGCGCTCAACATGCTCGTGATCGCGAGCCGCTTCCGGTGGCGCAATTTTGAGGTCATCATCAAGGCGTTGCAGGAAAGTCCGCATGGCGCTGGTTCCATCCGCCACCATCATCAGCACCGACGAGATGGGCCGCGTCGCCGCCCCCATCCTCAGCTCGGTCGGCCGTGACGGCGTCAATGCGCCGGGCGACGTGTTCGTCATCCAGGGCCTGCTGAACGACCGGCTGCCCAAGCCGCATTCGCCGATTCCGGTCACCGGCGTGGCCGATATCGGCACCACCCTTGCCATCGAGGCGTTCCAGGCGGTGATCGTGCACATGGTGCCGCCGTCGGGCCGGGTCGATCCGGGCAGCGAGACCTATTACGCCCTCGCCGCCCACCCGTTGGTGCAGGAGGCGCCGCCGCAGGTGGGCCATTTCGGCGAGGCACCGCCGGACGTGATCACCGCGGCGCAGGAATCGCGGCTGCACTGGAAGGTGCCGGCCTCGGTGACGATGGCGCAATGGGCGGTGGAGAGCGCCTGGGGCGCCTCGATGCCGCCCGGCAGCAACAACCCGTTCGGCATCAAGGCGCGCGACGCCGACCCCGCGGTGGAGAGTCCCACCCGCGAGGTGCTGAACGGCAAAAGCGTGGTGGTGACGGCGAAGTTCCGCAAGTTCGACAGCATCACCCAGGCCTTCGACCTGCACGGCCAGCTTCTCGCCACCGCCACGCCCTACAAGCCCGCCATGCAAGTCGCCGCCGACCCGGACGCCTTCGCCGACGCGCTCACCGGCGTCTACGCGACCGACCCGGAATACGGCATGACCCTGAAATGGGTCATCCACACCTATGGCTGGACCAAGTTCGACCACTGATCACGCCACCAACCACTCTCGGGACCGTCACCACACCATGCGCATCCTGCACCATGCCCTGATCGCCGTCTGCCTGCTGGCCTCTCCGGCCCTGGCGCCGTCCGCCCTGGCCCAGAGCGGACCCTCGGTCGATGACATCATCGCCCGGCTCAAGCCCGTCGGCGCGGCGCCCGGCCTCCAGCGCGGCATCGCGCCCGACCGCACCAAGCCCAACGGCGGCGCCCAGACGGCCCCCTCGGTCGACATCGTCGTGGAGTTCGCCAGCAACTCCGCCGAGCTCTCGCCCGCGGCGCGGGCGGCGCTGGCCAATCTGGGCACCGCCCTGTCCAGCCCGGCCCTGGCCGGCGACCGGTTCCGCGTGGAAGGCCACACCGACACGGTGGGCAGCGCCGCGCTGAACCTCGATCTGTCATCGCGCCGCGCCGCCGCCGTGGTGGCGTTCCTGGAGAGCAGCTACAAGGTCGACCCGTCCCGGCTGCAGCCGGTCGGGCTGGGGTTCAGCCATTTGGCGGTGCCCACGCCGCCCGGCGTGGACGAGCCGCGCAACCGGCGCGTCCGGGTGGTCAATCTCGGTTCCTGATCAGACCGAACGCAACTTGCGTGTGATGCGGCTCAACGGGGTCGCTTGATGCTGTTCCACGGCTGAGTGGTGTGATATTTCTGCACGCACGAGATGATGAAGGAGGGTGCCGTGAGGATCGTTTTGTCGCTCCTGGCCGGGGCGTTTATGGCCGGCGCCGTGGCCGCTCAGTCTGCGCAGGCGCAGAGCAACCCGTCGGCCGATGACCTGATCAAGCTGCTCAAGCCCACCGGCACGATCGGCAGCGGCACGCGCGGCATCCGCCCGGCCAATCCCGCCGCGGCGCCTGCCCCCGCCCCGATCGCGGCACCCGTGCCGACCCCGGTGTCCGCACCGGCCGCAGCCCCCCCGCGTGCGCCGGTTGCCACCGCCGCCCTGCCTGCAGCGGCGCCGGCTGCGGCCCCGTCTGCGAACCTTCAGGTGCAGTTCGCCTCCGACTCCGCCGAGCTGACCCCCCAGGCCCGCGCCACGCTCGACCAGCTGGGCCGCGCGCTGTCGAGCTCCGACCTGTCGTCCTACCGGTTCCGGATCGAAGGCCATACCGACACGGTGGGCTCGGCCGATCACAACCTGTCACTCTCCGCCCGCCGCGCCGACGCTGTGGTGGACTACCTCGCCACCACCTATCATGTGGCGCGGGAGCGGATGCAGGCCGTCGGCATGGGCGAACAGGATCTCGCGGTGCAGACGCCCGCTGGCGTGTCCGAGCCACGCAACCGCCGCGTCCAGGTTGTCAATCTCGGTACCTGATCCCGCTCCGGCCGAAGATGGCCCAGGACCCTGACGACACGGTTCGTCTCCGCCCGCGCCGTTCCTCCCGGCGCCTGGTCCTGGGGTGCGCCGTCTGTGCCGCCGCGGCCGCCGCCGGCGGTGGTGCCTGGCTGTTTGGCCGTCGTGCGGATGTGCCGCCCGTCCCGCCGGTGCCGCCGCCCGCCCCGGCCCCGCCGCCAACGCCGCCGGTTGCCGCAGCACCGCGCATCCCGATCGTCACCGCCGATGAGGGCGCCATCCTTGCACATCACAGCCAGGGGCTCGATGTGTTCCGCTTCGATCGCAACCCCCATGTCCTGGTGCTCGATTTCGCCTCCCTGCATCGCCAGGGCGCCATGCTCAACCGCATCGCCGCCATGGCCGAGAAGAACGGGTCGCCGCATGACCGCGTGCTCGACGATGCCGGCCTCGCCCAGGCCATCGCCAAAAGCGGCGCCACGCCCGACACGTTCTACTACGGCCATGACTACGGCACGCTGGAGCTCAGCCGCTTCTTCGCCGCCGCCGACCAGGAGCGGCTGGAACTTTCGCCCGACGAGCAATGGCTGCGAGACCTCATCTCCCAGGAGCAGGGCACGGTCGAGCGGATCGGCGTGATCAGCATTCCCGCCATCGGCGGCGACGTGACCGACGATATGCGCCGCACCATCCTGCACCACGAGCTGTCGCACGGCGAGTTCTTCACCAATCCCGCCTATGCAGACTGGTCTCACGCTTTCTGGGACCAGCGGCTGGATTCCTTCGGTCGCGGCGTGTTTCGCAAGTTTCTGGTCTCTGAAGGGTACGATCCTGCCTTGGAGACGCTGCTGGTGAACGAGACCCAGGCGTATCTGATGTTCACGCCCAGCCCGAGCTTCTTCAGCGCCGGCCTGCTGGGGGTGACGGAGGCGACGGTGGCGGAATGGCGGGCGGAGTTTCGCAGCGGCATGCCGTCGGGCTGGCTGCGGGAGACGGCGCTGCGCGACGCGGGGTAGAAAGCAAGCACTTCTTTTTTGAAGAAAAGAAGCAAAAGACTTTCAACCGCTTGGCCCGCACTGTCCGGAAAGGACCGCGACAGCCCGACAGAAGTTTTTTGGTTCTTTTTTTCAAAAAAGAACCGCTTCCTTCCTCCCTAGAGCAATACGGCTTTAGGTGGACTCACCGTGCCATAAAATTGCTTGTTAAACCAAAAAGCTAGAGCGGGTTGGCATTGCCTTTCAGATGCCACCCCGCTCTAGGTGATTTCCGACGCTGCCAAGCCATACCCGATCGCGGAATGCTCTGGCCTCCGGCACCAGTGAGGCCACCCATGTCAGACGTCCAGATCACCGCAGGCTTCGGCCCCGTCCCGCAGGACCGTGCCACCCTGTCCAGCAGCGGCCGCCGCACCATGGAGGCGCTCTACCGCAACCCCCTCGCGCACAACCTGGACCGGCAGGACGTGCTCGCCCTGTTCACCCGGATCGGCACCGCCTGCGACCCAGGCCGTGCCCGGCGCGGCCCCAGGCGCGGCCCCAGGCGCGGCCAGGACCAGCACTTCACCCTCACCGCCGCGTTGCTCGACACGATCAACGGCGCCACCACCCGGCTGACCCTGCCGGATGGCCGGACGCTGGATGTGAAGATCCCGCCCGGCTCGTCTGACGGCGACACGCTGCGGCTGCGCGGACAGGGCGGCACCGGCGAGGCCGGAGCCGGCAACGGCGACGCGCTGATCGAGCTGCATGTGACGCCGCACGCGTTTTTCCGGCGCGACGGTGCCGATATCCGGCTCGACCTGCCGGTCAGCCTCGCCGAGGCGGTGCTCGGCGGCCCCGTCGATGTTCCCACCCCGGGCGGCACGGTGCGCATGCGCATCCCCGCCGGCTCCGACAGCCTGACCCAGCTGCGCCTGCGCGGCCGCGGCGTGCCGGCGCACGGCGCCTCAGCCGCCGGCGACCTCACCGCCACGCTGCGCGTCACCATCGGCCCGGCCGATGCGGCCCTCACCGCGTTCCTCAAAGGCTGGACGCCGGAGCCCCCCTTCAACCCCCGCAAGGCGATGGAGCAGGGCGGATGATCGATCTCGATGTGCTGATCGCCGAGATACCCGGCCTCACCGGTGCGGATCTCGCACGCTGGATCGCCAATGACTGGGTGCGCCCGGACGGCGGGCAGGGCGCCTGGCTGTTCCAGGAGATCGACGTCGCGCGGGTGCGGCTGATCTGCGAACTGCGGTTCGACCTGCGGATCGACGAGGAGGCGCTGCCGGTGGTGCTGCTGCTGCTCGACCAGCTCTACCGCATGCGCCGCCAGGTGCTCGCCCTCGGCGTGGCGCTGGAACGGCTGCCGGCGGCAGACACATCGCATTCTGGAGGACAAGGCCTATGAACACCCGCACCACCCCAAGCTGGCGCCGCCCCCAGGGCGCGCCGGGATGCAGCGCCCACGCCAATGATGAGCTCTGCCGGATCATCGATGCAGACGAGGAGGAGACGCCTGTGGTGGTGAGCGATCTATGGCCCTCCGGCTTCGATGGCAGCGTGCCGCACCGGCGGGCGGAACAGTTCTTCGCCCCGTCGGAACTCGTCCGGATCGATCGTGACGTCGGACGAGGTGACCGGGCGCGGCCATCGCACCCGGCTTCCGTGGCTATCGACACCTGAACCACGCCACGCCTGCCGCTCTGCCCCAAAGGAGCGCGTCCATGAGCTACCAGACCGTCAATCCGTTCGACAACACGCTGATCAAATCCTTCGACGCGTTCACCGACGCGGCGCTCGAGGAGAAGCTCGCCGCCGCCACCGCCTGCTTCGCCACCTGGAGGAAGTTCAGCTATGCCGAGCGCGCCAAAATCGTGATAAGGGCGACCAAGCTGCCCCACGAACAGGCCGACCGGTTCGCCCATGTCATGACCCTGGAGATGGGCAAACGCATCGGCGAGGCGAAAGCGGAGGTGGCGTTCAGCGCCGAAATTCTGACCTACTACGCAAGGCACGCCGAGCGCTTCCTGGCCAATGTGCCGCTGCACCCGATCCATGGCGAAGGCCATGTGGAGAGCAGCCCGATCGGCGTGGTGTTCTGCGTCGAGCCCTGGAACTTCCCCTTTTACCAGCTCGCCCGTGTGGCCGGGCCGCATCTGATGGCCGGCAACACTGTGGTGGTGAAGCACGCCAGCAACGTGCCGCAATGCGCCATGCTGTTCGAGAAGCTGTGGATCGACGCGGGGGCGCCGGCGGGGCTGTACACCAATCTGCTGATCACCCACACGCAGTCCGACCGGCTGATCGACGACCGTCGCATCAAGGGCGTGGCGCTGACCGACAGCATCGAAGCCGGGCGCAGCATCGCCGCCGCCGCCGGCAAGAACCTCAAGCCGTCCTCCATGGAGCTCGGCGGCAGCGACGCCTTCATCGTGCTGGAGGACGCCTTCATGGCCCACACCGTCCGCTGGGCGCTGTGGGGCCGCATGTACAACTGCGGCCAGACCTGCTGCGCCGCCAAGCGCTTCATCGTGGTGGACGCCGTGGCCGACACCTTCCTCGCCGCGTTCAGGCAGGCCATGGGCGCGCTGAAGGCTGGCGACCCGATGGACGAGAAGACCACGCTCGGCCCGCTCTCCAGCGAGGCCGCGCTCTTACAGCTGCTCGAACAGGTCAAGGTCGCCGTCGCACACGGCGCCAGGATCGCGCTGGGCGGCCAGCGGATCGATCGGCCCGGCGCCTGTATGCAGCCCACCATCCTCACCCATGTGGCACCCGACAACCCCGCCTTCCGCGACGAGTTCTTCGGCCCGGTGGCGATGTTCTTCCGCGTCAAGGACGAAGCCGCCGCCGTGGCGCTGGCCAACGATTCGGATTTCGGCCTCGGTGGCTCGGTGTTCACCCAGGACCTCGCCCGCGGCAAACGTGTCGCCAGCGCCGTCGAGACCGGCATGATGTTCATCAACAACATCTCCTGGGCCGACGCCGACCTGCCGTTCGGCGGCATCAAGGACACCGGCTACGGCCGCGAACTCGGTGACATGGGCATCCAGGCGTTCGTCAACAAGAAACTGGTCCGCTACGTCGCCGCCGAGGCGGCGGTGTGACGCAGGCAGGCAGGGCCAGGTCCGGCCGGGATGTTCGCGCCGGTCCCCTTGAAGGAGGCCGCCGCATGAGCGGACGCTGAGGCCGATGTTCGGCTGGGTCGAGATCGTCCTGCTGTCGTGGGCGGCCGTGCTGCTGGCGGTGCGCCTGCTGCCGTATTTCGCCGATTACCGCGCGCTGTGCACCGCAGGCGCGCTGCTGGCCTTCATCACCGCCCTGTTTCCGCGCGACGGCAATCCGTTGGGGCAGTTCCTGTTCGGCGCCGCCGCCGGCGGCCTGCATCTGCCGCGCGAGCTGTTCGGCATCCTCTGTTGGAGCCTCGGCGCCTGGCTGTTCAACAAGCTGCTCGGCCTGCTGCTGCGCCGCACCCTGTTCCCCGACAACGACAAGCCGCAGACCCGCCGCCTGTTCGCCGACCTCGCCTCGGGCCTCATCTACGTGCTGGCCTTCGTCGGCATCGTCGGCATCGTGTTTCACCAGCCGGTCTCAGCCTTTCTGGCGACCTCTGGCGTGGTCGCCATCGTGCTCGGCCTTGCGCTGCAGAACACGCTGGGCGACGTGCTGTCCGGCCTGTCGATCAACATCGAGCACCCGTTCGCGGCCGGCGACTGGGTGACCCTGCCCGACGGCGTGACCGGCCAGGTGATGCAGGTGAACTGGCGGGCCACACGGCTGCGCACCTGGTCGCACGACATGGTGGTCATTCCCAATAGCGCCGCCGCCCGCGCGGTGGTGACCAACCACAGCCGCCCGCCCGGCCCGCATCGCTGCCTCATCCGCCTCAACGTCGATGTGGCGATCGCGCCCGGCCGCGTGATCCAGTCGCTGCAGCTGGCGGCCGCCCACTGCCCGGACGTCGCCACCGGCACCGCGCCGCAGGCCTATGCCTGCGCCTTCACCAATGGCGTGGTGACCTACGAAATCGCCTTCGCCATCGACAGCTTCGCCCAGACCATCGCCGCCCGCTCGCATATGATCATCGCGATCACCGACACATTCACCCACCTCGCCATCCCTATCGGCCCCTCGGCGACACAGGTGCAGATCCTGCCGCCGGCTGCGGTGTGAGGAGTGGGAGAAAGTGGGAGCCCCCCGGTTTGCTGGACACCTGAAGCTCTCGCCAGAGGTGTGAACGATGCCCAGATCCCGATCGCCCTATTCACCCGTGGTCCGCCGCCAGATGGTCGATCGCGTTCTTGCGGGCCGTGACCCTGTCAATCGTGCCCGCGTGCGCATCGACTGGCCATTCGATCCGCACGTGGGTTGCAAAGGTCAGCCAGAACGAGGTCAGACAAGGGGATGCGGCGGTTGCACGTGCCGCTCCTGAGCGCGACGAACGGGTGCGCCTGCGCCGTGAGAACAAGCAGCCCCGGCTGGAGCGCGACATACTCGGCGGGCCTTCGTTTTTCAAAAAACGACCTCCTGCTCCAGCGTCGGCGCCACATCCATCAACGTCACCCGGCGCATGTCGCGCGGATGCGTCTGATCCTCAAAGGCGCGGGCCCGGTGCATCGTCGCGCGGTTGTCCCACATCACAAGGTCCAGCGGGCGCCATCGATGTGCGTAGACGAACCTCCGCTGCGTCGCGAACTCCGTCAGGTCGCGGATCAACGCCATCGCCTCCGGTGTGGGCCATCCCACGATGCGCCCGATATGCGCCGACAGATACAGCGAGTGCCGCTGCGAACCGGGATGCCAGCGCACCAGGCGCTGCGGCACCGGCGCGAATGCCTGCTTCTCGCCCTCGGTGTAGTCGGCAAAGCCGAGCTGGGCGCGCGAGAACAGCAGCGAATGCTCGCAGACGAGATCGCGCAGCTTCGCCTGCATCGCAGCCGGCAGGGCGTCCCACGCCGCGCGCATGTCGGCGAACTCGGTGTCGCCGCCTTCCGGCGGCACCACGCGGCCGTGCAGCATGGAGTATTTCGCCGGAATCGCCTTGAAGCTGCTGTCGGAATGCCAAAGCCGGTTGCCCAGGTTGAACATCCGCCTGCGGTCATCGGCCGCCAGCAGGTTGCCGTCGAGGTCGATGTTGGAGATGTCGGCCATCTGCCGGTGCTTCAGACGATGCTTCTGCGCGTCCACCACCGCCATGGTCTGCTCCAACGGGCCCAGGGCCTCGCCGAACGCCATCTGCTGGTCGTCGTCCAGATGCTGGTCGGGGAACACCAGCACGCCGTGGCGATCCATCGCAGCATCGATGGCGGCAACCAGCTCCGGCCCGGGCGGCGTGCGCAGATCGGGTCCGCGGACCTCGGCCGCAAACAGCGGGTGCAGTGGCGTGATCTGGAGCATGGCAGCGTCCCGGTTCATTGCGCGCTGCAAGGGTAACGCGCCGGGAGCAGGCGCGGTCAAGGGGTTCGCGCGAAGGCCTTCAGGAAGGTGTCAGCGGCGGCCTTCACGGTGCGCTGGATCTCGTCGGCGCTGGGTTCCGGCGGCAGCGACAGGCTGCGGCGAAAGAACACGCCACAGCGCATCAGCGCCATGAACTGGTGCGTGGCCAGCGTCAGATCCTCCACCTCCACCAGCCCGAGCGTGCGCAGCTGCTCCAGCCAGCTCGCGAAACGCTGGGTGAAGCGGTGCGGGCCATTCTCGTAGAACACCCGGCCGAGTTCCGGGAAACGGCCCGACTCCGCCAGGGCGATCCGATAGATCGCCAGCGTCCGGTCCCGCAGCATGAATTCCAGCACGCGCACGCCGATCGCCTCGAGCGTGGCCCGCAGATCGGTGATCTCCGTGGGGAACAGCTCGTCGCTGAGCGGATTGTCCTCGCCCTTGGACGCCACGATATGCGCGAACAGCGAATCCTTCGACGGGAAATAGGCATACAGCGTCGCCTTGGACACGCCGGCGGTGCGCGCCACCTGGTCCATGCTGATGGCACCATAGCCCTGCGCCAGGAACAGCCGCTCGGCCGCCTCGGTCACCTGGCGACGCTTGGGGGAAATGTCCTGCGACACTTCGATCTCGGAGGGGAATGCCTGGTCCATCGGCCAGCATGTGAAGAAGAATCTGCGCCAGTCAAGTGTGAACTGAACAGTTCAGTTCACACTTGACGTATGGGCCAGGACAGCCCATCTAGCGGTGAACTGAACCGTTCGGTTTACCAAGGATCCCACGATGAACGCTGTCGCTGAAAAGCCGGCCCCCTTGTCTGCCGACGCGCAGAGCCTGTCCACGCCCGCCGTCACGGCGCCCGGCCGTAGGCCTGCGCGGCCCGGACGCACCCTACTGAAGGTGGGCCTGCTGCTCGGCGTCGCCGCCGGCGCCCTGCTGGTGGGCAACTGGTGGTTCACCGAGGCGGTGTTCATCCAGTCCACCGACAACGCCTACGTCCAGGGCGACATCGCCGTGCTCGGCCCGCGCATCGAGGCCGACGTGCTGAAGGTCGACGTGGGCGACAACCAGGTGGTCAAGGCCGGCCAGCCGCTGATAACCTTCGACCCGCGTGATCGTCAGACCCAGCTCGACCAGGCCGTGGCCGCCGCCGGCGAGGCGCGCGCCGCCGTCACTGTGGCGCAGCGCCAGGTCGAGCAGCAGCGCAGCATGATCGCCCAGGACGACGCCCAGATCGCCGCCGCCCAGGCCGAGCTGACCCGCGCCTCCGCCGACGCCGTCCGCTCCGGCGCCCTCACCGGCGCCGGCTGGACCTCGCGCCAGTCCAACGATCAGGCGCAGGCGGATCGGCTGAAGGCGCAGGCCCAGCTCGCCAGCACCAACGCGGCACGCGACACGGCGGTGCAGATGATCACCGTCGCCCAGGCCCAGCTCATCCAGGCGCAGGCCCACGTGGTCAGCGCCGATGCGCAGGTGCAGCTGGCGAAGAACAACCTGTCCTACACCGTGCTGCGCGCGCCGTTCGACGGTGTCGCCAGCAACCGCGCCGTGCAGGTCGGCTCCCATGTCCTGCCCGGCCAGCAGCTGATCTCGGTCGCCCCGCTGGCCAGCCAGCTCTACGTCGTCGCCAACTTCAAGGAGACGCAGCTCGCCCATATGCACCCCGGCCAGAAGGTGGTGCTGACACCCGATATCGACACGCATGACGCGGTGACCGGCCGGGTGGACAGCGTGGCCCCCGCCACCGGTGCGCTGTTCTCGCTGTTGCCGCCGGAGAACGCCACCGGCAACTTCACGAAGGTGGTGCAGCGCATCCCGGTCAAGATCGTCATCGACAGAGACGAAGCCAAACGCGCCGACTGGCTGCGCGCCGGCCTGTCGGTGACCGCCGACGTCGATACCCGCGGTCCCGATTCGGTCCGCCACGGTATCATCGGCGCCGCCCTGCACACGCTCGGCCTGAAGTAGACCGTCATGGCCGTCGAAAAACTCACCTGGCGGGAGTGGGTCGGCTTCATGTCCATGGTGCTGGGCATGTTCATGGCCATTCTCGACATCCAGATCGTCAGCGCCTCGATCGCCGAAATCCAGGCCGGCCTCAGCGCCAGCCCCGACGAGGTCTCCCAGGTGCAGACCAGCTACCTCATCGCCGAGATCATCATGATCCCGCTGTCAGGCTGGCTGTCGCGCCTGCTGTCCACCCGCGTGCTGTTCACCATCAGCGCCGTCGGCTTCACCGTGTTCTCCGGCCTGTGCGCCACCGCCACCAGCCTGGGTGCGATGGTGTTCTACCGCGCCGCCCAGGGCTTCATCGGCGGCGCCATGATCCCCACCGTGTTCGCCACCTCGTTCCTGCTGTTCCCCGGCGCCCGGCGCGCGCAGATCTCGGTGCTCATCGGCCTGACCGCGACGCTGGCCCCCACCATCGGGCCGACCCTGGGCGGCTGGCTCACCGAGCAGCTGAGCTGGCACTGGCTGTTCCTCATCAACGTGCCGGTGGGCGCGCTGGTGGCGTTCAACGTCTGGACCTTCCTCAACATCGACAAGCCGGATTTCAGCCTCGCCCGCAGCTTCGATGCGATCGGGCTGGTGCTGATGGCAACCTTCCTGGGCTCGCTCGAATACGTGCTCGAGGAAGGCAACCGCAACGACTGGTTCGAGGACAATGTCGTGGCCTGGCTGGCCGTCGTCTCCGGCGTGTCGGCGGCGCTGTTCCTGTGGCGCATGCTGGCCCACCGCGCGCCGCTGGTGGATCTGCGCGCGTTCAAGAATGCCAACTTCGCCTTCGGCTGCCTGTTCTCGCTGGTGGTGGGCACCGGCCTGTACGGCTCGGTTTACGTCATCCCGCTGTTCCTCGGCCGCGTGCGCGGGTTCGACAGTCTGCAGATCGGCGAGACCATGTTCGTCACCGGCCTCACCATGTTCATCGCCGCCCCGATCTCCGGCCGGCTCGCCGGCAAGATGGACATGCGGGTGATGCTGGCGGCGGGGCTGCTGATGTTCGGCACCTCGCTGGCCTGGCTGGGACATCTGACCAACCAGAGCTCGTTCTGGGAGATGCTGGCGCCCCAGTCGCTGCGCGGCGCGTCCCTGATGTTCATCATGCTGCCGACCAACCAGCTCGCCCTGGGCACGCTGCCGCCGCATCAGCTGAAGAACGCCTCGGGGCTCTACAACCTCATGCGCAACCTTGGCGGCGCCATCGGCCTCGCTCTGATCAACTTCATCGCCACCACCCGCATGGCCGGCCACACGCTGCATCTCGACGAGCAGGTGACCTGGGCGAGGGCAGGGGCCACCAACATGCTGCAGAACCTCACCATGGCGATGAAGCCGGGCATGGAAGGCAGCGCGCATCTGGCCGCGCTGAAGAAGATCTCGCTGATGGTCCAGCGCGAGGCGCTGACGCTGACCTACAACGACGTGCTGCTGCTGATGTCGCTGAGCTTCTTCCTGGCGCTGCCGCTCACCCTGCTGCTGCGCAAGCCGGCCCCGGCGAAAGGCCCGTCCGAGGCGCATTGAGCGGTGCTGCGGCACGTTCAGGTTGATCCTGACGGCGATATGCCCGTATCATGTCGGCAAATCGCCACCAGGAGCGTCTCGATGAGCTTTGCCACCAGCCTGTTCGACGTGGTCGGTGCGACGGCCGACCCCATGCGTCTGGTGCGTCTGGTGCGGCACGGCCTGCCGATCGATGCGGTGCAGACGATGCTCGACAGCGGCCGGATCACGGCTGTGGAGCTCGACCAGATCGTGCTGCCGCGCAAGACGCTGGCGCATCGCCGCAAGCTTGGCACCCTGACGCCGGAACAGTCGGACCGGCTGGTCCGCGTCGCCCGCATACTGGCGCTGGCGGAGACAACCTTCGGCAGCCAGGAGAAGGCCGGCCTCTGGCTGCGGCGGCCCACCGCCGTGTTCGCCGGCGAACGCCCGCTCGATCTGCTCGACACGGATGAAGGGGCGCGCGAGGTGGAAACCCTGCTGGGCCGCATCGCCCACGGCATCGCCGCCTGATCGGTGCGCGCCTGGCGGCTGTGCCGCGCGCCCTATGCGGATCTCACCGGCGAAGGCGCGCGGCGCTACGGCGGACGCTGGAATTCACCCGGACGCGCCATGATCTACGCCGCCTCGACCGCGGCGCTGGCCGTGCTGGAGGTGCGGGTGCATCTCGATCTGCCGCCCGAACTGATCCCGGACGACTATGTGCTGATCACCATCGATCTTGGCGACGCCGCCCTCGAACCGCTCCACGTGCTGCCGGCGCACCCGCGCGCCTTCGGTGACGCATGGCTGGAAGCACAGCGCACGCCGGTGCTGCAGGTGCCATCCGCCATCGTGCCGGAGAGCCCGAACCTGCTGATCAACCCCGCCCACCCCGAAGCCGCCGCCATCACCATCGCCAGCCAGCGCCCCTTCGCCTTCGACCCCCGCCTCTGGCCCGTCGCGTAATGCGGATGCACTCCGGCTCTGGCCCCGCTCTCACCCGAACGCCACATCCCCCACCAGGGCCCGGCTCGGCCGACAGATCATCGCGGCAAACCCCAGCGTGCGGGGCAGCACCTGGGTTGCGAACACCTCCGCCGCCGCGGCCGCCGCCGGCGGCGCCTCGGCATGGTCCGCCACCCTGGCGCAGAGCCACCCCGCGGTCAGCGTGCCCAGCAGCTGCAGAAACGCATGCGCCCCCGCCTCGGCCGAGCGAACATCCGCCTGGCGCAGCCACGCCGCCGCCACCGCGGTCGCCGCCACCGCCTCGGCCAGCGCCGGCACCGTGCCGATCTCGGCCAGCAGCGCCGCCACCGCCGCCCCCTGGTCGCGCAGCAGCCCGCGCCGCACCAGCGTGATCGCCTGGATGCCGTTGGTGCCCTCATAGATCGGCGCGATCCGCGCATCGCGCAGATGCTGTGCCGCCCCCGTCTCCTCCACGAACCCCATGCCGCCATGCACCTGCACGCCGAGCGAGGCCGCCTCCACCCCCGCATCGGTGCACCAGGCCTTGGCAACCGGGATCAGCAGCTGCGCGCGCGACTCCTCGGCGGCCGCGGCATACAGCGTCAGCAGACGCCCGCCGAGTGCGAGCGCCCGCATCGTCCACAGCATGCGCCGCACATCCGGATGCTGACCGATCGGCCCGCCCCCCTGCGTGCGCACGCCGGCGAATTCCGCCGCCCGGCGGTAGGCGCGCTCCGCCACCGCCACGCCCTGCATCGCCACCCCCAGCCGCGCCGCGTTCATCATCGCGAACATGCAGGGCAGTCCGCGATGCATCGGCCCCACCAACTCGCCCATCGCGCCCTCGAACGCCATCACGCAGGTCGGGCTGGCATGGATGCCCAGCTTGTGTTCCAGCGACACGCAGGTGACGCCGTTGCGGGTTCCGTCCGGGCGGAATTTCGGCACCGCGAACAGCGAGATGCCGGCACTGCCCGCCGGCGCATCCGGCAGCCGCGCCAGCACCATGTGCAGAATGTTCTGCGTGAAGCTGTGCTCGCCATAGGTGATGTAGATCTTCTGCCCGGTGATGGCATAGCCGCCGCCCGGCAGCGTCTCCGCCTTGGTGCGCACACCTGACAGGTCGGAGCCGGATTGCGGCTCGGTCAGGCACATCGTGCCGGTCCAGCGCCCCTCGATCATCGGCGCCATCAGCCGAGCCTGCTGCTCCGGCGTGCCGTGGGTGGCGAGCAGCGCGATGGCGTCCTGCGTCAGCATCGGGCACAGGCCGAACGCCATGTTAGCTGATGACACCGGCTCGAACGCTGCCAGTGCCAGCACATGCGACAGGCCCTGGCCGCCATGATCGGGATCGGCGGCGATGCCGATCCAGCCGCCCTCGGCATAGGCGGCGAATGCCTCGGCGAAGCCAGGCGGTGTGATCACCTGTCCGCCCACCAGCTTCGCGCCATGCCGGTCGCCCGGCCAGTCCAGCGGCGCGAGCAGCCCTTCAGCCGTTCTGGTGGCCTCCTCCAGCACCGCCAGCGTGTCATCCTGCGTTATCGCATCGAAACCGAGGATCTCATGCAGCAGCCAGGCGGTCTCTGCGGGCGGCACAGTGACAGGCATTGCGGCTCTCCTTCAGGCCGATGTCTAGGCCGGATCCGACCGGCGACGCCAGAGCCGGCTTACGCGGGCGCCGCCTCCAGAATGCTGAAACCATGCGCCGTCGCCGTCACCGCCTCAAGCCGCAGACCTGCGGCGGCGAACAGCGCCTCGAACTCGGCCCGGCTGCGTTCCCGCGCGCCGAGCATCACCAGCATGGTCAAATCCATCATCTTGGCCGGAAGCTGGGTGTTCGGCGGGCCAATCAGATACTCGATCACCAGCAGCCGCGCCGATGCCGCCATCGTCGCCCGGCACACACGCAGGATGGTGACGGCCTTGTCGTCATCCCAGTCATGCAGCACGGATTTCAACATATAGGCGTCGCAGCCGGCCGGCACCGCGTCGAAAAAGCTGCCGCTCACCACCTCGCACCGCCCGGCCACCGGCGCCAGCACGGCCGCGCTGCCGGCTACCACATGTGGCTGGTCGAACAGCACGCCGCGCGTGCCGAGATGCGCCGCGAGAATGGCCGCCAGCAGCGCGCCGTTGCCGCCGCCGATATCGGCGATCCGGGCGAACCGGCTGAAATCAACCTCATGTGCCATGCCGTGCGCAGCGCGCAGCGACAGGTCGGTCATCGCGTGGTCGAACACCTGCGAGTCGTCCGGGTGCGCGGCGCGGTAGCTCCAGGCATCAGTGCCGTGCACATGCTGAAAGCCGCTCTGTCCGGTGCGGACCGCCTCCAGCATGCCGCCGACCGCGGACCAGTTGTATGGGCGGCCGATATTGACCGCCCACGCCCCCACCGGCTCCGCCGCGTCACGCCGCAGGCAGGCGCCGAGCTCAGTGAGGCTGAACCGCCGCGCATCGTCCTCGTGAAACACGCCCGCCGCCGCCAGCGCGCTCATCAGCCGGTACAGCGGATCGGGTTGCACGCCGGTCGCGGCGGCGAGATCCTCGGCACTGGCCGGCGCATCCATCCGGTCCGCGAGGCCGAGCGTGGCCGCCACCGAGATCGCCTGCGACAGCAGGAACCCGTTGATCAGACCAATCATCCGTGACGAGGCCGGCGGCGTTGACATGGCGACATCTCCCCAGGTGCAAGACCCGCCGATATCACACCAGATCGGCCTTACGCCGCGAAAATCGGGGAGCTCACGGCCTTGTTTCTGTGGTGGCGAGACGGATGCCGATGGCCACCGGCACCACCCCCAGCAGATCCAGCGGATCGAGCGGCTCGCCCAGCACCGCCCAGCTCATCAGCAGGCCCAGCGGCGGCATCAGGAAGTGCAGGCTGGAGGCGGAGGCTGCGGTGCCCCGGCGCAGCAGATAGAACCACAGCAGGAACGAGGCGCCGGAGATGACGAAGATGAACCACAGCATCGTCAGCCACAGCTCTGGCCCCGGCACGAACTGCGCCCAGCGCTCGCCCACCGCCCCACCTGCGATCAGCAGCGCCAGACTGGCGCCGATCTGCTGCGCGCCCACCGCCACCGCCAGGCTCGCCTTCGGCGCCAGGCGCTTGTACAGCAGCGTCCCCGCCGTCATCGACAGCAGGGCAAAGACGAGAAACCCGATCCCCACCGGGTCCTCGCCGCTGACCACGATGCGGTTGCGCACCACGAAGGCCGCACCGAGAAACCCCAGCGCCAGGCCCGCCAGCTTGCGCCCGGTCATCCGCTCGCCCAGCAGCGGCACCGCCAGCACCGAGATCAGCACCGGGTTGAGGCTGGCGATGATGGTGGCGAGCCCGCCCGAGACGGTACGCATGCCCTGCCACGCCATGCCCTGGTAGCCCGCCTGGTTGATCACCCCCAGCAGGATCAGCGCGAGCCAGGGAATCCGCCCCGCAAGCTCGCCGCGCAGCCCTGCCCAGCCCAGCAGCAGGGCGGCGGCGATGCCGAAACGCACCCCCAGATACAGCAGCGGCGGCCCGGCCTGGATGGCGAGCTTGGCGGCGGGAAAGGCGGAGCTCCAGGTGAGGCAGAACACCAGCACCAGGAACAGATAGGCGGGACGGGACACCGTCTCAGTCCGGCATCAGCAGCATCACCGCCGCCTGGGCGGCGATGCCCTCCATGCGGCCGGTGAAGCCCAGCCGTTCCGTCGTCGTCGCCTTCACCGAAACCCGGTGCGCCGCCACCCCCATCAGCTCGGCCAGCCGCGCGATCATGGCCGGCGCGTGCGGGGTGATCTTGGGGCGCTCGCAGATCAGCGTCACATCCACATTGACGATGCGCCCGCCCTTGGCCGCCACCAGCCCTGCCGCGTGCACCAGGAAGCGCGCCGAATCGGCATCCTTCCACTGCGCCTCGCTGGGCGGGAAATGCCGGCCGATATCGCCCTCGGCCATCGCGCCGTAGAGCGCGTCGCACAACGCGTGAATGCCCACATCGGCGTCGGAATGGCCGGACAGGCCCCGCTCATGCGGCACCTCGATGCCGCACAGGAACAGCCTGCGGTTCTCGACCAGCACATGCACGTCATAGCCGGTGCCGACACGGGGAAGCAGGGTCGGGGCAAGAATGCGTTCCAAGCGGAGCATGTCCTCGGGATAGGTGAGCTTGATGTTGTCCTCATGGCCCGCCACCAGCGCCACGGCGTGGCCGGCGGCCTCGAGAATCGCCGCGTCGTCGGTGGCCCCCGGGCCCGCGCTGCGGTGCAGCGCCAGCAGCAATGGATAGGCGAAGGCCTGCGGCGTCTGCGCCCGGAACAGGCCCTCGCGCGAGACGGTGCCGGCGATGGCGCCGTCGGCACCCCGCTTGAGCGTGTCGGCGACCGGCACGGCGGGAATGGCACCTTGATCGGTGTCCAGCGCCGTGAGCAGGGCAGGGATCGTGCCCTCGGGGATCACCGGCCGCGCGGCGTCATGCACCAGAACGATGTCGGGCGCGTGGGAGGCAAGCGCCTCCAGCCCCGCGCGCACGCTGTCCTGGCGGGTGGCGCCGCCGGGGACGACCGGCAGATGCGCAAGACCGGCCAGCGCCTGTTCGATCGGGCCGGCATCGCCCACCGGCTGGATCAGCAGGCCGGCGCGTGCGAACACCGCGGCGGCGTGGCGGATCACGGGATGGCCGGCGACAGTGAGGAACTGCTTGGGCGTGGGCGCTCCGAACCGGCTGCCGGAGCCGGCGGCGACGAGCAGAACGGCGATGCGGGGCGTGTGTGTCATGGTCGGTCCGAATGGGATCCGCAAACTGTCCGCACCTGCGGCACGCGTCAATCCAGCCTGTCCTGGGCCAGCCTGTCCTGGGCCAGCCCGTCCCTGGCCCCGCTTTATCTGGCCAGGCAATCCCTTGCCAGCGTCGCGATCTCCAGCGTCGCCAGATGCCGCTCGGCGTCCTGGATCGGCCGCCAGCTCGCCTGCAGGCCCATCACCGCCAGAATCCAGCGCAGCAGCCGCCGGCGCTCCAGCCCCGCCTGCGCCGCCACGATCGCCACATGCCGCTGGAACCGGCCGGGGGCGAGGGCCACGGCGCGGCTCGGGTTGCGGAACAGATTGGCATAGTCATAGGTCCGCTCGCCGCGCAGCCCCTTGGGGTCGATCGCCCGCCAGTCGCCGTCGCCGAAATCGAGGATGTTGAAATGATGGATGTCGCCGTGCAGCACCGTCTCATCCAGGGGCGCGGCGAGCAGCGCCTGCGCCGTCTGCCAGGCGGCGGCGAAGATCCCGCGCTCCGTCCGCGCCATCGGCTCCAGCTCGGCGAACCAGCCGGCGAGCGGCAGCAGCGTGGCAGGCGGCGCGGGGCGGGGCCGGTGCAGGCGCGCCACCACCTGACAGATGATCCGCGTCGCCGCGTCGTCCGCACCCGCCAGCGCCAGCGTCCCCAGCGTGTCGCCGGGCGCGCGCGCCAGCAGCACCGCGTTCTCGTCATGGGCCAGCACATCGGCCGCGCCGTCCCCGCCCCACCAGGCCATGACAGCGCCGCCATGGCGTTCCTCCGCCGCCAGCGCCAGCTTCAGCATCGCCGCCCGGCCACGCCAGCGCACCGGCAGCAGCCGGCTGCCGGGGGTGGCGATGGCCGCGCCATCCGGCGCCAGATCCCAGCGCGACAGCCAAGACTGAAACACCGTGTCCGGCATCGAACCGCTCCATCATTGTGTCCGTGGCAAAGGTGCATTGCACACGAACAGCCGTCGCACTAGTTTGCCCAAATGATGGGCAATGTCATTTCACACACGCCGACACACACGCCGACACACACGCCGACACACACGCCGACTCTGGCGCCTATCCGGCTGGACCGCGTCGTCATCGACACACCGGTTATCCTGGCGCCGATGTCCGGCGTCACCGATCTGCCGTTCCGCACCATCGCCCGCGAGCTCGGCGCGGGCCTCGTGGTCTCGGAAATGATCGCCTCCTGGGCCATGGTGCGCGAGAACCAGGCCACCCTGCGCATGGCAACCCTGGACGGCAGCCCCAGCTCCATCCAGCTCGCCGGCTGCGACCCCGCCGCCATGGCCGAGGCCGCGCGCATCGGCGTGGCGCGCGGCGCCGATCTGATCGACATCAATTTCGGCTGCCCAGTGAAGAAGGTCGCCGTCGGCCAGATGGCCGGCTCCGCGCTGATGCGCGACGAGATCGGCGCCGCCCGCATCCTCGAAGCCGTCGTCAAGGCGGTGGACGTCCCGGTCACGCTGAAGATGCGCATGGGCTGGGACCATGACAGCCTCAACGCTCCCACCCTGGCCCGCATCGCCGAGGCCTGCGGCATCCGCATGCTCACCGTGCACGGCCGCACCCGCCAGATGTTCTACACCGGCATCGCCGACTGGGACTTCATCGGCCGCGTCAAGCAGGCCACCAATCTGCCGGTGATCGCCAACGGCGACATCGTCACCGAGGAGGACGCCGCAGAGGCCCTGCGCCGCTCCGGTGCCGACGGCGTCATGATCGGCCGCGGCGCCTATGGCCGTCCCTGGGCCCCTGCCCAGATCGGCCATTTCCTGCGCACCGGCGAGCGCCTGCCCGAGCCCGACCTCGCCACCCAGAAGGACATTCTGTTGCGCCATTATGACGCCATGCTGCGCCATTTCGGCGCGGGCCCCGGCCTGCGCCTCGCCCGCAAGCACGTCGCCTGGTATTCCCGTGGCCTGCACGGCTCGGCTGCCTTCCGCACCGCCGCCATGCGCACCGAAACCGTCCCCGAGGTGATCCGGCTGATCCATGATTTCTACGACCCGCTGATCGAACGCGGCGCCAAGCGGGGCGACATCCGCGCCCTCGCCCTGCAGGAAGCCGCCTGACCATGCCGATCCGCAGCATGTTCTCCGTCGTCACCCGCGCCCAGCCCAAGCACGGCCCCGACCCGCAGGCCCTGCTCTCCGCCCTGCCGGTCCCCGTCGTGCTGCTCGATCGCGACAACCGCTTCCGCTTCGCCAACCAGGCGGCCGAGCAGTTCCTCGGCCTGTCCACCTCCCAGCTCGGCACCATGCGCCTCTCCGACCTCGTGCCGCAGGACAACCCGATCTTCGAGCTGGTGAGCCAGGTGCGCGAGGCCGACGTCACCATCTCCGAGCACGAGATGACGCTGGAGAGCCCGCGTCTGCGCAAATACGGCATCACCATCCAGGGCAGCCCGCTGCCGGAGGAGCCCGGCTCGGTGGTGCTGGTGCTGCAGGACGCCTCGGCCGCAAGGGCGCTGGACCGGCAGATGACCTTCCGCTCCGCCGCCCGCTCGGTCAGCGGCATGGCGGCCATCCTCGCCCACGAGGTCAAGAACCCGCTGTCGGGCATCCGCGGCGCCGCCCAGCTGCTCGAGGCCAGCGTCGCCGACCAGGACCGCGAGCTCACCGTGCTGATCCGCGACGAGGCCGACCGCATCCGCGACCTGGTGGACCGCATGGAGGTGTTCGGCGAAAAGCCGATCGAGCGCGGCCCGGTCAACATCCACCGCGTGCTGGAACATGTGCGCAGGCTCGCCCAGTCCGGCTTCGCCGCCCATATCAGCGTGCGCGAGGTGTACGACCCGAGCCTGCCCTCCGTGTTCGGCAACCGCGACCAACTGGTCCAGGTGCTGCTCAACCTCGTCAAGAACGCCGCCGAGGCGATCACCTCCGGCGACACCGCGACCTCCGGCGAGATCACGCTGTCCACCGCCTTCCAGCAAGGCGTCCGCCTCGCCGTGCCCGGCAGCGGCCAGCGCATGCACCTGCCACTGATGGTGAGCGTGCGCGACAACGGGCCGGGCATCCCCGCCGACATCATGCCCAACCTGTTCGACCCGTTCGTGACCTCCAAACCCTCCGGCAGCGGCCTCGGCCTCGCCCTGGTGGCCAAGATCGTCGCCGACCATGGCGGCCTCATCGAGGTCGACAGCCGCCCCCACCGCACCGAATTCCGGCTGCTGCTGCCGATGCTGCCCGACGACCCCAACGACTCGCTCTGAGTCCCTCATCCAGGCTGTTCATGACCCCCCCCACCGTTCTCATCGCCGATGACGACCGTTCGATCCGCACCGTGCTCACCCAGGCGCTGGGCCGATCCGGCTACCAGGTCCGCAGCACCTCCAACGCCGCCACGCTGTGGCGCTGGGTGGAGGACGGCGAAGGCGATCTCGTCATCACCGACGTCGTCATGCCCGACGAGAACGGGCTCGACCTGATCCCCCGCATCAAGCGTGTCCGCCCGGACCTGCGGGTGATCGTGATGTCCGCGCAATCCACGCTGATGACGGCGGTGAAGGCCGCCCAGCGCGGCGCCTTCGAATATCTGCCCAAACCGTTCGACCTCACCGAGCTGCTCGCCGTGGTCGGCCGCGCGCTCGCCGCCCCCGCGCCGGAGCTGCCGGCCCAGGCGCCGGCCGAGTCGGAGGAGAAGCTGCCCCTGATCGGCCGCGGCGCTGCGATGCAGGAGATCTACCGCACCATCGCCCGCCTCACCACGGCCGACCTCACCGTGATGATCAATGGCGAGTCGGGCACCGGCAAGGAGCTGGTCGCCCGCGCCCTGCATGACTACGGCCGGCGCCGTGGCGGGCCGTTCGTGCCCATCAACATGGCCGCCATCCCGCGCGAGCTGATCGAGAGCGAGCTGTTCGGCCATGAGCGTGGCGCCTTCACCGGGGCCACCAACCGCAACCAGGGCCGCTTCGAGCAGGCCAACGGCGGCACGCTGTTCCTCGACGAGATCGGCGACATGCCGCCCGAGGCGCAGACCCGCCTGCTGCGCGTGCTGCAGGAAGGCGAGTTCACCACCGTCGGCGGCCGTGCGCCGATCCGCGCCAATGTGCGCATCATCGCCGCCACCCATCGCGATCTGCGCGCCGCCATCCGCGGCGGCAGCTTCCGCGAGGATCTCTTCTATCGGCTCAACGTGGTGCCGATCCGCCTGCCGCCGCTGCGCGAGCGCGCCGAGGACATCCCCGATCTCGCCCGCCACTTCCTCGACCGCGCCCGGGCCGACGGCCTGCCCTCCAAGTCGCTCGACCCGTCCGCCACCGCGGCGCTGCGCGCGCATCGCTGGCCTGGCAATGTGCGCGAGCTGGAGAACGTCATGCGCCGCCTGGCCGCGCTGTGTCCGGACGAGGTGATCACCGCCGAGACCGTGCTGCCCGAGCTGCATGACGGCGAAGGCCACCATGACATGTCCGGCACCGCCCCGGCCGCTGCCTCGCACGGGGTGCCGCAGGCCGCGGGGGCCGGTCCGGAGCCGCTGTCACGCGCGGTGGAGCGCCATATCCGCCAGTTCCTCGCCGCCCACCGCGACGGCGTCGGCCCGTCGGACATCTACGAGCGCGTGCTGGCCGAGGTCGAGCGCCCGTTGATCCAGATGACGCTGGCCGCCACCCGCGGCAACCAGATCAAGGCCGCCGCCATGCTCGGCCTCAACCGCAACACGCTGCGCAAAAAGATCCGCGACCTGGAAATCCCGGTCGTACGAGGGATTGCATAACGAATGAAGTTTTTTGCTTCTTTTTTTCAAAAAAGAAGTTCTTTCTTTGAAAAGAAAGAACCAAAGAAACTTTCATCCGTTTTGCAGCCCGCTGTGATCATGCGCTGGGTGGGCCGCCTGCTGCTGGGGCGGTGGTTCACCTTCGTCATGGCCGCCGTGGCCCTGGTGCTGGGGCTTGCCACCTTCGCCGTGCTGTCCGGCGGCATCAGCCTCGGCGTGCGATCCGACGTCGTTCTGGCGCTGATCTCCGCCAATGTCGTCACCCTGCTGCCGCTGGTGATGGTGCTGGTGGTGCGCCTGTTGCGGGTCTGGCTGGAACGCAGGCGTGGCTCGGCCGGCTCGCGCCTGCATGTCCGCCTCGTGCTGCTGCTGGGCGCCGTCGCCGTCACTCCCGCCATCCTGGTCGCCGTCTTCGCCACGCTGTTCTTCAACTACGGCATCCAGGTCTGGTTCGGCGACCGCGTCCGCCTCGCCCTGCACGAAAGCCTGCAGGCCAGCCAGGGCTATCTCGAGGAACACCGCAACCACATCCGCGCCGACGCGGTCGATCTCAGCAACACCCTGCTGCAGGCGCTCGAACTGCTCTCGCGTGACCCCAACCGCTTCGGCCAGCTGCTCTACACCCAGGCGGCCTTGCGCGGCCTGGCCGAGGCGGTGCTGTACGAGCCCACCACCAGCGAGGTCATCGCCTCCACCGGCGCCATGGGCGGCCTCAACGCCGACCCGCCGCCGGAATGGGCGCTGGCGCTCGCGCGCAGCGGCGACGTCGCGGTGTTCGGCGAGGAGACCAAGCGCGTCCGCGCCCTGATCCAGGTCGACAGCCGGCCGCCGCTGATGCTGCTGGTCAGCCGCCCGGTCGACAGCGCCATCCTCAACCACATGGCCCGCACCGAGCAGGCCGTGGCGGAATACGACTATCTCGACGCCCACCAGACCGGCGCGCAGATCTATGTGGTGCTGATCTTCGGCCTCGTCGCGCTGATGGTGCTCTCGGCTGCCGTGCTGATCGGCCTGCTGCTGGCCAATCAGATCGCCCGCCCGATCGGCCGGCTGATCGGGGCGGCCGAACGCGTCCGCGCCGGTGACCTCACCACCCGCGTGCCCGAGATCGATTCGGGCGACGAGATGGCGGATTTGAGCCGCGCCTTCAACCGCATGACCGGCCAGCTCGCCGCCCAGCGCGGCGAATTGATGGACGCCTACGGCCAGATCGACGCGCGCCGGCGCTTCACCGAGGCCGTGCTGTCCGGCGTCTCCGCCGGTGTCATCGGCCTGGATCGCAACGGCGCCATCGAGCTGCCCAACCGCGCCGCCTCCGCCCTGCTCGGCGTCGATCTGCTCGGCCATATCGGCGAACGCCTGATCGACGTGGCGCCCGAATTCGCCCCCCTGCTCACCCAGGCGCTGGCCGACCCCACACGCCCGCGCACCGCGGAACTGGAGCTCGGCCCGCGCCAGGCGCGCCGCACCCTGCTGGTGCGCATCGGTGCCGACCGTGCCGACGCGCCGGACCCGGAAGGCGTCACCGCGTCCTCACGCGGCCTGGTCGCCACCTTCGACGACATCACCGCCCTGCAGGCCGCCCAGCGCAAGGCCGCCTGGGCCGATGTCGCGCGGCGCATCGCCCACGAGATCAAGAATCCGCTCACCCCCATCCAGCTCTCCGCCGAACGCCTCAAGCGCCGCTTCTCCCGCGAGATCACATCCGACCCCGAGACCTTCATCCAATGCGCCGACACCATCGTCCGCCATGTCGGCGATATCGGCCGCATGGTCGACGAGTTCTCCGCCTTCGCCCGCATGCCGCTGCCGGTGATCAAGCCCGAGGACATCTCCCGCGTCGTGCGCGAGGCGATGGTGCTGCAGCGCCAGGCGCACCCCGAGATCGCCTGGTCAACCGACCTGCCGGACAGCGGGCCGACCGTGCCCTGCGACCGCCGCCAGCTGGGCCAGGCGCTGACCAACCTGCTGCAGAACGCGGCCGATGCCGTGGCGATGCGCGCGCAGGACGACCCGGACCGACCGGGCGCCATCCATGTCGCCATCGTGCAGTCCGCCGCCGATATCCGCATCGCGGTCACCGACAACGGCATCGGCCTGCCGCAGCAGGATCGCGACAAGCTCACCGAGCCCTATGTCACCCACAAGCCGAAGGGCACCGGGCTGGGGCTGGCCATCGTCAAGAAAATCATGGAAGACCACGGCGGTCGCATGGTTCTTGAAGACAACAACGCTGGTCACGGCGCGGTCGCAGCACTGTGTCTGACCCGAGGGGCACCGGATGGCGCATGAGATTCTGATCGTCGACGACGAGCCCGACATCCGCATGCTGGTCGATGCCATCCTGCGTGACGAAGGCTACGAGACCCGCCAGGCCGGCAATTCCGATCAGGCCATCGCAGCATTCCGCGCGCGCCGGCCCTCGCTGGTGATCCTCGACGTGTGGCTGCAGGGCAGCCGGCTTGACGGGCTGGGCATCCTGGAGGTGCTGCAGGCGGAGGAGCCGGTGGTGCCGGTGGTGATGATCTCCGGCCACGGCACCATCGAGACGGCGGTGGCCGCCATCCAGCACGGCGCCTACGACTTCATCGAGAAGCCGTTCCAGTCCGACCGGCTGCTGCTGATCATCCGCCGCGCGCTGGAAGCCGCCAGCCTGGCGCGCGAGAACGCCGAGCTGCGCCTGCGCGCCGGCCCCGAGGCGCTGCTGACCGGCGAGTCGCAGGTGATCAACGCGCTGCGCGCCGCCATCGAGAAGGTCGCCCCCACCGGGTCGCGCGTGCTGATCTCCGGCCCCGCCGGCGCCGGCAAGGAGGTGGTGGCCCGCATGATCCACGCCCGCTCGCGCCGCGCCGACGGCCCGTTCGTGGCGCTGAACTGCGCCATCCTCAACCCCGCCCGCTTCGAGGAGGAGCTGTTCGGCCTGGAGGCGGGTGCCGACAGCACCGCCAACCCGCGCCGCGCCGGCGTGCTGGAACGCGCCCATGGCGGCACGCTGCTGCTCGACGAGGTCAGCGACATGCCGCTCGAGACCCAGGGCAAGATCGTCCGCGCCCTGCAGGACCAGACCTTCGAACGCCTCGGCGGCAACAACCGGGTGAAGGTGGATGTGCGCGTGCTCGCCACCTCCAACCGCGACCTGCAGGCCGAGATCGCCGCCGGCCGCTTCCGCGAGGACCTGTTCTATCGCCTGGCCGTGGTGCCCCTGCGCGTGCCCGCGCTGCGCGAACGCCGAGAGGACGTGCCGGGCCTCGCACGGCAGTTCCTGATCCGCTCGGCCGAACTGTCCGGCCAGCCCGCCCGCGAGCTCTCCGCCGACGCCATGGCCGCCCTGCAGGCCTATGACTGGCCCGGCAACGTGCGCCAGCTGCGCAACCTCATCGACTGGCTGCTGATCATGGCGCCGGGCGGCCCCACCGGCGCCATCCGCGCCGAGATGCTGCCCCCTGAGATCGGCTCCGCCGCCCCGGTGCTGTTCAACGCCGACCCGTCGGCCGACATCATGGGCCTGCCGCTGCGCGAGGCGCGCGACCTGTTCGAGACCCAGTATCTGCAGGCCCAGCTGCTGCGCTTCGGCGGCAACATCTCCCGCACCGCAGGCTTCGTCGGCATGGAACGCTCGGCGCTGCACCGCAAGCTCAAGCAGCTCGGCATCAATTCGGACGATCGCCCCGGGGTCTGACGCTTCCGCATGGTCGGCATCCCGCACGAAGCTGACGCCGGGTCTCCGGCCTGCCGCGGCCATGCCCGGCTGCTCTCCCGAACGACGGCTTGGATCTGACACCAACGGCCTCGATCGATGACTCTTCCATCGATCAAGGCCGTTGGTGTCGCGCGCCGGGTTGGCCGACGGCGGCGCGCCAAACCAGGACTCATACCAACCGCCCCGGTTGATGACTCTCGCGCGGATTATGGGCTTCCTAGCCACGGCTGAGATTTGATTCGCTCTTCCCCACGTCATTTCGCTGCGGGGAGTTTCCAATGAGCGCTGCGGTTCAGATCACACGCACGGAGCATGACGCAGGAGCGTTGCGTGGCTTTGCTGCCAAAAGTCGGGATGCGGCGCAGAGCAGGCGACTGCTTGCCATCGCCATGGTGTTGGAAGGTGCGTCGC
>JBBILI010000033.1:0-63813 GCA_037445025.1 Rhodospirillales bacterium
TGTGATCTGAACCGCAGCGCTCATTGGAAACTCCCCGCAGCGAAATGACGTGGGGAAGAGCGAATCAAATCTCAGCCGTGGCTGGGAAGCCCATAATCCGCGCGAGAGTCATCAACCGGGGCGGTTGGTATAAGAGAGGGGCCAACCGAGGCCTTCATCAAGGTCTCGCTTGGCCCCTCTCTCACTTCACCAACATTTCTTAAACGAATGGTGTCCAGAGGCTCCGCCTCTGGCGGGGTCCAGGGGCAGCGCCCCTGGCCTTGCTGCCTTCCGTCAAACCGTAGCACTCCAGTTGACCGGCACCAGCCGGTAGCCGGGGCCGGTTTTTTCGACGTGGCCCAGGCAGGGGAAGGGGAAGTGGTAGCCGATCACCGGGGCCTTTTCGCTGGCGGCCATGTCGTAGAACGCATGCCGCGTTTTCTGGGCCAGTTCGGCATCGTGATCGTACATCACGTGCCAGTTCGGGTGGCGTAGGAAGAAGGCTGGGATGTTGGTGATATCGGACTGCACGAACAGCTTTGCCGATCCGGAGGCGACGACGAAGGAGGTATGTCCGGGGGTATGTCCTGGCGTGCCGATGGCGGTCAGGCCGGGGGCGATCTCCTTGTTCCAGGCATAGGTGCTGACATGCCCGACCAGGTCGCTCAGCGTTTTCTTGGCGTTGTCGAAATAGCCTTTCGAGACGGGATCGCTGGCCTTGGCGGCGTTCTCCGCGCTCATCCAGAACGCCCAGTCCTTTTCCGGCATCAGGATCTCGGCCTTGGGGAAGGCGAGGGCGCCATCCTTGGTGTGCAGGCCGTTGGTGTGATCGGGGTGGATATGGGAGATCACAACCATGTCGATCTGGTCGGGCGTGAAGCCGGCGGCGGCGAGGCTGGCGGGCAGGTGGCCGACCACGGGGCCGATATTCGGGCCGTAGCCGGTGTCGATGAGGATAAGCTTGCTGCCGGTGTTGATGAGCAGCGGGCTGAACGGCACGGTGATCTTGCCGGCCGGCGCCAGATACTGGCTGGCCGCCTCGGCGATCGCCCGGTCCTTGCTGATGTTGGTGATGAAATGGTCGGGCATCGGGAAGGTGGCGGCGCCGTCGGAGAGCTGGGTCAGTTCGTAGTCACCGACCTTGGAGCGATAGAAGCCCGGCGCCTGGGTGCCTGAGATCGGCGCGGAGGCGAGGGCGGGCGTGGCGGCCAGGGCGGCGGTTCCGGCGATGACGGCGCGGCGGGTCATGATGGTCATGGTCTCGGCGTTTCCCTGCTGGCGTCGGCTGAACGATGCGACGGTTGTCGCCAAGGTAATCGTAGCGCAGGGCAGCCCGCAACATTGGCAGGCGCGCGGACACGATCCGATCCCGCCGCCTTCGCACGCCCAAAAGTCGCATAAGGAAGATTATGGAACTTCGATCCATGACGATGTCAGCCGGGAAGCTCCAGCACCATGCCGTCGAAGCCAGGTTCGATCCCGGACGGCAGATTGGCCTGCAGCCATGCCCAGTCCATGTCCACGCCCATATGCGTCAGCACCGTGCGGCGTGGGTGCAGGCGTGCCACCCATTCGCCTACACGGTCGATCCAGGCATGCGTCCGGTGCGGCGGGAAGCGCTGGAAGCAGCCGACCACCCAGGTGTCCACCCCCGCCAGCGCGGCGAAGGCGGCCTCGTCGAGAGCCACCACATCGGTCGAATAGCCGAAGCCGCCAACCCGCAGTCCCAGCGAGCGGACGAAGCCGTGGTCCTGGTCGAACACCCTTACCTGCAGACCGGCCGCCGCGATCGTGTCGCCCGGCGTCACCGGGCGTGGCAGCAGCACCGGGCGGAAGAAATTGGGCGGTTCCCATGGGCGGAACCCGTATTCGAACACACGTTCGATACGGTGCAGCGTGTCCTCGGTGGCGAACGCCTCCAGCGGCCGGCCGGCGATGCGGTTGAGCGCGCGGACATCGTCGAGCCCCAGGATATGGTCGGCATGGGCATGGGTGTAGAGGATCGCATCCACCCCCGGCACATGGTTGGCCAGCAGCTGGGCGCGCATGTCGGGCCCGGTGTCGACCAGCAGACGGCCCGCCGGCCCGGCGATGACGATGGAGCTGCGGGTGCGCCGGTTGCGCGGCTCGGCGGGCTCGCACTGGCCCCACTCGCCGGCCCCGTCGGCACCGCCGATCATCGGCACCCCCGAGGATCCCCCGGTGCCCAGCAGCGTGACACGCAGGCTCATGCGGCCTTGGCGAACAACGTGCGGAAGTTGGCGGTGGTGAGCGCTGCCATGGCAGCCGGGCTCATCGCGTGCACCGTCGCCAGAACGCCAGCGGTATGCGCCACGTAGGACGGCTCGTTGCGCTTGCCGCGATACGGCACTGGTGCCAGGTAGGGGCTGTCCGTCTCCACCAGCAGCCGCTCGCGCGGCACATCCCGCGCGATGTCGCGCAGCACCTGGGATTTCGGGAAGGTCAGAATGCCGGAGAAGCTGACATAGCCGCCCAGCTCCAGCGTGCCTTCGGCCAGCGCGCGGCCGGAGCTGAAGCAGTGCAGCAGGAACGGGAACGCGCCGCTGGCGTGCTCCTCCTGCAGAATGGCCAGCACGTCGTCATCGGCCGCGCGGGCATGGATGGCCAGCGGCAGGCCGGTCTGCCGGGCGGCTGCGATATGGGCGCGAAAGCTGGCCTGCTGCAGGTCGCGCGGGGCCTTCTCGTGGAAATAGTCGAGCCCGGATTCGCCGATCCCGATCACCTTGGGATGCGACGTCTCGGCGATGATCGCAGCAGCGGTCGCCACCGGGTTCTCGCCGACATTGTCGGGATGGATGCCCACCGTGCACCACACCCCGTTATGGCGTTCGGCGATGCGGCGCATCTCGCCCGAGCGTTCCAGCCTTGTGCCGATGGTCACCATCTCGGCCACCCCGGCGTCACGCGCGCGGGCCACCAGCGTGTCCGCCTCGTCATCGGAGAAATGGTCGAGATGGCAGTGGCTGTCGACCAGATACATCACGCGACATCCTCGACATGGCGGGGAAAGATCCCCTCCGGCGTCGGCAACGGAGTGCCGGCGGGCAGCGGCTGCGCCAGGCTTGCGAGGTCGCGCTGATCGTCCGGCACGCCGAGCTGGTCGAGCATGCGGGACATGCTGCCGGGCATGAACGGCTGCAAAACGGTTGCGACATGGCGCAGCACGTCGGCCAGCGTCCGCAGCACCACCGTCATGCGCACCGGATCGGTCCGGCGCAGCGCCCAGGGTGCCTGGCGGTCGATATAGCCGTTGGCGGCGCGGATCACCTTCCACACATCCTCCAGCGCCTCGCCGAAGGCCTGACGATCCAGGCTGGCACGCAGCAGCCCGGGCAACGCCTCGGCGGCGGCGAGCAGGGTGATGTCATCCTCGGTGTTCACCCCCCTGCCCGGCAGCCGCGCCTCGCAGTTCTTGGCGATCAGGCTCAGCGAACGCTGCGCGAGGTTGCCGAGATCGTTGGCCAGCTCCACATTGAGGCGGCTCAGCAGCGCACGCCGGCTGTAGTCGCCGTCATTGCCGAACGGCACCTCGCGCAGCACGAAATAGCGCAGCGCGTCGAGCCCGAAGGTCTGCACCAGCTCGCGCGGATCGATGACGTTGCCGAGCGACTTGCTCATCTTCTCGCCTTCGATGGTCCACCAGCCATGGGCGTAGATGCGCCGGGGCAGCGGCAGCTCGGCGGCCATCAGCAGCGTGGGCCAGATCACCGCGTGAAACCGCAGGATATCCTTGCCGACGATGTGCAGATCGGCCGGCCAGAAGCGCCACAGTTCCGCAGTTTCATCGGGATAGCCGACGGCGGTGATGTAGTTGGTCAGCGCGTCGAGCCACACATACATCACATGGGCGTCGTCGCCGGGCACCGGAATGCCCCATTTGAAGCTGGTGCGGCTGATCGACAGGTCGGTGAGCTTCTGGCGCAGGAAGCCCAGCACCTCGTTGCGACGGGCCAGCGGCGCGATGAAATCCGGATTGGCTTCGATATGCGCCAGCAGCCGCTCCTGGAAGGCGGACATGCGGAAGAAATAGCTCGGCTCCGTCACCCATTCGACCGGCGCCCCGGTCGGCGCCACGCGGGTGCCGTCCGGGCGGAGCGTGGTTTCGCCTTCGTCGTAGAACGCCTCGTCGCGCACCGCGTACCAACCTTCGTAGCCGCCGAGATAGATGTGGCCCTTTTCCTGCAGCCGCTGCCACAACGCCTGCGAGGCCAGCTTGTGGCGGGGCTCGGTGGTGCGGATGAAATCATCATTGGCCATCGCCACACTGGCCGCGATGTCCTTGAAGATAGACGATATCTGATCCGTGAACGCCTGCGGGTCCATGCCCGCGTCAAACGCCGCCTTCTCCACCTTCTGGCCGTGCTCGTCGGTGCCAGTGAGCAGATGCACGTCAAATCCATCCAGCCGCTTGAAGCGTGCCAACACGTCGGCCGCGATCATCGTGTAGGCGTGGCCAATATGCGGCGCGCCGTTGACGTAGAAAATCGGGGTGGTCAAGTAATACGTTGATTTCATAACATCTCTCAATATCAGGACGCCAGCATGCCGACGCTGCTGACGATGGCCTGGCGCTTGTCCAGATATAGACCTTCGGTTTCGTCCTGCACCGTACCCAGGCCCTGCCAGATGTCCACCCACGCATCAAGCGGACGAGACCCGATCAAACGGAGCTGATCCGGATCGGGCCGGCCGCGCGCGACGTCGCGCACCGCGTTGGCGATGGCGCCGCGCAACAGGTCTATGAAGGTCGTGAACGCGTCCTCGTGGCGTCCGAGCGCGTCGGCGATGTCGTGGCCGAGGTCGGCGGAGGGATGGGGCAGCGCGTCGAGCAGGCGCCCGACCAGGGCGGCGGCGGGGATGCCGTCGCTGTCGGCCAGCACCAGGGCGCGGCCGATCGAGCCTTCCGACAGCGCGATCAGCCGCTCGCGCTGGCCGGCATCGCTCTCGGGCAAATAGCGGCCGAGCAGGGTGTCCATCGTCGCCTCGTCCAGCGTGTTCATGCGCAGGCGGCGGCAGCGGCTGCGGATGGTGGGCAGCAGCCGCCCGGCGGCGGAACACACCAGCAGCAGCACGGCGCGCGGCGGCGGCTCCTCCAGCACCTTCAGCAAGGCATTGGCGGCGTTGCGGTTGATGTCCTCGGCCCCGTCAACGATCACCACCCGCCAGCCGCCCTCGGCCGGGGTCAGCCGGAGAAAGCCCGCGATGCTGCGCACGGTGTCGATGACGATCTCGCCGCGCAGCTTCTTGCGCTTCCCATCCCATTCGCGCTCGACGGTGAGCAGGTCGGCATGAGTGCCGGCGGCGACGCGGCGGAAGGTCGGGTTCGAAGGTGGCAGCGCCAGGCCGTCCTGCGGCTTGCCACCGGCCAGCAGGTGCCGCGCGAAGCGATAGGCCAGCGTGGCCTTGCCGATGCCGGATGGCCCGGTGATCAGCCAGGCGTGATGCATCCGTCCGGAGGCCACGGCATCGCTCAGCCGTGCCTCGGCATCCGCCTGGCCGAGCAGCAGTTCGTTCTCGCGGGGCAGCGGCGCGGTCATGGCGCGAGCCGGGCCTGCACGGTGGCCCAGATGCGCTCGGCGACCGTCTCGACGCTGCCCAGCCCGCTCAGCACCGCGCAGCGCTGCGGGTCGGCCTCCGCCACCGCCAGAAAACCCGCCCGCACCCGGGTGAAGAACGCCTCGCCGAGTCGCTCGTAGCGATCCGCCGCCGCGCCGCGCGATGCGAGGCGTGACTGGGTGGTGTCCACCGACACGTCCAGCACCAGGGTGAGGTCCGGCGCCAGATCGATCAGCCGTGACAGCGCGGCGATGGCGGCGCGGTCGGCACCGAGGCCATAGCCCTGATAGACCATGGTGCTGTCGTCATAGCGGTCGCACACCACCCAGGTGCCGGCTTCCAGCGCGGGGCGGATGACGCGCGCGACGTGTTCGGCACGGGCGGCGAAATGCAGCATCACCTCGGCGAGCGGCGCCCAGTCATGCCGGCCGGACAGCAGCAGCTCGCGCAGGATATCGGCGCAGGGCGCGCCGCCGGGCTCGCGGGTGCGCAGCACGCTCAGGCCCTGCGCCTCCAGGCGCCGGGCCAGCAGCGCCGTCTGGGTGGATTTACCGGCCCCTTCCCCGCCCTCCAGCGTCAGAAAGCGGCCACGCGGCGCCACTCAGGCTCCGGTGAGGTAGTGCGACAGCACCGCCAGCGCCCGACCGGGAAGGCCCAGGCGTGGCACATCCGCACCGGCCAGCAGCGGCACATCGATCTCCGGCACCCCATCGCCGCGCACGGTGAGCATGCCGAGCTGCGTGCCGCGCGCCACCGGGGCGCGGATCGGCGTGTCGTAATCGACCGCGATCCTGGCCTTGTCGCGCCAGCCGCGCGGCATCGTCACCACCACGTCGCGCCCGCCCACCAGCGGCACGGTGCGGGCGGCGCCGAGCCACACCGGCGCCTGCTCCACCACGTCGCCGGCGGTGAACAGGTTGACGTTCTCGAAATTGGCGAACGCCCAGTCCAGCAGCCGCTCGCCTTCCTCGCCGCGCGAGCGGTTGGTCGGCAGGCCGTTCAGCACCTCGATGATGCGCCTGCCGTTGCGCAGGCTGCTCGCCACCAGACCGAACCCGCCATCCTCGGTGTGGCCGGTCTTGAGCCCGTCGGCGGTGCCGCGCTGCACCAGCGGATTGCGGTTCTGCTGGTCGATATTGTTGTATTTGAAGCTCTTCTCGGAATCGAAGTGATAGTATTCCGGAAAATCGGTGATCAGCCGGCGCGCGACGATGGAGATGTCGCGCACGCTCATGTGGTGATCCGGGTCGGGCCAGCCGGTACAGTTGCGGAAATTGGTCTTTTGCAGGCCGAACTCCTTCGCCTTGGCGTTCATCAGCTCAACGAACGCCTCTTCCGAGCCTGCGATGCCCTCGGCCAGCACGAGGCAGGCATCGTTGCCGGACTGGATGATCATGCCGCGGATCAGATCCTCCACCCGGACCATGGAGTTGAGCTGCACGAACATCTTCGACCCGCCCATGCGCCACGCCTTCTCGCTGACGGGAAGTTCCTGGTTCAGGCTCAGCCGTCCGGACTTCAGCCGCTCATAGACGAGATAGGCGGTCATCAGCTTGGTCATCGAGGACGGCGTCATCGACACGTCGGCGTCCTTGTCGAGCAGCGTGGCGCCGGTGGTGAAATCGATGATCACAGCCCATTTGGCCACGGTGTCGATCGGGCCGATCGGGGTGTTGGCGGGCGAGCCGGTGAACACCGGCTCGCTGGGCTTGCGCGGCGCGGCATGGGCGGCGGCAGCCGGCCTGGCGCCCGGCCGGACCGGCTTGCGCGGCGGCGTCTGGGCGAAGGCTGAGAGCGGCATGGCGATCCCGGCCAGCAGCAGGCGGCGGCCGAGGCGGTTATTCCACGGTGATGGCGGCATCGGAGACTCCTGCGCCCAGGGCGCGCTGCAGCATCGCGTCCGCCGCGGTCACGTCCTGCAGCGGGCCGATGCGGACATGATAGGCGCGTTCGCGCGGTGCGGTGAAGCTGGTGATGATCTGCGCGTCGAGCTGGGGCAGCTGGCGCACGCGCAGCAGCGCGGCATCGGCCCGGCTGAAATGGCCGAGATCGATATAAAGCCCGCCCGGTCCGGGCCTTACCTGCATCACCTGCTCGGGCAGACGCTCGGGCACCGCCATGGCCGCATCGCCGGCCTGGGCGGCGGCGGCCGGGGCGGGGCTGGCGGCCGTGCGCACCCGCGTCTCCTGCCGGGCGCCGGCGGGCGGGGCGAGGCTCTCGCTCTGCACCACGCCGGCGGGGGCGGCGGCGATGGCGAGCTTCATCGAATCGGCCTGCAGCGCCAGCGCCACACGCCGGCTCTCATCCTCGTCGATCTGCACACGCACCAGCGCGAGCGGGCCATCGAACGCCAGCAGCTGGGCGGCACGCTTCGTGATCACCACCAGACGGCCGGGATTCTCGGGGCCACGGTCGTTCAGCCGCAGCAGGATCTGGCGGCCGTTCTCCAGATTGGTGACGCGCACCACGCAAGGCAGCTGCAGCCAGCGATGGCCGCCGGCCAGGGCGGTCTGATCGAACACCTCGCCATCGGCGGTCAGGCCCTGATGGTCCGGGGCGATGACGGCGAGTCCGGTTTCGTCGTCGTTGAACGATTCACGCGGATACTGCCACATACCGCCCGCCTGGTAGGGCGCGCCCAGCGTGTAGGCGAGGTGCGGCCTGAGCGGCGGTGCCGGAGTCTGCAGGCTGCAGCCGGCGAGCACCGCCAGAGGCAGAAGCCGCGTGAACGGGTTCATAGCGTGATGGCGTCGCCCAGCAGGCCCACGCTGAGGCAATATTTGTCCGGCGGGTTGTAGGCGCGGATCGCCTTGTAGCTCGGGTAATAGGCCAGGAACGCCTCGTCGCCGGCGCCGCCCGGCAGCACCAGCGCCACCTTGGTCGTCGGCGGCAGCGACGGCATTGGCAGGCCGAGCCCGCGCCATTCCTGCACCGAGCGGCGCTTGTCGTGGCCGGACAGGCGCGTGTCGAACCCGGCCGGAAGCTGGATCTGATGGCCCCAAGGGATGTCGCGCACCCAGCCCTCGCGGGCGAGGTAGTTGGCGGTGGAGGCGAAGATGTCGCCCAGCGAATTCCATAGGTCGCGCCGGCCGTTGCCGTCCCAGTCGACGGCGTATTTCAGCACGGAATCCGGCATGAACTGCGTCTGGCCCATGGCGCCGGCATAGCTGCCGATCATCTTCTCCGCCGTCACGTCGCCACGCTCGATCACGCGCAGCGCGTCGAGCAGCTCGGATTCGAAGAAGGCCCGCCGGCGGCCCTCCCAGGCCAGGGTGGCAAGGCACTGGATGATGTTGAAGTCGCCCGAGGAGGCGCCGTAATTCGATTCCAGCGCCCAGATGCCCATGATCACCCCGGCGGGCACGCCGTAGCGGGCAGTCACCTGGCCCAGCAGAGCGCGATGCTTTGCATAAAGCTGGCGACCCTGGGCGATGCGCTGGTCGTTGACGATGCGGGCGCGGTACTGCGCCCAGGTGAGCTTGCTCTCCGGCTGGTTGCGGTCGAGCTCGATGGCGCGCAGGCTGACCGTGATCCTGGCCAGCGCGTGATCGACGGTGGCCCTCGCGATCCCCGCCCGCAGCGCCTTGTCGCGCAACGTGTCGATGTAGGCTGGGAAGCTCGACGTATCGACCGGGATATAGCCGGTGGCGGCGCGCGCGGAGGCCGCGAACAGCAGGGCGGGAGCGGCGAGCAGAGTGCGGCGGGTGTGCATTCCCACTACCTGCCACACCGCCCGCGTGCCGGGCAATCATGCTGTGCTGCAACGTTGGCAGCGCGCCGGTTTCACGCCATGCTTGGAAAAACACATTGAGGGGAGCGTTTCATGGGGATCACGACCGACCTCGCCCGCTACTGCGCCGGACTGCAGCTCGCCGAGCTGCCGCCCGATGTGGTGACCCGTGCGAAGTTCCTGGTGCTGGATCTCGTCGGCAACATCGTCCGCGCCCGGCACGACGCGGAGAGCACCCCTGCCCTGCTCGCCGCCACCCGGGCGCTGGGGCTCGCCGCCGGCAACACCGGCGTGTTTGCCGATGCGGCGCGCTACACCCCGGCCGGGGCGGCGTTCCTCAACGGCGCCCTCGCCCATTCGCTGGATTTCGACGACACCCATGCCGCGGGCTCGCTGCATCCCGGCGCGCCGGTGATCCCGGCGGCGATGGCGGCCGGCGAGATGGTAGGGGCCAGCGGGGCGGACGCGCTGGCTGCCATCGTGGCCGGCTACGAGGTCACCTGCCGGGTGGCGCTCGCCCTTCCGGCCGGCGCGCATTACGACCGTGGCTTCCATCCCACCGCCACCTGCGGCGTGTTCGGCGCCGCCGTGGCCGCCAGCCGGGTGTTCGGGCTCAGCGCCGCCCAGACCGAGGATGCCATCGGCATCGCGCTGTCGCAGTCGGCGGGGTCGCTGCAGTTTCTCGCCAACGGCGCCTGGACCAAGCGCTTCCAGGTCGGCTGGGCCGCCATGGCGGGTCTCGCTGCCGCCACGCTGGCGCGCGAGGGGTTTGTCGGGCCGTCCGAGGCGTTGGAAGGACGTCTGGGTTTCCTGCACGCCTACGCGCCGAGCCCGACGCCGGAGCGGGTGACGCAGGATCTCGGCTCGGTGTTCGAGCTGATGGCGACCGCCGTGAAGCCCTACCCGTCCTGCCGCTATGGGCATGCCGGCATTGACGCGGTGCTGGCCTTGCGGGCCGAGCACCATCTGAAGCCCGACGAGATCGAGAGCATCACCTACGGTCTGTCCAACGCCGGGCTGCTGCTGGTGGGCGTGCCGGCGGAGAAGCGGGCCAATCCGCAGAACATCGTCGATGGCCAGTTCAGCGGGCCGTTTGTGCTGTCCTGCGCGCTGGTGACCGGGGCGATGGGGTGGGACAGCTATCGCGAGCTGCAGAACCCGGTGGTGCGCGCGCTGCTGCCCAAGGTGCATTGTGTGCATGACGCGGCGATTCAGGCCGAGTATCCGCGGAACATGTCGGGGCGGATCACCATCGTGGCGCGTGGCGCGACGTTCACGCGCACGGTGATCGTGCCGAAGGGCGAGCCGGACAACTTCCTCAGCGAAGCGGAGCTGCGCGCCAAGTTCAGCGGGCTGGCGGAAAGCGTGCTCGGCGCCGAGCGCACCCAGCGCCTGGCCGAGGCAGTGCTGGCGCTGGACGAAGCCGCCCATGTCGGGGCGCTGATCCGCCTCGCCTCGCCGGTGCTGTCGGCGCGCCTCGCCGGCGAATAATCTTCGGCGTGCTGTCGAAATTGGCCTTTGCTGCGTGTCATGCAGGTGGGTCCGGATCACGGGCCCGGTTCCCGGAAAGGACAAGACCATGCAGTACATGATCCTGAACTACGAAGCGCCTGAGGACTTCGCCCGCCGTGGCGACCCGGCGGAGGCGCCGGCCTATTTCGCGGGCTGGATGGCGTACGCCAAGGCCATCAGCGAGGTCTCGCCGCGGGGTGGCGCACCGCTGCAGGGCTCGGCGACCGCCACCACGGTGCGGCTGCGCGACGGTCAGCGCCTGGTGCAGGACGGGCCCTACGCCGACACGCGCGAGCAGCTCGGCGGCTTCTGGATCATCGACGTTCCCGATCTCGACGCGGCGCTGGCCTGGGCCGTCCGCAGCCCGGGCGCTGTGCGCGGTGCGATCGAGATCCGTCCGCTGATGCCGATGCCCGCCGGCATGTGATGGACCGGCCGGCCATGGCTGCCGCCGAGCGTGCGGCGCGGGACAGCTATGGCCGGCTGCTGGCGTTTCTCGCCGGCCGCAGCCGCGATCTGGCGGCCACCGAGGATGCGCTGGCGGACGCGTTCGAACGCGCGCTGCGCACCTGGCCGCGCGACGGCGTGCCGGAGCGGCCGGAAGCCTGGCTGCTGACGGTGGCGCGCCGGCTGCGTTACAACGCGCGCCGCAGCGAAGATGTGGGACAGGCCGCCTCGGCAACCCTGCAGGTCCTGGCCGAGGCGGCCCAGGCGGAGGCCGACATGGCAGATTTCCCCGATGAACGGCTGAAACTGCTGTTCCTCTGCTCGCATCCCGCCATCGACGCCACGATCCGCACGCCGCTGATGCTGCAGACCGTGCTCGGGCTCAACGCCCAGCAGATCGGGGCCGCCTTCATGGTGGCCCCCGCCGCCATGGGGCAGCGGCTGGTGCGGGCCAAGGCCAAGATCCGTGACGCAGGCATCGCCTTCGCCACGCCGTCGCGGGCCGACATGCAAGCTCGGCTGCAGGCGGTGCTGGAGGCGGTGTTCGCCGCCTATGGCACCGCGTGGCAGGACGCCACCGGGGCGGACCCGATGCTGCGCGACCTGTCGGACGAGGCGCTGTTCCTCGCCCGTCTGCTGGCCGAGCTCCTGCCGCAGGAGCCGGAGGCGCGGGGCCTGCTGGCGCTGATCCTGCACAGCCGCGCCCGCCAGGCGGCCCGGCGCAATGCCGCCGGGGACTTCGTGCCGTTGCAGGAGCAGGACACGCGTCTGTGGGACGCGGCTCTGATGAAGGAGGCCGAGGCGAATCTGCTCGCCGCGGCCGCCTTGGGGCGTCCGGGCCGGTTCCAGCTGGAGGCGGCCATCCAGTCCGCCCACGCGGACCGGTTCAGGAGCGGGGTCACGCCCTGGCCCAGCCTGTTGGGTCTGTACGACACGTTGCTGCATCACGCGCCCACATTCGGCGCGGCCGTGGCGCGGGCGGCCTGCCTCGGCGAGGTCTATGGCCCTGACGTTGCCTTGCACGCGATGGCGGATCTGGCACCGGACGCCGTGACCTACCAGCCGTTCTGGGCGGCCCGGGCGCATTGGCAAGCGCGGGCCGGACATCCCGAGGCAGCCCGCTCCTATGACGAAGCGATCCGGCTGGCCGGCGATCCCGCGTTGCGGGCGTTCCTCGCGGCCCGCCGGGCGCTCATTTCACCGTGGCAGCCACCTTGTCCAGAACCGCCGGCAGATATCCGCTGATCTGCTCCAGGGTCTTCACGTAGAAATCCATCGGCTTGCCGAACGCGTCCAGCACGTCCGTCGAGGTGCCGGTGGCGTATTCCGACATTGTGAACACCTTGCCGGCCGCCTGCGGGAAGCGCTTCAGGATGGCGGCCTTGTGGCTTTCGGTGGCGGTGAAGATCATATCGGAATGGCTGACATCGCCTTCGGTCAGCCCCGCCGCGCGGTGCTGTGTCACGTCCAGGCCGCGCGCCAGCAGCAGCGCGGCGGCGTTGATCTCCGGCGTGACGTAGTAGGGGTTGAGGTCGACGGCGCGGGAGATCACCAGGATCGGCAGGTGCTTCTCGGCGATGATCTGGCTGGCGACGGCCTCGCACATCACGCTGCGGCCGGTGTTGCCGGTGTCGACGAAGGCGATCTTGGCGGGGCCGGCGGCCTCGGCGGACGGGCTGGACATGCTGAGCACCAGGGCTGTGGCGGCCGCGACAAACAAACGCTTCATGGGGTTCTCCTTCTCGCCGGTGCGGTAGCACGCACCGGCGGGACGAAGCATGACAGGTTCGAGACCGATCGTATCAAACCCGTTCGATCATGAGCGCGATGCCCTGGCCGACGCCGATGCACATCGTGGCGATGGCACGCTTGCCGCCATGGGTTTCCAGCGCGTTCAGCGCCGTCATCGCCAGACGGGCGCCGGAGGCGCCGAGCGGATGGCCCAGCGCGATGGCGCCGCCATGCGGGTTCACCCGCTCATCGGCGTCGGACAGGCCGAGCTGGCGCAGAACGGCGATGCCTTGGCTTGCGAAGGCCTCGTTGAGTTCGATGATGTCGATGTCAGCCAGAGAAAAGCCGGTTTTGGCCAACAGCTTCTGCACGGCGGGAGCCGGGCCGATGCCCATGATGCGCGGCGGCACGCCGGCGGTGGCCATGGCCACGATGCGGGCGCGCGGCGTAAGCCCATGGCGGGTGGCGGCGGCTTCGCTTGCCACCAGCAGAGCGGCCGCCCCGTCGTTCACGCCCGAGGCATTGCCGGCGGTGACGGTGCCGGGGCTGCGGAACGGCGTTTTCAGCTTGGCCAGCATCTCCAGGGTCGTGTCGCCGCGGGGATGCTCGTCGGTGTCGATGACGGTGTCGCCCTTGCGCCCCTTGAGGGTCAGCGGCGCGATCTCGCGGGCGAAGAAGCCGGAGGCCTGGGCCGCCTTGCATTTCTGCTGGCTGCGGAAGGCAAACGCGTCCTGGTCGGCGCGGGAGATCTGGAATTCCTCGGCGACGTTCTCGCCGGTTTCGGGCATCGAATCGACACCGTACATCGTCTTCATCAGGCCGTTGACGAAGCGCCAGCCGATGGTGGTGTCGTAGATCTCGGACGTGCGGCTGAACGCCTCGGTGGCCTTGCCCTGCACGAACGGCGCACGGGTCATGCTCTCCACGCCGCCGGCCAGCATCAGCTCCGCCTCGCCGGCGCGGATGGCGCGCGCCACGGTGCCGAGCGCGTCGAGCCCCGAGCCGCACAGCCGGTTGACGGTGGCGCCAGGGACCTCGACAGGATAGCCGGCCAGCAGCGTTGCCATGTGGGCGACGTTGCGGTTGTCCTCGCCGGCCTGGTTGGCGCAGCCCATGTAGGTGTCATCCAGCGCCGCCCAGTCGACCGAGGCGTTGCGCTCGCGCAGCACCCGCAGCGGATGGGCGGCGAGGTCGTCGGTGCGGACATCCTTGAGCGCGCCCGCATAGCGGCCGATGGGGGTGCGGGCGAAGTCACAGATGAAGGCTTCCGACATGACGCGTTCCTTGAGCGGGTGTTTCCTCGGGCGGACGCTAGCCGGTTCGTCAGAGCCGCGCCAGAACACCCCAGCGGGGCGCCAGCACATAGATGAGCTGCACCAGAAGAATGAAGCCGATGCTCCAAACGGTGCCGAACACGCACAGGGCGGCACCGAGGGCGTAGAGACTTTGGGCGATCAGGATGCGGCGATAGACCGCCTCGCCAAGGCTTGCAGTGTCATCGGCATCGACCAGGCCCTGGCCCAGCGCGATCCGCCAGCTCACGAACAGGGCGGCGCCGAGCAGGACGATGTTGCCCCAGTAGATCAGCAGCGCGGTGCGCAATGTCAGGAACGCGGCCATCAGCTGGGTGGAGAACGGCATCAGCGTGACGCAGACGAGAAAGCCGAGCTGCATCCAGGTGTAGTCACGGCTGCCGCGGGTGATGGCGTTGAGCTGGGTCTGCTGGCCGACCCAGAAGATGCCAAGTGTCATGAACGACAGCAGATAGATGATCAGCCGCGGGGCGAGCTGGCCGAGGGCCGCCAGCAGGTCGGCCTCGGAATGGATGAGCTCCGCGGCGGGGGTGTGCAGATCGAGCACCAGCAGCGTCATGCCGACGGCGAAGACCCCGTCGCTGAGCGCGGCCAGACGGTCGACGTTCTGACCAGCGACGCGGTTGTAGTGCGTTCCGCGCATGTCACGCGGCTGTGCGCTCAGGCTTCGACCAGCAGATTCATGATCGCCAGCGAGGCTTCATAATGCGCGATGGCCTTGGCGTTGTCGCCATTTGCCTTCCACGCGTCGCCGAGCTTCTGCAGCAAAGTGGCCTGCTGAAGCCGCGCCGCGCGATCAATCGGCACGGCATCCGCCGTGATCGACGCGCCGGCGGTTCCCCGCTGCGGCATCGGCACGTTGATCGAAAACGCCGGAAAGATGCTCTGCGCCGTAAACTCTTCCGGCGAGAGAAACCCGGGCTCGGCGCGGTCGGCGGCAGCAGCACGCGATGTCATGAACGACCCTGACCACTACGATAATTGAGAAGATAGGCAGTCGCCTGACGTGATGCCACATCAATCAGGCCTTGCGGCGGATTGCGGCCCTCCGGAAAATGCTGATGCTCGGCCTGCAGCTGAAGCCGTTGCAGACGGGCACGACGCAGCATGATGTCCGATGCGGAAACCGACGCCGCGAACAACCCCTCCCACTCCAGCTCGGCATTGATGAGCAGGGTCTCAAGGGCCATCGTCAGCTCGCTCGCGGCCCGGTGTTCACGCGAGAATGGAAATACGCCCTTCAAGGCATCGATCACCTGAGCCGCCACGATGATGGCGGCCCAGACGAACGGAATATGCTTCCAGATGACCCAGCCACCGATCGCGCCGCTTGATGCCACGGCCTTGATGACTTCGATCGCCTGGATGCGTTTGCCAAGCTGATTGCGATACAGCCGGATGAGGACAGACGAGGCTTTCAGCTGCTCCAACTGCTGCCAGTGGAGCTCGCTCGCACGTCCGCCTCCGGCCGTTTCGCCCATACGCTCACTCCATGAACCAGCCGTGGCTGACCACGATGGACTGGCCGGTCATGGCATTGGTCTTGGCGGCGGCGAAGAACAGCACCGCACTCGCCACGTCCTCCACGGTGGTGAACTCGCCATCCACCGTCTCCTTCAGCATGATGTTTTTCACCACCTCTTCCTCGGTGATGTGCAGGGCGGCGGCCTGTTCGGGGATCTGCTTTTCCACCAGCGGGGTGCGCACGAAGCCCGGGCAGACCACGTTGGCTCGCACGTTGTGCTTGGCCCCTTCCTTGGCCACCACGCGGCACAGGCCGAGCAGGCCGTGCTTGGCGGTGACATAGGCGGATTTCAGCACCGAGGCCTCCTTGGAGTGCACCGAGCCGATATAGACGATGCTGCCGCCGCCGCTGGCATACATCGACTTGATGCAGGCCTTGGTGGTGAGGAAGGCGCCATCGAGATGAATCGCCATCATCTTCTTCCAGTCGGAGAACGGGTAGTCCTCGATCGGATGGACGATCTGGATGCCGGCGTTGCTGACCAGCACATCGACCTTACCCCATTGCGCGATCACGGCGGCGACGCCGTTGTCCACCGCCGCCTCGTCGCTCACGTCCATCGCCACCGCCATGGCGGTGATCCCGTCGGCCGCGAAGGCGTCCACCGTCGCCTGGGCCACGTCGAGCTTGAGATCGGCGATCACCACCTTGGCGCCTTCGCGGCCGAAGCGATGGGCGATCTCGCGGCCGATGCCGCTGGCGGCGCCGGTGACGATCGCGACTTTGTCCTGTAGCTGTGCCATGAGGTTGGTTCCTTTTTGAAGGTCAGGAAGGTCTTCTTTTCTGAAGAAAAGAAGCAAAAGACTTTTGTTCGTTGTGACTGCGCCCCTCCGGATGAGGCCGCGACAACCGGATGAAAGTTTTTTGGTTCTTTTTTTCAAAAAAGAACCGCTTGCCTTCCTTACGCGAGATAATCGTGAACGACGGTGCCAAGCTCCAAAGTCAGATCGGCAAGGATATGACTCGCCGAGATCACTTCCATAACAGGCAAATCCGCCACCGGCGCCAGCGCGTGCGGCCGTAGGTCCAGCGCCGCCGGCCCGGTCCAGGCGCCTTTGAGGTTGATGTCGCCCAGCGTGTAGCGCACCAGTTCGCAGATGCGCGGGCTGCCATCGACATGCGGAATGATCTTGAGCAGGAAGCCCGGCTCCTGCAGCCCGGCCAGAGCCTTCTCGGGCGCCACCTTCTGGTATTTGTAGCCCATGGTGCCGACTGCCACGCGCAGCGGGCCATAATCCAGCGTGCCCACCAGAGTGTCCGATTCGACCTTCAGCTGCGGCCGCGCGAGCTTCTTGGGAAAGCCCCACAGCTCGCGCCCGCCCGCGATCGGCGGCTCGTCGTCGAGATACATGGCGTGGGTGTAGCCACCGCGCTCGCCGTTGAAGAGGACGGGAATGACCTGGCCGGTCTCGGTGTAGTCGCCGAACCCCGTTGAATCGGGCATCCGGATGAATTCGTATTTCACGATCGGCTCCGGCGCCACCAGCGGTGCCGGCAGAATGGCGGCGATCGCCTCGGGCGTGGTGCGGTAGGTGATGATCAGATATTCGCGGTTGGTGAAGCGATACGGCCCGGGCGGGAAGGCCGGGCTGGTCAGCGGCATGGCGAACGCACGGGCCTTCACGGCTGCGATGTCCATCGTCAGTGTCCTCTTCGGAAAGAAACTCAGTTGCCGGTCAGCCGATCCGCCTCACGGAGATAAACATCGTGCAGCACGTCGAACACACGCGTGCCGAGCTCGGGTGGATGCGGTGCCAGCCAGGGCGCTGCGCGCAGATTGACCTCGGCATCCGCGCGGCCCTGCGCCCAGCGGTCCTGCATGGTGATGCGGCTGAACTCGAAATCCTTGGTGGCACCCTGCGGCGCGAACGGGCGGTAGATCAGCTGGACGATGTCCATCTCGGTCTCGCAGGCAAAGTCCTCCAGCGCCTGCGCCTGCGGCAGGCCGCGCAGCTCGGCCGGCAGCGCCTTCAGCAGCTCGTCGATGCTGGAGCGCAGATTGTGCACCCGGGTGAGCTGCTCGGTGGCGGCGCGGGTGCGGCTGGCGTAGCGGATGTCCTTGTCGCGCTCGGTCACCTCGTCGAGCGTCTCCGGCAGCTTGCCATAGGCCTGGAACAGATCGACCTGAAAGCACAGCTGGCTGATGCGCGGCTGGGTTTCCAGCACATGGGTGAGCGGGGTGTTGGAGATCAGCCCGCCATCCCAATAGAAATCCCCGTCGATCTCGACGGCCGGAAACCCCGGCGGCAACGCGCCGCTGGCCATGATGTGCTCGGCGCGGATCTTCGTCCGGTCATTGTCGAAATACACGAACCGGCCGGTGCGCACGTTCACCGCGCCCACGCTGAACCGCATGGTGCGGGCGTTGATCCGATCGAAATCCACCAGCCGCTCCAGCGTGCCGCGCAGCGACTCGGTGCTGTAATAGCTGGTGAGCTTCTGGCCGGGCAGAAAATCGAGCACGCCGCGCGGCTTGTAGAAGCCGGGCTGGCCGAACAGCAGCGCGCCAAGGGCGCCGAACTTGCGCTGCGCATCGACCAGCGGATCCAGACCGGTCGGCCACCAGGAGGTGGGCGCCGTGATCTCTTCCCAGAAGCTGCGCAGCCGTGCCACGCGACGCTCGGGCGCATTGCCGGCGATGATGGCGGCGTTGATCGCGCCGATCGAGATTCCGGCCACCCAGTCCGGCAGATATCCGGCAGCTTCCAGCGCCTCATAGACGCCCGCCTGGTAGCTGCCGAGCGCGCCGCCACCCTGCAGCAGCAGCGTGACAGTCTTCTGGTATTCGTCCGGGCGGCGTGGCGCGGGCGGCTGGTCTGACATCGTCATGTCTCCGGAGAACTGCGCCGACCATGACTTCTCAGGACATCAGTGTCACATGACCATTCTGTCAATCCACTCCGCCAGATGGCGGATTGCGCCCGCTTACACGACCTTGTTCATTGCGAGACAGACTGTATCTACTTGCGCATCGGAGAGCTGGGGAAACATCGGCAGGCTCATGACTTCCGCCGCAGCGGCCGCGGTCGCCTGGCAGCCGGCCGGACCCAGTGCGATGCGGCCCTGATAGGCCGCCTGCAGATGCACCGGCACCGGATAGTGGATACCGGTCGCCACACCCTCGGCGCGCAGCCGGGCCTGCAGGCCCGCGCGGTCGCGCACGCGCAGCACGTACTGGTGGAACACATGGGTGGTGTCTGGCCGGCGCGCCGGGGGCTGCAGGCCGGTCGTTGCGATGGCCGCGTCATAGCGCGCCGCGATGGCCTGGCGACGCGCGTTGTGGCGATCCAGATGCTGCAGCTTCACCCGCAGAATCGCCGCCTGGATCTCATCGAGCCGTGAGTTCACGCCGACGAAGTCGCTGAGGTAATGCGTCTTCCAGCCGTATTGGCGCAGGGCGGCCAGCTGCTCCGCCAACGCCGGATCGCCCGTGGCGACCACGCCGCCATCGCCAAGTGCTCCGAGATTCTTGGTGGGATACAGCGAGAAGCAGCTCACCTGGCTGAACGTGCCGACCTTGCCGCCGCCGAACGTGGCGCCGTGCGCCTGGCTGCAATCCTCAATGACGGGAATGCCATATCGCGCGCCAAGTGCGAGGATGGCACCGAGATCGGCGGGCTGGCCGTAGAGATGCACAGGGATGATGGCGGCAATCGGAGGCAGCCCCGGCGCGGGATGCGCCAGCACCTCGGCCAGCTCCGCCGGATCCATGGTGTAATGCTGCGCATCGATATCGATCAGCACCGGCGTGGCGCCGACCATCTCGATGGCAGCGACCGTGGCGACCGCGGTGTGAGAGACCGTGGCCACCGCCGTCCCGGGCCCCACGCCCAGCGCGCGCAGCGCCAGCGCCAGCGCATCCGTGCCGTTGCCGCAGCCGACGGCGTGGCGCGCGCCCAGCCAGCCGGCAAACTCCGCTTCGAAGCCGCGTCCTTCGGCGCCCAGGATATACCAGCCGGAGCCCAGGGCACGGGCCACCGCGGCATCGAGGTCGGGCTTGAGCTCGGTATAGCCGGCACCCGGATTGGCCTGCGGCACAGTGTTCAGCGGGGCGTTCATGGCTTGGTCCTCAGATGTAGCTCGCAATGCGCGGCCTGTACCAGTCAAACGAGCGGGCGATGCCGGCGGCGAGATCGACCTTCGGCGCCCATCCCGTAACCTCGCGAAAGGCGGTGTCATCGGCGTGATAGCTGCCGATGTCGATGGCCATGCGATCGTTGGGGAACTCGCGGGTGGTGTAGCGCGCGGGCTGGCCCGCCATCGCCACCGTGAGGTCGGCAATGTCACGCAACGACAGCGGCGGCGCCCCGCCGAGGTTGAACACGCGGCCATGCGCCTCCGGCGTGCTGGCGGCCAGCAGGAAGGCTTCGGTCACGTCATCGACATAGGCCATGTCGCGCAGCTGGTCGCCGCCCCAGACCTCGAACGGCCGATCCTCCAGCACGCAGCGCAGCCAGATGCCCAGGAAGGTCTGCCGCGCATCGCGGATGCGCAGGCGCGGGCCGTAGCAGTTGGTCAGCCGCAGCGACACGACAGGCCGGCCGGCGGTGCGGTGCTCGATCATCCAATACTGCTCGCCGGCGAATTTCGACACGCCGTTGGCGTCCGGCGGCGACACCGGATGGGTCTCGTCCACCGGCAGGCGGATCGGCCGGCCGTAGAACTGGCGGGTCGAGGCGTGCACCACCACGGCGTTCGGCGCCGCCTCGCGCGCCGCCTGGATCAGCCGCACCTGCGCCACCGCGTTCACCGCGATGTCGGCCAGCGGATCGCGCTGCCCGCCCATGTGGCTGGTTTGAGCGGCAAGGTTGAAGATCACAGCGGCGTCCTCGCAGAGCGGGCGAAGATCGACCTCGCGGATATCGGCGCGAACCAGATTGACGTCGATCCCTTCAAGATTTGCCATGTTGGCACCGCCGCCGAACAGGAACCCGTCCAGCGCCGTCACCCGCGCGCCGCGCTGCACCAGCGCGTGGCACAGGTTCGAGCCGAGAAATCCCGCCCCGCCCGTCACCAGCACTTTGGCCCTGTTCCAGTTCATTCTTCTCTCCATCCCGCGCGCGGGCCTTGTGTGGCGCGATATCGTGGCGAAACCGCGCCGCAATCAAGTCCGGCCTGTGTCGTTGGGGTCATCAGGGGAAGCCAGGAAGCGCTGGGCTCCGCCCAGACCCGCCAGAGGCAGAGCCTCTGGACACCGTTCGATGAAAGCTCGCCATGTGCCCGAGGAAGGCAGGACAGGCCCGATCCCCCAACCGTCAGCCCTTGTTGCGTTGATAGACATCCACCGACACGGCCGCCAGCAACACCACGCCCTTCACCACCTGCTGCCAGAAGATGCCGATGCCGAGGATGGACATGCCGTTGTTCATCACGCCCATGAAGAAGGCGCCGATCACGACGCCGATCACCTTGCCGACGCCGCCAGAGGCCGAGACGCCGCCGATGAAGCAGGCGGCGATGACGTCCAGCTCGAACGAGTTGCCGGCGCTGGGGGTGGCGGAGTTGAGGCGGGCGGCCACGATCAGGCCGGCAAGGCCGGCGAGCACACCCATATTGACGAAGGTGAAGAATGTGAGTCGTTCGGTGCGCACGCCGGAAAGCTGGGCGGCCAGCCGGTTGCCACCCATGGCATACACCCGGCGGCCGATGGTGGTACGGGTGGTGACGAAGGTGTACAGCAGCACCAGCACGCCCATGGTAATCAGCACGTTGGGCAGGCCCTTGTTGTTGGCCAGCAGATAGCAGAAGCCCAGGATGATGACCGCGAAGATGGCGTTCTTGGCGGCAAACAGCACGAACGGCTCGGTTTCCATCGCCCGCGCGCGGTCGCGTTGCCAGCGCCTGGTGCTGGTGAAGATCAGGGCCGCGGCGCCGATGATGCCGATCAGCATCGAGGTCCAGAAGAACTGGTCCTGGCCGTCGCCGGCGCGGAACAGCCCGAAATCGCTGAAATCGAGAATGAAGCCGGCGCTGATCGCCTGGAAGCCTTTGGCGAACGGGCCCACGAACTGACCCAACAGCATGTTGCCGGTGAGGCCGCGGAAGATCAGCATGCCCGCGAGAGTGACGATGAAGGACGGGATCTTGCCATAGGCCACGAACAGCCCCTGCCCCGCCCCGATCAGCCCGCCCAGGATCAGCGCCAGTGGAATGACGATGGGGTAAGGCACCTTCTGATAGACCATCAGCGAGGCCGCGACGGCGCCGACGAAGCCCACGATCGAGCCCACGCTGAGATCGATGTTGCCGCCGACGATCACCAGCAGCATGCCGAGCGCCATGATGACGATGTAGCTGTTCTGCAGGATCAGGTTGGTGACGTTGACGGGGTCGAGCAGCACGCCCCCGGTCATCACCTCGAAGAAGCCCATGATCAGCAGCAGCGAGACCAGCAGCCCGTAGTCGCGCAGATTGCTGGCCCAGAAGCTGGCATGCGCCGCGGCGGCCGCGGATTTCGGTTGGGTCCGGTTGCTCATGCCACCACTCCATACTGCTTCATGATGGTCGCCATGATCTTCTCCTGGCTGGCTTCGGCGGCCGGCATCTCGCCCACGAACCGGCCCTCGTTCATCACATAGATCCGGTCGCAGATCCCCAGCAGCTCCGCCATCTCCGACGAGATGACGATGATGCCTTTCCCCTGGGCCGCCAGGTCGTTGACGATGGCATAGATCTCATATTTCGCGCCGACATCGATGCCGCGGGTCGGCTCGTCCAGGATCAGCACCTGCGGCTCGGCGAACAGCCATTTGCTCAGCACCACCTTCTGCTGGTTGCCGCCGGAGAGGTTGACGGTCTTCTGGTGAATGCCCGGCGTGCGGATGCGCAGCATGTCCACGAACCGGCGCGCCACCTGCGACTCGCGATGGCTGTCGATGACGCCGTTGCGGGCGATGCCAGGAAGGTTGGCGAGGGTGACGTTGTTCTTGATGTCCTCGGTCAGCACCAGGCCGAGGCTCTTGCGGTCCTCGGTGACATAGGCGAGCCCGGCGGCGATGGCCTTCTGGATGGTGGAGACGTCGATGGTTTTGCCGTTCATCGCCACCTCGCCGGTGACGTTGCGGCCATAGGCCCGGCCGAACACGCTCATGGCGAACTCGGTGCGCCCGGCCCCCATCAGCCCCGCGATGCCGACCACCTCGCCGGCGCGGACATGCAGATCCACCCCCTTGATCACCTCGCGTCCGGCATGCAGCGGGTGTTCCACCCGCCAGTTGCGCACCGCGAACAGCTCGGCGCCGATCGCCACGTCCCGCCGCGGGTAGCGGTCGGTCATGTCGCGCCCCACCATGGCGCGGATGATCCGATCCTCGCTGATCGCCTCGCGGGCGCAGTCGATCGTCTCGACGGTGGCGCCGTCGCGCAGGATGGTGATCTGATCGGCGACCCTGGTGATCTCGTTGAGCTTGTGGGAGATGATGATCGAGGTGATGCCCTGCTCTTTGAATGTGAGCAGCAGGCGCAGCAGCGCGTCGCTGTCGGTTTCGTTGAGGCTGGCGGTGGGCTCGTCGAGGATCAGCAGCTTCACCTTCTTGGCCAGCGCCTTGGCGATCTCCACCAGCTGCTGCTTGCCGATGCCGAGATTGGTGATCAGCGCCGACGAGGGTTCGTGGAGGCCGACCGTGGCCAGCAGGTCGCGGGTGCGCCGATGCGCCTCCGCCCAGTCGATCACGCCGAAGCGGCCGGTTTCGTTGCCGAGGAAGATGTTCTCGGCAATCGAAAGCAGGGGTACCAGGGCAAGTTCCTGGTGGATGATGATGATGCCCTGATGCTCGCTGTCGGCGATGCGGGAGAAGCGGCGCTCCTCGCCCTGGTAGATGATCTTCCCATCGTAGGAGCCGTGCGGGTAGACGCCGCTCAGCACCTTCATCAGCGTCGATTTGCCGGCGCCGTTCTCGCCGCAGATGGCGTGGATCTCGCCTTCGCGGATGGTGAGGTTCACGTCGCGCAGGGCACGGACGCCGGAGAAGTTTTTGCTGATGCCGCGCATCTCGAGGATTGCGTTCATCGGGATTCCAAAGGAAGGAAGGACTTCTTTTTTCTGTAGAAAAAGAAGCAAAAAGACTTTCATCCATGGGGTGCGTGTCTTTCCTGAAAGACACGCACCCAGGTTATGAAAGTGTTTTGGTTCTTTTTTTCAAAAAAGAACCGCTTACTGCAACTGCGCCGCGGTATAGTAGCCGCTGTCCACCAGCACCGCCTTCACATTCGAAGCATCCACCTCAACCGGCTTGAGCAGATACGACGGCACGATCTTGACCTTGTTGTTATAGGTCTTTGTGTCGTTGATCTCAGGCTTGCCGCCGGACACCACCGCATCGACCATGTTGGCCGCAACCTTGGCCAGCTCGCGCGTATCCTTGAAGATCGACGAATACTGCTCGTGCGCCATGATCGACTTCACCGACGGGATCTCGCAGTCCTGGCCGGAGATGATCGGCATCGGCAGGTCCTTGCTGCCATAGCCCACGCCCTTCAGCGAGGAGATGATGCCGATCGAGATGCCGTCATACGGCGACAGCACGGCATCGACATGGCGGCGCGTGTAGGAGGCGCTGAGGATGTTGTCCATGCGGGCCTGGGCGGTCGAGGCTTCCCAGCGCAGGGTGGCCACCTTGTCCATGCCCATCTGCTTGGACTGCACAACGAGGGTGCCGTTGTCGATCAACGGCTTCAGCACCGACATCGCACCGTCGTAGAAGAAGAACGCGTTGTTGTCGTCGGCCGAGCCGCCGAACAGCTCGATGTTGAACGGGCCCTTCTTGCCGGCATCGACGCCAAGCCCGTGCAGGATCGACTTGGCCTGCAGCACGCCGACCTGGAAGTTGTCGAAGGTCGCGTAATAATCAACGTTCGGGGAGCCCACGATCAGGCGATCATAGGAGATCACCTTGATGCCGGCATGGGCGGCCTCGTCGAGCGCGTTGGACAGCGTGGTGCCGTCGATCGCCGCGATCACCAGGACCTTCTCCTTCTTGGTGATCATGTTCTCGATCTGGGCGAGCTGGTTGGGAATGTCGTTGTCGGCGTATTGCAGGTCGGTCTTGTAGCCCTTGGCCTCCAGCACCTTCACCATGTTGTCACCGTCAGCGATCCAGCGGGCCGAGGATTTGGTGGGCATGGCGATGCCGATCGTGCCCTTACCCTGGGCGTGGGCCGCTCCCCCGGATGCGACGATACCGAGTGCGAGTGCGGCCGCGGCGATGAACCTGGTCATACGTATCTCCCTGTCATGCTGGCTTATTATCCGGCGGAAGCCGGTCGGGCTGCGTTGCAGCCCCGCCTGACCGGGAGTCTAGCCTGCCTCGGGGGAAGTGTGCAAAGCGCTGGTATGGAACGAAGCGGCGGATTGCCTCCGCCTTCCGCCCCCACACTCACACGTGAACGGCGCGCTTCACCGTCGCCAGCGGCATCGTGACGTCGATCTCCAGGATCGAGGCCTCGCCGTTGCGTTCCAGCTTCACCTGCACGTCGTCGGGATCGACCTTCACGTGCCGGGCGATGACCTGCAGAATCTCCTCGCGGAGTCGGGCGACGAGCCCCTCCTGTCCGGCCGAGGCACGCTCGTGCGACAGCAGGATCTGCAGCCGCTCGCGCGCGACATTGGCGGTGGGGCGCCTGCGGAACAGGTCAAAGATGCTGCTCATGCGGCCCTCCGCCCGAGCAGTCGCGCCATGAGACCGACCTTGTCGGTCGGCACGGTCATCGGCACCGTCTCGCCGCGCAGGCGGCGCACGGCGTCGGTATAGGCGCGGGCGGGAGCGGAGACCGGGTTGTTCAGCGTCACCGGCGAGCCGACATTGGAGGCGCGCAGCACCTCCTGGCTCTCGGGAATGATGCCGAGCAGCGGGATGGAGAGGATCTCCAGCACGTCCTCCACCTTCAGCATGTCGCCGCGTTCGGCGCGGGCGGGGTCGTAGCGGGTCAGCAGAAGGTGCTTCTCGACCTGCTGGCCGCGCTCGGCGCGCTCGGTCTTGCTGTCGAGCATGCCGATGATGCGGTCGCTGTCGCGCACCGAGGACACTTCGGGATTGGTGACGACGATGGCGATGTCGGCATGGTGCATGGCCAGCGACGCGCCGCGCTCGATGCCGGCGGGGCTGTCGCACAGCACCCAGTCGAATTTTTCGCGCAGCTCGGCGATCACCTTGGCGACACCCTCCGAGGTCAGCGCGTCCTTGTCGCGGGTCTGCGAGGCCGGCAGCAGCATCAGGTTCTCCAGGCGCTTGTCGCGGATCAGCGCCTGGGTGAGCTTGGCCTCGCCCTGGATGACGTTGATCATGTCGAACACCACGCGGCGTTCGGCGCCCATGATCAGATCGAGGTTGCGCAGGCCCACGTCGAAATCGACGATCGCCACCCGCTCGCCGCTCTGGGCGAGCGCGGCGCCGAGGGCTGCGGTGGAGGTGGTCTTGCCCACGCCTCCCTTGCCCGATGTCACCACCACGACTTTGGCCATGTCTGTTTCCTTCTGTTCAGCCGAGGAGCGTGAAGCGGAGCGTTTCGTCCGCGAGCCGGATCTCGACCGGTCGGCCGATCAGGGCGGGATCGAAATCGTCGGCGGTGCGGTAATAGCCATCGATCGAGACCAGCTCGGCCTCGAAGCGCTGGCAGAAGATGCGGGCCTGCCGGTGGCCGACGGCCCCGGCGATGGCGCGGCCGCGCAGGGCGCCGTAGATATGGATCGATCCGCCGGCCAGCACCTCGGCGGCGGAGGAGACGGCGCCGACGACCGTGACATCGCCCTTGAGGAACAGGATCGACTGGCCGGAGCGGACCGGACGGTCGAGCAGCAGGGCGCTGTCTTCCGGCGTGGGCTGCGGCGGCACCGCGGGGGACGCTGCCGGGGCGGGTATGACGTCACCGCCGTCACGCCCGCCGACCAGGCGGCGCTTCCAGGGATCGGCGCAGGGCAGATCGCCGGCGTTCTCCACGTCGACGACGGTGAGGCCGCGGGCTTCCAGGTCGTTCAGCAGAGTGGGGATGCCGGCATCCGCCGGGTTGAGGGCGGCGAAGTCCACCACCACCGGACGCGCCTCGAAGAAGCCGGGGGAGCGCTGCATCTGCACGTCCAGCGCCGCGAGCCAGGCGTGCAGCGGGGTTTCAGGCGCCAGCACGAAGGCCATGAACGAGCGGCCTCGTACTCGGACCTGCATGCGGGGGAACATCTCGTTGGGCATGACCCGAAGGTGCCGCCGCGACTCGGTCGCGTCAATGAAGATCGCCATGGCGCGCGCAATATGTTGTGGAAAACTTTCAGCTCGCCACCTAGATGTGGTGCGTCAACGCAAGGATTGCACCTCATCCGGGGTGACCGGGTCAGGATCGGCGTTGCCGAAGTTCTGACGGATGAAGGCCACGACGTCGGCGATCTGCTGGTTGGAGAGGGTTCCCGCGAAGCCGGGCATGGCGCCTTTGCCGCGCAGCACGCGCAGGATCGGGTAGGCCGCAACGGCCAAACGCGGGTTCTGCGCCAGGGCCGGGTAGGCGCCGGCGCCGCTGGCGCCCTGCCCCGCCGGCATGTGGCAGCCGGCGCAGATGCCGCGATAGACGGCCCCGCCTGTGGGTTCGGTGTAGTGGGATGGGCTGCCGAACAGGCCGGCTGGGTTTTGGGCCTGGGCCGGGATGGGCACCCAAAAAAGCAAGCAAGCCAGCAAGAGCTTCTTTTCTGAAGAAAAGAAGCAAAAGACTTTCAAACGTTGAGCGGACCTCTCTCCGGAGGGGGGCGCCAGCCGAATGGAAGTTTTTTGGTTCTTTTTTTCAAAAAAGAACATCATCCCTGCATCACCCTCTGATGCAACCGCCCGATCGCATCCAGCGCCGACAGCAGCGCCCCCTCCTGCCATGCCGGAATATACGAGGCATGCTCGCCAGCCAGCAGAATGCGACCGTCCAGCGCGCAAAGATTTTGATAGTGCGTGCGCCGTGCCTCCTGCGACCACAGACCGAAGCAACCGAGATTGCCCGGCACGCGGTGCCAGCCCACGGCGACGCCATGTTCGAATTCGGCGGCGTATTGCGGGTGGATCTGCGTGCCGAATTCCACCGCCTTGCGGATGCGCTCCTTCGGCGGTAGGGCGGTGAACTCGAAGGCGTACGGGCCGAACGGATAGGCGCCGAGCAGCACGCCCGGGCCATCGGCGAAGTAGCCGGTGTTGGGATAGCCGATCTGGTTGATCGGCAGGTCGGTGTAGCTGATGCCGCCATAGATGCCGTCATCCTGCTCCCAGAAGCGACGCTTGAACTGCAGACCGATCTTGAGCCCGGCCGCATACGGCACGGCGGCGATGGCGCTGGCCATGGGCGCGCCGACATTCATCTCGATCTGGCTCAGCACGGAGAGCGGAATGGTGCACAGGCACCAGTCCGCCCGGCTTTGGCCGGCCGCGCCGGTCTTCACATCGGTCCAGATCGCGGTGACGCCGTGGTCGTCCTGCCTTATGGCAGTGACCTTGGTGCTCGGACGGATGAGATCCCCCACCACACGGGCAAAGCCACGGGCGATCATGTCCATGCCGCCGACCGGCTGGAACAGCGTGGTCTGGTAGTCATAGTCCTGAGCGATCACGAGCGCGCGCCACAGGCCGGATTTCAGCACGTCGCTGGAGGCGCCGACCTGCGAGACCACCGGTGCGCCATCCGGCCCGCCGCCGGGCGGCTTGTCCCAGCCGCGACGGGAGCTGCTGGAATACCCGGTCCTGTAGCGGTAATCGGCGTCCAGGCCGCCGAAGCTGCGCAGCGAGGCGAGCAGCGCCTCGCGGTCGTCCTTGGAGACGAGCTGGTCCAGCGTGTCGGCATTGACCGCCTTGGCCAGCAGCTCGGCGGTGGTGCCATGAAAATCGGCCTGGATGGTGCGGTAGCGCTGCGGCTTGCCGCCATAGGCGGATCGGCCATGGATATAGGCGTTGTGATTGACCTGGATGAACGGCTCCAGCGCCACGCCGAGACGCTTGCAATAGTCCAGCATGCCGCGGTGGTGGTAGGGCAGACGCCAGGGGCCGGGGTTGATGTAGAGCCCTGGGCCGAAGCGGCAGTCCTGCACTGCGCCGCCGAGTTCCTCGTAGCGGTCGCCGCCACGGATGGTCCAGGTGCGCCCGCCCGGCCTGGCGTTATAGTCCAGCACCGTGACGGCGTAGCCGGCCTGGCGGAGTTCCATCGCCGCCGCCATGCCGGCCACGCCGGCGCCAAGGATCAGCACGGAGGCGCCTTTGGGGTCGCCTTCAAGACGGATCGGGCCGGCATATGTCGATTCGGCAGCCAGGCCCAGGCTGGTCATGGCGAGGTACAGCGCCGACCCGCCGGCGACCGCGCCGATCCCAGCCAGCAGCGCGCGACGCGTGGGCGCGGCGTCAGGCGGCAAAGGCCGCCCCTCCCACCGGATCGCTCTCGCGCAGCCGCTTGCCCTCGCGCTCGACGGCGCGGAACACGCGCAGAAAGTTCAGCCCGGCGAGCCCGGCCGCGGCATCCTCCGACCAGCCGCGGCGCAGCATCTCGGCGATCAGATAGGGAAACCGGCTGACATCGTGCAGCCCCACCGGCGTGGTCGGCACGCCGAAGAAATCCGACCCGATGCCCACGCGTTTCAGCCCGACCTTGCCGGCGAGATAGACGATGTGGTCGGCCAGCATTTCCAGCGTGGCCAGCGGGCGTTTGCCATGGCTTGTCTCGTGGGCAGCGATCAGCTCCATGCGGCTGCCGGTGAAGTCGCTGCCCATGGCCTCGCGCAGCGGCAGCATCCACCGGCGAGACTCCTCGCTGATGAAGTCCGGCACGAAGGTGGCCATGACGATGCCGTTATTGGCCTTGAGTTTTTCGAGCACGGCGTCGGGCACGTTGCGGGGATGGTCGCACAGGGCGCGGGCGTTGGAGTGGGAGAACACGATCGGTGCGGTGGAGGTGTCCAGCACATCGCGCATCGCATCCGGCGAGACATGCGCACAGTCGACCATCATGCCAAGGCGGTTGAGTTCGCGCACCACCGCGCGGCCGAAATCGGTAAGACCGTTATGGCGCGGCGCGTCGGTGGCGGAATCGATCCAGTCGAGCGTGCCGTTGTGGCACAGCGTCATCAGCCGCGCGCCGGCGGCGTGCCAGACGCGCAAGGGCGCCAGGGAGTTCTCCAGGCCGACACCGCCTTCGACAGCCAGGATCGAGCCGATCTTGCCCAGCCTGCGGGCACGGGCAATGTCGGCGGATTTCAGGATGGGCAGGAAATCATCGGGATAGGCCGCCTGCATCTGCAGGATGACGTCGAGCTGTTCGAGCGTGACGCGGCCGGGCTGTGCCACCTCGGAGGGCACGAAGGCGGCCCAGACCTGGGCTGCAACCTTGCCGTCGCGCAGGCGCGGAATATCCGTGTCACCGTCGTTGCGGCGATGGGCGATGTCGTAATGGCGGACATCGCCTTTCGCCGTGGCGTCGTTGCGGATGACCCAGGGCAGGTCGTTATGCCCATCGATCATCGGCACCCGGTCAAGCAGGTCCAGGGCGCGGCGGAGGAAATCGTCCTGGTCGTTGGCGGAGGGGGCCATGCTGTGTTTCTCCTAGATCGGCACGACGTAGCCTTCACGGCGCGGATCGGCGCCGCCGGTCATGACACCGGTGGCGGGGTCGATGGCGATACCTTGCATGCCGCCGACCGCATGCGTCCAGGCGCTCGGCGCCTCGACATCATGGCCCAGTTCGCAAAGCTCGCCGCGCACCTCCGGCGCGATGCGGTTCTCCGCCTGCACCCGCCGCCCGTCCCACAGCCGGGCACGCGGAGCCTCGATGGCGTCCTGCAAGGGCAGGCCGAAATCGATGTGATGCACCAGCGCCTGGGTCTGAGTCTGGGTGATGCCGTAGCTGCCGGGCGTGCCGAGTGCCAGCACCGGCTCACCGGCGCGCGTGGCGATGCTGGGCGAGACCGAGGTCATCAGCGCGCCGCCGGGGATGAGGTGGTTGGGGCTGCGCGGGTCGAGCTCACCCCAATACAGCCCATTGTTGAGGCACACGCCGGTGCCGGGCACCACCATGCCGTTGCCGAACATGGCGCCGAGGCTTTGGGTGAGGCAGACGAGGTTGCCCGCCGCATCGGCCACCGACAGCGAGGTGGTGTGCTGCCCCGCGACCTTCTCCGCAGGTGGCGCGATCCATTGTTCGGTCGGACCTTCCACGGGCACGCCGTCGGCGCAGCGTTGGCGCAGGGCGTCGATCGACGCATCGGCCAGGAGGGCGGCCAGCAGATCGGGCGAGGGATTGCCGGCGTTGATGCGGGTGCCGGCGGCGAGCCGGATGGCGCGCCACACCAGGTCGAGATGGCGCACGCCGTTGTGCGGGAGGCCCGCGAGATCGAAACCGTCGAGGACGCGCAGACCAAGCAATAGCTGGAAGGCCTGCGACGGCGGCGGCGGCACATGCACCTCGAGATCGCGGTAGCCGACCGAGATCGGATCGGCCCACGGCGTGTGCTGGGCGGCCTCGATATCGGCCATGGTCAGGCAGCCGCCCATGGCGGCGAGATGCTCGACAATCGTCTGGCCGAGCCGGCCGCCATAGAGGTGGTACGGGCCGAGACTGGCGATGGCTTCGAACGTGTCGGCCAGCTCGGGCTGATGCAGCACGAAGCCCTCCTTCACGGAGCCGGCACCGCCGGTGTGGACCCGGTTCCATTCGGGGAAGAACGGGTGTTTCGCGAGGTCCTTGGCGGAACTGTTGACCCCGGCGACGTTGAAGCCGATCAGCGCGAAGCCGTCACGGGCCAGGCGGATGGCCGGCGCCAGCGCCTCGCCCAGGCTCAGCCGGCCGTGGCAGCGCAGCAGCTCGGCCCAGCCCGCGAGGTTGCCGGGCCCGGTGGTGGCCATGGCGCCGCGATACATCTCCTCGCGCCTGCCATAGCGGCCGAGCGGGAAGGATTTCGGCACGCCGGCCCGGAACTGCAGGCACCGGATCGGTCCACCGGCCGCGCGCACGGTGGCCATGCCGTTGCCGAACAGGCCGGACATGAACGGCTCGACCACGCCCAGGGCCGCGGCGGTGGCGACGGCGGCATCGAACGCATTGCCGCCCGCGGCCAGAATGCGCGCGCCAGCCGCGGCTGCCTGCGGATGGGCGGCCGCGACGACGCCGTGCAGCGAGGCGATCGTGGGGCGTTTTCCATCCATGGCTGGGCTCCCGGAACGTGCAACGGCAGCCTGCGTCCGTCCCCGGCCCGGCGCAAGGTGGCGCTCAGCCGGTGATCAGCATCGGCTCCGGCAGCGTGGCCCATTCCTCGTCCTGCGCGCGGTCCCCTGTGGTCCACATCAGCACCGCGAAACGGCCCGGCCGGTCGAGCGGGCGCTGCGGGTGGTGCCAGGTGCCGCGGTGGTAGTTCACGGCCTGGTCACCGCTTGCCACGAAGGCACGCAGCCCGGCGGGATCGGGAGTCCCGTTTGCATCGGGGGCGACCAGGATGACGTAGCGCGAAACGTCGACGGGGACGAAGCACTGGGCGGAGTTGCGATGGCGTTCCATCTGGGTGGCGGTCAGCGGCAGGTCCCAGGGCGGCATGTGGCTGAACGACAGGCGCGGGGTGGCGGCTGATGTGACAAGCGTTTCGCTCAAGGCCGCGCGTTCGCCGAGTGGCGGTGGATCGACCACATCGCCGAACGGGGCGAAGGCGGCGGCGGTGAGCGGTTCGAGGCGGATCTGGCAGGTCATGTGAACAGTGAAACCCGATGATCCGCGTTCTGCAAGGCGTCTGGGGCTTGAACTCGCGGGCAGGCGGGCGGAACACTGTGCCGCAGCATTCCCCGTGAGACGCACCATGGACACGATTTCCAACGACTCGCCGGTCATCGCCCTGCGCCGTGACATGCACCGGCATCCCGAGCTCGGGTTTCTGGAATACCGCACCGCGTCGCGCGCGGCCTCCCGGCTCAGCGGACTTGGCTGGAAGGTCGCTGTCGGTCCCGATGTGATGCGGGCGGATGCCATGCTCGGCGCGCCGTCGGAAGCGGACGTTGCGGCGGCCCAGGCGGCGGCCCTGGCCAACGGCGCCGATCCCGCCTGGATCGCCCGCATGCCCGGCGGCCAGACCGGCGTGGTGGCCGAGCTCAGCCGCGGCGAAGGGCCGGTGCTGGCGCTGCGCTTCGACATGGATGCGTTGCCGGTGGCGGAGACCGAGGCCGACAGCCATCGCCCCAACGCCGGCTGGCGCTCCAGTTCCCCCGGTCGGATGCATGCCTGCGGGCATGACGGGCACACCGCCATCGGCCTCGCCCTCGCCGAACAGCTCGCCCACCCCGCCGCCGGCTGGCGCGGCACGCTGCAGCTGATCTTCCAGCCGGCGGAGGAAGGCGGGCGCGGCGCCTGGCCGATGGTGCAGTCCGGCCTGCTCGACGATGTCGACTGGTTCTTCTGCGGCCATCTCGGCTGCTTCCTGCCCAGCGGCGAAATCGCCGCCGAGGCCACCGGGTTCCTGTATTCCACCAAGATCGACGTCACCTTCCACGGCCGCGCCGCCCATGCCGCGATGGGGCCGCAGGACGGGCGCAACGCCCTGCTGGCCGGCGCCACCGCGGCGCTGGGTCTCTACGGCATTTCGCGGCATGGCGAGGAACGCACGCTGGTCAATGTCGGCAGGATGACCGCGGGGTCCGGCCGCAACATCATCGCCGATCGCTGCGAAATGATGATCGAGGTGCGCGGCGGCTCGGCCGCCTCTCTCGCCTTTATGGAGCAGCGCGCCCAGGCGGTGCTGGAAGGCGCGGCCGCGATGCACGGATGCACGTTCGAGACCCGCGTAATGGGCAAAAGCGCCGGCATCGTGCAGAGCCCCGAGGCCGTCGCCCTAGTGGAGCAGGTCGCTCGCGCCATGCCCGACGTGACGCGGGTGCATGAGGGATGGTCGATCGGCGGCGGCGACGATGCCACCTTCATGATGCAGCGTGTGCAGGACCACGGCGGCAAGGCCGCGTATTTCCTCATTGGCAGCGATATCCCGGCCGTCCACCATGCGGTGGATTTCGACATCGATGAAGCCTCGCTGGAGCAGGGCGTGCGCCTGTTCGCGGGGCTGGTGCAGTCCGTTCTGGGAGATCACGCATGAATGTTGTTCTCGGCCGCCGCAGCTTCGGCGTCGGCGCCGCAGCCCTCGCCCTGGCCCCCCTGGCGGCACGCGCCGAACCCGCCACCGCCGTGCTGGTGATCGACGCCGATCCACCCACGCTCAACCTCGGCATCACCACCGACTACACCGCCGGCGATGTCTGCGCGAAGGTGCTGGAAGGCCTGGTCTGGACCGATCGCAGCTATACCGCCCAGCCCTCGCTGGCGACGTCCTGGACCGTCAGCCCCGACGGGCTGCGCTATGACTTCACGCTGCGCCAGGGCGTGCGCTGGCACGACGGCACGCCGTTCACGTCCGACGACGTGGTGTTCACCTTCAGCGAAATACTGGCAAAATCGCATCCGCGCGCCAGCGCCACCTTCCGCCGCGTCGGCGCGGTGGCGACCGCCGCCGCCCCCGACAAGGTGACGGTGTCGCTGAAATCGCCCTACGCGCCGTTCCTGCAGCAGCTCAGCGTGTTCGATGCGCCGATCCTGCCCAAACATGTCTATGCCGGCACCGACATCGCCGCCAACCCGGCCAACCAGGCGCCGATCGGCACCGGGCCGTTCAAATTCGCCAGCTGGGCCCGGGGCAGCGCCATCACCGTGGTGCGCAATCCCGACTACTGGGGCGCGCCGAAGCCGGGGCTCGACCGGATCGTGTTCCAGATCATTCCGCAGCCAGCCAGCCGCATCACCGCACTCGAGACCGGCGAGGCCGATTTCGCGCCGGATTTCTATCTCCCCAAGTCCGGCGAGCTGCAGCTGATGGCGCAAGGCAAGCTGCAGCTGCGCCAGGGCGTGAACATCCCTGCGGTGTATTTCGCCATGTTCAACACCGCGACGGCGCCGTTCTCCGACATCCGCGCCCGCCACGCCGTGGCCGAGGCGCTGGATCGCGGGCGGATGGTGCGCCAGGTGATGAACGGCCTGGCCACGCCGGGCTACGGCTCATTCGGCGACGGCTTCGGCTGGCTGACCGACGCCGACAGCGCCTATGCCAAGCTCTACCCGCTGGAACCGGCTGCTGCCAAGGCGCTGCTGGCGGAGACCGGCTTCAAGCCCGACACCAAGCCGCGCGTGCTGTATGACGCGGCCCGGCCGCAGATGGTCGCCACCGCCAACATCCTGCGCGAGAACCTACGCGCCATCGGCATGGACGTGCAGCTGGTGCCGCTGGAACGCTCGGTGCTGAACGACCGGGTCTTCGCCCGCCGGGATTTCGAGATCGCCCTGCAGTCGTATTTCTCAGCCGGCGACCCCGCCATCGGCTATCACCGCATCTATCAGACCGACACCAGCCACGCCATGCTGACCAATGCGTCCGGCTATTCCAACATCGACGTCGACCGGCTGCTGGGGGCTGCGCTGAGCGAGCCGGACCGGGGCAAGCGGGCGGAGCTGTACCGCCAGCTGCAGCGGATTCTCAATGTCGACATCCCATCCTTGGTGCTGTTCGACGAGAAGACGGTGGATTTCGCAAGCCCGCGCCTCGCCGGCCTCTGGCCGGGGCTCGATCCGCGCGACCAATGGGCCGGTGTTTCGATCGCGGGATAGATGATGCGCGCCGGCGCGCTGGCCGCGTTCATTCTGCGCCGCCTGCTGGTGGCGGTGCCGATGATGGCGTGCGTGGCCATCGTCAATTTCCTGCTGATCCGCGCCGCCCCCGGCGATCCCGCCCAGATCCTGATGGGCGATTTTCCGGCGCCGCCCGGCACGCTGGTGGCGATCCGGCACGCCTACGGGCTGGACCGGCCGCTCTGGGTGCAGCTCGCGACCTACCTGGCCCAGGTGGCGCAAGGCGATCTCGGCTATTCCTTCGCCAACCGCCAGCCGGTCGCCCAGCTGATCCTGGAGCGGATGGCAGCGACGCTGTCGCTCACCGTCACCGCCCTGACCCTGGCCAGCGTGCTGGGGGTGCTGCTGGGCATTCTGGCCGCACGACGCCAGGGGCGCTGGCTGGACACGCTGGTGCAGACCGTGTCGCTGGCCGGCTACTCGGTGCCGGAGTTCTGGCTCGGGCAGATGCTTATTCTGGTGTTCGCGGTGTGGCTGGGCTGGCTGCCGGCGCAGGGGGATGCGTCGGTGCGGTCGCTGGCGCCGCCGGGGTTTCTGGAGAAGCTGTCCTACCTCGCCTTGCCCGCGCTGGCGCTTTCGGTGCGTTATCTCGCGTTGATCGCGCGGATCACCCGGTCGTCGATGATCCAGGCGCTGTCGTCGGATTTCATCCTCGCCGCACGGCTGCGCGGGGCGTCGGAGCTGCGGGTGATCCTGCGCCACGGTCTGCGCAACGCGGCAGGCCCGGTGGTGAGCGTGATCGGCACCAATGCCGGATTCGTGCTGGCGGGCTCGGCGCTGATCGAGACGGTGTTCGGCTGGCCCGGCATCGGCCGGCTGCTGTACGGCGCGATCTCGCAGCGCGACACGCCGGTGATGCTGGGCATTCTGCTCGTGGTGTCGCTGTGCGTGGTGCTGGCGAACCTGGCCACCGACATCCTCCAGCAGGTCATCGACCCCAGGATCAGCCGATGAGGCGCTTCCTCGCCACCCGCACCGGCCCGGCGGCGGCCGCGATCGTGCTGGCGGCCCTGCTGCTGGCCGTGCTGGCGCCGCTGCTGGCGGGCGATCCGTTCGATGGCGCGTCCGACGCGCTGCTGCCGCCGGGCAGTGCCGGCCATCTGCTCGGCACCGACGATCTCGGCCGCGACATCTGGGCGGAGCTGGCGTACGGCGCGCGGGTGTCGCTGCTGGTCGGGGTGGTGACGGCCTCGATCGGGCTGGTGATCGGCGTGGCGGTGGGGGCTGCGGCCGGGTTTCTCGGCGGCTGGGTCGATACGGTGCTGATGCGCGTGGCCGAGTTCTTCCAGACCGTGCCGCGCTTCATGCTGGCGCTGATCGCGGTTGCCCTGTTCGGCCCCGGCATCACGCGGGTGATCGTGGTGCTGGCGGTGCTGGCCTGGCCGCAGACGGCGCGGGTGGTGCGCGGGCTGTATGCCGCACTCCACCACGCCGGCTATGTCGATGCGGCACGGGTCGGCGGCATGCCGGCACTGTCCGTGGCGCTGGTGGAGATCCTGCCCAACGTGCTGGCGTCGGTGATCGTGCTGTTCTCGCTAGATGTCGCCACCGCCATTCTGCTGGAAGCGGGCTTGGGGTTCTTCGGGCTGGGCGACCCCGACCGCGTGTCCTGGGGCGGCATGCTCAACGAGGCGCAGCAATATCTGCGCAGCGCCTGGTGGATGGCGGCGTTTCCCGGGGCAGCCATCGCCGCCGTGGTGCTGGGCTTCAACATGCTGGGCGACGCGTTGAACCAGGTGCTCGATCCGCGCGGGCGCGGCGCATGACCTTGCTGGAGATCGACTCTTTATCCGTTGGGCTGCGTGGCACACTGCTGGTGCAGCATGTGTCGTTGCGTGTCGATCGTGGCGAGACAGTGGGGCTGGTGGGCGAAAGCGGCAGCGGCAAGTCATTGACCGCCTTTGCCGTGATGGGGCTGTTTCCAAGCCCGGATCTGGCCATTCGCGCCGGCCAGATCCGGCTCGATGGCGTCGATCTGCGCACAATGTCGCCCCGGCAGCTTCGCGCCATCCGCGGCGCGCAGATCGGCATGGTGTTCCAGGACCCCTCGGCGTTTCTCGATCCTCTGATGCCGGTCGGCGCCCAGGTGGCGGAGGCGCTGCGCATCCACGGCCGCGCCAGCGGCGCCGCGGCCGAGGCGCTGCGGCTGCTGCGCCTGGTCGATCTGCCGGACCCCGCCGGCATCGCGCGGCGCTTCCCGCACATGCTCTCAGGCGGACAGCGCCAGCGCGTGCTGATCGCCGCCGCCCTGGCGATGCGTCCCGATCTGCTGCTGGCCGATGAGCCGACCACGGCGCTGGACGCGACGGTGCAGGCCGGCATTCTCGATCTGCTGGGGCGTCTGCAGCGCGAACTGGGCCTGGGCGTGCTGCTGATCAGTCACGACCTCGCCGTCGTGGCCGAACGCTGCACCCAGGTGGCGGTGATGTATGCCGGACGCATCGTCGAGACCGGGCCGGCCGCAGCGCTGTTCACCGCCCCGCGCCACCCTTACACCCAGGGCCTGGTGCGCAGCACGCTGGCCACCGCGGCGGATGCAAAGGCGCTGTTCGGCATTCCCGGCCGGGTCCCCTCCCCGGCCGACATGCCGACGGGCTGCCGGTTTCAGCCGCGCTGTCCGCTGGCCGTCGAGCTGTGCCGGACTGCGCCGGCGCTCACGCCGCGGGGCGATGTGCGGGCGGATGCGTGCTGGCGGTCGCACGACAGGATCGATGCGTGGCGCGATGCCGGTTGATCCGCTCCTGGAGGCGCACGAGGTCGCCCGCGTCTTTCCCGGCGGCGGCTGGCTTGCGCCACGCCCGGCGCTGCGGGCGGTGGACGGTGTGTCCCTCGCCATCGCCCCGGGCGAGACCGTGGCCGTGGTAGGCGAAAGCGGCAGCGGCAAAAGCACGCTGGGGCGGATGCTGCTGGGGCTGGACCGGCCGGACGAAGGCCGCATCCTCTACCGCGCGGCCGATATCGCAACACGCGATGGCGCGGCGCGGCGGCGCTTCCGCGCGGACGTCCAGGTGGTGTTCCAGGACAGCTTCACCAGCCTCAACCCGCGCCGCAGCATCGCCGGCAGCCTCGGCGTGCCGCTGCGGCACAATCTCGGGCTCGGCCGCGCCGAATCCCAGCAGCGGATCGATGCGCTGCTGGAGCGGGTCGGCCTCGATCCCGCCCGGTTCCGCGACCGGCTGCCGCACGAACTCTCCGGCGGCCAGCGCCAGCGCGTCGGCATCGCCCGCGCGCTCGCCTCCAACCCGCGCGTCATCATCGCCGACGAACCGGTCTCCGCCCTCGACGTATCGGTGCGCGCCCATATCCTGCGCCTGCTGCGCGACCTGCAGCGCGAACACGGCCTTGCTTGCCTGTTCATCACCCATGATCTCGGCGTGGTCCGCGCCATCGCCGATCGGGTCGTGGTGATGTATCGCGGCCGCATCGTCGAACACGGCGCAGCCGCGCAGGTGATGTCCGCCCCCGCCCACGCCTATACCAGAACGCTGCTCGCCGCCCTCCCCCACCCCGTCCGCCCGGAGGCCCCGCCATGACCGATCTCAACGACCCCGCCCTGCGCGACCGCGCCGTGGCCGCCGCCCGCGGCGCCGCCCCGTTCGACTGGCTGCTGACCGGCGGCACCGTGGCCGACATGGCCACCGGCGAGTTCCGCCCCGCCGATATCGGGCTGGTCGGCCCCATGATCGCCAGCGTCCACCCCACCGGCAGCCGCAGCGATGCGGCCCGGATCATGGATGTCACCGGCCGGATCATCGCCCCCGGTCTGATCGACACGCATCTGCACATCGAAAGCAGCATGATCACGCCGCGCCGCTACGCCGAGATCGTTGTGCCGCAGGGCACCACCACCATCTGTTGGGATCCGCACGAACTGGCCAACGTGCTGGGGCTCGACGGCGTGCGCTGGGCGATCGACGCCAGCCGCGACCTGCCGCTGCGCGTGCTGGTGTTCGCCCCCTCCTGCGTGCCCAGCGCGCCCGGCCTGGAACGCGCCGGCGCGGTGTTCGAGGCGAAGGAGATGGCGGAGATGCTGTCCTGGCCGGATGTCGCGGGGGTGGCGGAGGTGATGGACATGCGCGGCGTGCTGGAGCGCAGCCCGAAAATGACTGGCATCGTCGCCGCCGGCCTCGCCAGCCCGAAACTGGTCTGCGGCCATGCGCGCGACCTCGCAGGCGCCAGCCTGCAGGCCTTCGCCGCCGCCGGCATCGAGAGCGATCACGAAATCGGCTCCGGCGAAAATCTGCTGGCCAAGCTGCGCGCCGGCTTCACCGTGGAGCTGCGCGGCTCGCACCCGCACGTGCTGCCCGATGCGGTCGCGGCCCTTCTCTCCCTCCCGCGCGTGCCGCAGACGCTCACACTCTGCACCGATGACATCTTCCCCGACGACCTGATCCGCGAAGGCGGCCTGTCCGCCCTGCTGCGCCGGCTGATCAGCCACGGCCTGCCGCCGATCGAGGCCCTGCGCGCGGCCACCCTCAACGCCGCCATGCGCCTCAATCGCCACGACCTCGGCCTCATCGCCGCCGGACGCCGGGCCGACCTCATCGTGCTGTCAGACCCGCGTGACATCGCGGTCAGCGACGTGTTCGCCGATGGCGTGCCGGTCGCAGCCCACGGCACGCTCACCGCCGCCACCCGCCCCGATCCGGTGGCCCTGCCCGGCAACACCATGCACGTGCCGCTGTTCACGCCGGCGGATTTCACCCTCAGGACCCACGGCAACACCGCCCGGCTGCGCACCGTCGACCGGCCCCGCTTCACCCAATGGGGCGAAACCGACGCCGATGTGCGCGACGGCCACGTCGTGCTGCCCGACGGCGCGCTGTGGATGGCCGTCATCCACCGCCACGGCCTCGCCCCCGCCAAACCGGTGATGGGCGTGCTGCGCGGCTGGGGCCAATGGACCGGCGCGCTGGCCACCACTGTGGCCCATGACAGCCATAACCTCATCGTCTTCGGCACCGACGCCGAAAGCCTCGCCGCCGCCGCCAACGCGGTCACCGAAGCCAGCGGCGGCATGGCGGTGGCGGAAGCAGGAGTCGTCAAGGCCGCGCTGCCGCTGCCGATCTGCGGGCTGATCAGCGACGCCCCGGCCCAGCATGTGGCAACCGCCCTGCAAACCCTGCGCGCGTCAGCCGACCTGGTGGCGGACTGGATGCCGCCGACACTGACCTTCAAATCCGTCGTCGGCGCCAGTCTCGCCTGCAATCCCGGGCCGCATGTGACGGATATGGGGATCAGCGATGGAACGACCGGGGCGCTGTTTGAAACGGCATTGATTTGAAGCAAGCACTTCTTTTCTGAAGAAAAGAAGCAAAAGACTTTTTGATCGTTGGGGTGGGTCGTAGGCCGGGCGCCGCGCGCGGCCGATATGGGTAGTTCCCGATGCTGTTGTAACCCCGCCGCAAGGGCTACGCAGGGGTGGACACGCATCCGAACTGGAAACCTTCCATGAACCGAATTCTCATCCTCGCCCCCGTGCTGCTGGCGCTCGCCCTGTCCGCCTGCGGACATAGCACCGGCGAACGCGCGCTCTCCGGCGGCGGCATCGGCGCCGGCGTGGGCCTGCTCGGCGGCTCCCTGGTCGGCGCCCCCGTCGAAGGCGCGCTCATCGGCGGCGCAGTCGGCGCCGGCACCGGCGCACTCACCTCGCCCCGCCAGATCAACCTGAGCAAGTGATGAAAGCCGTCAGCATCCTCGGCGGGCTGCTGCTGCTGGTCGGCATCGGCATCCTCGGCGTCCGGCAGATGTCGTACACCACGGAAAAACCGGTCGTCCAGGTCGGCCCGATCACCGCGTCGGTCGCGCAGCAGCACGTCGTCACCTTCCCCAATATCGCAGCGTTCGGCGCCATCGCCGCCGGCGCGCTGCTGCTGGTGGTCGGATATCGCAAAACATGACACCAAAGTTCTCCAGGGAACTTTGCCGTCTGTCAGATGTTTCTATCGTGTCCATCATGCATCAACATCAATCAGCTTTGATTTCAATGAGCGATGGACACGACAAATCGGTGCGAGCTAGTTTGTGAGAGACTGCTCGATGCACGTCCTGAAAGCCCCAGCAACTCTGGGTTTACTGGCCGTGAAGCACCCCTGACAAAGACAGAACAACATGCCGGACACAAAACGCGCGCCATATCCGGGATGCGCTCTCGTGGGAATCGGCGCCTCCGCAGGAGGACTCGACGCCTGCCGACGTCTCGTGGAGGCGCTACCGTATGACAGCGGCATGGCCTACCTGCTGGTCCAGCACCTCGCCCCCAACCATGCGAGCATCCTGGTCGAGCTGCTGCGCGGCCATACCGGCCTGCCCGTCGCGCAAGCGCGCCAGGGCGAAGCGATCCTGCCCAACCATCTCTATGTCATCCCGCCGGCCGCCGATCTCACCGTCCGGGACCGGCTTCTCGTGCTGTCCGACCGCGTCGCGGGCGCGGGACCGCATATGCCGTTCGACCAACTGCTCGAGAGCATGGCGCTGGAATGCGGCGCACGTGCCACAGGCGTGGTGCTGTCCGGCACCGGGTCCGACGGCACGGCGGGGCTGATGGCGATCCGCCAGCACGGCGGCTATGTCATCGCGCAGGACCCGGACGAGGCTGGCCATCCCGGCATGCCGCGCAGCGCCATCGCGTCGGGCTGTGTCGATGCGGTGCTGAAGGTGGCCGACATGGCGGCGGCGATCATGGCCGTGCAGCGCGAAGATCGCGCCACAGATGAGGCGGCAGCCTCCATCGTGCCGCTGTCGGAAAAGCTGCAGACCATCATCGAGCTGCTGCGCACCCGCACCATGCATGATTTCACCCAGTACACAAGCGGCACGCTGCAGCGGCGCATCGAACGGCGCATCGCGCTGAACCTTTCCGTCAATGGCGACATGGACCGCTATATCGCCCTGCTGGAATCCGATCCGGATGAGCTGGAGCTGCTGGCGACCGACCTGCTGATCAACGTCACCAGCTTCTTCCGCGACCCCGCCGTGTTCGCGCTGCTGGCCAAATCGGTGATCCCGGACCTCGTGCGCCACCAGCCGATCGACCTGCCGCTGCGGGTCTGGATCGCCGGGTGCAGCACCGGCGAGGAGACCTATTCCTTCGCCATCCTGTTCCGCGAGGCGATCCTGGCCTCGCAGCGCGACGTGAAGCTGCAGATGTTCTCCTCGGACCGCGACCCCGATGCGGTCGCCATCGCCCGGGCCGGGCTGTATCCCGAGAGCATCGCGGCCGATGTGTCCCAGGCGCGGCTCTCCCGGTTCTTCACCCGCCAGCCGCAGGGCTACAAGGTGACACCGGAGCTGCGCAGCCTGGTGATCTTCACCATCCATGACGTGCTGGTCGATCCGCCGTTCGCGCGGGTGGATCTGGTCTCGTGCCGCAACCTGCTGATCTATCTGCAGGCCGACGCGCAGGCGCGGGTGATCGATCACTGCCATTTCGCGTTGCGCAACGAGGGCGTGCTGGTGCTCGGCAGCGCCGAGACGATCGGCAACGGCGACGGCCTGTTCGCCGTCGTCTCGAAACCGGAGCGGATTTACCGCCGCATCGGCATCAACCACCCGCTGGAGCCGCGGCGGACGCTTGCGCCGGTCGCCGCCCCGCCATCAGCACGGCGGCGGCCGGAATCCTTCGCCGCGCGGCCCTCGGCGCTGGCCGAGCTGTGCCGCCGGCTGGTGCTGGAGACCTATGCGCCGGCGGCGGTGCTGGTCAACCGCAACCATGAATGCCTCTATTATCTTGGCCCCACCGACAATTATCTGCGTGTGCCGCCGGGCCTGCCCAACCCGGATCTGCTGTCGATGGTGCGCGAAGGCGTGCGGACCAGTCTGCGCCTGGCGATCCAGCGGGCCGGCAAGGAGAACATCCGCGTCGTCGTGCCCGGCGGCAAGCTGGAGCGGATGGGCGACACCTACTCGTTCCACATCGTGGTGCAGCCGGTGCCGGGCGATCCGTTGGAGATGCTGCTGATCTGCTTCGTCGATGAGCCGACCGCCGAGCGGACCCGGTCCGGCAACGAGACGGCGGAGGAGAAGACCCGGGTGGCGGAGCTGGAGCAGGAGCTCTCGACCACGCGGCGTGACCTCACCACCGCGATCCGCGACCTCGATGTCGCGTCCGAGGAGCAGCGCGCGGTGAACGATGAGGCGTCCTCGATCAATGAAGAACATCAGGCGGCCAACGAGGAACTGCTCACCTCGAAGGAGGAGCTGCAATCACTCAATGAGGAATTGAACACCTTGAACAGTCAGCTTCAGGAAACGCTGGAAGGCCAGCGGACCACGTCCAACGACCTGAAGAACATTCTCTACAGCACTGACGTCCCGACCCTGTTTCTCGACAAGAACTTCAACATCCGCTTCTTCACCCCCACCATCAAGCTGCTGTTCAACGTCATCCCCGGCGATATCGGCCGGCCGATCGCCGATCTGAGCTCGCTGGCCGCCGACGGGCGGCTGATGGCGGACTCGCAGGCGGTGCTGAAATCGCAGCAGCCTATCGAGCGCGAGATCGAGGCCCGCACCGGCGCGTGGTATATCCGCCGCGTGCTGCCGTATCGCACACAGAACGATGAGATCGAAGGGGTGGTGATCACTTTCATCGACATCACCGACCGCAGGCGCATCGGGCTCGACCTCAAGGCGGCCGAGCGGCAGGCGCAGCTGGCCAACGTGGCGAAGTCGCGCTTTCTCGCCGCGGCCAGCCATGATCTGCGCCAGCCGCTGCAGACGCTGGCGCTGCTGCAGGGGCTGCTGTCCAAGTCGGTCACCGGGGCGATGCCGCTGAAGCTGGTGGCGCGGCTCAACGAGACGCTGGGCGCCATGACCGGCATGCTCAACACGCTGCTCGACATCAACCAGATCGAGGCCGGCACCGTCAGCGCCAATCCGGTGAACTTCCCGATCAAAGATCTGCTGGAACAGCTGCGCGGCGAGTTCATCTACAACGCCCAGGCGCGCGGCTTGTCGCTGCGGGTGGTGAAGTGCAGCCAGATCGTGCGCAGCGATCCCGCGCTGCTGGAGCAGATGCTGCGCAACCTGCTCTCCAACGCCATCAAATACACCGAGACCGGCAAGGTGCTGATGGGCTGCCGGCGCCATGGCGGGGTGCTGTCCATCGAGGTGTGGGACACCGGCATCGGCATTCCCCCAGGCGAGCACAAGGCGATCTTTGACGAGTATCACCAGCTCGACAACGCGGCGCGCGAGCGCAGCCGGGGCCTGGGGCTGGGGCTGTCGATCGTCAAGCGGCTGGCGACGCTGATGGGGCATCGGGTGCGGGTGCGCTCGCGGATGGGGATGGGCTCGGCGTTCACCATCGAGGTGGCCATCCCCGGCGAGACCGTGGTGGCGCGGCCCGCGGTGGAGCCGGTTTCGGCGGCTGTGGCCAGCGGCATGCGCACCGGCACGATCCTGGTGATCGAGGACGATCCGGATGTGAGCGAGCTGCTGTCAATGTTCCTGGTCAATGAGGGGCATGCCGTCATCACCGCGTCGGACGGGGTGGTGGCGCTGGAGCGGGTGCGCCATGGGCCGTTGCAGCCGGACCTCATTCTCGCCGACTACAATCTGCCCAACGGGCTGAACGGCATGCAGGTGACGACGCGGCTGCGCGAGATGGTGCAGCGCCAGGTGCCGGTGGTGATTCTGACCGGCGAGATCTCGACGCGCACGCTGCGCGAGATCGCCATGGGCAACTGCGTCTATCTCAGCAAGCCGGTGAAGGTGGACGAGCTGAACGAGGTGATCCAGCGGCTGCTGCCGCCGCTGGTCGCGGCCGTTGCAGCACCGGTGCGCCCGCCCGCCGCCCCGCGGGCGTCGGCAGGAACCTTGGTCTATGTGGTGGATGACGACGCGGTGGTGCGCGAGACGCTGCGCGAGGTGCTGGAGCAGAACGGGCTGCTGGTGCAGGATTTCGGCTCCTGCGAGGCGTTTCTGACGCATTTCCATCCCGGGCCGGATTGCTGCCTGCTGGTCGATGCCAACCTGCCGGGGATGAGCGGTCTGGAGCTGCTGCAGCATCTGCGCCGCGATGGGCAGACGCTGCCGGCGATCATGATCACGGGCTATGGCGATGTGCGCATGGCGGTTCAGGCGATGAACGCCGGGGCGTCGGACTTCATCGAGAAGCCGGCGCGCGAGACGGAGCTGATGGACAGTCTGACGCGGGCGCTGGAGAATTCGCGCGACAGCGGCAAGCTGACGGCGTGGCATGTCGAGGCGGTGCAGCGCCTGTCGGGCCTGACGGCGCGGCAGCATGAGATCATGAAGCTGGTTCTGGCCGGGCATCCGAGCAAGAACATCGCGATGGATCTGGGGATCAGCCAGCGGACGGTGGAGAACCATCGCGCGGCGATCATGACGCGGTCGGGGGTGAAGTCGTTGCCGGCGCTGGCCAGGCTGGCGCTGGCGGCGGCTTGGGATGGGTCGGCGAAGCCGTTGAGTTAAACAAGCACTTCTTTTCTGAAGAAAAGAAGCAAAAGACTTTCTATCGTTGGAGCGAACCCCTCTCCGGAGCGGGGCGCCAGCCGGTAAAAAGTTTTTTGCTTCTTTTTTCAAAAAAGAAGCCCTTCCTTCAATCACAATGTGTCTTATAAATATACTTCTGGACTTCCGGCGTATCGATATTCTGCGGCGTGGCAATGACAAACGTGCTCGGAATCTGCCGCTCCACCGGCTTGCCATCCAGCGCCGCCTTCATCGCCTCCACGCCGAGTTCACCGACGTGATACGGATACTGCACGATATCGGCCGAGATGATGCCCTGGCGGATGCCTTCGACGATCGGGTCTGAGGTATCGAAGCCGACGATCTTGATCTTGCCCTCACGCTGCGCCTCGCGCACGCCGGTGGTCGCACCTTCGGTGTTGTTGGTGGTCAGCGTGAACACGCCGGCCAGCTCCGGGTGGGCGGCCACGGTCGCGGTGATGATCGAGGCCGCCTTGGCGGTCTGGTTGTTGGAGTATTGCGGGCCGAGGAAGGTCATGCCGGGGTGTTTGGCGATCTCGTCGACAAAGCCCTTGAGGCGAAACTGCGAGACATTGGCGGCGGGCGAGTTCATCAGCGCCATCACCACGCCTTTGCCGTCGAGCGCCTTGGCCAGATATTCGCCGGCCTGGCGGCCGCCTTCGTAGTTGTTGGACTGGATGTTGGAGATGGCGACCGACATGTCCTGGATGTCGCCGTCGATGGACAGGATCTTGATGCCCATGTCCTTGGCCTGCTGCAGGGTGGGCGTCAGCGCCACCGGGTCGTCGGCGGTGAACAGGATGCCGTCGGGCTTGGAGGCGATGACGGCATCGAGCACGCGCAGCTGCAGGGCGGGCTGATACTGGGCGGGGCCTTGCGCGTCGAAGGCGATGCCGCCAAGGCGTTTGGCGGCGGCGGCGCCGCCGCAGGCGACCGAGGTGTAGAACGGGTTGCCGGTGAGCCCCATGATGTAGGTGATCTTGTAGTCCTTGGCCTGCGCCGCGCCGGCGGCGAGGCTGAGGCAGAGTGCGGTGGTGAGGACGGCGAGGCTGCGTTTCATGGTGGTTTCCTGTTGTTGTGCGCGGGTCAGACGCGATCCCGACCCTGGCGCTTCAGTTGATCGACATAGACGGCGGCGATGACGACGAAGCCGATGACGACCATCTGCCAGAACGGTTCGACGCCGAGGATGATGAAGCCGTTGGCCAGCACGGCGGGGATGAACACGCCGACGACGGTGCCGATGATGGTGCCGCTGCCGCCGTAGAGGCTGGTGCCGCCGAGCACGACGGCGGTGACGGCCTCCAGCGGATCGGTGCCGTGGCCTTCGAGGGTGGTGGTGGAGAACCGCCCGAGTGAGAGCATGGCGGCGAGGCCGGCGAGCAGGCCGCTGAGACCGTACAGCATGATGAGGTGGCGCTGGACGTTGATGCCGGCGCGGCGCGCGGCCTCGGGGTTGGAGCCGACGAGGTAGGTGTGCCGGCCGAACCTGGTCATGTGCAGGATGACGGCGGCGGCGACGGCAACGACGGTGGTGATCACGACCAGCCAGGGCACGCCGAGCACGGTGCCATGGCCGATGGACATCAGCAGCTTCGGCACGGTGCGCACGTCGTTGCCGTCGGTGAGCAGATAGGCGAAGCCAAGGGCCGCGCCCATGGAGCCGAGCGTGGTGATGAGCGCCGAGACGCGCAGGCGGGCGATGCAGAAGCCGTTGAACACTCCCCAGGCGGCGCCTGCGAGCAGCGAGACGACGGTGCCGGCCAGCAGCACGCCGATCCCCTCGCCGCCCAGCGCCTCCATGGTCTTGGCGGCGGAGACGCCGGCAAAGACGAGCACCGAGCCGATCGACAGGTCGAACCCGCCGGCGACCATCACATAGGTCATGCCGGTGGCAAGGATCAGCAGGGTCGAGGCGTCGAGGAAGATGTTGCGAACGTTGAAGACGCTGGCGAACGTGTCCGGCCGCGTGGCGGTGAAGAAGCCGACCAGCACGATGAGGATGACGCCCATATAGGCGGGCGAGGAGATCGCGGCGCGGCGCAGGATGCGGGCCAGGCTGGGCGGCGGCTGCAGCGGTGTGGTGGGCTGGCCGGTCTCGGCCATGGTGGAGGTCCGGGTCATGCGGCCTGGCTTTCGTCGGTGCTGTCGAGCGCGCCGGTCATGGCGCCGACGAGGTCCTGGATGGTGACGCCGTCGTTGCGCAGGCGGGCGATGCGGCGGCCAAGGCGCAGGATCTCGATGCTGTCGGCGACCTCGATGACATCGCGCATGTTGTGGCTGACCAGCACGATGGCCACCCCGGTGTCGCGGATGCGGCGGATGAGTTCGAGGGTGCGGCGGGTCTGCACCACGCCGAGGGCTGCGGTCGGTTCATCCATGAAGACGACGCGCTTGGCCCACATGATGGCGCGGCAGATCGCCACACTCTGGCGCTGGCCGCCGGAGAGGCTGGAGATCGGCGTGTCCATGTCCTTCAGCGCGACCTTGAGGCGCTGGAAGGCGGCGGCGCTTTCGGCGCGCATGCGCGGATTGTCGAGAAAGCCGAACCGGCCGAGCAGGCCGGGGCGCAGCAGTTCGCGGCCCATGAACATGTTGGCGGCGGGGGTCATGTCCGGCGCCACCGAGAGGTCCTGGTAGACGGTCTCGATGCCTTTGGCGTGGGCGTCGCTGGGCGAGCTGAACTGGACGTCCTGGCCGTCCAGGACGAGGGTGCCGGCGGTGGGCTGGTAGACGCCGGAGAGGATCTTCACGAGCGTGCTCTTGCCCGCCCCGTTGTCGCCGATCAGGGCGGTGACCTCACCGGGATAGGCCGCGAAATCGACCCCGCGCAGCGCTTCGACATGGCCGAAGGTTTTGACGATGCCGCGCGCTTCCAGGATGGCGGGTGATGTGTGAGGCATCGGCGTATCCCCCAATGGCGACATGACCACCTCTTTGCATTCGAATGCGGAGGCTCGCGCGGGGCGGATTTTGTGTCAATCCTTTAATTTTTGGCATTTCTACGCGAGCCGGGCGGAGGCGCGCGCCACCAGCGTGGCGGGCACGATCAGGCGCCGGGCCGGCAGCGCAGGGTCCTGCATGCGGCGCAGCAGCAGCTCGATGGCCATGCGGGCCATTTCCACCGAGTTCTGCCGCAGCGTGGTGAGCTCGTAGGTCGGGCGGGCGCCTTCGGGGACGTCGTCAAATCCGACCACGGAGATGTCGGCGGGGACATCGAGGCCGAGATCGAAGCGGCAGGCGTCGAGCACGCCGAGAGCGAGCTGGTCGTTGGCGCAGAACACGGCGTCGGGGCGGGGCGCGGTGGCGAGATGGGCGAGAAAGGCCGCACGGCCGCCGGCATAGGCATAGTCGGCGTGCAACACATCGGGCGGGGCGACGCCGCAGGCCGCAAGACCCGCCATGAAACCGGCGATGCGCTCCTGGCTCACCGGGGCGTCAGGCGGGCCGGCCACGCACAGCAGCCGGCGGTGGCCGGCCGCGTGCAGGCGCCGCGCAACGTCGGCGGCGGCTGTGGCGTTGTCGGTCTTCACACAGTCGATCCGCGGCAGGCTGACGCTGCGGTTGTAGAACAGCAGGCTGACACCGCGCCGCAGAAAGCTGCGGATTTCGGCCTCGGCCAGCATGGCGCAGGAGATCAGCCCGTCGAGCGGGTATTCCAGCGCGCCGCGGAGTGCGTCGGAAGTGGGCCAGTCGTTCTCGACGGTGACCAGCAGCAGGCTCTTGCCGGCGGCCGAGAGCGATTCGCCAAGGGCGTAGATGAGGTCAGGGTTGCCGCGCATGGTGAAGCGGGTGGCGATCACCGCCACCATGTTGGAGCGCCGCGTGATCAGCGAGCGCGCCATGGCGTTGGGCACGTAGCCGAGCTGCTCCGCCACCTGCAGCACCTTGGTGCGGGTTTCAGCGGAGATGGTGCTGTCGGCGCGAAAGCAGCGGGAGACGGTGGACTGTGCGACCCCGGCCGCGGTCGCGACGTCATAGGAGGTGGCGCGCGACATGCCCCTGCTAGGCGGCGCGGGCCGGCAGCAGCCGTTGCGGGGCGAGATAGCCGGAATGATCGACGCCGACATCGCAGCGCGCGGCGGCGGCGGTGATGTCGGCCGGCCAGACGATGTGCTTCTTGTGGTCGCCCGAGATGACAACCGCGATCTCGGCGGCGGACGGGCCGGGATTGGCGATGCTGCGCCAGGCCTGGGCGGGTGCCGAGAACACCTCGCGCTCGGCCACCGCCAGGGCGGGCGCGCCGTCGAGCGTGACCTCGATGCCGCCCTGGAACACCATCATCACCATCTGCTCGGCGAGCTGGAACGGGCCCACGGTGCAGCCGGGCTCGACGATTAGCCATTCCATGGAGAAGCCGTGCGGGTTGGTGATCGGCGGCGTGTGGGCGAGGTCCTGGGACATGCCATGCCCGATCACCGGGGCGATGCGGCTGGCATGGCCGGGCAGCACGCTGTCGAGCAGCGCGCGGGCGGACCAGTCGCGCTCGGCGCGGGTGACGACGCGCCTGCGCATCTGCTCGGGCGTGAAGCGGCACAGGCTTTCGATGGTGGCGCGGTCGAGCGGCGGCATCAGCGCGTCCTCGGCAGGGCGCGGGGCGCCGGCCTCGGTGTCGACCAGCATGTTGTCCTTGGTCAGGAACAGCCCGTGCTCGGCCGCCTGGCTGAGGATCGAGGGGTGCCAGATGATGCCGCCGGTGTCGTCACCGCCCAGGGCGGTGAAGATCCAGCCGTGGTCGTTGCCGATATTGCTGAAGCCGCGGAAGATCCAGGTGGGCACGCTCACCACGTCGCCCGGGCCGCCGACGATCTCGCCGTCCTTGCCGTCAGCACCCCAGCGGAACACCCAGGTGCCGCTGTAGACCATGAAGACTTCGGCGGTGTAATGAACATGCAGGTTGTTGGTGACGCCGGGCGGCATGGCGGCGACGCCAAGGCTGAAGCCGTGCGGCTCGGTGATGTTGACGACCTGATCAGCCGACTGGGTGACGCCGGCGCCGATGAGGGAGTAGTTCTCCTTCAGCGTGGAGCCCGGCATCTTGCAGTCGATGAAGGCGAGCTTGCAGGCGACCATGTCGCTCTGCCGGATCAGTCGTGCGGAGGCTTCCATCAAACCCATCCCCATCTTGCCGCTTGGGCGCGGCCAGTCCTAGCATGCATTCGAATGCCATGTCACTGCGGGATGTATCGTCATGCAATCGCTGTCGCCGGAAGCCTATGCGCCGTATCGCGATCCGCGCGATTACATCCTCAGCTGGACCGACACGATCTGGATCGACCGGGCGATCGGCCGGCTGGGCGAGCATTACGATACCGACATCAAAGTGCACACCGCCTACGGCGAGACCTATGACTTCGACATGGTGATCGCCAACTCGGTGCAGAAGTTCGCGGCCTTTCCCAACGGCGGCGGCGGCCATGGCGAGGATGTGGTGTGGGAGCAGCGCGGCGCGATGGGCTTCATCAGCTCGCACCGCGTGCTCAAGACGGGGACGCATACCGGGTACTGGACGTACGGGCCGCCGACGGGGCACGATTTCGTCTCGCGCACCGTGGCGCACTGCCTTGTGCAGAACAACCTCATCGTCGAGGAATGGCTGGTGCGCGACGAGTTCGCGGTGCTGGAGACGCTGGGGCTCGACCCCTATGCCGTGGCAGCCGAGCTTGCGGCCAGTTCCCCGGTGCTGGGCAGCGCGATGCTGGCGGCCCCCACCACCGGGGCGTTCGCCGGGCGGATCGAGGATCCTTCGGTGCTGGGCATCTCCGGCGCGCGGCCGCCGCGGCATCTGGAGGCCTGCGCGCTGGTGCGCGGGCTGTTCGACCATGTCTGGAACCGGCGGCGCTTCGATCTGGTGACGCAGTATGTCAGCGAGCGGATCGTCTGCCATGGCGTGCGGATGCGGCGGGTGCAGAATGTCACGCCGTATCAGATCGAGATCATCAACCTGCTGGCGACGTTCCCGGACGGGCAGATCGAGATCCGCGACATCGCGGTGTGCGAGCAGGCGGAGCTGGGGCTGCGCGTGGCGGTGATCTGGGTGCTGCGGGGCAGCTATTGCGGGGTGCCGACCTATGGACCGGTGACGCGCAGCCCGGTGCATATCCTGGGATCGTCGCATTTCGAGCTGCAGGACGGCAAGATCCTGCGGGAATGGCGGGTGTATGACGAGGTGGCGATCATCGCCCAGATCATCCGCGGCCGGGGATAATGTCGGCGGCACGTTGACCGCGGCGCGGCTTTGGCGTGCGATGCGGGGGCGGACCGACGCAGGAGCCCCGTTCCCATGAGCCGATACAGCCGTGCCGATGCCAAGGCCTATGCCCGCGCCCACCTGCGCGGCATCTGGGCGGCGGCGCTGACGCCGTTCGCCGCCGCCGATCTCACCCTCGATGAGGCCGGGTTCCTCGCCAATCTGAGGCATTGGACCGGGGCGCTCGGCATCGACGGCGTGTTCGTCGGCGGCAAGCAGGGCGAGTTCTTCGCGATGTCGGTGGCAGAGCGCAAGCGGCTGTTCGAGCTGGGCATCGAAGGCACCCAGGGGGCCGGCACCATCATGTCCTGTTCGGATCAGAACATGGATGTGGTGATGGAGCTGGCCGAGCATGCCCAGGCGATCGGCGCGGACTTCATCGTGGTGCATGCGCCGGTGCTGCATTTCGTCGAGCACCAGGACGAGATCCTCTACGAATACTATCGGCGGATCAGCGCGGCGCTGGATATCGGCATCGCGCTGTGGAGCCATCCGGACAGCGGCTATCTGATGTCGCCGCAGCTCTGCGCGCGCATCGCCGAGCTGCCCAACGTCGTGGCGATCAAATACAGCGTGCCGCGGCCGATGTATGCCGAGCTGACGCGGCTGGCGGGTGACCGGCTGATCGTCAGCACCGCCTCCGAGGGCGAGTGGCTCGACAACATCCTGGAGCTGGACTGGCAGGTCTATCTCTGCTCCAGCCCGCCCTATCTGCTGCAGACCGCGACCGACCGGCGCATGCGCGACTACACGGATCTGGCGTTTGCCGGTGACGCCGCCGGCGCGCGGCGGGTGCGCGACAGTCTGCAGCCGGTGCGCGATGCGATGAAACGCACACGGCCGGGCGACAAGCCGCAGGCCTCGCAGAAATACTGGCAGGATCTGCTGGGGCAACAGGGCGGCGCCGTGCGTCCGCCGATGCTGGAACTGACCGGGAGCGAGCGCTCGGCCATTCGCACGGCGTTTGCCGACAGCGGGCTCAGCGCCGTCGCCCAAGCCGCATAACAGAGGAACCGACATGTTCTTGCGCCAGCCGTTCAACTTCCAGTCCTGGATCGATGAACACCGCCATCTGCTGAAGCCGCCGGTGGGCAACAAGCTGGTGTTCCAGGACGCCGGCATGGTGGTGCAGGTGGTGGGCGGGCCGAACCAGCGGGTGGATTTCCATGACGATCCGGTCGAGGAGTTCTTCTACCAGCTCACCGGCGACATGGTGCTGAAGGTGGTCGACGACGGCGCGATCAAGGACATCGTCATCCACGAGGGTGAGGTGTTCCTGCTGCCGGCCCATGTCAGGCATTCGCCGCAGCGGCCGGTGCCGGGCTCGGTCGGGCTGGTGGTGGAGGGCGCGCGGCGCGAAGGCGACCGTGACGGGTTCGAATGGTTCTGCTTTTCCTGCGGCGGGCTGGTGTATCGCATCGAGGTGGCGGTGAAGGACATCGTCAAGGATCTGCCGCCGCTCTACGCTGCGTTCTACGCCGATGAAGCCAGGCGCACGTGCCCGCATTGCGGCACGCTGCATCCGGGCAAGCAACCGCCGGAAGGCTGGGTCTCGCTATGAAAGAGGGCAGGACGATGATCACACGACGCACGCTGCTGGCCGCATCGGCATCCGCGGGCCTGGGCACCTGCCTGATGCCGCGCAGCGCCAGGGCGCAGGGGGCGAAGCTCAAGATCGGGCTGATCACGACCTTGTCCGGGCCGGGCGGGTATCTCGGGCAGGACATCCGCGACGCATTCCAGCTGGCAGTCGATCTGGAAGGCGGCTCGCTGGGCGGTGCCCCGGTGCAGCTTGTGGTGGAGAATGACGCGTTCAAGCCGGCGCAGGCCAAGGAGATCGCGGATCGGTTCTACAAGACCGAAGGGATCCGGCTGTTCACCGGCATCGTGTTCTCGAACCTGTTGGCGGCGGCGGTGCCGGATCTGCTCGACAACGATGCCGTCTATGTCAGCCCCAATGCCGCGCCCTCGACATTCTCGGGCAAGGACTGCAACCGCAACTACTACGTGGTGAGCTGGAACAACGACAGCCTGCACGAGGCCGGCGGCGCCAATGCGCAGCGACTTGGCTACAAGCGCATGATGCTGCTGGCGCCGAACTACCAGGCCGGCAAGGACGCGCTGACCGGGTTCAAGCGGATGTTCAAGGGCGAGGTGGTGAAGGAGATCTACACCCGCCTGGATCAGACGGATTATGCGGCTGAGATGGCGCAGATCCGCGATGCGAAGCCGGATGCGGTGTATCAGTTCCATCCCGGCGGGCTCGGGATCGCGTTCATGCGGCAGTATCAGCAGGCCGGCCTGCTGGGGCAGATTGCGATGACGGTGGCCGAGCCGAGCATGGACAGCACCATCGTCACGGCGCTGGGCGATTCGGCGATCGGGGTGACGGTGGCGTCGCACTGGAACACGGATTTCGACAATGCGGCCAACAAGCGCTTTGTGGCCGAATTCATGAAGAAATACAGCCGCATCCCGACCAGCTACGCCAGCCAGGGGTACGATGCGGCGTTGGCGATCGCGGCGTCGTTGAAGGGAACCGGCGGCACGTTCGCGGGGCCGGAGGCGTTTCGCACCGCCATGCTGCCGGCGAAGTTTGACTCGGTGCGCGGGTATTTCGCGTTCGGGCCGAACCAGCATCCGATCCAAAACTGGTATGCGCTGGCGGTGGAAAAGGGTGCCGACGGCAAGCCGGGCCTGCGCACCAAGGACCAGATTCTGACCCATTACGGCGACGCGTATTCGGCGCAGTGCAAGCTCTGAGGCCGATGTCGCGTTGAGCCTGGTCATTGAGCAGACACTGAACGGCGTGCAGCTCAGCGCCATGCTGTTCCTGCTGGCGGCCGGGCTTACCTTGGTGTTCGGCATCATGGGCGTGATCAATCTTGCCCATGGGTCGCTCTATATGATCGGCGCCTATGCTTCGGCCTGGACGGCGGCGGCGACGGGCTCGTTCCTGCTGGCGGTGCTGGCCGGGGTGGCGGCGGCGGGGTGTGTGGGCATGGTGCTGGAGTTCCTGGTGCTGCGCCGGCTCTATGCCAGCGATCATGTGGACCAGGTGCTGGCGACCTTCGGGCTGGTGCTGTTCTTCAACCAGGCGATGGCGCTGCTGTTCGGGCGCCAGCCTTTGTTCGTCACCCTGCCCGGCTGGCTGTCCGGCACCGTCATGGTGGCGCCTGGGGTGCCGTATCCGGTGTTCCGCCTGCTGATCATCGTGACCGTTGTCGTCGTGGCGGCGCTGATGTGGGTGTTCATTTCGCACACCCGCATCGGCATGCTGGTGCGGGCGGGGGCGACATCTCGTGACATGGTGCGGGCGATGGGGGTGCCGATCCGTGGGCTGTACACGCTGGTGTTCGGGCTGGGGGCGGCGCTGGCGGGGCTCGCGGGGCTGCTGGCGGGGCCGATCTATGCGGTGCAGGTCGGTATGGGCGAGCAGATCCTGATTTCGACGTTTGTGGTCATCGTCATCGGCGGTGTCGGGTCGATCCGCGGGGCGTTGATCGGGGCTCTGCTGGTGGGCGGGATGGATACGTTGCTGCGCGCGGTGGTGCCGGGGCTGCTGCAGATGATGATGCAGGGTCCGGATGCGGATGCGCTGGCCGGTGGGATCGCCTCGATGGGGATCTATCTGGTGATGGCGTCGGTGTTGCTGGTGCGGCCGCGCGGGTTGTTCCCGGCGCATGGGTGAGGCGGGACTGCGGGTTCGGCGGCTGCTGCCCTGGCTGGGGTTGGCGGTGCTGTTCGCGGTGCCGGTGATCGTGCAGCGGCTCGGGATGCCGTCGCTGCTCGGGTTGGCGACCCGGATCGTGATCATGGGGCTGGCGGCGTCGAGCCTCAATCTGCTGCTGGGGTATGGCGGGCTGGTGAGCTTCGGGCATGCCGCCTATTTCGGGCTCGGCGCCTATGCGGTGGGCATTCTGAACGCGCAGTTCGTCTCGGGTGATCCGCTGCTAGGGGTCATTCCCGGGACCGACGAGCTGGCGGTGACGCTGCCGGTGGCGATGCTGGTGAGCGGGGCTTTCGCCCTTGTGCTGGGCGCGCTGTGCCTGCGTACGGTGGGGGTGCCGTTCATCATGATCACCTTGGCGTTCGCGCAGATGCTGTATTTCCTGTTCGTTTCTCTGAAGGCGTATGGCGGGGATGACGGGCTGCTGATCCGACGGCCGAACGTGCTGGCGTCGCTGAATCTGCGCGACGGGGCGACGATGTACTGGATCGCTGCTTCGTGTCTGGTGGCGTATCTGCTGGTGTGCGGCCGGGCGATGCGGGCGCGGTTCGGGCGGGTGATCGCGGGACAGCGGCAGAGTCCGCGGCGGATGGCGGCGCTGGGCATCGCGACCTATCCGTACAAGCTGGTGCTTTTCGGGATGGCGGGCATGGGGGCCGGGCTGGCGGGGGCGCTGATGGCCAATTTTTCCCGGTTCGTCAGCCCGGACATGATGCATTGGACGCAGTCTGGCGATCTGCTGATCATGGTGGTGATCGGTGGCGCGGGACGGCTGTGGGGGCCGCTGCTGGGGGCGGCAGTGCTGATCGGGCTGGAGACGCTGCTGTCCGGCTGGACGCAGTACTGGCAGATCGTGCTGGGGCCGATCCTGGTGCTGGTGGCGCTGTCGGGGCCGGGGATGCGGCGGCGCATCGGGTGGACGGCGTGACCGCGCCGCTGCTGGCGCTGCGCGGGGTGACCAAACGGTTTGGCGGGCTGGTGGCGACCAACGATCTGTCGCTGGACGTGTTTCCGGGCGAGGTGCATGCGCTGATCGGCCCGAACGGGGCGGGCAAGACCACGCTGATCGGTCAAATGACCGGCGAACTGCGGCCGGACAGCGGCCAGATAAGGTTTGACGGAGTCGATGTGAGGCGGCTTTCGGCGCCGCGCCGGGCGCGGCTGGGGATCGGGCGGACGTTTCAGATCACCCAGCTGCTGCGCGAGGACAGCGCGCTCGCCAATGTCGCCATGGCGGTGCAGGCGGGACAGGGGCATTCGTTTCGGTTCTGGCAGGAGGTGCGCGGCGATGCGTCGTTGCGCGAGGCGGCGCTGATGGCGCTGGATCGGGTGGGGCTGCTGGCGCGGGCGTCTGTGCCGGTCGCTGCCCTGGCACATGGGGAGCGCAAGCAGCTGGAGCTCGCGGTGGCGCTGGCGCAGGCGCCACGGCTGCTGGTGCTCGATGAGCCGATGGCGGGGCTGGGGCCGGTGGAGAGCCAGGCGATGACCGGTATTCTGGCCGGACTCAAGGGCCATGTCGCGATGCTGCTGGTGGAGCACGACATGGATGCGGTGTTCGCGCTGGCCGATCGCATCACCGTTCTGGTCTACGGCGCAGCCATTGCCAGCGGCCCACCGGCGGAGATCCGGCGGGATCCCAAGGTGCTGGCGGCCTATCTCTCCGAGGAGATGGGGTGATGCTGGAGGTCTCGGGCCTACAGGCGGCGTATGGCGACAGCCAGGTGCTGTTCGACGTGCATCTGCGGGTGGCCGCCGGGGAACTGGTGACGCTGCTGGGGCGCAACGGCATGGGCAAGACCACCACGGTGCGCGCCATCATGGGGCTGACCCCGCCACGCCGCGGGAGCGTGACGTTCGCGGGCGTTTCCATCTCAGGTCAGGCGCCGGAACATGTGGCGCGGCTTGGCATCGGGCTAGTACCGGAAGGGCGGCACGTGTTTCCCACGCTGACGGTGGCGGAGAACCTGGTGGCGACCGCGCGCGGCGGCCGGGCGGCGCGGTGGAATCTGGCCGGAATCTATGCGGTGTTTCCCCGGCTGCGCGAGCGCAGCCGGCAGTTTGCGCGCACGCTGTCGGGCGGCGAGCAGCAGATGCTGGCGATCGGACGGGCGTTGATGACCAATCCGTCGCTGCTGATCCTTGATGAGGCGACCGAGGGGTTGTCGCCGCAGATCCGCGCCGAGATCTGGTCGCTGGTGCGGCTGCTGAAGGCGGAAGGTCTGGCCATTCTGCTGATCGACAAGAACCTGGCCGTGATGAAGCAGCTGGCCGACCGACATACGGTGCTGGTGAAGGGCCGCACGGTGTGGAGTGGCACGTCGGCCGAGCTGGAGCGGGATGCGGATGCCGTGCAGTCCTTCATCGGGCTGTGACAGAGGAGAGACAGGTGACGGACTCAACGGGATTGATGCCGCTTTACTGGGATCAGCAGGAGCTGGACCGGCAATTCGATGCGCGGGGCACGGTGCCCGATGTGATGCCGTTCATCGCGGCGTATCGCAGCCTGACGCAGGCGGTGCAGGCGCGCATTCCCTGCACGCCCAATATTCCCTTCGGGGCGACCGAGCCGGAGCGGCTCGATGTGTATCCGGCTTCATCGTCCGGGCCGGCGTCGGTGTTCGTGTTCATTCATGGCGGCTACTGGCGGGCGCTGGACGCGGCGGATTCAGGCTTCATGGCCGAGGCGATGACGCGGGCCGGCGTCTGCGTGGTGGCGGTGAACTACACGCTGGCGCCCATGGCCAGCCTCGATGAGATCGTGCGGCAGTGCCGGGCGGCCGTGGCCTGGGTGCATGCCAACATCGCGGCGTATGGCGGCGATCCCGATCGGATCCATGTCGGCGGCAGCTCCGCCGGTGCGCATCTGGCGGCCATGGTGGCGGCGCCGGGATGGACCGGTGATGCGGGTCTGCCGGCGGATCTGGTGAAAGGGCTGACGCTGCTCAGCGGGCTTTACGACCTGACGCTGATCCCACGCAGCTACGTCAACACCTGGATGAAGCTGGACGACGCGGCGGCACTGCGCAACAGCCCGCTGTGGCAGCTGCCGCGATCGGGTCTGCGCATCGTCGGCAGCTATGCCCCCAGCGAAACCGATGAGTTCAAGCGCCAGAGCGAAGTGTACTTCGCCGCCTGCCAGGCTGTCGGATGTCGGGTGCAGGTCGTGCTGGCCCCTGGCACCAACCATTTCGATCTGCCCTGTGTCCTGGCGGAGCCGATGTCCGCCCTCAGCGTTGCCGTGCGTTCAGCCTTGGCGTGGGCCAGAGCGGGATACCAACTGACAGGCGATGGCATCCCGATCTAGTGGCCTGGCTGAAACGCACCCAGTGTCCCTGGTGGAGACGGACAAGCACGGCTGAACGGTCGTCGACGCCGAAGCTGCTGGCGGGGGCGAAGTTGTAGACGGCGTGGGTGCCGACGAGTTCCCTGGTTTTGAACAGGGCTTCGCGGAGGGCGGACCTGAACTCGGGGGTTCCGGGTTTCACGCCGGTTTCCAGGGCGCGGCGGACGGTGTCCGTCAGGATCACCCAGCCGTCGAAGGCGTAGGGGGCGAAGCCGTCGGTGGGTTCGGTGCCGTTGGCCTTGAGATAGGCGGCGCGGTAGGCGAGCGCCACCTGGCGGATCGGGTTGTCCTGCGGGAGCTGTTCGGCGACGATCACGGGGCCGGTCGGGCAGATCAGGCCTTCGGCGGCCTTGCCGGCGACGCGCAGGAAGTCTTCGCTCATCATGCCGTTGTTGCCGTAGACGAGGCCTTTATAGCCGCGTTCGGCGAGGCCGAGGATCGGCAGCGCGCCGGGGGTGGCGGTGCCGCCGATCAGGATGGCGTCAGGGCGCAGGGCGATGGTCTTCAGCACCTGGGCGGCCACCGTGGTGTCGGTGCGGGCGTAGCGTTCGTCATTGACCAGGGTGATGCCGGCGGCCTTGGCGCTATCGGCGAGCGAGCTGTGCATCAGCGCGCCCAGTGCGTCGGCGAAGCCGATGAACCCCACGCTCTTCACGCCGCGGGCCTTCATGTCGGCGACCACGGCGTTCATCAGCAGGGATTGCGGCTGCGGGGTCTGTACCACCCAGGGGCCGCCCTCGCCCGGGGACGGCGGCGGGATGGGGGAGATGGCAACCATGGGAGTCTTCAGCGCGATGGCCTCGGTGGCCATGGCGAAGGTCTGGGGGGCGCCGGAGGTGCCGATCAGCATGTCGACATGGTCTTCCTCGACGAGCTTGCGAACGTCGCGGGCAGCGGCGGTGGGGTCGGACCCGTCATCGAGCTGGATCACGCGGATGGTCTCGCCGCCGATGGCGCTGGCATAGGCGAGGCCGGCGGCCAGGCCCTTCGCGTTGGGGATGCCGATGGAGGCGACCGGGCCGCTGAGGCCGGTGACGAAGCCGATCAGGATGTCCGCCCGCGCCAGCGGGGCCTGGAAGGCGAGGGTCAGGGCGAGCAGGCTGACGGTGATGGGGCGGCGCATGGGAGTTCCTCGGACCGGAGCGTGGAGGTGGGCGGTGGGGCTCCGGACCGTCAATGTGCGGCGGCGCGCATTGATATTTTCGCTCGTCCCCTCGCATATTTCCGCGGGACGGATAAGGCGCATCTGGTGACGATCCTTTCAATCCCATGAGGAGGGCTGATCCGATGGCACCGAGGACGCGCGAAAATCACCGCGAGGATGTGGCTGGGCGGGCCAATGTCGCGGATACGCCGGCGTTGCTGGCCTATTACGACGAGCTGGAGACGCTGCAGACCGGGGTGCTCTGGACGGTGGCCAACAAGATCGAGCCGTGGCAGCCGAAATCGTCGTCGGTGCCGGTGCTGTGGCGGTATGACGATCTGCGCGCGCATGTGCTGCGCTCGGTGGAGCTGGTCTCGCCGGAGAAGGCGGGGCGGCGGGTGATCTACCTCAACAATCCCGGCCGGACCGATGTCGCGGCGTGCGTGGGCTGGCTGTATTCCGGGCTGCAGGTGATGAACCCCGGGGAGGTCGCATCGTCCCACGCGCATTCCGCCTCGGCGCTGCGGTTCATCATGGAAGGCATCGGCGCCTATACCGTGGTCGACGGCCACAAGATGACGCTGGGGGAAAACGACTTCGTGCTGACGCCGAACGGGACCTGGCACGAGCATGGGGTTGCCAGCGACGGCACGCCGTGCATCTGGCAGGATGGGCTCGACATTCCCCTGGTCAATGCGCTGGAGGCGAATTTCTACGTCGTCCACAAGGATCTGCAGCAGGCGGTGGGCTATCCCGTGGATGACATGACCAGGACCTGGGGCAATCCGGGTCTGGTGCCGGCGGGCGAGGCGTGGGCGAAACCGTATTCGCCGCTGCTGAAATATGAATGGGCGCCGACCTATGAGGCGCTGGAGCGGTTCAGCCGGGCGACTGACGGGTCGGCGTTCGACGGCGTGCTGATGAACTACGTCAATCCCGTCACCGGCGGGCCGGTGATGCAGACGATCGGCGCCGCGATGCAGATGCTGCGGCCCGGCGAGCGGACGCGGGCGCATCGGCATACCGGGAGTTTCGTCTATCAGGTGGCCAAGGGATCCGGGCATTCGATCATCGACGGCCAGCGGTTCGACTGGAAGGCGCGGGATATCTTCTGTGTGCCGTCCTGGGCGTGGCATGAGCATGCCAATGGGTCGGACAGCGAGGATGCGTGTCTGTTCACGTTCAACGATCTGCCGGTGATGCGCGCGCTTGGGCTGTATCGCGAAGAGGCGTTCGGCGACAATGGCGGCCACCAGCCGCTTTCGGCCTGAGGGATATGGGCTCATGAGGATAGCCGTGCTTGGCGGCGGCAACGGGGCGTTTGCCGCGGCCGGGGATCTGACGCTTGCCGGGCACGAGGTGCGGCTGTGGCGGCGCGATCCGGACGCGGCGGCGCAGCATCGCGCGGCGGGCGGGGCCATCACCGTCATCGACGGGCGCGGGACGCATCGCGCGGAGATCGCGCTGATCACCAGCGATATCGCAGCCGCAACCCTGGGGGCGGAGCTGATCCTGTGCCCGGCGCCGGCGTTTGCGCAGCCGGATATCGCGGCCCTGCTGGCGCCCTGTCTGACCGATGGGCAGGTGGTGTTTCTGACGCCGGGCACGTTCGGGTCTTACCTGATGGCCAGGGCGGCATGGGATGCCGGCAACTATGCCGAGGTGATGTTTGCCGAGACGGGCACCCTGCCCTGGCTCGCCCGCAAACAGGGGCCGTACGAGGTGCGGCTGTCCACCCGCGCGGTGCGGCTGCCGACGGGGGTGTTTCCGCAACGACTTGGCGCCCAGGCGCTGGCCGTGATCGCGCGCGCGTTCCCCGGCGTGATCGAGGATTGCGGGGATGCGCTGTCCGGCGCGTTGATGAACGCGGGGTGCATCATCCATCCGCCGCTGATCATCATGAATGCCGGTCCGATCGAGCATTTCGAACGGTGGGACATCCACAAGGAGGGCACCCAGCCGGCGATCCGCCGTGTGACCGACCGCCTCGATGCGGAGCGGATGGCGGTGCGGGAGGCGCTGGGATATGGGGCGCCGCATTTTCCGCTGGCCGATCACTACAACCCCTCCGGCACGCTGTGGATGTATGACCGGAACGCGCACGACAATCTCAAGGGATCCGGCGACTGGCATGAGCATCTCGATCTGCGGCATCACCGCTACATGATCGAGGACACCAGGCTGGGGCTGTCGTTGCTGTGTTCGGCCGCCACCCTGGCCAATGTCGCGACACCGCTGGCAGAGGCGTTCATGGCGATCGGGTCGGCGATCGTGGGCACGGATTTCCGCGCGGAGGGGCGCACGCTCGACGGGCTCGGCCTGGGCGATATGACGGCGCCGGCCCTGCAGGCGCTGCTGCGGGACGGGTTCGCATGACGCAGGTGGCATGCCTTGGGGCCGGGCGGATGGGGCGCGGCATCGCCGTGGTATTCGCCTATGCCGGGCACCCGGTGCGCGTGGTGGACTTCAAGCCGCGCGATGCCGAAGCCTTCCAGCGTCTGGCCGGAGAGGTGCGCGCCGAGGTCGATGCCACGCTGGGCATGCTCACCCGTATCGGGTTGCTGGCCGACGGCGATGCTGCGGTCATCGCCGCACGTATCAACGTGGTCGATGACGCCGGAGCCGCCGCGGCACTGGCGGGATCAGACCTGATCTTCGAAGGCCTGCCGGAAATCCTGGAGGTGAAGCAGAACGGCCTCGCCCGCGCCTCCGCCTTCGCCCGCCCTGACGCGATCATCGCCTCCACCACCTCCACCATCCTTGTCGATGACATGTCCGGCCATGTCGTGGCCCCCGCGCGCTTCCTCAACGCGCACTGGCTCAACCCCGCCTTCCTGATGCCGCTCGTTGAGCTCTCGCCGGGCAATCTGACCGCGCCGGAGACCACCGCACGGCTCAAGCTGCTGCTGGAGGGCATCGGCAAGGTGCCGGTGGTCTGCGCGGCCCGCCCTGGCTACATCGTGCCGCGCATCCAGACTCTGGCCATGAACGAAGCGGCCCGCATGGTCGAGGAAGGCGTCGCATCCGCCGAGGATATCGACAAGGCCGTCACCTACGGGTTCGGCTTCCGCTTCGCCGTGCTCGGATTGCTCGAATTCATCGATTGGGGCGGGGGCGATATCCTGCACCATGCCAGCAAGTATCTGGTCGAGGCGCTTGGGGATCAGCGCTATGCCGCACCCGAGATCGTCGCGCGGAATATGCGTAATACCAACTCTCACTGATCAGAACCGATGCGCCCAATCGCGCATGCCGATAGACATGATGCGCCAGGGCTGATCGGTGAGTTTGTTCCAAGCCTCGCAGCAATGATCGAGGATGGCGTCGTAGGTATCGAAGACTCGATTGGACAGCCAGTTGTCGCGCATGAACTGCCAGACGTTTTCGACCGGATTGAGTTCCGGGCACTTGGGCGGCAGCGGCAGGA
>JBBILI010000034.1:0-62811 GCA_037445025.1 Rhodospirillales bacterium
TCGCGCTTGGGCGATGCGGGGTTGTGGGGGAGGATCCCGCATCGCCCAAGCGCGATGCGGGCTACGGGATGTTGCGTATTGTTGGCCGGTGCTGGTCGTTGCAGACTTTGGTTTGCATGGTTTTGTATCGTCGCGTATTTGTTCAAGGGGCCACCGCCTTTTTTACTGTGGCGCTTGCCGGTCGGCGATCTCTCGCCCGATCACCTATGTCGCGTTTCTGCGCGAAGCCTTTCGCACGGTGAGGTTGGAGCGCCCGTTCGAGATTGATGCGATCGTTGTTCTGCCGGATCACCTGCATGCGATTTTCACGCTTCCCGAGGGTGATTCGGACTATCCTCAGCGTTGGCGGCGGATCAAAACGTTGTTCACGCAGGCTGTGCTTCATGCCGGGGCTGTTTTGGATCGGCGTGATGGGACGTGGCGTGTGCTGTGGCAACGGCGGTATTGGGAGCATACCATTCGTGATGCCGATGACTATGCGCGGCATGTTGATTACGTCCACAATAACCCTGTGAAGCATGGGTTGGTGGAAGACCCGTTGGAGTGGCCGTATTCATCGTTGCATCGGTTGGTCGGGCGATGCGGGCGACGTTAGCCGGTTTTGAGGAGGATTTGTTTCCAGATGGCGGTTTCGTCGATGATGACGAATTCTCGCCTCAGCCCCCAGGGGCCGAATTCGGCGTGGCTCATGCCCATGATGTGGATTTCGGCGCCTGTTGGCGTGCCGAAGGGGCCCCAGCCTTCGTGGCGGCCGGTGAGGGTCCAGTAGAGGGCGGCGCGTGGGGGGGAGTGGGGGTCGTCTCGGCCGATTTGATGGTGGATTTTGAAGGTGGCGTTGGGGAAGGCGGCGCGCAGGCCCATCCAGAATTGTTCGGCGGCGGCGGGGCCGTGGGCTTCAACGCCTGCGGGGAGTTCGAGCCAGCAGGCGCGGTCGTATTCCTGTCGGATGATGCTCATTTCGGCTGACATGATGCGGGTGAGCAGGCTGGCGTAGCGTTGGCCGATGGGGTGGTTGTTGCCGGTGCCGCGGTAGTCGCCGAGGACGTCGTTTTCTGGGGTGCAGGGGCGGGTGCAGTGTTCGGGTCCGCCTTCTCGGGTGATGAGGTCGGCGGCCCAAGTTTTGGGGTCGGCGCCCATTTGGCGGACGATGGCGCCTTGGTCGCGGATGAGCCATTCGTCGTAGATGGCGTTGTTGCGAGCGGCGCAGTTGGCGATGATTCGGTAGATGTATTTCTTGCCGGTGGCCTGGCCGTACATGCCGTTGCCGAGATGGGTGGCGGTGCTGAGGAGGCGGTGGGACGAGAGGAAGCCTTCGTCTTCGTCGCCGGACCAGATGACGTCTTCGCCGAGCAGTTGGCGGTCGGGGAATTCGGCCAGCGTGGCCATTGTGGCGGCGATGACGCCTTGGTTGCCGATGACGACGGAGGCGGGGGAGCGGACGGGGATGTTGGGGGTGTAGTATTGGTGGAGGGTTGCGATGCCGCGGTCTTCCCAGATTTCCTTGGTGATGCCGAGGATGTAATCGGGGAGGTCTTTCCAGCGGGGGTCGAAGCCTTTCATGGGGCGGCCTTTTGTGTGGGTTTGGTGGGCTGAAGCCCACCCTACGTTTGAAAGTTTTTTGCTTCTTTTTTTCAAAAAAGAAGCGCTTTCTTTTACCCTTTGACTGCTCCTGCCGTCAGTCCCGAGACGATCTGTCTCTGAAACGCCATGACAAGAAAGAACAGCGGCGCGGTGATCGACACGGCGGCGGCGATGGCCTGGATCTGGTCGGATGCGCTGGTGTCTCGGTTGAGGAACTGGGTGATGGCGGGGACCATGGTTTGGGATTGCGCGTCGAGCAGCAGGGACGTGACGAGATAGTCGTTGTAGGCGAGCAGGAAGCTGAACAGTCCGGTGGTGATCACGCCGGGCCACATGACGGGCATGATGGTGCGCCAGAAGGCTTCGATATGGGTGCAGCCGTCGACGCGGGCGGCTTCGTCGAGTTCGATGGGGATGCCGTCGAAGAAGCTGCGCATTATCCAGATGGTGAAGGGTTGATTGATCGAAACGAGCACGATGATGATGGCCAGTGGCTGGCCGTAGAGGGTGGGGGGTTCGTTGCTGAACAGGTGCAGGAGGCTGCCGAGGATGGGGGCGTTCCAGAGCGGAGCGAGCAGGGTTCGGCTGTCGAGGAAGGCGGGGAGGTAGCCGGTGACGAGGACGGAGTGGGGCAGGGCGCGGAAGATGAGGGCGAGGATGAGGATCCAGAACGCCAGCTTGCTTGCGGCGCGGGCGAGGCCGTAGCCGGCCAGCGTGCCGACGGTGAGTGACACGGTGACGACGCCTGCTGTGATGATCAGGGAGTTTTCGAAGTTGCGGTAGAATTCGTGATCGATCCAGACGGCTTTGTAGTATTCCAGGGTGAGGCCCAGGATGGGGGGCAGGTTCAGGGCGTGGTCGAGCCAGGGGGCCAGGAGAGGGATGGCGATCAGGCAGGCCAGGGCGGTGAGGGCTGCTTGTTTTGCCGCACCGTGGAAGGCGAGCCAGGCGATGGCGGCGAGTGCTGCCAGGGTGAGGCCGATATCGGCGGCGGTGAGGCCTTTGCCGGCCGACAGGGTGGCGGGGCCGGCGAGGACGGTGAGCGGGTCGGCGGACAGGGCATCGAGCGGGACGCGGAACGACATGATCGCCGTCCAGAGCAGCGGGAACATGGCGGCGATGACCCAGGCTGCAAGGAAGGCCGCGGTGAGCCCTTTCAGCCAGATGGGTTTGGCGAGTTCGTTCATCGGCGCACCCTGTGGGTTTTCCAGGTTCGGCGGATGAGGGGGATCAGCAGGAGGACGATGCCGACCATGGTGAGCATGGAGGAGGCGGAGGCGCGGGTGATGGCGCGGTTGCCGGTCTGGTCGGGGTTGAGGAAGGAGTAGGTGAGGAACTGCAGGGAGATGCGGTAGGCCTGGCTGGAGAAGCCGATGATCTCCTCGAAGACGCGGTAGGTGTCCATCAGGTGGATGAGCGCGATGAAGACGATCAGCGGCACCAAATGGGGGATGATGATGCTGCGCAGGCGTTCGAGGCGGGAGGCGCCGTCGACAATGGCGGATTCCATCGTGTCCTGATCGACGGTCTGCAGGCCGGCGTAGAAGACGACGAAGGCGAAGGGGGCGGCGTGCCAGACGCGGTAAGTCATCATCAGGAGTTCGATGGTCCAGCCTTGGGCGAACATGGAGAGATGGGAATGGGTGATGGCGCGCAGGGTGGCGGTGAGGATGCCGTCGCCTTGGAAGAGCCAGCGGATGGACAGCGCGCCGATGACGGGGGTGATGATGAAGGGGAGGAGGGAGGCGAAGATCAGCACGCCGCGCAGGGATTTCGCGGCGGCGTTGACGGCCAGCGCGATGGCGAGGCCGAGGCTGATCACCAAGGGGAGGGTGACGAGGGTGAAGGTGAGGGTGAAGCGCAGGGCGGCGTAGAAGTCGACGGAGAGGATGGCGTCGAGCAGGGAGCTGCCGGCTTCGCGGGCCTTGGCGATGGCGTCGGGCTGGAGGAGTTCGCGGTAGGCCTGCAGGCCCACGAAGCTGGTGGTGAGGACGGGTTGGCCGTGCGCGTCAAGCTTGGGGCGGGAGCGGGATTCGGTGACGCAGGTCTGGCCGGTGAAGCCGGGGGTGCAGGATAGCACCTGGACGGTCTCGAATTCCTGGCTGGTGGAATAGAAGCTTTGGGCGAAGACGTAGCCGAGCGGGAGAGCGATGAAAATCAGCATCAGCGCGAGGCTGGGGGCTATGAACATCAGGAAGATGCGGGTTTTCATGGGAAGAAGGCCTTCTTTTTTGAAAAAAAGAAGCAAAAAACTTTCATCCGCTGGCGCGTTTCCTCTCCGGAGGAGGGCGCCAGCCGGTCAAATGTTTTTTGGTTCTTTTTTTCAAAAAAGAACATACTTGCTTACTTGATTAATCCCTGTTCCTTCGCCCGCGTCGTATAAGCCGTCTCCATCGCGGCCAGCGTGGCCTCGGCGGTTTTCTTGCCGGTGAGGAAGTCCGCCGCGTTGTCGCCGATGACGGTCGAGATCAGTCCCATGGTGGTGGTGGAGGGATAGGCCGGTGCGCCGCCATTGGCCGAGGCGATGGCGCCGGTGGCGTATTTGCCGGGCACGTAGCTTTTGATCAGCCACACGGCGGCACCGGGGGCGGCTTTGACGGTGTCTTCGCTGAGGCCGGCCATGGCGACGCGGAAGGCGGCGACGGCCTGGTCGTCGGTGATGTTCTTGGCGATGACCAGGCCGTCCCACCACAGCGTCGTCGCGGGCTTGCCGCCGGCAACGGAAGCGGGGGCGGCGTAGAGGCCGATCTTGCCGACCACCTGGCTTTCCTTCGGGTCGTCCAGCGCTGCGGCGCGGGTGGCCCAGAGGTTGGCCATGGCGATCTTGCCTTGCTGGAACTGCTTCTGGACGAAGGTTGATTCGGAGGTGAGATATTCCGGATCGGTGTAGGCGGTGATCTTCTTGAGCAGGGCCAGGGTTTTCAGGCCGGCGTCGGAATTGAGGTTGGGGGTGTTGTCGGGCTTGGTGGGGGTGCCGCCGTAGCCGAGGAAGATGTTGAGGAAATCCTGACTGAGGTCGAAGCCCGGCTTGAGGGTGGCGCCGATGGGGTAGGGGACCTTGCCGGAGGCCTTGATCTTGGCGGCGGCGGCGAGGACGTCGTCCCAGGTTGTCGGAACGGGGATGTTGAGGTCGGCCAGAATGTCGGTGCGGACCATCAGCTGCTGGTCGTTCACGTCCATGGCGATGGCCATGATTTTGCCATCGATGCGGATGAGCTGGTTGGGCTGCAGGCTTTGGCCGTATTTGGCGACCAGCGCATCGAGCGGGCGGATGGTGCCGGCGTTGAGCAGGGGGACGAGGGTGCCGTTGGAGACGCCGCCGATCTGATAGAGCGAGGGGTTGGCTGCGAAGGCGGCGGGCTGCTTGGTGCGGAACTCCTGGTCGAGCTCGGTCTGGATGTTGCCGCATGCGGTCATGGTGCTGGCCACGGCCTTCCAGGCGTCGAACGCGGCGGTGAGGGATTTCAGCGGCACGTCGTTGTGGAAGCTGCAGGCGGCGTGGGCGGTGGTGGAGAGGAGCAGGGCGAGGGCGGCGGCGGCGAGGGTTTGCTTCATCAAACGAACTCCAGGGCGGATGGGATGCGGGCGCCGGTTTCGGCGTGGAAGAGGTGGCAGATTTCGGGCGGGATGCGAAACGAGACCGCGGCGCCGATTGTGGTTCGGAATGATTTGTCGGCCTTGACCGAGATCAGCGACGGGCCGAGGCGGACAGAGACCTGGGTGGCGTCGCCGAGGAGTTCGAAGGTGTAGACATCGGCTGTCATGTGGCCGGGTTCGGCGATCTGGGCGTCCTCGGCGCGAAAGCCGAGCGTGACGGGGCCGGCGGGATGCGGGGGCAGGCCGGGGATGCGCAGGCCGGGGGCGGTGAATGTGCCGGATTCGATATGGCCGTCGATGAGGTTCATGGCCGGCGAGCCGATGAAGCTGGCGACGAAGACGTTGGCGGGGCGCTCGTAGATCTCGATCGGCGTGCCGACCTGCTGCAGCGCGCCCTGGTTCATGACGACGACGCGGTCGGCCAGGGTCATCGCCTCTATTTGATCGTGGGTGACGTAGATGGTGGTGGTCTGCAGCTCGTGCTGCAGATTCTTGATCTGGGCGCGGGTGGAGACGCGGAGCTTGGCGTCGAGGTTGGAGAGGGGTTCGTCCATGAGGAACACCGCGGGTTCGCGGACGATGGCGCGGGCGAGGGCGACGCGCTGGCGCTGGCCGCCGGAGAGTTCGCGGGGGCGGCGGTCAAGCAGCGGGCCGAGTTCGACCATGGCGGCCGCCTTGCGGACGCGGGTGTCGTGGGTGGCGCGGTCGATTTTGCGAACCTTCAGCGGAAAGCGGATGTTCTCGTAGACTGTGAGATTGGGATAGAGGCCGTAGTTCTGGAACACCATGGCGACGTCGCGGTCTTTGGGTTCCAGATGGTTGACGACGCGGCCGCCGATGGCGATTTGGCCTTCGGTGGGGTGCTCGAGGCCTGCGATCATGCGCATGGTGGTGGTTTTGCCGCAGCCGGAGGGGCCGAGGAGGACGAGGAACTCGCGGTCGGCGATGTCGAGATCGATGCGGCGCACGCCGATGAAGCTGCCCCAGCTTTTGGTCACACCCCGCAGCGTCACATCCACCATGCAGAATGCCCTTCGCCTGCGGGTTTCGCCGCGACGTTGACAGACAAAGACTACGTATGCAAGCGTCAGTGACGTTGTTTCGGGGGCTTCGTCATGTCATCGGCCGCCACGCATCTTGGCAACAAATTGTTGGTTCGGTCGGTGCTTTCGCAAGTGGCGGAGGCTAGGCCGGAGACGGTGGAGGCGGTGCTGGGGCTTGCGTATCATGCGGGTGCGCAGTGGCGTGGGTCGCACCCGATGAACGAGATGCAGGGGGTGGCGGCGATCGCGGCGCAGGTCTGGCGGCCGTTGCTGACCGCGTTTCCGGATCTGGAGCGGCGGGATTCGATCCTGATTGCAGGCACCTATGAGGGGAATGACCTTGTGGGGGCGATGGGGCATTACTGCGGGGTGTTCCGGCGCGACTGGCTGGGGATTCCGGCGACGGGGCGGCCGATCACGCTGCGGTATGGCGAGGTGCATCGGGTGGTGGAGGGGCGGATCGCGCAGAGTTCTGTGCTGATCGATGTGCTCGATGTCATTCGCCAGAGCGGGTTCTGGCCGGTGGCGCCGAGCACGGGCGTGGAGATGACCTGGCCAGCGCCGATCACCGCCGATGGGGTGGTGCTGGGGGAGACGGACCCCGCGCAGGAGGCGGCGAATTTCGCGCAGATGCGCAAGATGCAGATGGCGCTGGGGCTGCATGGCGATGTGGCGCGGGATGGGCGGGAGGCGTTGCTGATCCCTTCACAGCGTGAGGGGTGGCATCCGCGCATGATGTGGTACGGGCCGTGCGGGATTGGCTCGACTCGGGGGATCGAGGGGTTTGTGGACGATCACCGTCTGCCGTTCCGTCTGGCGTTTCACAACAACCGCGGCGCGCAGCATTATGTGCGCATTGCCAATGGCGCCTACACGCTGACAGGGGGCTGGCCGAGTGTGACGGCGGATCATCTCGGCGACGGATTTCTGGGGCTCGGCGCCACCGGGAGGGAAGTGGGAATGCGGGTGATGGATTTCTACCTGCATCACGAGGGGCTGATCCGGGAAAACTGGGTGCCGATCGATATGATCGATTTGCTGCGGCAGATGGGGTGTGATGTGTTCGGGCGGATGCAGGCGATTCTGGGGCCGCGGCATCGCTGAAGGCTGGATTTTGCGGCGGCGGCGAGTCAGGCTTTGGTGGTGATGTCAGGGAGTTCGCCATGCGCCGCCGCACCGTTCTGGCTGGTCTTGCCGCTGCCCCGCTTGCCCGCCCCGCGATTGCGCAGCCCGCGCGGGTTCTGAAGTTCATTCCGTCTGCGGGACTGACATCGCTCGACCCGCTGTGGTCGCTGGCGACGATCTCGTTCGTGCATGGCTACAGCGTGTGGGACACGCTGTACGGCATCGATCATAATCTGGTGCCGCATCCGCAGGCCTGCGCCGGCAGCGAGGTTTCGGCCGACGAGCTGACCTGGATGTTCACCCTGCGCGACGGGCTGGTGTTCCATGACGGGGTGCCGGTGCTGGCGCGCGATGCGGTGGCCTCGATCCGGCGGTGGTCGCAGAAGGATCCGTTCGGGCAGACCATTGCCGGGATCACCAACGAGATGACCGCGCTGGATGACAAACGTTTTCGGATTGTTCTGAAACAGCCGTTCAAGCAGATGCTGTTCGCGTTCGGGGCACGCAATGTATTTGTGATGCCGGAACGGATTGTCAAGGCGCCGGCCACCGAGCAGTTCAAGGAGGTGGTGGGCAGCGGGCCGTACCGGTTCCTGGCGGATGAATTCAATCCGGGGGCGATTGCGCATTATGCGCGGTTCGACAAATACGTGCCGCGGCCGGAGGCGCCGGATCTCTGGTCGGGCGGGAAGGTGGCGCATTTCGATCGGATCGAGTGGACGGCGCAGCCCGATCCGGCAACGGCGGCGGCGGCGCTGCAGCGCGGCGAGGCGGATTGGCTGGAGCAGCCGCTGCTGGATCTGCTGCCCAAGCTTGCCAAGACGGCGGGGCTGAAGGTGGAGGCGGTGGACCCGTTCGGGGCGCTGGCGATGCTGCGGTTCAACCAGTTGATCCCGCCGTTCAACAATCCGGAGCTGCGACGGGCGTTGCTGCCGGCGATCGATCAGGACAGCGTGGTCTCGGCCGTGGTGGGGGATCAGACGCAGTTCGGCCGGACCGGCGTGGGGTTCTTCACCGCCGGCAGCCCGATGGCGAACGAAGCGGGGATGGCGGTGCTGACGGGTCCGCGGAGTTTGGAGGAGGCGAAGAAGCGGATCGCCGCTGCAGGCTACAAGGGCGAGAAGATCGTGATGGTGGCGCCTTCGGATCTGCCGGCGATCATGGCGATGAGCCAGGTGATGCAGGATCTGCTGGTGCGGCTGGGGTTCAACGTCGATTTCCAGGTGATGGACTGGGGGACGATGATCGGGCGGATGGCGAAGAAGGATCCGATCAGCGAAGGCGGGTGGAACTGCTACTGCGTGACGTGGGCGGGGCTGACGACGTCCACACCTGGGAGTTCGTATCCGCTGCGGGCGAACGGGGCGGGGGCGACGAGCGGGTGGCCGACCGACGATAAGCTGGAGGCGTTGCGCCAGCAGTGGTTCGATGCGCCGGATGTGGCGGCGCAGAAGGCGGTGGCGGTGAAGATGCAGGAAGAGGCTTTTGTGTCTCTGCCGTTCATTCCGTTGGGGCAGTGGTATAATCCGGCGGCTTATCGGACGGATCTGACGGGGGTGATCAAGTCGCCGTTTACGTTGTTCTGGAATGTGAAGCGGGGGTAGCTGCGATCGGGCGGCGGTATCGGTGGCACCGATGCCGCCGCCCGCGCGGTGGCGGACTTTTCTGAAGCAAAGAAGCCAAGGACTTTCGAACCAAAGGCATCCGGTGCAGTCTGCCTCGAACTGAACCACTCCTGCGCCAAAGCCACGGCTGGCCCCCGATATTGTGATGGTTGCGCAATGAAAACGAAACCGATCGTCACCGCCTGCCTCACCCTGACTGCCATGCTCGCCTTCGCCGGCAACTCCCTGCTGGCACGCGCCGCCCTCGCCGGCGGTGGCATCGACGCGCTGAGCTTCACCGCAATCCGCCTCGCCGCCGGCGCCTTGACGCTGCTCCTCCTGCTGCGCACCCGCGGCGAACCACAGACCGGCAGCTGGACCTCAGCCATCGCCCTGTTCGCCTATGCCACGGGATTCTCCCTTGCCTATCTCCGCCTCGGCGCCGCCACCGGCGCCCTGATCCTGTTCGCCGCCGTCCAGGCCGGCATGATCGGCTGGAGCCTGTGGCGCGGCCTGCGCCCGAACCTGGCGGCCAGCCTGGGCCTGGCCATCGCCTTCGCCGCCTTCGTCGCCCTGATGCTGCCAGGCCTGCAGGCGCCCGATCCCCTGGGAGCCCTGCTGATGGCAGGCGCTGGCCTGGCCTGGGCGGTCTATTCGCTGCGCGGCGGCGGCGGCTCCGCCCTGGCCCGCACCGGCGGCAATTTCCTGCGCGCAACCGCACTCTGCCTGCCCCTGGCGCTCGCCGCATTCCTCACTGGCCATGCCACCCTCACCGGCACGGCCCTCGCCCTCCTCTCCGGCGGAGTCACCTCCGGCCTGGGCTATGCCGTCTGGTATTGTGCACTCCTCGACCTCACACCCATCGCCGCCGCCAGCGTCCAGCTCACCGTCCCGCTCATCGCAGCCCTCGGCGCCGCCCTGGCTCTGTCCGAAACGATCACGACTCGCCTTGTCCTCTCAGGCGGGTTCCTGCTCGCCGGCGTGGCACTTACCATCCTGTCGCGCGGAAATCGCTGACCGAACGATCGCATGCCCCGGGAACATGGCCTATTTGGCTTGCATGCAAAAAAGGATGGGCGAGGAGGCCGATTTCCCTTGCACCCCCCCCGGTTTTTCATCATGTTCCGCCGCCTTGGCCCAAGAGGGCCCGCGCAGTCGGCGCGGTGCTCAACAGGCTGTCTGCTGGTTGGAAGGGTATGTGCCATGAACGCACTCTCGCCACTGGGGATGGTCTCGGATTTCCCGAGCGATAACCAGGTTTCCGTTGCTTCTCCCGACATCGCGGAGGAGCAGAAGGATTATTTCGTCGAGCGGGACGGGATGAAGTTTGCCGGCACGCATCTGCTGGTCGATCTCTGGGGGGCCACCAATCTCGGCGACCCCGCACATATCGATGCAGCCCTGCGTGAGGCCGCCATCATCGCCGGGGCCACCATCCTGCACAGCCACTTTCACCACTTCTCGCCCAATGGCGGCGTGTCGGGCGTCGTCGTGCTGGCCGAAAGCCATATCTCGATCCACACCTGGCCTGAGAAGGACTTCGCCGCCGTCGACCTGTTCATGTGCGGCGCCTGCAACCCGCATCTCTCCATTCCGGTGCTGCAGGCGGCGTTCCGGCCGTCGCGCATCGAACTCGATGAGCAGCGGCGGGGGCGGGTTTACTAAGCAAGAACTTCTTTCTTTGAAAAGAAAGAAGCAAAGAAACTTTCATTCGATTTGACGCGGGCCGGGTGGCAACACCCGGCCCGCTTCACGTGGAGACAAAGATGGCCACCGATTCTTGGATCAACGAGACCCTCTATCCCCATTGGGGGCAGCGCTTCATGGTCAAGCGTGAGCTCGCCCGCACCCAGAGCGACTTCCAGGACATCGTCATCTTCGAAAGCTTCGACCACGGCCGCGTCATGCTGCTCGACGGCGTGGTGCAAATCACCGAAGGCGATGAATTCGTCTACCAGGAGATGATCACCCACGTCCCGCTGCTCGCCCATGGCGCGGCCGGCAACGTGCTCATCATCGGCGCCGGCGACGGCGGCGTGCTCCGCCGCGTGCTCCGGCACCGCTCTGTCCAGCGCGCCGTCATGGTCGAGATCGACGGCGAGGTGATCCGTCTCGCCAAGGAATTCCTCCCCGCCATCGCAGGCGACGCCTGGACCGATCCGCGCGCAGACGTCATCGTGGGCGACGGCATCGACTATGTCCGCCGCGCGCCCGACGCCAGCTTCGACGTCATCATCGTCGACAGCACCGACCCGATCGGCGTCGGCGAGGTGCTGTTCACCGACGAGTTCTACGCCAACTGCGCCCGCATCCTCACCGCGGGCGGCCTGGTGGTGAACCAGTGCGGCGTGCCCTTCATGCAGTTCGAGGAACTGCGCGACACGAGCAAGCGCCGCGCCCAGTTCATCCCCCATGTCGGCGCCTATGTCGCGGCCGTGCCCACCTATGTCGGCGGCTTCATGACCCTGGGCTTCGCCGCCAAGCAGCCCGGCCTGAACACCATCGACGCCGCCACCATCCGCGCCCGCGCCGAAGCCGACGGCATCCTGGGCCAGACCCGCTACTGGACGCCCGAGATCCACGTGGGCGCCTTCAACCTGCCGCCCTACATCGCCATGCATCTCCCGTAACCATCGCCGTCCCCGGTCTGTCCAAAACGCTCCAAGCAAACGGATCAAAGTCTTTTGCTTCTTTTCTACAGAAAAGAAGGCCCTCCTTCTTTCCTTGCTTCCGAGCTCGATCCCGACATCAAGGCGAAGCCGGCACCGGAATAAGTGCGCTGGCATAGGCAAGGGGCGCGTGCACCAGCGCCTCGGCTGCGACCAGATCGAGCCCGCGTCCCTCGTCGGCGGGGCAGGCATTGCGAATATCGAGGATGGTCGCCGGCGGAATCGGCGCCCGCGCCTCGCGGTGATGGGTGAGTGCCCGCGCCATCGGCTGGCGCCCGGCCGACAGCTCGCTGAGCTGCCGGCGCATCTGGTCCTCGCCCAGGCTGGTGCAGACCTGCGGCAGCACGCCCAACGCCTGCAGCGGCCAGCCGAGCGGCGCCAGGATCCGGCTCAAGGTCAATGACAGCGCACCGCCATCGGGCAGCGGCAGGATTGTCTGCACCAGGCCCTTGCCCAGCGTGGCGCTGCCGACCACCACGGCGCGGCGCTGGTCGGCCAGCGCCGCGGCCATCACCTCGGCCGCACTCGCGGACCGGCCGTCCACCAGCACCACCACCGGTGTGCCCGGTGCCAGATCGACCCCGTCGGCCTCGTAGACACGCCGTGCCTGCGGGTCACGCCCGGCGGTGGTGGCGATCAGCCCATGCGCCACCAGCGTCTCCACGCTCTGCACCGCCTGGCGCAGCAATCCGCCGCGATTGCCGCGCAGATCGAGCACCAGCCCGAGGGCCGGGTGGCCCGGCGGCTGCGGCCGGGTGATCTCGCGCGCCAGCGCCGCGGCGGTGTCACGCGCAAAGCCGGAGATGCGGATCACCAGCAGGTCGCCCTGGCGTTGGGCGAACACGGTGGGCGGCGTGATCAGCGCGCGGGTGAGGCTGATGGTGCGCGGCGCGTGCCGGGGCGCGCGCAGCGTCAGTGTCACCGGTGTCGCCTCGGGGCCGGCCATCAGCGCCATGGCGGCGGGCAGATCGGCTCCGGCAAGGGACTGGCCGTCGATGGCCAGCAGCATCTCGCCCGGGCGCACCCCGGCCTGGGCGGCCGGGCTGGCATCGGCGACGCCACGGACGATGAAGAAGCTGCCGGTGCGGGTCAGCTCCACGCCCAATCCGGCGCTGCCGTTGCGGCGCATCGAGTCGGCATTGGCCTCGGCCGGGCTGGCGTAGCGGGAATACGGGTCGAGATGGTTCAGCATCTCATCGAAGAAGGCGCGCAGCACGCCGGTGGTGCCAAGCCGGCGCACCGGCTCTGACACATCCCACGCCATCCGGCCGATATGGGCGGCGGCCTCGGCCCAGGCGCGGATATCCGCCTCGGGCGGGGGCGCGCGGACCAGGATGGGCTTGCCGTTGAGGCTGAGACGCAGCGCCTGCGGGGTGAGGTCCGTGGTCAGGCGCGCATCGAGCGTGGTCAGGCCGCGCAGGCCCCACAGCGTAAGCTGGGCGGTGGAGACCGGCTCCAGCGTGCGCGGCGCCATGAAGGCCAGGGCGGCCGTAGTGACGTCGCTGACCATCCGCTCATCCAGCGCCTGGCTCTGGGTGAAGGGCTCGGCAGTGGCGGGCCCGGCGAGCAGCACCAGCAGCAGGATCAGGACCAACGGTTTCACGGGCGCGGGTGCCGCCCCCGTTCGGAGGACCGCGCCGCGGATTTCGTGGGACCGGTGAGGATCTCGAAGCGCAGCCCGCCGGTGATCGGGCTGGCCTCGGCCAGCCGCACCTCCACCTCCTGGGCCAGGCGGAAGACGCGACGGGTTCTGCGGCCGGTCAAGGTCTGGGTCGCTTCGTCATGGGTCCAGTAATCGTCGGGCAGGGAGGCCATGGGCACGAGTCCGGAGGCGCCGTTGCCGGCAAGTGTGACGAAAATCCCAAACCGCGTCACGCCGGAGATTCGTGCCTCGAAGTTTTTTCCCACCTTGTCCGCCATGAACGCTGCGAGGTAGCGGTCGATCGCATCGCGCTCGGCCAGGGCGGCGCGGCGTTCGGTGGCGGTGATGTGCTCGGCGGTGTCCGGGAAGCGCGCGATCTCGGCCTGCTCCAGCCCGCCCGGGCCGAGCTTCAGCCCGGTGATGAGCGCGCGATGCACCAGCAGATCGGCATAGCGGCGGATCGGGCTGGTGAAATGCGCGTATTTCATCAGCGCCAGGCCGAAATGGCCGATGTTCTCCGGGTCGTACGCGGCCTGGGACTGGCTGCGCAGCACCACTTCGTTGACCATCTGCGCATGCTCGGTGCCGGCCACCTTCTTCAGCACATGGTCGAGATCGCGCGGCTGCAGCAGATTGCCGGCGGCGAGGGAAATATCGAACTGCCGCAGGAAGGTGCGCAAGTTTTCGAGCTTCTCCTCCGACGGCGGCGCATGCACACGATACATGCAGGGGCGCTGCAGCCGCTCCAGCTCCTCGGCGGCGCACACGTTCGCCAGCACCATGAACTCCTCGATCAGCCGGTGGCTGTCCAGGCGCGGCCGCGGCGCGATCGAGGCCACCTTGCCGTCGTCATCCAGCACCACCTTGCGTTCGGGCAGATCGAGATCGAGCGTGCCGCGCGCGGTGCGGGAATCGAGCAGCACGTGAAAGGCATCATAGAGCGGCGCCAGCGGCAGATGCGTGGGGGTGCCGGCCTCATGGATCTCCTGCACCGCCTCGTAGGTCAGGCGCGCCTTGGAGCGCATCAGGCCGCGGCCGAAGCGGTGGCTGCGCTTGCGGCCGGTGCCGTCCACGATCATCTCGACATAGAGGCACCCGCGATCCTCGTCCGGGCGCAGGCTGCACCAGCCGTTGGAAAGGTCCTCCGGCAGCATCGGCACGACGCGATCCGGAAAATAGCAGGAATTGCCGCGCGTCCAGGCGGACCGGTCGAGGGCCGAATCCGGGCGCACGTAATACGCGACATCGGCGATGGCCACGACCAGGCGGAAGCCCTGCGCGTGCGGCTCGGCGAACACGGCGTCGTCGAAGTCGCGCGCATCCGCCCCGTCGATGGTGACGAGGGGAAGGTCACGGATGTCGTCACGTCCGCGCAGCGGCGTGGCACGGGCATTCTTCGCCTCGGCCAGGGCTGCTTCGGGGAACACCTGCGGAATGTCATGGGTGGCCAGCACGATCAGGCTCACCGAACGGGCATCGCCGAGCTGGCCCAGGCGCTCGACCACGCGGGCGGGCTTCAGCCCGAATCCGGTGGAGGGCAGGGGGGTCGCCAGCACGATCTCGCCGGGCTCGGCGCCGTTCTCCTCGCCGGCCGGTACCGTCCATTCCGCCTTGGAACGCTTGTCGGTCGGCGTGATCCGCCCGCCGCGATCGCCGAGCCGAAACACGCCGATGACGCGGCCCTGTTCCTCGGTGAGGCGCTTGAGGGTGCGGCCTTCGTATTTGTTGCCGCCGATCGGCTTGAGTCGGGCCAGTACCCGCTCGCCCGGGGCCAGGGCGGGCAGGCCGCGGCCTTCCGGCACCATCAGCACCATCGGCGGCGGGCCTTCGCCTTCCCAGCCGACCGGGCGGGCGACGGCATCGCCGTCATTGTCGGTGCCGGTCACCTGCACCACCATCGCGTCCGGCAGGCGGCCGGGGGCGGTGAAGCGCCGATGGCCGGCCGGCGCCACCGCACCTTCACCGGCGAGCGACTTCAGCAGCCCGCGCAGACCGGCGCGATGTTCGACGGTGAGGCCGAAATGCTGGCTGATCTCGCGCTTGCCGACGCGCCCCTGGCTCTCGCGGATGAAGCGACGCACCTCGTCACGCGAGGGCAGGGGGCGCGGACCGGCAGGCAGCTTGCGCGCCACCTCAGTCAGCAGCCTTCTTGGGGGCGGCTTTCCGGGCCGCCGGCTTCTTGGCCGCCGGCTTCTTCACGGGCGCCTTCTTGGCCGCCGGCTTGGGGGCGACCGCTTTCGGCGCTGCCTCGGCCGCGGCCGGCTTGGCTTTCTTCGCCGGCGCCGCCTTCTTCTTCTGGCCGGGCTTGGGCTTCAGCGCCTTGCCCTTCTCCTTCAGCAGGGCGACCGCCTCCTCGAGCGTGATGTCGTCCATGCTGACATCGCGCGGCAGGTTGGCCACGGTCTGGCCGTGCTGCACATAGGGCCCGAACCGGCCCTTGCGCACCGTCACCGCCTCCTTTTCCGACGGATGCGAGCCCAGCGCCCGCACGCTGGCCAGCTTCTTGGCCAGCACATCGACGGCGCGGTTGAGGCCGACGGCCAGCACGTCGTCGTCCTTGTCGAGCGAGGCGAATACGTTGGCCATTTTGACATAGGGGCCGAAGCGGCCGATGCCGGCCTCGATCGGCTCCTTCATCTCCGGGTGGATGCCGACGATGCGGGGCAGCGACAGCAGGCCGAGGGCCGCTTCCAGCGTGATCGTGTCGCCGTCCACCCCGCGCGGCAGCGAGGTGCGGCGGGGCTTCACTTTGCTCTCCGGAATTTGCTCGCCCTGCTGGACATAGACGCCGTACGGGCCGCGGCGGACGGTGACGTCCTCGCCGGTCTCGGGATGCCGGCCAAGATTGCGCAGACCTTCCTTCAGCGTCGCCGCCCCTTCGTCCTCGCCGCCCTCGACGGCGAGCCTGCGGGTGTACTGGCATTCCGGATAGTTCGAGCAGCCGATGAACGAGCCGTGCCGGCCGAGCTTCAGCCCGAGCCGTCCCTTCGCGCAGGACGGGCACAGCCGCGGATCGCCGCCGCCTTCCTTCTCCGGAAAGAAATGCTCGCCGAGATCGCGGTCCAGCGCATCGATGACGTCGGAGATCTTGAGGTCGCGTGTCTCGGCGATGGCCGCGTTGAAATCGCGCCAGAACGCCCGCATCACATCTCGCCAGTCAGCCTTGCCGGCGGAGATGTCGTCGAGCTGCTCCTCCAGGCCCGCGGTGAAGCCGGTATCGACATAGCGTTCGAAGAAGCTGGTCAGGAACGCGGTGACGAGACGGCCGCGATCCTCCGGAATGAACCGGCGCTTGTCGATTTTGACGTAGTTGCGCTCCTGCAGAACCGTCAGGATCGAGGCATAGGTGGACGGCCGGCCGATGCCGAGCTCCTCCATCTTCTTGACCAGGGACGCCTCGGAATAGCGCGGCGGCGGCTGGGTGAAATGCTGCTCGGCCTTGACCTCTTTCGTCCTGGCCGGATCGCGCTCGGCCATCGGCGGGAGCATGCGGTTGTCGTCGTCCTCAGCCCCCTCTTCAGCTTCTTCGCGGTAAAGCTTGAGAAATCCGTCGAAGGCCAGGATCGAGCCATTGGCGCGCAGCCTCGGCCCCGCCGGCTTCGCGGGTTCCGCCAGCTCGACGATCACCTGGTCCAGCTCGGCCGACTGCATCTGCGAAGCGACGGCACGTTTCCAGATCAGCTCGTAAAGGCGGCGCTGGTCGGGATTGAGATAGCGCGCCACGGACTCAGGCGTCCGCGCCACATCGGTCGGGCGGATCGCCTCATGCGCCTCCTGGGCGTTCTTGGCCTTGGAGCTGTATTCGCGCGGGCTGGCGGGGATGTAGGTGGGGCCGAAGGCGTCCTTCACATGGTCACGGATCGCCAGCATCGCCTCGCGCGCCATCTGCACGCCGTCGGTGCGCATATAGGTGATGAGACCCACGGTATCCCCGTCGATCTCGACACCCTCGTAGAGCCCCTGGGCCAGACGCATGATCTGCTGCGCGCCGAAGCCCAGCTTGCGCGAGGCATCCTGCTGCAGGGTGGAGGTGGTGAACGGGGCCGGCGGGTTGCGTTTGACACGGCGGCGCTCGACCGAGGCGACGGACAGCTTCGCCGCCTCCACCTGCGCCTTGGCGGCGTTGGCCTTCTCGGCGGTGTTGATGTCGAACTGGTCGAGCTTCTTGCCGTCCAGATGCGTCAGCCGTGCGGTGAACGGTGCGCCCGCCGGCGTGGCCAGCTGCGCCTCGATGCTCCAGTATTCCCGCGGCCGGAACACCTCGATCTCGGCCTCGCGCTCGCAGATCAGCCGCAGCGCCACCGACTGCACCCGCCCCGCCGAGCGGCTGCCCGGCAGCTTGCGCCACAGCACCGGCGACAGCGTGAAGCCCACCAGATAGTCGAGCGCCCGGCGCGCCAGATAGGCCTCGATCAGCGGCTGATCCAGCTCGCGCGGATGCGCCATCGCCGTGCGGATCGCCGAGCGGGTGATCTCGTTGAAGGTGATGCGTTGCACGGTGATGCCCTTGAGGAGCTTCTTCTCCTCCAGCATCGCCCTGACATGCCAGGAGATCGCCTCGCCCTCGCGGTCAGGGTCGGTGGCGAGGTACAGCGTCTTGGTGCCCTTCATCGCCTTGGCGATGGCGGCGATTTGACGGTTGCCGCGCTCGTCGGCGGCCCAGTCCATGGCGAAATCCTCGTCCGGGCGCACCGAGCCATCCTTCGGCGGCAGGTCGCGGACATGGCCGAAGCTGGCCAGCACCGTGAACCCCGTGCCGAGGTACTTGTTGATGGTCTTGGCCTTGGCGGGCGATTCGACGACGACGACGTCCGGCATGGATGTTGATTTTCCCAACGCAAACCCGCGGCACTGTGCTCGTCAATCCGGCTGGGCGAGGAGGGCCACCCGGTTGCCCGGCAAAGTATGTACCCGTCCTGCCAGCTCAAGGTCCAGCAGCGCCGCCCGGACCTCCGGCGCCGAGAGTTGGCAGCGCCGGACCAGATCGTCAACCAAGGTCGGCGTGATGCCGAGCAGCGAGGTGACCGCCGTGAGCGCCGAGGCCGGCGTTTCCAGGGCGATCTGCCGCTCCGCGAGCGCGTGTTCGTCCGGCTCCGGCGCGGCATCCCGGACGAACAGCGGATCGCGCGACAGCCCCTGCCGGTGCGGATGATCCGGCAGATCGGCCAGCACATCGGCGGCCGTGGCAGTGAGGTGCGCGCCGTTGCGGATCAGCGCGTTGGTGCCCTCCGCCCGCGGATCGAGCGGGCTGCCGGGCACGGCGAAGATCTCCCGCCCGGCCTCCAGCGCCAGGCGCGCCGTGATCAGGCTGCCCGACCGCAGCGCCGCCTCCACCACCACCACACCGAGGGACAGGCCAGCGATCACCCGGTTGCGCTTCGGGAAATGCCGCGCCATCGGCGCGGTGCCGAGCGGTGCCTCGGCCAGCACGCAGCCATGTTCGGCGATGCGCGCCTGCAGTTCGGCGTTCTCCGGCGGGTAGGGCCGGTCCAGCCCGCCGGCGATGCAGGCGATCGTCACCCCCGTCCGCAACGCACCCACATGCGCCGCTGCATCGATGCCGCGTGCGAGGCCCGAGACCACGCCCAGGCCCGCTTCGGCGAGCTGGCCGCCCAGCCGCTCGGCCAGGATGCGCCCGTTGGCCGAGGCGTTGCGGCTGCCGATCACGGCCACCATCGGCCGCTGCAGCCTTGTCACATCGCCCAGCACGGCCAGCGCCGGTGGCGGATCGTCAAGCAGGGCGAGCAGGGCGGGATAGCCGGGCGCGCCCAGGAACAGCATCCGCCCGCCGATCGCGGCCACGGCGTCGAGTTCGCGCTGCACATCCCGGGCACTCGGCACCGCGGGCGCGGGCCGGCCGGCGCGTTCGGCCATGCGGGGCAGCGCGTCGATCGCAGCCGTCGCCGTGGCGAAGCGTTCCAGCAGCCTGCGCACCGTTACGGCCCCGATGCCCGGCGCGCGGGCGAGACGGAGCCGGTCGGTGTCCAGGCTCATGTCTGCCCGATCCGCGGCTCGGTCCCCTCCATCAGCCGGCGGATATTGGCGCCGTGGCGGATCCACACCAGGGCGGCCATCACGAAGGCGAGGAGCACCAGCGTGATGTCGCGCGTGATGATCGCCATCAGGAACGGCGCCGCCGCGCTGGCGGTGAGGGAGGAGAGCGAGGAGATGCGGAAGAACCAGGCCATGCCGATCCAGACGGCACCTGCGGCAAGCCCCGCCGGCGGATTGGCCGCGATCAGCACGCCGAAGAACGTCGCAACACCCTTGCCGCCGCGAAACCGGAGCCATACGGGATAGAGATGGCCGATGAACGCCGCGAGGCCGCAGGCGAGTGCGCCGACCGATCCGTCGAGCCCGACCCCGATCAGCAACGCCAGGGCGCCCTTCAGCGCATCCAGCAGCAGGGTGGCGGCGGCGAGCCCCTTGCGCCCGGTGCGCAGCACATTGGTGGCGCCGATGTTGCCGGAGCCGATCTTGCGGATATCGCCCAGCCCCGCCGCGCGGGTCAGCAACAGGCCGAACGGAATGCTGCCCAGCGCATAGGACAGCACCATCACGAACAGCAGGGTCAGCGGCGCATCGGAGGAACTCATGAGGGCGACCCTATTGGGCTGATGAACGGAATCAAACAGGTAGAACTGCGTAGGGCGCCCGTCACGCCTGGGGCGAGACGATCGCCGCCAGCTTGCCCAGCGCCTCCTCCACCACATCCCGCGTCGCCCGGCCGGCGGAGCGGACATGCCTGGCCGCCAGATCGATGCTGCGGGTCTGGTCCACCAGCACCGCGCCGCCGAGCCCGGGCCCCGGCGGCAGCAGCACCTCGAACGGCCAGCCGCGCACCCGCGAGGTGATGGGGGCGATCAGCGCATATCCCGTCACGTCAGAGAAGCCCCGCTGGCTCAGCACCAGCGCCGGCCGATCGCCGCTCTGCTCACGCCCGACGCGCGGGTCCAGCGACAGCCAGATCAGATCGCCCTGTGCCGGCACATACGGCGCATCGCTCACAGAATCTCGCCGCCGACATCCGGACCCCAGTCGATCGGCTCCGGCCGCAGCTCCGGCCGGCAGCCAGCCAGCAGATCCGCCAGCGCATAGGTTTTGCGCGCCGGGCGGATCATGATCGCGCCGTCACGGATCGCCAGGTCGATCTCAGCGCCCTCGCCCAGGCCGAGCTGGTCGGCAAACCCTTTCGGCACCCGCACACCCAGGCTGTTGCCCCATTTCTGCAGCGTGGCCATGTCGCCCTCTCCTCATCATCGAGCTATACATAGTATATCCACGCCTTAATTTCTACCCAAACACGCGTCGCCCCGCCTTCCACGTGCCGAGCACGCGGCCTTCCAGCGCCCGCCCGTCGAACGGCGTGTTCTGCGCCTTGCCCGGCAGCGTGCCGACGCTGACCAGCCAGGCGCGCTCGGGGTCGAACAGGCAGAGATCGGCCGGCGCGCCGCGCGACAGCGTGCCGGCGGGCGAGCCCAGCAGCCGGGCCGGGGCCACGGTGAGCAGCTCGATGGCGCGCATCAGGCTGATCGTGCCGGCATGCACCTGCGCCAGGGTCACGCCCAGCAAGGTCACCAGCCCCACCCCGCCGGCGGCCGCCTGGGCGAAGGGCAGCCGCTTGTCATCGGCGTCGCGCGGCTGGTGGTCCGACGCGATGGCATCGATCGTGCCGTCGGCCAGCGCCGCCACCACGGCCAGCCGGTCGCGCTCCGCGCGTAAGGGGGGAGACAGCTTGGCAAACGTGCGAAAGTCGCCGATCGCCGTCTCGTTGAGGTCGAAATACGGCGGCGCCGTGTCGCAGGTCACATTCACACCGCGCGCCTTGGCCCGGCGAATGACATCGAGCGCGTCCTCGGTGGAGACATGGGCGAAATGCACCGCACCGCCGGTCATGTCGGCCAGACGCACGTCGCGCGCCACCAGGATCGCCTCGGCCTGCACCGGAATGCCGGGCAGGCCGAGCCGCGTCGCAAGCTCTCCCTGCGTGGCCGCACCGCCCTGCGCCAGCTCGGGATCCTCGGGATGCTGGACGATCCGCGCCCCGAACCCCGTCGCATAGGACAGCGCCATGCGCATCAGCCGGCTGGAGCCGATCGCGCGCGCCCCATCGGTGAAGCCCACGGCGCCTGCCTCGCGCAGCAGGCCGATCTCAGCCAGCTCCTCGCCCCGGCAGCCCCGCGTCGCCGCGCCGTACGGCAGCACCGTGATCCGCCCGGTCTCCTCGCCGCGCGCCCGCAGCAGCCGCACCAGGGCCGGATCGTCGATCGGCGGCCGGCTGTCGGGCAGCGCCGCCACTGTGGTGATGCCGCCGGCCGAGGCCGCCAGCGCCGCCGAGGCCACGGTCTCGCGGTATTCGCCGCCGGGCTCGCCCAGTTCCACCCGCATGTCCACCAGGCCCGGACACAGCACCCAGCCCTCGCCATCGATCGCAGGCGTGCCCGGCGGCGGCGTCAGCGTGCCGAGATCGGTGATGGTGCCGTTCTGCACCAGAATTCCACCGATCTGGTCGAGCCCCGAGGCCGGATCGATCAGCCGCACCGAGTGCAGAAAGAAATCAGACATTGCGCTGGTTCGCCTTCGCCAGGGTGTCGAGCACCGCCATCCGCACGGCGACCCCCATCTCCACCTGCTCCTTAATGACGCTGCGCACGGGATCGTCGGCCACCGCTGAATCGATCTCCACGCCGCGGTTCATCGGGCCCGGATGCATCACCATGGCATCCGGCCTGGCATGCGCCAGCTTGTCGAAATCGAGCCCGTAGAAGCGGAAATACTCGCGTGCCGAGGGCACCAGCCCGCCGGTCATGCGCTCGCGCTGCAGCCGCAGCGCCATCACCACATCGGCCTCCGCCAGCCCCTCGGCCATGTCGTGGAACACCTCCACGCCGAGGCGCGCGCAATCCGCAGGGATCAGCGTCGGTGGCCCCACCACCCGCACCCGGCTGCCCATGGCCGACAGCAGGTGGATGTTGGACCGTGCCACCCGCGAATGCAGGATGTCGCCGCAGATGGCAACCGTCAGCCCCTCCAGCCGGCCCTTGCGCCGGCGGATGGTCAGCGCGTCGAGCAGCGCCTGGGTCGGGTGCTCATGCGTGCCGTCGCCCGCGTTGATCACCCCGGCATCCACCTTCTGCGCCAGCAGGTTTGGCGCGCCGGACTGCGAATGCCGCACCACCAGCAGATCGCACATCATCGCGTTCAGCGTGGCCGCGGTGTCGAGCAGCGTCTCGCCCTTGTTCACCGAGGAGGTGGAGACCGACATGTTGATCACATCCGCCCCCAGCCGCTTGCCGGCAAGCTCGAAGCTGGTGCGGGTGCGGGTGCTGTCCTCGAAGAACAGGTTGATCAGGGTGCGCCCGCGCAGCAGGTCCCGTTGCGTCTTGCCGGAGCGGTTGAGCAGCACGTAGCTCTCGGCGAGATCGAGCAGGGCCGAGATCTGCGGCGGATGCATGCCCTCAATCTGCAGCAGATGACGGTGCGAAGCGGTCACGTTGATCTCCCCAATTCGCGGTGGCGTGCCACAGAGCAGCCCTGTCCCGCAACCAGGTGCCTTTTGCGGACGTTCCCGCCGTGCCATTTGACCGTCCAAGGGCCCGCACGCAGGATGGTGGCATGATCCTCCTTATCGACAACTACGACAGCTTCACCTTCAATCTCGTGCACTTCCTGGGCGATCTGGGCGCAAGCTGCGATGTCGTGCGCAACGACCAGATCACCGTGGCGGACGCGATCGCCCGGGCGCCGGAGGCGATCGTGCTCTCGCCCGGCCCCTGCACCCCCAACGAGGCTGGCATCTGCCTCGACCTGATTGCCGCCGCCGCCGGCCGGATCCCGCTGATGGGCGTCTGCCTTGGCCACCAGGCGATCGGGCAGGCTTTCGGCGGCGACGTCATCCGCGCGCCGGCCCCGATGCACGGCAAGATCAGCCCGATCAGCCATGCCGACACCGACATCTTCGAAGGTGTGCCGCAGAATTTCAGCGCCACACGCTACCACTCGCTCATCGTCAAGGCCGAGACGCTGCCGGACACGCTTGTCGCCACCGCCCACACCGCGGACGGTCTGATCATGGGCCTGCGCCACCGCAGCCATGCCGTCTTCGGCGTCCAGTTCCACCCCGAGAGCATCGCCAGCCAGCACGGCCACACCATCCTGCGCAACTTCCTCGCCCTCGCCCGCGGCGCCAACACGCTGGTTGCCGCATGAGTGCCAGCATCGGCGGCAACCTCAAGCCCGTCCTGGCCCGCCTCGCCCTGGGCGAGACGCTCAGCGTCGCCGAGGCCGAAGCAGCCTTCGGCATCATCATGGCCGGCGAAGCGACCCCAGCCCAGATCGCGGGCCTGCTGATGGCCATGCGGGTGCGCGGCGAGACCGTGGCCGAGCTCACCGGTGCCGTGCAGGCCATGCGCGCGCGCATGACCGCCGTGGCCGCCCCGCCCAGTGCGATGGATGTGTGCGGCACCGGCGGTGACGCCGCCGGCACGCTCAACGTCTCCACCGCCGTCACCTTCGTCATCGCCGGCCTCGGCATTCCGGTGGCCAAGCACGGCAACCGCGCGCTGAGCTCGAAATCCGGCGGGGCCGACGTGCTGACCAGCCTCGGCGTCAACGTCGACGTGCCGCTCGATCGGCTGCCCGCCGTGATGAAGGCCGCCAGCTGCGCCTTCCTGTTCGCACCCCGCCACCACGCCGCCCTGCGCCACGCCGCCGGCCCGCGCGTGGAACTCGGCACGCGCACCATCTTCAACCTGCTGGGGCCGCTGGCCAACCCGGCCCGCGTCACCCGCCAGCTCACCGGCGTGTTTGCCTCCGTCTGGACGCGCCCGATGGCCGAAACGCTGCGCAACCTCGGCACCACCGATGCCTGGCTGGTGCACGGCCAGGGCCTCGACGAACTGACCACCGCCGGCCCCAACGCGGTGGTGGCCCTGAAGGACGGTGCCATCACCGAGTTCACCGTCACCGCAGCCGATGCCGGTCTGCCGGAAACGCCGCTGTCGGCGATCGCCGGCGGCGACCCCGCCCACAACGCCACCGCCCTCCTGGCCCTGCTGCACGGCGAGCGCGGCGCCTTCCGCGACACGGTGCTGTTCAACGCCGCCGCCGCCCTGATCGTTTCCGGCAAGGTGGACTCGCTGCCCGAGGGTGTGGCACTGGCAGCGCGCAGCCTCGACCAGGGCGCCGCCCTGGCCAGCCTTGAGGCCCTCAAACGGGAAACCGCATGACCATTCAAGACTATTCCAGGTCAGACGCGCTGCGCCGCATCTGCACCGACACGCTGGCCGAGGTCGCGCGCCGCATGGCCGCCACCCCCATGGACGCGATCCGCGCCCAGGCCCAGGCCGCCGGCCCCACCCGCGGCTTCGGCCGCCGCCTGATGGACGTGGCCACCGAGCGCTACGCCCTGATCGCCGAAATCAAGAAGGCCTCGCCCTCCGGCGGCCTGATCCGCCCGGAGTTCGACCCCGTCGCCCTGGCCCGTGCCTATCGCGACGGCGGCGCCACCTGCCTCTCCGTGCTCACGGACGGCCCGCATTTCCAGGGTGCGCCCGAACACCTGCGCGCCGCCCGCGCCGCCGTCGATCTGCCGGTCCTGCGCAAGGACTTCATGCTCGAGCCCTGGCAGATCTTCGAAAGCCGCGCCATGGGGGCGGACTGCATCCTGCTGATCATGGCGGCGCTGACCGACGAGCGCGCCCGCGAGCTCGAACAGATCGCCGACAGCCTGGACATGGACGTGCTGGCCGAGGTCCACAACCGCGAGGAGCTGGACCGCGCGCTGGCCCTGCAGACCCGCCTGATCGGCATCAACAACCGCAATCTCAAGACGCTGAAGACCGAGCTTGAAACCACCATGGAACTCGCCCCGCTGGTCCCGCCCGACCGCGTGCTGATCGGCGAAAGCGGCCTGCGCACGCCTGACGATCTCGCCAGGCTGGAAAGTGCCGGCGTGCGCTGCTTCCTGGTTGGCGAAAGCCTGATGCGCCAGGACGACGTCGCTGCCGCCACCCGCGCGCTGCTCGCGCATGGCTGAGCCCCGCCTCACCCATTTCGACGCGTCCGGTGCCGCCGCAATGGTCGATGTCGGCGCCAAACCGGAAACCGACCGTTCCGCCACCGCCCGCGCCCGCGTGGTGATGCAGCCCGCCACGCTCGCCCTCATCCGTGCCGGCACCGCCGCCAAGGGCGACGTGCTGGGCGTGGCCCGGCTCGCCGGCATCATGGCCGCCAAGCGCACCTCCGACCTGATCCCGCTCTGCCACCCGCTGCCGATCACCGCCGTCACCGTCGATCTCCATGCCGAGGGCGCCGACACGGTCGAGATCGCCGCCACCGTCCGCACCACCGGGCGCACCGGCGTGGAGATGGAGGCGCTGACCGCCGCCTCCGTCGCAGCGCTGACAGTCTACGACATGGTCAAGGCGGTCGATCGCGGCATGCGCATCGAGGCGCTGCGCGTGGTGGCCAAATCCGGCGGCAAGTCCGGCGATTTCACCCAGGAGTGACCCCGCCATGATGTCGGTGGACGACGCGCGCAGACGCATCCTGGCCGGCCTCTCTCCCGTCGGCGCCGAAACCGTGCCCCTGGCCTGCGCCTGCGGCCGCGTCACCGCGACCGACATCGCCGCCCGCCTCACCCAGCCGCCGCAGGATGTCTCGGCGATGGACGGCTATGCCACAAGCGGCCCCGGCCCCTGGCGCCTCGTCGGACACGCGCCCGCCGGGCACCCGTGGGACGGCACGTTGGAACCAGGCCAGACCGTGCGCGTGTTCACCGGCAGCATCATGCCCGCCGGCGCCGATGCCGTGGTGATCCAGGAAGACGTCACCGTCGCAGGCGACATCGTCGCAACCGGCGTCACCATCCGCCCCGCCCAGCACATCCGCCGCAAGGGCCAGGACTTCGCCGCCGGCCAGACCCTGATCCCCGTCGGCCGCAGGCTGACCCCGCGTGACATCGGGCTGCTCGCCGCCAGCAACCACCCCTGGGTGCAGGTCCGCCGCCAGCCGCGCGTCGCCATCCTCGCGACCGGCGACGAGATCGCCCTGCCCGGCGAACCGATTCCCCCCGGCGGCATCGTCAGCTCCAACGCCCACGCCCTGGCTGCCCTGGTGCAGGCGGCCGGTGCCATGCCGCTGGTCCTGCCGATCGCAGCCGATGATATCGACACCCTGCAGACCGCCGCCAAGGCCGCCCACGGCTGCGACCTGCTGGTCACCACCGGCGGCGCCAGCGTCGGCGCGCATGATCTGGTGGCCGAGGCGTTGCAGGGCGCCGGCCTGGTGCTGGACTTCTGGAAGATCGCCATGCGCCCGGGCAAGCCGCTGATGCATGGCCATCTCGGCGATGTCCCGCTGCTGGGACTGCCGGGCAATCCTGTCTCCGCCCTGGTCTGCGCCGTGCTGTTCCTGCGCCCCGCCATCGCCGCCCTGCTGGGCCTGCCCGACACCGCGCCGGCGCCGACACGCGCGATACTGGGCGCGGCCCTGCCGGAAAACGACCATCGCGCCGACCATCTGCGCGCCCAGGTCACGGTCGAGAGCGGCCGCCTGGTCGCCACCGCCTTCCGCCGCCAGGACTCCGGACAGCTGCGCCTGCTCGCCGAATCGGACGCGCTGATCCTGCGCGCGCCCCGCGCACCGGCCGCCGAGCCGGGGAGCGAGGTCGAAATTCTGTTGCTGGACCGTCTCGGCGTGTGAATCCTTCGTGATTGTGCAACAGGCCTGTGGACAACTCTTGACCGGCGCGAAAGAACCAACATAGAACATTGTTCTGGTTGCCGGTTTGTTCCTTGACCCAATCCACCCGACCGGCGCCCCGGGGATGTTTTCCATGCTGACACGCAAGCAGCACGAACTGCTCACCTTCATCGACAAGCATTTGCGCGAGACCGGCTTTTCGCCGAGCTTCGAGGAGATGAAGGAGGCGCTGCAGCTCAAGTCCAAGTCCGGTATTCACCGGCTGATCTCGGCCCTGGAGGAACGCGGCTTTCTCAAGCGCCGCCATCACCGCGCCCGCGCCCTCGAGGTCACCCGCCTGCCCGACGAGAGCCTCAAGCACCTGGCCGAGCCCGCCGCGTCCAGCTTCTCGCCCAATGTCATCCGCGGCGATTTCAGCGCGCGCTTCGCCGGTGTGCGCGCCGGCACCGATGCCTCGGCCGTCCAACTGCCGCTGTACGGGCGCATCGCCGCCGGCCTGCCCATCGAGGCGCTGCGTGACAGCGGCGCCCATATCGAGGTCCCGGTCTCCCTGCTGGGCGCGGGCGAGCACTACGCCCTCGAAGTGGCCGGCGACTCGATGGTCGATGCCGGCATCCTCGATGGCGACACCGTCATCATCCGCCGCAGCGACATCGCCGAGAACGGGCAGATCGTCGTGGCTCTGGTGGATGACGGCGAGGTGACGCTGAAGCGCCTGCGCCGTCGCGGCGCCTCGATCGCGCTGGAGCCGGCCAATCCAAGGCATGAGACGCGGATCTTTCCCGCGGATCGGGTGCGGGTGCAGGGGAGGTTGGTGGGGCTGCTGCGGCAGTATTAAGGAAGTAAGCAAGCGCTTCTTTTCTGAAGAAACGAAGCGAAAGACTTTCATCCGTTGGGCCTCGCCTGTCCGGACAGGCCTGGCCCAACGGATGAAAGTTTTTTGGTTCTTTTTTTCAAAAAAGAACCGCTTTCTGCAAACTTCTCTGCAACGCCTCAGCCAGCTCGGCCTGCTGATACGGCTTGCCCAGCACCACCGCATCGTTCGGCAGCGATTCCCCGTCGACATCTCCCGGCGCCACGAAGCCGGACGCGAACAGCACCGGCAGGTCTGGCCGTTGCCGCCGCAGCTCCGCCCCCAGCGCAATCCCGCTCTCGCGGTTCGGCAGCACGATGTCGGTGAACACCAGGGCCACCTCCGCCTGCAGCGCTAGGGCCGCGCGGGCCGCGGCGGCATCCCCCGCCTCGACAACCCGATAGCCCAGCCGTTCCAGCACCCCCGCTGTCGCTTCGCGCAGGGCCTCGTTGTCCTCGACCAGCAGAACCAGCTCGCCCCGTCCGACCGCCGCCCGCCCGGACTCGCCGTCCGACACCGGCGGCGCCGGCCGTTCCGCCAGCAGCTGCGGGAAATACAGCGTCACCGTCGTGAACAGTCCGGCCTTGCTTGCGATGGTCACGTGCCCGCCGGACTGCTTGGCGAAGCCGAACACCATGCTGAGCCCCAACCCGCTGCCCTTGCCGGTCTCCTTGGTGGAGAAGAACGGCTCGAACACCCTGTCGAGAATCGCAGTCGGGATCCCGGTGCCGCTGTCGGACACCGAGATCTCGACATAGTCGCCCGCCGCAAGCCCGGGCAGGTCGTCCCCGACAGCAATCTCGCGCACCGAAATGGCCATATTGCCGCCCTGCGGCATCGCATCGCGCGCATTCACCGCGAGGTTGAGCAGCGCGCTCTCCAGCTGTCCCGGATCGATCACCGCCACGCAAGGCGCGGGCCCGAACGCGAACGACATCGAGACCGATTCGCCCACCGCCCGCTGCAACAGAGGATCGATGCCGCGGATGAGGGCAGGGATGTCGGTCGTCACCGGCTGCAGCGTCTGGCGGCGGGCGAAGGCGATCAGGCGCCGGGTCAGCGTCGCCCCGATCGCGATCGCATCGAGCGCCGAGGCGGCGAAGCCGTGCACGTCGCTGCCCGCGTCCACATGCATCTGGATCAGCTCGAGATTGAGGCTGATCACCCCCAGCAGATTGTTGAAGTCATGCGCCACGCCGCCGGTGAGCTGCCCCACCGCCTCCATCCGCTGGGCGTGCAGCAGCTGCTGCTCCAGCTTCAGCTTCTCCGTGACATCCGCCCCCATGGTGACGATGCCGCCGTTGCGCGCGCGGTTCTCCCATACCTCGAACACGCGCCCGTTGGCGTGGCGGCGCAGGAAGCGCTCGCCGTTGGCCCGGGCCCGCCGCGCCAGCCGCGCGGCCAGGAACGCCTCGATATCCTGCCCCGGCGGCAGCTGGAACACTCCCTGCTGCGCCGCCAGCCGATACCCGTCCTCGAATTTCAGCCCAACCCGCAGCACATCGCGGAAATCGCTGTAGTGGTCGAGGAAATGCCGGTTGAACAGAACGATGCGGTCGTCCTTGTCGTACAGCACGATGCTCTGGTCGCTGCCCTCGATGGCGTCCTCCAGCGAGGTCCGCATCGCCTCCAGCGCGCCGAGCGCCCGATGGCTCTCGGTCACGTCGAGCCAGATGGTCACCGCACCGGCGATCGCGCCGTCCGTCCCGTGCAGCGGCGCGCCGTAGATCAGGCACTGCACGGTGCCGCCATCCGCGCCCGTCAGCGCCAGCGCGGCCCCCTCCACCACCTGACCCTGCAGGATCTGCCGGGCGATCGCCCGCAGCGGCGCCCGCCAGGCCACGTCCGGCAGGCCCCGCGCGGGGTCCAGCACCTGGGCCGAGGCGAGGCCGGTCAGCCGCTCCGCCGCCGGATTCCAGCCACTCACCCCGCCATCCCCGCCATGCGTCACGATCGGCACCGGCGAGCTGCGAATGACGGTGGACACCAGCTCGTTCGCCTCCGCCAGCGCCCGCGCGCGCGATTCCACCCGCCGCTCCAGCTCCTCGTTCAACTGCCGCAGATCCTGGGCGATGCGGGTCTGCGCGGTCACATCGACCCCCACCATAAGCAACCCCTCGATGGCGCCGCTGGCGCCGCGCACCGCAAGCCTGCGGAACGAGAACGACGTCACCTCCCCCTCCGCCGACACCGGATGCAGCAGCAGCGGCGGCGGCTCGATGCCGGTCTCCAGCAAGACCAGGTCCTGGCGCTCCATCTCCGGGCTGAACGCTCCCGCCGCCACCACATCCTGCACCCGCTTGCCCAGCACATCGGCGGTGCGGTACGCCACGCGGCGCTGGAACTCCTGGTTCACCAGCACGTAGCGCAGCGCGCGGTCCTTCAGCGCGATGATCACCGGCACCGCGTCCATCACCATCTGCAGCTGGCGGCGCGATTCCGTGAGCTCCGCCTGCAGCCGCTGCAGCGCGGTGACATCGGTGCCCATGGTGATGATGTGCGTCGGCCGGCCGGCATCGTCGAGAATCGGCGCCTTCACCACCATGATGTGGCGCTGCCCGTCCTCGCGGCTCCAGGTCTCGCTGAACGCGGTCCGCTCGCCGGTCTCGAGCACCTGCCGGTCATAGGCATGCGTCAGTGCCACCGCGTCCTCGGACAGGCCGAGCTCGTGCAGCGTCTTGCCGATCAGCGTGTCCGCGGTCGCATGAACCGCCTGGCAGAACGCGTCATTGGCCCAGCAGAAGCGCAGATCGCGGTCCTTCACCTGGATGGTCAGCGGCGCATAGCGCAGAATGCTGTCCATCAGCCGGCGATGGATCGCCGCATCCGCCTCCGCCTGGCGCAGCGCCGTCACATCCACGCCCATCGACAGCACCAGCGGCTGCGTGCCCGGCGGCCCGGGGATCGACACCTTGGTCACGCTGAGATGCAGCGCCGGACGGCGGGGCGTGGCGGGATAGAGCTGGTCCATCTGCGCCTGGCGGATCCGCCCGTCCAGCAACGCGTCGTTGGCACGCCGCGACTCCGCCATGATCTCGGGATACGGCAGAACCTCCGACAGCTTGCGGCCCAGCGGCGACTCCTCGGTCCAGCCGAAGCTTTCCCGGAAGCATCGGTTGGCCCACAGCACACGCCGTGTGTGATCGATGATCTGCATCGTCACCGGTGCCGACTCGAACGCCGTCTCCAGCAGACGCCGAGTCGCGTCGGCCTTGATCTGGTCGGCGCGCAGCCCGGTATGGTCGACATTGAAGCTGGCGATAAAGGCGATGCCGCCGTCAGCCAGGATCGGCACCTTGATCACCGAGGTGATGTCACGGATGCGCCCGTCATCGCTGTAGACGATCTGCTCGCGCGGCCCGCTCGGCCGCCGCGTGCGCAGCACCTCCTGGTCATGCGCCATGGCATTGGCGGCCTGCGCAGGGTCGATGCCGATCTCGCCGGCGGTCTTGCCGGCGATGACGTCCGGCGACAGGCCACGGCGCTGCGTGACCTCGGCATTGACCCAGACATAGCGGCCCAGCGCGTCCTTGATCGACACTTCGACCGGCGCCGTCTCCAGGATCTGCGACAGCAGCGCGCCGCGGCACCTGGCGGCATGCAGCGCGCGCTGGGACTGTCGCAGCCGGCGCGTGAGAAGCAGCAAGGCCGCCGCCGGCCCGATCAGCACCAGCACCGCAGCGGACAGCCCGGCCTTGCCCAGCACGAGCATCACGCCCGCAAGACCTGCGATCACCGACAGGCCGGCGGCGGCCAGCACAACGCGGCTGAAGCCATCCATCCGCGCTGGTGCTGTGCCTGCCGAGACTTCGATCCGCTCGGCGAGACCGCTGGTCATGCTGGGTCCTTGTCTACCCGGCGTCTCAGGCGATGGGGATCAGGCGACAGGCCCGCCGGGGTTGGGTTCACCGTCCCTGCCTGCGGCCAACCGTGCGCCAGCTATTCCGCATTTGCAAGTTTGTACTATGGCTCGAAACGATTCGGACAGCGGTCCGCACGGCCCTCGTCGCGACCGCATGTGGATCACGCAAGCGCGGACCGGGCCTGTCCGTCGCCATCCGGACGATGCCGCGCCAGAAACCCGGCGATGTGTTCGCGCGCCGCCTCCACCTGCGCCGGCGTCTCCTTCCACGGAGACAGGCTCACCTCGGCGCGCGGCGCCAGCCGGGCCGCCTCCATCGCTACCGCGTAGGGATGCGCGGGAATATCGTCCGGCAGGATCAGCACCGGCGTCTGGCACGCCAGCACGAACGCGCGTGACACGGTGAACACGAAATCCGCGCGGTCGCGATACATCGCCGTCAGGAACGCCTCCACCTGCGCCATGCTGATGTCTGGCCGCCGCGCGCACAGCGCCGGCCCCCAGCCCGCCATGTTGGTGTTGAAGAACAGGTCCGGCAGCTCCGGCCGAAACCCGCTCGGCTGCGCCAGCACCGCCGCCACCACCCGCGCGGGCGCGCGCCGGATAGGGCATGTCGGGCGCTATTTCAGCGGAAAGCCGAGCGCTGCCAGCACCTCGCGCAGCCGGTCCCGGCCCGACAGCGAGCCCGGCCCCTTCAGCCGGCTCAGCACCGAGCGCGCCCAGCCGACCTGCGCCATTCCCTGGCCAGCCTGGAACGCCTCCAGGCGCGCGTCATACGCCGCCACCCCCAGTGCATCGCCCGCGGCGTCATAGCGCTCGTGATGCAGCACCAGCGCTGGCGGCAGCCGCGGCTTCACATCGGTTACCACCGCCGGATCGGGATAGCCCACGCAAAGGCCAAACACCGCCATCACCTGCGGCGGCAGACCGAGCTCGGCCGCAACCTCTTCCGGCCTGTTGCGGATGCCGCCGATATACACCACCCCCAGGCCCAGCGACTCCGCGGCCACCGCCGCGTTCTGCGCCGCCAGCGTCGCGTCCACCACACCCAGCACGAAGCTCTCGGTGTAGGGCAGGGCGCCCAGCGGCACCCCCGCCCGTTCGGCGATGCGCGCGTTGCGCGACAGGTCGGCGAGCCACACCAGGAACAGCGGCGCCTGCGCCACATGATTCTGCCCGCCCACCAGCGCCGCCAGCCGCGCCCGCCGCGCCGGATCGCGCACCGCCACCACGCTCCACACCTGCAGGTTGGACGAGGTCGAGGCCGACTGCGCCGCCGCCACCAGCGTGTCGATCGTGGCGTCCGAGACCGGCGCGTCGGTATAGGCGCGCACCGAGCGGTGGGCGAGCAGCGTGTCCAGCGTGGCGTTCCACACCGGCGGCTGCGGCAGCGCCGTGCCGTAGCGCAGCGACAGGGCGTTCGGGGCGCTCACCATCTCCGGTCGCGAAACATCCTGGGGCATCGAAATCCTCCTGCTCAAACCTCTGCCAGACCATATTGGGCTTCGTGCAGCCGCGCATAGAGCCCGCCCGCCTCCAGCAGCGCCCGGTGGCTGCCCTGTTCCGCCACGCCGGTCTCGTCCACCACCACAATCCGGTCGGCGCGCTGTATCGTGGCCAGCCGGTGGGCGATCACCAGCGTCGTGCGTCCTTCCGACAGTTCCGCCAGCGAGGCCTGGATGGCGCGCTCGGTCTCGGTGTCCAGCGCCGAGGTCGCCTCGTCGAGGATCAGAATGGCCGGGTTCTTGAGGAACATCCGCGCGATCGCCAGGCGCTGCTTCTGCCCGCCGGACAGCTTCACGCCGCGCTCGCCCACGATGGTGTCGAGCCCTTCGGGCAGCCGCGCGATGGTCTCCTCCAGCCGCGCCCGCCGCGCCGCGTCACGGATCTCGGCCTCGGTCGCCTCCAGCCGCCCATAGGCGATGTTGTCGCGCAGCGAGCCCGCGAACAGGAACACGTCCTGCTGCACGATGCCGATATTGGCCCGCAGCGAGGCCAGCGTCATGTGGCGGATATCGATGCCGTCGATGGTGATCCGCCCCGATTCCACCTCGTAGAACCGCGGCAGCAGCGAGCAGATCGTGGTCTTGCCGGCGCCGGACGGGCCCACGAAGGCCACCGTCTCGCCGGCCGAAATGGTGAGATCGAGCCGCTGCAGCACCGGCTGCCCCGGGGTGTAGCCGAACCGCACCGCGGCGTAGGCGATGTCGCCGCGCAACACGCCGACATGGACCGCATCCGGCGCATCGACGATGTCAGGCTCGGTGTCGAGCAGTTCGGTGTAGCGGCGAAACCCGGCGATGCCCCTGGGATAGGTCTCGATCACCGCGTTGATCTTGTCGACGGGGCGGAAGAACACGCCGATCAGCAGCAGAAACCCCACGAAATCGCCGTTGGACAGCTCGCCGTGCAGCACCAGCCAGGTGCCGGCGATCATCACCACGATCTGCGTCAGCCGCATGCTGAGATAGGAGAGCGACATGGTGGCCGCCATGATGCGGTAGGCCTGCAGCTTGGTGCGGCGATAGGCGTCGTTGTCCTTTGCAAACAGCTGCTTCTCGTGGTCCTCGCGGCCGAACGCCTGCACCACGCGCATGCCGCCGACATTCTCCTCGATGCGCGCGTTGAACTGCCCGACGCGGCCGAACATGGTGCGCATGTTCTGCGTCATCCGCCCGCCATAGCGGCTGGCCAGGAAGGCGCTCGCCGGCACGATGAAGGTGGCGATCAGCGCGAGTTTCACATTGACCATGTACATCAGCGCGAAGGCGCCGACGAAGGTCATGATAGCGATGAACAGATCCTCCGGCCCGTGATGGGCGACCTCGCCGACGTCCTCCAGATCCTTGGTCACCCGGGCGACGAGATGCCCGGTCTTGTGGTTGTCATAGAACCGGAATGACAATTTCTGCAGATGCTCGAAGCTTTTGCGGCGCAGCTCGGTCTCGATGTTGATGCCCAGCACATGGCCCCAGTAGGTGACGATGACCATCAGCCCGGTGTTGGCGAGATAGACCGCGAGCAGGCCCGCCGAGGCCAGAAGGATCAGCCCCCAGTCCTGGCCCGGCAGCAACGTGTTGATGAAGCCGCGCACGGCGAGCGGAAAGCCGAGTTCGAGCAGGCCGGAGATCACGGCGCAGGAGAAATCCAGAGCGAACAGACGCCAATGCGGCCGGTAATAGCCAAAGAATCGTCGCAGCATGAAACGTCCTTCGTTGCGTCGCAGTCGTTTACACCTTTTTTACCTGTCCCCGGCAAACTCCTGCCATGCCGGTCACCCGGCCGGAATGCGGCAGGAGGGCGCATGACATCGCAGGCAAGTGGCGGCACCGGAGTGGCTCTGTTCGATCTGGCGGATCGCAGGCTGGCCTGGCTGGGCGCGCGGGAAGGCGTGCTGTCGCAGAATGTCGCCAACGCCAACACCCCCGGGTGGAAGGCGCGCGACGTGGTGCCGTTTGCAAGCTACCTCGCGTCCTCCGGCAGTTCCGCCGGCACCCTGGTGCAGACCAGCCCGATGCATCTGAAGGGCACGCTGCCCGATGGCACCGAAGGCAAGGTGCAGCCCGGCGAACAGTCACCGGACGGCAACGCGGTGTCGCTGGATGAGCAGCTCGTCAAAATCGCCCAGACCGACACCGATCACGAGCTGGCCAGCACCGTCTACACCAAATACCTCGGAATGTTCCGTATGGCGCTGGGCCGATGATTGGTTCTAGCCCTGGCCCTGCCGGCCGCAAGCTGAAGGTGCTCCCCCATGGATCTTGACAAGGCCCTGTCGATCTCTGCCCAGGGCATGCAGGTGCAGACCACCAGGCTGCGCGTGATCGCCGAGAATCTTGCCAACCAGGACACCACGGGCACCTCGCCCAGTGGCAACCCGTATCGCCGCAAGACCGTGCAGTTCGAAAACCAGCTCGACCAGGCCACCGGCGAGGCGACGGTGAAGGTCAAGAAGATCGGCGAGGACATGTCGCCCTTTCCGCAGCGCTTCGACCCGTCGCACCCCGCCGCCGACAAGAACGGCTACGTGCGCACCCCGAACGTGAACAGCTTTGTCGAGGTGATGGACATGCGCGAGGCGCAACGATCCTACAGCGCCAACCTGCAGGTGATGCAGGTCACCCGCGGGCTGCTGACCCGCGCCATCGAAATGCTGAAATAGATCCTGAAATGAGCACCTGAATGGCAATCGCATCCATCGCGGCCCCGGTCTCGTCCGTGCTGCAGGCCTATCAATCCAGCGCCGGCGGCGTGCCGTCCGGCCTGGGCGCTTCCTCGTTCGCCGAGCTTGCCGGGATCAACACCGCCGGATCGGTTGCAGGCCAGCTTCCCGCGGTTGATTTCGGCGACATGGTCACCAAGGCCCTGCGCGGGACGATCGAAACCGGCCACGCCGCCGAACAGCAGGCGACCCAGGCTGTGAAAGGCAACGGCAACCTGATCGACGTGGTCTCCGCCGTCTCCAAGGCCGAGCTGTCGCTGCAGACCACCATCGCCGTGCGCGACCGTGTCGTCTCCGCCTACCAGGACATCATGCGCATGGCGATCTGACCGCCCTCCGGCAAGGAGCCAGGACGATGAACGAAGGCGATGTCGCGGTCGTGCTGCGCGAGACCATGATCGTCCTGCTGCTGGTCGCGGGCCCGGTGCTGCTGGTGGCGCTGGTGGTGGGCATCGTCATGTCCATCGTCCAGGCCGTCACCCAGATCAGCGAGCCGACCCTCGCCTTCGTGCCCAAGGTGGCCTGCATCGCCGGCGCCCTGTTTCTGGCGGGCTCCTTCATGCTGACCACGCTCGACACCTATGCCCGCGCCATGTTCGACCGGGTGGTGGCCAGCGGTGCCCTGTAGCCCCCGCCGGCACCGCGCCGCATGATCAGCCCCGCCGCAGCGCTGGCCAGCCTGCCCGGGTGGGCCTTCGCGTTCATGCTGGTGCTGGCACGGGTCGGCACCGCCTGCATGCTGCTGCCCGGCATCGGCGAGGCGGAACTGCCGGCCACGCTGCGGATCATCTTCGCGGTCGTGCTGTCCGGCCTGCTGCTGCCGGTGCTGCGCCCGCTGATCCCTGACGCCCCCGCAGGTGTGGCCGAACTGGCCTTCATGCTGGTGGCCGAGATCTTCACCGGCCTGTGGCTGGGCTGGCTGACCAGGCTGATCCTGCTCGCCCTGCCGATGGCCGGACAGGTGATGGCAACGGCCATCGGCATGAGCAACGTGCTGCAGCCCGATGCGATGTTGGGGGCCAGTGCCGCGGCCCTGTCGCGCCTGCTCGGCCTGTCGGCGCCGCTGCTGGTGCTCGCCACGGGCCTGCACGGCGTGGCGCTGCAGGCCGTGGCCGGCAGCTATCAGCTCGTCCATCCCGGCAGCTTCCTGCCGATGGGCGATTCGGTCGCGTTCCTGGTCGATGCCATGGGCCAGGCCTTTGGCCTCGCACTGCGCCTGGCAGCGCCGCTGCTGCTGGCCAGCCTGCTGTTCCACCTCTCGCTTGGCCTCGCCGGCCGCCTGGTGCCGCATCTGCAGATCTATTTCGCGGGGCTTCCCGGCCAGATCCTGGTGGGGGTCGGCGTGCTCGCCCTGCTGATCGGCGCCACGCTCACCACCTGGCTGGACACGGCGCGGGTGGTCTTCGACTCGCTGCCGGGACTGTAGCCGATGGCCGGCGGCGCCGATCGCGAAGACCGCACGGAAACCGCCTCGCAACACCGCGAGGCGCGCGCGCGGGAGGAGGGCCAGTCGCCGCTGTCGCGCGAGTTGGCGCTGCTCTGCGTCCTGGCTGCCGCCACCGGTCTGCTCGTCCTCACCGCCCCTGCCACCTTGCGCAGCGCCACCGGGCAGCTCGGCGGCCTGATCGCCAACGCGCACCTGCTCGGCAGCGCCGAGGCGCTTGGGGTCGCGGCCCGATGCGTGATGCTGGTCGCGGGCCCGTTCGTGCTGTCGGCGATGGTGGTCGGCTGCATCGCCGTCCTGCTGCAGACCGGCGGCGTGCTGCGCCTGCAGGCGCTGCAGCCCGATCTCGGCCGGCTTGATCCCATGGCCGGACTGGCGCGGCTGTTCGGGCCGAAAAGCGCCATCGAGGCCGGCAAGTCGCTGCTCAAGCTGCTTGTGGTCGGCGGCGCCGGCGCGCTGGCGCTGCGGCACAGCCTGCCCGTGCTGGCCACATCCCTGCAGCGCACGCCAGGCGCTTTCGCCGCATCGATTTCGCAGCAGGTGGTGCAGGTGCTCGTCGCGATGCTGGGGGCGCATGGCGTGCTGACGGTGCTGGACGTGGTGCGCAGCCGGTTCAGCTTCGCCGCCAGCCTGCGCATGACGCGCCAGGAGCTGCGCGACGAATCGAAGGACAATGACGGCAACCCCGTGGTGAAGGGGCGGCTGCGGCGCATCCGCCTGCAGCGCTCGCGCCGGCGCATGATGGCCGCCGTGCCCAAGGCCACCGTGATTGTCACCAACCCGACCCATTACGCCGTGGCACTGGCCTATGAGCGGGGGCAGGGCGGTTCGCCACGCGTGGTGGCCAAGGGGGTCGACGAGATGGCGGCGCGCATCCGCGAGATTGCCGAGGCCGCGCGTGTTCCGCTGGTCGCCAACCCGCCGCTCGCCCGGGCGCTCTACACCTGCAAGCTCGACACCGAGATCCCCGCCGAGCACTTCAAGGTGGTGGCCGAGATCATCGCCTATGTCTGGCGCCTCAAGGGCATCAGGCGATGATCTGGAATCGCCTCAACGTCTGGCTGGAACGTCTGCGCGGGCGTTGGCGGGCCGGCGCGGTGATGCGGCGTCTCTCCAGCCCACACGACAAGCTGTCCGCCCTGTTGCTCGACGATGCCATGGGGCCGGCGTTGGTCATCGATGGCGGAGGCCGGATTCTGCGCGTCAACGCGGCGCTTCGCCAGATGCTGCCGGAGGACACCCGCTTTGAAGGACCGGCCGAGCCGCTGTTCCACCCGGCCGCGCGCGATGCGGCCTGGAGCGAGATCCAGCGTGTGCTGAAGCCCGGCACCAGCGCGCCGCGCAGCTTCGCCTCGTCGCTCTGTGTGCAGGAGGCCGATGACGAGCAGCCCGTCCGGGTCCTGGCGCTGCCGCTGCAGCGCCTCGGCGGCGCGGTCACCGGTGCGCTGCTGCGGCTGGCTGATATCAGCGAGCAGCGCCAGCTGGAAGCCCAGCTGGCACACAGCCAGAAGCTCCAGGCGACCGGCCAGCTTGCCGGCGGCATCGCCCATGATTTCAACAACCTGCTGACCGCCATCCTCGGGGCCGCCGACAGCATTCTCGATCCCGAGCGCGCCGCCGACGGCGAAACCGTGGAGGATGCCGCCCAGATCCGCGCCAGCGCCCTGCGCGGTGCCGCCCTCGTGCGCCAGCTGCTCGCCTTCGGCCGCCAGCAGACCCTGCAGCCGCGCACGCTGGCGGTGAACGAGGTGATCATCGACATCTCGAACCTGCTCCGTCGCCTGCTCGGCAGTCAGATCCGTCTGACGCTGGAGCTGGAGGAACCCGGCCGCATGGTGCGCGCCGACCCGACCCAGCTCGACCAGGTGCTGGTCAACCTCGCCGTCAATGCGCGCGACGCGATGAAGCAAGGCGGCGAGCTCACCTTGCGCAGCGGCCACATCACCCTGTTCCGCCCACTGGCACATGGCGCCGAGACCATCCCGCCCGGCCGCTACGTCATGATCGAGGTGCAGGACACCGGCCAGGGCATCCCTCCAGAGATCCTGCCGCGCGTGTTCGACCCGTTCTTCACCACCAAGCGCGAGCAGGGCGGCAGCGGGCTCGGTCTGTCGACGGTGCATGGCATCATCCGCCAGTCCGAGGGGTTCCTGGCCGTCGAAAGCGAGCCTGGCGTGGGCACCAGCGTGCGCATCTACCTGCCGCGCTGGGATGGAACCGAGACCGTGACGATCCCGCGGGTCCCGGCCCCGGCGCCCGTGGTGGAACCAACGCCTGCAATTCCAGCCCCCCACGGCGTTGTCCTGCTGGTCGATGACGAGGACCTGGTGCGCCGCTTCGCCGAACGGGCACTGTCGCGCGCCGGCTGGACCGTGCTGGCCGCCGATTCGGGCGACGAGGCGATGGATCTGCTGCGTCTGCGCGCCGCCGACTCGGTGCCGATCGCCGCCATGGTGACCGACATGGTGATGCCGGGCATGGACGGGGTGGCCCTCATCCAGGCGGTGCGGACGGAATGCGGCAACCCGAAACTCCCGGTCGTGCTCGTCTCAGGCTATGCCGAGACCCCGCTGCGCGGCGGGCTGACCACGGACAACACCTTGTTTTTGGCCAAGCCCTACAGCCTGACCGACCTGGTCGACACGCTTGATCAGGCGATCAGCCAACCGGACCTGCCGGCCCGTCGTCGTGCATGATTTGTTCTTGCGATATGGCAGATTATCGAACATATAACGAACGAATTCTTAACGCCCGGTATGGGCGTGGTTGCGGCTCTGTTCGCGCGTGTGACAGAGTGGCAGCCACATACACGCATGAATGGTCCTATGAAAAATCCTCGGGAGCCGGTTTCCATGGACAAGAACAAGGCGCTTGACGCCGCCATGTCGCAGATCGAACGGGCCTTCGGCAAAGGCTCCATCATGCGCATGGGGGCCAAGGCCGGCGACGAGCAGATCGCCGTCATCTCCTCCGGCTCGCTCGGCCTCGATCTCGCTCTGGGCATCGGCGGCCTGCCGCGCGGACGCATCGTCGAGATCTACGGCCCGGAAAGCTCGGGCAAGACGACGCTGGCGCTGCACGCGATCGCCGAGGCGCAGAAGCGCGGCGGCACCTGCGCCTTCATCGACGCGGAACACGCGCTTGACCCGATCTACGCCCGCAAGCTCGGCGTGGATGTCGACAACCTGCTGATCTCCCAGCCCGACGCCGGCGAACAGGCGCTCGAGATCGCCGACACGCTGGTCCGCTCCGGTGCCATCGACGTGCTGGTGGTCGACTCGGTCGCAGCCCTCGTGCCGCGCGCCGAACTCGAAGGCGAGATGGGCGACACCCATGTCGGCCTGCACGCGCGGCTGATGAGCCAGGCGCTGCGCAAGATCACCGGCTCGGTGTCGCGCTCCAACACCATGCTGATCTTCCTCAACCAGATCCGCCTCAAGATCGGCGTGATGTTCGGCAACCCCGAGACCACCACCGGTGGCAACGCGCTGAAATTCTATGCCTCCATCCGCATGGAGATCCGCCGCATCGGCCAGATCAAGGACCGCGAGGAGATGGTGGGCAACCAGACGCGGGTGAAGGTGGTCAAGAACAAGCTGGCCCCGCCGTTCCGCCAGGTCGAGTTCGACATCATGTACGGCGAGGGCATCAGCAAGGTCGGCGAGCTGATCGATCTTGGCGTGAAGGCCGGCGTGGTTGAGAAATCCGGCGCCTGGTTCAGCTGCGACAGCCAGCGCATCGGCCAGGGCCGCGAGAACGCCAAGCAGTTCCTGCGCGACCACAAGGACATGGCCGAAAGCATCGAGAAGCGCGTGCGCGACCAGGCCGGCGTGGTCGCCAACATGATGATGGCCGCCCCCAGCGAAGGCGAGGACGCCGAAGCTGCCGAATGACCATGCGGCGGAGCTGACCGCCGAGGATCTTGAGCTGATCGAGGCCGCACGGGCGGTGATGCGCAGGCATCACCGCCCGTTCTGGCATACCGTGGCCGCCGCCATTCGCGGCACGGATGGCCGGATTTGGACCGGGCTGCATCTCGGCACCACGGTCGGCCGGCTGCAGATCTGCGCCGAGCCGATCGCCCTCGGCCGCGCCCTGCTGGAGGGGGACGGCACGGTCGCCACCGTTGTCGCGGTGCGCCATCCCAAGCCCGACGAGCTGGACCAGGACATCGCCGTCGTGTCGCCCTGCGGCGCCTGCCGCGAGTTGATCCTGGACTACGCGCCGGATGCGCGGATCATTCTGCCGGGTGGCCGCGTGCTCGGTGCCCGCGATCTGCTGCCCTACCCCTACAGGCGTTAACATTCCATCGCTGATGTTCTGCGTTGGCCGGTTCCCAGGTCCTCGGAATGCTGCAGCCGCGAAGGTTGCGCTGGACCGTCGCTGGTCGTAACTTTTCGGTGTTCCCCCGGTGTGGCGGGGGCCGATAATGACTTGGCGGTGCCACAGCCCGCCAGCAGCAAGGGATACCCCATGAGCGGCTCGGCAACGCCTGAATACGGCGACGGCACTGTCACAGTCACGTTGAACGGGACCAACAAGTCCAGCACCATCAAGCTGCTCAATGGCTCGATCGGGCCTTCGGTCGCCGATATCCGCAAGCTCTACGCGGATCTCGGGATCTTCACCTACGATCCCGGCTATGGTGGCACCGCGGCCTGCGAGAGCAAGATCACCTATATCGATGGTGACGAAGGCATTCTGCTGCATCGCGGCTATCCCATCGAGCAGCTCGCGGAGAAATCGACCTTTCTGGAGGTCGCGCACCTGCTGCTGAACGGCGAGCTTCCGAATGCGGCCGAAAAGACCGAGTTCGACAATGGCGTCATGCACCATACCATGCTGCATGAGCAGATCCGCAGCATCTACCAGGGCTTCCGCCGCGACGCGCACCCGATGGCGGTGATGTGCGGCGTGGTCGGCGCGCTCAGCGCGTTCTATCACGACAGCCTTGACATCAATAACCCCGACCACCGGCGCATCAGCGCCTTCCGCCTGATCGCCAAGGTGCCGACGATCGCGGCCTGGGCCTACAAATACTCGATCGGCCAGCCGTTCATGTATCCGCGCAACGATCTCGGCTATGCCGAGAACTTCCTGTATATGATGAACGCGGTGCCGGCCGAGCCTTACACCGTCAATCCCGTGCTTGCCCGCGCCATGGACAAGATCATGATCCTGCACGCGGATCATGAGCAGAACGCGTCCACCGCCACGGTGCGCCTGTCCGGCTCCACCGGGGCCAACCCGTTCGCCTGCATCGCCGCCGGCATCGCCTCGCTGTGGGGTCCCGCCCATGGCGGCGCCAACGAGGCGGTGCTGAAGATGCTGGCCGAGATCGGCAGTGTGGATCACGTGCCGGCCTTCCTGGAGCAGGTGAAGGACAAGAACAACCACTCGAAGCTGATGGGCTTCGGGCACCGGGTGTACAAGAACTTCGACCCGCGCGCCAAGATCATGCAGGCAAGCTGCCATGAGGTGCTGGCGGAACTCGGCATCAAGAACGACCCGATGCTCGATCTCGCGATGGAGCTTGAGCGGATCGCGCTGCACGACGAGTATTTTATCGCCCGCAAGCTCTACCCGAATGTCGATTTCTATTCGGGCATCATCCTCAAGGCGATGGGCATCCCGACCAGCATGTTCACCGTGCTGTTCGCGGTGGCGCGCACGGTGGGCTGGATCAGCCAATGGAAAGAGATGATCGAGGATCCGTCCCAGCGGATCGGTCGTCCGCGGCAGATCTACACCGGTGCCGTGGCCCGCGACTACATCCCGCTCGACGCTCGCACCTGACCCCGACCTGCGTCTTCATGACCGGAGCATGACACGAGACAGGCTCCGAACGACTGTTCGATAAGCATGTAGACAGGGTACTACCAGTCGACATTGCGCGACTTCAACCCCGATCCGGTCCGCCGGATCGGGGTTTTTGCGTCGTTTCCAATGGTTTTTGGGACGATGCGCGACATTAGTTGGAATTTTTTTTCGAGACTCGGCCCTGCAGAAAAGCCGGGAGTTCGCGTTTGCGTGAATGCTTTCGCTCATTTTCTGAACGGCGCATGACAACGCGCTGATACAAAACATTTATATTTTGACCGAGACCTTGGCGAGCCGATCCGCAACAGGCGCCGCTTTCACGCTCGTGTCATGAATAAGAGCGGCTCAGTTTTGCGGGAATTTCCTGCCATTTCTGATCTTAGTCTAAGAACATCAGGAAACGTCTTAACTTAAAGCTTTTTTCTGGACGCGTGTACGCTCTAACATACGATTGTCGGCGGCCGATGTGGGCCGCACAGGCTGAGGAGATGCTGCAATGAAACGTGGTCATTCCCTGGACAGACTGGTTCAAGAGCGACTCCGGCAGTGGCCGCAACGGCCACCGGGGTTGAACGGTGTATCAGGAGACCAGGATGGCTGGTTGCGCGGGCGGCCGGACGAGGTGACGGCTTCCAACCACCCTTTTCTGAAAATCCCCGGTGCGGACTGGATGCGCACCCTGCCGGACGGGCTGTGGCTCAATTTCGGCGGCTCGGTGAACGAGCCGTTTGTCGACATCTTCGCCATCGAGGCCTGCGGCTCGCTGGCCAATCTGCTCGACAAGCGGTCCCGCTTCGCACCCAGCACCCATTCGCTGCTCGCCGTCTGCCCAACGCCATGGCTGCTGCGCCCGGCGACCCAGACCGATCCGACGCCGCGTTGGAAGGTCACGCGGGTGATCGCCACCGAGCCCACCAGGCCGCTGCTGCTGCCGGTGCGCGACATCAAGGTGATGTATGCGCTCAAGAAGCACCACTACCGCGGCTTCTCCCGCACCCAGGTGCCGCATGCGCACGAATATTTCGTGCCGATGGACGCGCTGACCGCCGAGCAGGGTCACGAAAGCCCCGCCATCAAGGCCCTGGTGTCGCGGGTCGCGGTCAAGGCGAACTTCCTGGAGGTCGGCTGAGGCGAGCGCTGCGAGACGGACAGGGCAGGGCGGCCCGCTTCGCCGCCCTCGCCCCTGGGTTGAGCCTTCCCACCGGCTTGCCCCCCGCTTGCTGCGGTGCGATTGTCCGGCCGCGAACAGACAGCGCACAACGGGTGTGCCGGCGCGGAAATTCAAGAGGGCGGTATGGCGAAGATCAAGGTGAAGACTCCGGTCGTGGAACTCGACGGAGACGAGATGACGCGCATCATCTGGGGCTTCATCAAGGACAAGCTGATCCTGCCCTATCTCGATATCGATCTGAAATACTACGACCTCGGCATCGAGTACCGCGACCAGACCGATGACCAGGTCACCGTCGATGCTGCAAACGCCATCAAGCAGTACGGCGTGGGCGTCAAATGCGCCACCATCACGCCCGACGAGGCCCGGGTGGTCGAGTTCAAGCTGAAGAAGATGTGGCGCAGCCCCAACGGCACCATCCGCAACATCCTCGACGGCACGATCTTCCGCGAGCCGATCATCTGCACCAACGTGCCCCGCCTGGTGCCGACCTGGACGCAGCCGATCGTCATCGGCCGTCACGCCTACGGCGACATCTACCGCGCCACCGAAACCAAGATCCTCAAGCCCGGCCGCGTCACGCTGAACTTCATCCCCGCCGACGGCTCGCCCGTGCAGGTGATGGACGTGTTCGACTTCAAGGGCCCCGGCGTTGCCATGGGCATGCACAACACCAACGCCTCCATCGAAGGCTTCGCCCGCGCCAGCTTCAACTATGGCCTGCTGCGCAAGTATCCGGTGTATCTCTCCACCAAGAACACCATCCTCAAAGCCTATGACGGCGAGTTCAAGGACATCTTCGAGCGCATTTTCAACGCCGAGTTCAAGGAACGTTTCGACGCGCTGGGCCTCACCTACGAGCACCGCCTGATCGACGACATGGTGGCCTCGGCGCTGAAATGGTCCGGCGGCTATGTCTGGGCCTGCAAGAACTACGATGGCGACGTGCAGTCCGACATTGTGGCGCAGGGCTTCGGCTCGCTCGGTCTGATGACCTCGGTGCTGATGAGCCCCGATGGCAGCGTGGTGGAATCCGAGGCCGCCCACGGCACCGTCACCCGCCATTATCGCGAGCACCAGAAGGGCCGCGAGACCAGCACCAATCCGATCGCCTCGATCTTCGCCTGGACCCGCGGCCTCGCCTATCGCGGCCGCTTCGACAACACGCCCGATGTCACCGCCTTCGCCGACGCCCTCGAGCGCGTCTGCGTCGAGACGGTGGAAAGCGGCTTCATGACCAAGGACCTCGCCAGCCTGATCTCGCGCGAGCAGCCCTGGCTCAACACCCAGGCCTTCCTCGACAAGATCGATGAAAATCTGAAGCGTGAGATGAAGGTCTGAAAACCGCGCCCATGTGCTAGGTCTCGTGCAAGGAGGACCCGCACATGAACATGCTCGAAGGACTGAACGGCCTCATCACCCCGCCGCTCGCGCGGCGGGGGCTGATGATGAGCTCCCTGATCACCGGCCTTACCCTGGCCGCCACCCGCGTCGAGGCGCAGGTGATCCATACCGACAGCAAGGGGATCGTCGCCGGCGAGGTCATGGTCACCGCCTCGGACGGTCCGCTGCCGGGCTACTACGCCCGGCCCGAGGGCGAAGGACCGTTCCCGATCGTCCTCGTCAACGAGGAGATCTTCGGGATTCATGAGTATATCAAGGATGTCTGCCGCCGGCTGGCCAAGCTCGGCTACGCCGCCATCGCGGTCGAGATCTACGCGCGCCTGGCCGATCTGTCGAAGATCGATGATGCCGGCGAGATCATTCGCTCCGTGGTGCCGCGCGCGCCCGACGCGCAGGTGATGAGCGACAGCGACGCGGCCATCACCTACGCCGCCAATCATTACGGCGACATCAACCGGGTCGCCACTGTCGGGTTCTGCCGCGGCGGGCGCAATGTGTGGCTGTATGATGCCACCAGCACGAAGCTGAAGGCGGCGGTCGCGTTCTACGGCCCCGTCGGCGGCAACCGCACGCCGATCCAGCCGGCCACCGTGATCGATATCGCGGCGCAGATCCATGCGCCGCTGCTCGGGCTTTATGGCGGCAAGGATCCTGGCATTCCGGTGCCCGATATCGAGCAGGCGGTCACCGAAGCCAAGGCGGCCGGCAAGACGGTGGAGCTGGTGATCTATCCGGATGCGCCGCATGGGTTTCATGCGGATTACCGGCCGAGCTACCGGCCGGAGGCGGCGGCGGATGGCTGGGCCAGGATGTTGGCGTGGTTTAAGAAGTATGGGGTTTAAGCAAGAACTTCTTTTCTGAAGAAAAGAAGCAAAAGACTTTCATTCGTTTGGCGTGCCTCTCCGGAGAGAGGTCCGCCAAACGAATGAAATTTTTTTGTTTCTTTTTTTCAAAAAAGAACCTCTTTCACCGACTCCGTGTGCGCCTCAACAAACCAAAGCTGCCGATCGATCTCGCGCGAGATCTGCGTGAACATGTCCGACGTATCGGCATCGCCGTTCTCGCCGACCTTCTTTGACGCCTCGCGCGCCGACTGCCCGAACGCCGCCAGGGCTGCGGCCACGGCAAACACGTGTTTCTGCGTGTCCGCCAGCTGCAGCGGATAGGGCACCAGGAAGGACTGCGCCACCGCCGTCTGAATGGTGCCGCGCGGCGTGCCGCCCAGCGCCGCGCAGCGCTCGGCGATCTCGTCGGCGGCGTCGGCAACGATCGTGGCAATCCGGTCGAACAGCTCATGGATGGCGATGAAGCCGGGCCCGCGGACATTCCAGTGCGCCTGCTTCAACTGCCCCTGCAGATCGATCGCCGCCGCCAGATGGGTGTTGAGCAGCTGAACCGAAGCCTCGCGGATCGCGAGGTCCAGCGTGTTGTGGGTGACATGCATCGGATTTCGCTTTCGAGTGATCAGGATCGATCAGGTCCGGAGGAACCGGCCATCACACCGGCGATCAAGGCCGCGAGCAGGGAAGGGGCGAGATTCGCCCGCACCAGGCGTTCCACCTCCGCCAGCATGGCGGTCGGCGGCGGGGCGGGCGCCGGGGCCGGGTTAGGCCGGCGCCGCAGCAGCAACGCCAGCACCATCGCCGTGAGCAGAGCCAGCACAGCGATGGCCAGCGCCGTCAGGCGCGCGCCGATCACCGGTGTGAGGAACAGCCAGATCGCGACGAGCGCGAAGGCCATGGCAATGACACCGCACACGCCGATCAGCGCGAAGCCCGCCACCTTGCACCAGAGGGGCGGACGATCGGGCGCCGGCGGCGGCACCATCGCCTGGACCGCCAGCAGCGCCAGCTGCAGAACCGCTTGCACCGGTCAGCGCGTCAGCAGGCGGCCGCCGAGATAGCCGATCCCGAGCACGATCAGCAAAGCGAGCACCGGCTGCTCCTCGATCTGCTTGCCCAGCAGCTTCGCCGATTTGGTTCCCTCGGTGGTGGCGGTGCGATACAGCTGCTCGGCGCCGTCCTGAATCTGGCCGGCTGCCGTCTGGGCGCTGGCGGTGGCCCCGGATTTGAGGTGGCTCAGCAGGCTGGAGAGATCCTGCTTGAGGGATGAAATGTCCGCCTGCAGCGACGCCAAGGTGGGGTCGCTGGTGATGCCGTTGGCCATGATCATTGTTCTCCCGGGCTATGCCCGTTGGTGATGGCACTGCATACCCGGCCCCCGACGTCCCTCCCCAGCCCCGGAATCTACCTATTCAGGCGTGCGGGCTCAAACCCCGAGATAGCGGTGCAGAATCTCCGGCTGGCGCTTCAGCTCGGCCGCCGTGCGCTCCTCCACGACATGGCCGTTGTTGAGGATATAGGCCCGGCTGGCGAGCGACAGGGCGGCGGCGATGTTCTGCTCGACGACGAGGATGGTCAGCCCCGCCTCGGCCAGGCGGTGGCACACTGCCATCAGGTCCTGGACGATGACGGGGGCGAGGCCTTCGAACGGCTCGTCGAGCAGCACCAGGCGCGGATCGCGCACCAGCGCGCGGGCGATGGCGAGCATCTGCTGCTCGCCTCCCGAGAGGTCGGTGCCGCGGCTGCGGCGGCGTTCCTTCAGGCGCGGGAAGATGCTGTAGATGCGGTCGAGCGACCAGCGGCCCTTGGCGGTGAGGCCGGCGAGGATGAGGTTCTCCTCGACATCAAGGCTGCCGAACACGCGGCGTTCCTCGGGCACCAGCTGCATGCCGGCGGCGGCGATGGCGTAGGGGGGCTGGCCCTGGATCTCCCGCCCGTCGAACCGCACGGTGCCGGCGTGGGGGCGGATCACGCCCATCAGCGATTTCATGGTGGTGCTCTTGCCGGCGCCGTTGCGGCCGAGCAGGGCCACCACCTCGTTGGCCTCCACCCGCAGCGACACGTCGAACAGGATGTGGCTGTCGCCATAGTAAGAGTTGATCTTCTCGACCTCGAGCAGGCTCATGCGTGCACGCCTCCGAGATAGGCTTCCTGCACGAAGCGGTTCTGCTGGATCTCCTCGGGCGTGCCTTCGGCGAGCAGCCGGCCTTCGCTGAGCACGGTGATCTTCTCGGCGATCTCGAACATCGCGTCCATGTCGTGCTCGATGATCACCAGAGTACGGCCCTGGCGGATGTTGCGCAGCAGTTTGACCGTCTCGACGCGCTCCTGCGGGCTCATGCCGGCCAGCGGCTCATCGAGCAGCAGCAGGGTGGGCGAGGAGGCCAGCGCGAGGCCGATCTCGAGGCGCCGCTTCTCGCCATAGGCGAGCGCGCTTACCGGCGTGTCGGCGCGCTGGGTGAGGTTGACGAGGCCGAGCGTCTGCTCGACCTGACGGTCCAGCCCCGCCACGGCGCCGACGCGGCGCAGCAGGTCGGCGCTGTACTGGCCGCGGCGTTCGGCGAGGGCTGCGATGGTGATGTTGTCACGCACGGTGAGGCGGCCGAACAGCTGGTTGACCTGGTAGCTCTTGGTCAGCCCCATCTGGCAGACCCGCGCCACGCCGAAGCCGGTGATGTCCTGGCCGTGGAACAGGATCTGGCCGGAGCTGGGGGGCACCTCGCAGGTCAGCATCTTGAAGAAGGTGCTTTTGCCCGCGCCGTTCGGCCCGATGATGCCGCGGATCTCGCCTTCATCGACGGAGAAGGTGATGTCGTTGTTGGCGACGAGGCCGCCATAGCGCTTGGTGAGGTTGCGGGCCTGCAGCACCGGCCCGCCATGGGCGGGGGCCGGGGCACGCCGGGGCACATGGGGGGTGGCGCTCTCGGGCACCAGGGCGGGCGAGGATTCCGGCGCCTCCACGGTGCGCCTGCGGTGCAGCGCATCGGCGATGCCGCCGAGCACGCCACGGCGCAGGAAGCAGACCAGCAGCACGAAGATCAGCCCCAGCGCCAGCCGCCAGGCGCTGCCCAGCCCCATCGGGCCCTGCAGGAAGTCGTGCAGATAGAGCCAGATGGTGGCGCCGAACAGCGGGCCGAACAGGGTGCCGGTGCCGCCGATCACGGTCATGATGACGAGCTGGCCTGAGGTGTCGAAGGTGAAGGCGTCGGGCGGCATGTAGCCCTGCAGCACGCCGAGCAGCCCGCCGGCGAAGCCGGCATAGGCGCTGGCGATGACGAAGATGGTCAGCTTGTAGCGCCACACCGCGTGGCCCAGCGCCTCGGCGCGGGCGGCGTTGTCGCGGATTGCCACGAGGATGGCGCCGACCGGGGAGGCGACGATGCGCCGCGCGATCACCAGCCCCACCAGGAAGCAGGCGGCGAGAAACCAGTACATCGACCAGCCGGAGCCCACCTTGATGGTGGCGAAGCCGAGGTTGAACACCGGCGCCGGGACGCCGGGGATGCCGTTCTCACCGCCGGTGATGGCCGAGAGCGGCGAGTTCTCGACGAAGAAGAACACCTGCGCGATCGCCACCGTGATCATGGCGAAATAGATGCCGGTGCGCCGCAGCGCGATCATGCCCACCAGCAGCCCGGCCAGGCAGGCGGCCAGCGTGCCGACCAGAAGGGCCAGCATGACATTGCCGATCATGCCCTGGGTCAGCAGATAGGCCGCCGTGAAGCCGCCGGTGCCGAAGAACGCGGACTGGCCGAAGGACAGCAGGCCGGTGTAGCCGAACAGCATGTCGAACCCGAGGCCGAACAGGCCCCAGACCAGGATGCGGTTGACGGTGTCGGGCGAGAACCCCAGCGCCGGCAGCACGAAGGGTGCCACCGCCAGTCCCGCCGTGGCGGCCATCTCCGGCCACCACCGGCGCAGTCCCTTCACTTCGCTCACGCGCGACCTTTCTGACCGAACAGGCCTTGCGGCCGCAACATCAGCACCAGCGTCATCACCGCGAACAGCATGACCTGGGAATAGGAGGGATCGACCATCGAGGTGAGGCTGAGGATCTCACCGGCGATCAGCCCGCCCAGCACGGCGCCGGGAAACGAGCCGACGCCGCCGATCACCACCACGACGAAGGTCTCGACCAGGATGGTCTCGCCGGCATCGGGTGTGAGCGCCACCACCGGCGCGTTGATGATGCCGGCGAAGCCCGCCGCCATGGCGCCGATGCCGAACACCAGCATGAACACCTGGTTCACGTTGATGCCCAGAATGTCCACCATGCCGGAATCCTCGATGCCGGCGCGCACGATCATGCCGATGCGGGTGCGGTAGAGCACGAGGTAGAGGATCAGCAACGCCACCGCCGCGATGCCGGTGACGACGATGCGGTAGGTCGGGTAGATCAGGAAGCCCAGCGACGTCACCCCGATCGCCCAGGAGGGCGGCGTGATCTGGATGCTGTCGCTGCCGAAGAAGAACCGCACCAGCTCGACGAAGACGATGCCGATGCCGAAGGTGACGAGGATCTGGTCCTCGTTCGGCCGGCTGTAGAAATGGCGGATGACGATGCGCTCCATGAGCACACCGACCACCACCATGAATGCCGCGCCACCCAGCACGGCCAGGCCGAAGGACTGGGTGGCGTTGAAGACGACGAAGCCGGCATAGCCGCCCAGCATGAACATCGCCCCATGGGCGAGGTTCAGCACGCCGAGCGTGCCGTAGATGATGGTGAGGCCCGAGCTGATCAGGGCGAGCAGGGCCCCGAGCGCCAGTCCGTTGAACAGCTGCGAGACGAAGTTGGGCCAGGTGATCAACGGACGGGCTCGGTCGAACGGAGGGCGATCAGGTCACGGGGCCGAGCTTGCAGCCGAACGCGTCCGGCTTCTGCATCACGCCCGCGCCGGGGACGACCTCGAGCACGTCGTAATAGTCATCCTTGCTCTTCATGTCGGCCTTCTTCTTGCCGCGCACGATGATCACCGGGCGGATCAGCTGATGATCCTCCGGCCGCATGCTGACCGGGCCCACGGTGCCGTTGAGGGTGACGCCCGCTTCGTAGGCCTTGATGATCTCGGGGGGATAGAAGGTCTTGGCGCGCTCCACCGCGTCCGCCCACATGGCGATCTGCATGTAGCCGGCCTGGGCGCCCCATTCCGGCTTGTAGCCGTATTTCTTCTCGAAGCTTTCGACGAAGGCCTTGGCGATGGGGAAGCGGTCCTCCAGCGTCCACCAGAAATCGGTTGCGGCAAACACGCCGGCCATCAGGTCCGGCCCCACGTCGCGCGCCAGGAACGGCGTGTTGTAGGGCACCACCAGGGTCTGCTTCTGCAGGATGCCGAACTGGTTGGCCTGCTTGATGGAGTTCACCGCATCGTTGCCGAAGTTGATGTTGATGAACACATCGGCACCGCTGTTGGCGATGTTGAGCAGGAAGGAGCTGTAGTCCGGCGAGCCGAGCGGGCAGACCTGGTTGGTCACCGTCTTCCAGCCGGCGGCCTTGGTGTATTCCTCCATCGAGGCATGCACGGTGTGGCCGTAGGTGTAGTCGGGCGTGAGATAGGCCACCTTCTTGTTGGCCCCGATCGCCTTGGTGATGACCGGCGAGATCGCGGCCGCGGCGGTCTGGCCGTAATAGCATTCACGGAACGAGTAGCGGGCGCAGTCCTTGCCCGTGGTGTCGTTGGAGCCGGAGATGCCGGGCAGGTAGATCACCTTCTCGCGGTCGGCGAGCTTGTTGAGTGCCACGGCCTCGGCGCTGGAGACGCAGCCGGTGATGACGGAGGCCTTGTTCTCGCTGATGAAGCGCGAGCCGTTCTGCACCGCCTCGTTCGGCTTGGCGCCGCTGTCGGCGACACCGCTGATCACCTTCTTGCCGAGCACGCCGGTGGTGGTGTGCGGCGAGATCATCTTGATCAGCGCATCGCCGGCGTTGAGATGCTCGATGGCGAGCTGGTAGCCCTTCAGCAGATCCTCGCCCGGCACGGCGTAGGTGCCGGTGCGCGGCACGGTGATGCCGATGAACACCGTGTCCCCCGCGGTGCCGGCGGGATAGGTCCCGATCGCGGGAAAGCTCTCGGCGGCACGGGCGGGCGCGGCCGCCCAGGGCAGCATGGCGCCGCCGATCAGTCCGGCCCCGGCCTTGAGCGCGTTGCGCCGCGAGGTTGAGATTCCGAAGTGTCTGGAACTGAAGTTCATGTTTCCCGCCTTTTTTTTCTCTTCTGGTCCGTCGCCGTTTGGCTCTTGCGGTTTCGGCGTCGCCAAGTCCTGTCGCGAAACCTTAGCCAGCGTCGCAACATATGGCGGCATGGCTTGTCGTGAAAAGGACAAAAATTGCGCAGTCGCACGATATAACGCAATATACGCGTCCAAGGAACAATTCCCTTGGCGCGTCGAAACTCCGCGGCGCGAGGCAGGGCAGGTCATTGCATCGCCGCAGGTCGGTTCGCCCGCTGCGCGACTTCGCGTCTGCACCGAGATGTCCAAAAATTCTGATAAACCAATGATTCATCGACATGTCCGATGCATCGCGAAAAATGAAATTTTCGGTCAGGCATTTGATCTGGCGCATTGCAATGCGCCAGATCGTCGTCGATAGAGAATGAGACCGGTCGGTCTGGCCCAGGGGGACGCTGGGGGGGAGACGTGGCAAGGTGCGCAACGACAATCACGGGGGAACAATCCGTGACAAGGAAGGATTCATGAAATGGCGACCGATCTGGTCAGCCGGGTCAAAAGCGACCCGAACTACATCGAACTGGAACGTCAGCGCAACAGTCTGGGCTGGACGCTCACCGTCCTGATGCTGGCGATCTATTTCGCATTCATCTTTCTGGTGGCCTTCCAGAAGGATTTTCTGGCGATCAAGGTGTATGGCGTCATCACCCTGGCCTTCCCGCTGGGCCTGTTCGTCATCGCCTGCGCCATCGGCATCACCGGCTTCTACGTGCTGCGCGCCAACACCACGTTCGACGCGCTGACCCGCAAGATCAAGGAGCGCGCCCGATGAGCCGCCTGCTCTGGGCCATCGCGGCCCTTATCCTCACCGCCGTTCCGGCCTTCGCCCAGGAAGCCATCTCCCAGGCGGACAAGCAGGCGACGAACCCGATCGCGATTGCGATGTTCGTCGGCTTCGTGCTCGTCACCCTCGGCATCACCTTCTGGGCGGCCAAGCGGACCCGCTCGGCGTCGGATTTCTACACCGCCGGCGGCGGCATCACCGGGCTGCAGAACGGGCTGGCGATCGCGGGAGACTATATGTCGGCCGCCTCGTTCCTCGGCATCTCGGCGCTGGTCTACAGCAACGGGTTCGACGGGCTGATCTATTCCGTGGGCTTCCTGGTGGGCTGGCCGATCATCATCGCCCTGATGGCTGAGCGGCTGCGCAACCTCGGCCGCTTCACCTTCGCCGACGTGATCAGCTACCGCCTGCAGCAGACGCCGCTGCGCGTGCTGGCGGCCTCCGGCACGCTGGTGGTGGTGGCGTTCTACCTGATCGCGCAGATGGTCGGCGCGGGGCAGCTGATCAAGCTGCTGTTCGGCATCGACTATCTCTATGCCGAGATCATCGTGGGCGTGCTGATGATCGGCTATGTCACCTTCGGCGGCATGCTGGCCACCACCTGGGTTCAAATTATCAAGGCCTGCCTGCTGCTCGGCGGCGCCACGCTGATGGCCATTCTGGTGCTGGCGCATTACGGCTTCAACCCGATCGCGCTGTTCGAGGATGCGGTGAAGGTCAGCCCCAAGCATGAGGCGGTGATGATCCCGGGCTCGTTCGTGGCCAACCCGGTCAACACCATCTCGCTGGGCCTCGCCCTGATGTTCGGCACCGCGGGGCTGCCGCATATCCTGATGCGCTTCTTCACGGTGTCGGACGCGAAGGAGGCCCGCAAATCGGTGTTCTTCGCCACCGGCTTCATCGGCTATTTCTACATCCTCACCTTCATCATCGGCTTCGGCGCGATCACGCTGGTGGCGACCAATCCGGCCTATATCGACAAGGTGACGCATGGGCTGATCGGCGGCGCCAACATGCCGGCGGTGTGGCTGGCCGATGCGGTGGGCGGCAGCCTGCTGCAGGGCTTCATCGCGGCGGTGGCGTTCGCCACCATCCTCGCCGTGGTGTCGGGCCTCACGCTGGCGGGCGCGTCTGCGGTCAGTCACGATCTCTACGCCTCGGTGTTCCGCAGAGGTCGGGTGGACAGTGACTCGGAGATGAAGGTGTCCAAAGCCACCACGGTGGTGCTTGGCATCGTTGCGATCTTTCTGGGCATCGCCTTCGAGAAGGAAAATATCGCGTTCATGGTGGGCCTCGCCTTTGCCATTGCCGCGAGTGCCAACTTCCCGGTGCTGCTGCTCTCGGTGATCTGGCCGAAGCTCACCACCCGCGGCGCCACCCTGGGCGGCTTCGCGGGCCTGCTGGCGGCGCTGATCCTGACGGTGATCAGCCCGGCGATCTGGGTGGACGTGCTGCACAACAAGGCGGCGATCTTCCCGTTCAGCGCGCCGGCGCTGTTCTCGATGCCGCTGGGCTTCTTCTGCTGCTGGCTGTTCTCGATCACCGACACGAGCGATCGGGCGCGGATCGATCTGGCCGGCTTCGAGGCGCAGTATATCCGCTCCCAGACCGGGATCGGCGCCGAAGGGGCGGCTTCGCACTGAGGCGGCCTGAGGCATGGCAGGGCCCGGGGCAGCGATGCCCCGGGCCTTTTCGTGTTCGGGGTGTTCCCGGGCCGGGGCTGGACGTTGTCCCCCTGTCCGTGGCATCGCCATGACAACGCAGCGCTGCGTGGGTGGCCTCTTTCCACCGGCAGAGCGCGTGCTACCTGACCGACAGCCGCGTCACCCAAGGATTTGCCATGGACAGCCTGATCCCCAACCACGCTCTCAGCTTCGGCGCGAGTTTTCACGCGATGGCCACCCGCGACGGGCTGATCCATCTCGATCGGGCGTTTCTGGCGCGGCTGCAAGCGGACGACGCGGCGCTGTATGACCGGCTGCTGACGGCGCGGGCCGACCCCGCGGCGCTCGACGCCAAGGCGGAAGGCGAGCTGGTGGTGGCTGTCGGGCCGCATCTCGAGACGTTCCTGGTGGAGCTGTTCGGCATCGAGGCCGAGGTTGACGCGATCGCCGGGCGCACGCGGGCGCTGGAGGTGGTGCACAACTGCAAGCGGCTGTTCGTGCAGCGCCAGGCGGTGAAAAAATACGCCGATGTGAGCGGGTTCGACGGTGCCGCGCTGCGGGCGGCGCTGGAAGTGTTGATGGGCGGCCCGCTGACCGAGCCAGGCTTTGCCGCCGCTGTCGCGGTGTGGGAGACCGAGGGCAACGTGGAGGCGATCGACCTCGCGCTGCGCTACGCCGCCTGGGCGACGCTGTCGGCGCAGGGAAAGGCTTTTCATAAGGGCGGCACGCTGTTCCGGGTGCCGCGCAAGCTCGATTTTTCCAACCTTGTGCCGATGGAGACCATCGAGCGCGACGGCGTGCTGATGAAGCGCCTGCCTGAGCATGACTGGCGCGCCCGCGACGGTTTCGCGCTGACCGATCCCGGCATGAGCGAGCAGCAGACGCTGGACCAGATGAACTACTGCATCTGGTGCCACACCCAGTCCAAGGACTCCTGCTCCAAGGGATTGCGCGACCGCAAGACCGGCGACTTCCAGAAGAACCATTTCGGCGTGACCCTGGCCGGCTGCCCGCTCGATGAAAAGATCAGCGAGGTTCATACCCTGCGCGCCGGGGGCTCGGTGCTCGCCGCCTTCGCCACCATCGCCGTCGACAACCCGATGATGGCGGCGACCGGCCACCGTATCTGCAACGACTGCATGAAGGCCTGCGTGTTCCAGAAGCAGGAACCGGTGGACATCCCCCAGGCCGAGACCTCGATTCTGCGCGATGTGCTGGGCCTGCCCTGGGGCTTCGAGATCTATTCACTCGTTACCCGCTGGAACCCGCTGAACATCCGCCGTCCGCTGCCGGCTTCCGACACCGGGCGCAAGGTGCTGGTGGTCGGCCTCGGCCCGGCCGGGTTCACCCTGGCGCATCACCTGATGAACGACGGCCACACCGTGGTGGCGGTGGACGGGCTCAAGATCGAGCCGCTGGGGTTCGATGTGTCAGCGCCGATTCGCGATGCCGCGACGCTGTTCGAGACTCTCGATGACCGCATCATGGCCGGCTTCGGCGGCGTGGCGGAATACGGCATCACCGTGCGCTGGAACAAGAACTACCTCAAGCTGGTGCGCCTGCTGCTGGAACGTCGCGACAGCTTCGCCATGGTCGGCGGCGTGCGCTTCGGTGGCGGCGGCACCGTGTCGATCGACGATGCCTGGGGCATGGGCTTTGACCATATCGCACTGTGCATGGGTGCGGGACGCCCGACCGTGATCGACATGCCGGGCGGCCTCGCCCGCGGCGTGCGCCAGGCCAGCGACTTCCTGATGGGGCTGCAGCTCACGGGTGCTGCCAAGATGAGCTCGATCGCCAATCTCCAGCTGCGGCTGCCGGTAGTGGTGATCGGCGGTGGGCTCACGGCGGTGGATACGGCGACGGAGAGCCTCGCCTACTACGTGCGCCAGGTCGAGAAATTCGCCTGGCGTTTCTCGACGTTGGTGGCCGAGCGGGGCGAAGCGGCCGTCAAGGCACGTTGGAACGCGGAGGAAGCGGAAGTCGCCGCCGAGTTCCTGGCCCATGCCGACGCTATCCGCGACGAGCGCCTCGCGGCTGCCCGTGAAGGCCGTGCGCCGCATTTCGCGCAGCTGCTTGACAGCTGGGGTGGCGCCACCTTGGCCTATCGCCGCACCCTCAACGAGGCGCCGAGCTACACGCTGAACCACGAGGAAGTGGAAAAGGCGATGGAGGAAGGCGTCCGCTTCGCCGAAGGCGTCTCGCCCGCCGAAGTCATGCTCGACCGCTTCGGCCACGCCGCCGGCCTGCGCTGCACCCGCAAGGGCGCAGATGACGTGGTGCTGCCCGCCCGCGCCGTCATCGTCGCCGCCGGCACCCAGCCCAACACCGTGCTGGCCCGTGAGGACGATCGCATTCTGCTCGACGGCAAGTATTTCCAGGCCATCGACAGCACCGGACAGAAAGTCTCGCCACAGCGTTCGCTGAGCAAGCCCAACGAGGCGCAGGTGCTGATGCACCGCGACGAGCATGGCCGGTTCATGAGCTTCTTCGGCGACCTGCACCCGAGCTTCTTCGGCAATGTGGTGAAGGCCATGGGCTCGGCCAAGCGCGGCTTTCCCGTTGTGTCGGCGCAGCTTGCCGCGCATGAGCCGACACCGCTGACCGGTGCGGAGGTGATCGCACGCGCCAGAGGCGAGCTCGGCGCCACGGTCCACGCCGTCAACCGTCTCACCCCAACCATCGTCGAAGTGGTGCTGCACGCCCCCGCCGCCGCCCGCGCCTTCAAGCCGGGCCAGTTCTACCGGCTGCAGAACTTCGAAATGCTGGCCCCGCGCGTGCACGAGGCTGAAGGCGAAACCCTGCTCGCCATGGAAGGCCTCGCCATGACCGGCGCCTGGACCGACCCCGCAGCGGGCCTCGTCTCCGTCATCGCGCTGGAGATGGGCGGCAGCTCCGATCTCTGCGCCATGCTGCGCCCGGGCGAGCCGGTGGTGCTGATGGGCCCGACCGGCACGCCCACCGAGATCCACGAAAACACCACCGTCGCCCTGGTCGGCGGCGGGCTCGGCAACGCTGTGCTGTTCAGCATCGGTGCGGCGATGCGTGCCGCCCACTCCAAGGTCATCTACTTCGCCGGCTACAAGGCGCTGCGCGATCGCTACAAGGTGGAAGAGATCGAACGCGCCGCCGATGTCATCGTCTGGTGCTGTGACGAAGCGCCGGGCTTCCCCGTCACGCGGCCGCAGGACCGGACTTTCGTCGGCAACATCGTCCAGGCGATGGCAGCCTATGGCTCCGGCCAGCTCGGCGCGCAGGCGGTGCCGCTGAAGGACGCCCAGCACATGATCGTCATCGGCTCGGACCGTATGATGCAGGCGGTGGGCGCCGCCCGCCACGGCGTGCTGGCGCCGTATCTCGCGGCCGGGCACGCCGCCATCGGCTCCATCAACTCGCCGATGCAGTGCATGATGAAGGAGGTCTGCGCCCAGTGCCTGCAGCCGCACACCGACCCGGTGACCGGCGCGCGCACGGTGGTGTTCAGCTGCTTCAATCAGGACCAGGCGCTCGACCACGTCGATTTTCCGGCGCTGAACGAACGCCTGCGCCAGAACAGCCTGGCGGAAAAGATCACCGCCGCCTGGATTGATCGGGCGCTGCAGCGCCTGGAGATGCGACAGGCGGCGGAATAACCGGTATAGACCGTCGGCATGAGCACCGACACGTCAGCCGAGATCGCCCGCCGCCGCACGTTTGCGATCATCTCCCACCCCGACGCCGGCAAGACCACGCTGACCGAGCGCCTGCTGCGCGCCGGTGGCGCCATCCAGCTCGCCGGCAACGTGCGCGCCAAGGGCGAACGCCGCCGCACGCGGTCGGACTGGATGGGCATCGAACGCGACCGCGGCATCTCCGTGGTGACCTCGGTGATGACGTTCGAGTTCTGCGGCTGCGTGTTCAACCTGCTGGACACGCCGGGCCATGAGGACTTCTCGGAAGACACCTATCGCACGCTCACCGCGGTGGACGCCGCCGTCATGGTGATCGACGCCGCCAAGGGCATCGAGGCGCGCACGCGCAAGCTGTTCGAGATCTGCCGCATGCGCGACATCCCGATCGTGACCTTCATCAACAAGATGGACCGTGAATCGCAGGACCCGTTTTCCCTGCTCGACGAAGTCTCCTCGGCCCTGGCGTTGGACACCGCGCCGGTCACCTGGCCGGTTGGCCGTGCGTCTGATTTCGTCGGCACCTACGACATCCGCAAGCGCGCCTACCGCCTCACCAAGGAGCTCACCCAGTCCGACCCGCGCATGATCGCGATGGGCGAGGAGCTGGACCTTGTGCACGGTGCTTTGCCGGAATTCGATATCCCGTCGTTTGCCGCAGGCCACCTCACGCCGGTGTATTTCGGCTCGGCCATCCGTGACATCGGCGTGGAGGATCTGCTCGAAGGCCTCGCGGATTACGGCCCTCGTCCGCGCGCACAGCCGGCCGACACCCGCGTGGTCGAGGCCAGCGAGGCCAACCTCACCGCGCTGGTGTTCAAGATCCAGGCGAACATGGACCCCAACCACCGCGACCGCATCGCCTTCGCCCGTGTGTGCTCCGGCAAGCTGGTGCGCGGCATGCGGCTCAAACAGGTGCGCACCGGCAAGCTCATTCCCTTGCACGCGCCGCAGTTCTTCTTCGCCCGCGATCGGCAGATTGCCGACGAGGCCTATGCCGGTGACGTGGTGGGCATTCCCAACCACGGCACGCTGCGCATCGGCGACACGCTGAGCGAGGTTGAGGATCTGAATTTTGTGGGTGTTCCCTATTTCGCACCGGAAATCCTGCGCCGCGTTCGCCTTGGCGATGCGATGAAGGCCAAGAAGCTGCGCCAGGCCCTGCAGGAATTGGCCGAAGAAGGCGTGGTGCAGCTGTTTCGTCCGCAGGACGGCGCACCGCCCATGGTCGGCGTGGTCGGCACATTGCAGCTCGACGTGCTGCAGTCCCGCATGCAGGGCGAATACGGCGTCGGCATTGATTTCGACACCACGCCGTATCAGCTGGCCCGCTGGGTGTCCGGCGAGAAGCTCGCCATCGAGACTTTCGCCCAGGCCAACCGCACTGCCATGGCTGACGATGTCGACGGCGATCCGGTGTTCCTGGCCAGCTCCAACTTCATGATGCGCCGGACGGCGGACCTCAATCCTGGACTGACGTTCCGGGATATCAAGGACTTCAGGGCGGAGCAGACCGCGGCGTGAGCGGACCTCTCTCCGGAGGGGGGCGTCAGCCGATAAAAAGTCTTTTGCTTCTTTTCTTCAGAAAAGAAGTGCTTCCTATCTTCGCCTTCCTCTGTGGACGATTCTCTCATGGCCTCCAAACGCCTGCTCTTCGGCACTGACGGCATCCGCGGCCGCGCCAACACCGCCCCCATGACCGCCGAAGTGGCGCTGAGCCTCGGCCAGGCCGCCGGCCGCCACTTCACCCGCGGCAAGCACCGCCACCGGGTGCTGATCGGCAAGGACACCCGCCTGTCCGGCTACATGATCGAGCCCGCTTTGGTCGCCGGCTTCGTCGGCGCCGGGATGGACGTGGTGCTGCTCGGCCCGCTGCCCACGCCGGCGATCGCCATGCTCACCCGCAGCCTGCGCGCCGATCTCGGCGTGATGATCTCGGCCTCGCACAACCCGTTCGAGGACAACGGCATCAAGCTGTTCGGGCCTGACGGCTTCAAGCTGTCCGACGAGACCGAGGCCGAGATCGAGGCGATGATGGACGAGCCGCAAGGCGCCCATCTCGCCGATGCCGGCCATCTCGGCCGCGCCTCGCGCCTCAACGACGCCGCCGGGCGCTATATCGAGTTCGCCAAGGGCAGCTTCCCCCGTGGCAAGCGGCTGGACGGGCTGCGGATTGTCGTCGATTGCGCCAACGGCGCCGCCTACAAGGTGGCGCCGACGGTGCTGTGGGAGCTGGGTGCTGAGGTGATCTCGGTCGGTGTCACTCCCAACGGCACCAACATCAACCAGGGCTGCGGCTCCACCCATCCGGATTTTCTGTCGTCGGAGGTGCAGAGGCACTGCGCCGATCTTGGCATCGCGCTGGATGGCGATGCCGATCGGCTGATCCTGTGCGACGAGCGCGGCAGCATTGTCGATGGCGACCAGGTGCTGGGCCTGATCGCGCGCAGCTGGAGTGCCGCGGGCACGCTGCGGGGCGGCGGGGTGGTGGCGACGGTGATGTCCAATCTGGGGCTGGAGCGCTGGCTCACCTCTGTGGGTCTCGCGCTGCATCGCACCGCCGTGGGCGACCGCTACGTGGTGGAGAAGATGCGCGCCGAGGGGTTCAACGTGGGCGGCGAGCAGTCCGGCCACATGATCCTGACCGACTACGCCACCACCGGCGACGGATTGCTGGCCGCGTTGCAGGTGCTGGCGGTGCTGGTGGAGGAAGGCCGGCCGGCCAGCGAGGCCTGCCGCGTGTTCGAGAAGCTGCCGCAGCTGTTGAAATCCGTGCGATTTTCCGGCGCCTCGCCGCTGGAGGCGCCCACGGTGCGCGCCGCCATCGCCCAGGCGGAACACGAACTGGCCGCCTCGGGCCGCCTGCTGATCCGCAAGAGCGGCACCGAGCCGGTGGTGCGGGTGATGGCGGAAGGCGAGGATTCCGCGCTCGTGCGCCGGATTGTGGACGCGCTTTGCGCGGAACTGGCGCAGGCGGTGGTGCCCGCGTGATGGCAGGCCGGGTGCTGGTGATCGCCGGCTCCGATTCGGGCGGCGGAGCCGGTATTCAGGCGGATCTCAAGACGGTGATGGCGCTGGGCGGCTATGCGCAGACCGCGATCACGGCGCTGACAGCCCAGACCACGCTGGGCGTGCAGGCCATCATGCCCGTGCCGCCTGACTTCATCCGTGCCCAGATCCGCGCGGCGCTGGACGATATCGGCGTCGACGTCATCAAGACCGGCATGCTCGGCGACGCCGCCGCGATCAATGGGATCTGTGACGAGCTGCCCGATCTGCCTTTGGTGGTCGATCCCGTGATGATCGCCAAAGGCGGCGCCAGCCTGCTGGCGCAGGCGGCGTTGCAGACGCTGAAGACGCGCCTGATCCCGCGTGCCGCGCTGATCACGCCGAACCTGCCGGAGGCGGAGGCGCTCACCGGCCGCATCATCGCCAGTGAGTCGGCCATGCGTGCGGCGCTGGACGATCTGCTGCGCCTCGGCGCGCAGGCGGTGCTGCTGAAAGGCGGCCATCTGCCGGGCGATGACCTGATGGACCTGCTGGCGACAGGGCAGGGGGTGCAGGCCTGGCACAGTCCCCGCGTCGCCACGCGTCACACCCATGGCACCGGCTGCACCCTGGCCAGCGCCATCGCCACCATGCTGGCGCAAGGGATGGCGCTTGACGATGCCGTGATGGGCGCACGGGATTACGTGCGCCTCGCCATTCTCGCAGCCCCCGGCCTTGGCCGCGGCCACGGACCGCTCGGGCACCGCTAGGAGCCTGTCCGAGAATTCTCTGGCCGACGCGGGCTGAGGTTTGATTCACTGCCAAGCATGAGCAAGACCTTTCGTGCGTGGGATGTGGATCAAGCTTGGCTGCTTCCGCCATCATTGCATCAG
>JBBILI010000035.1:0-62467 GCA_037445025.1 Rhodospirillales bacterium
GCAGCGCCCCGTGGATCTGCCCTGCCTACGCCTGGGTCTGTCCTTGGCAAGCGCACTCGCCGGCCTCGTGCACGCCGCAGCGGAGATCGCAGTGGTGGCGGCTCGGGCGGCTGCGGCTTTGGCGGCTCTGGCGACGGCTGGTCCGGGGTATCGGCAGGGGCGATGGTGCGGCCCGGCGTGGGGAGCTGGGTTTCCGACTGCTGCACCTGGGTTGGCGGGCCGGCCAGCTCCATGGTCATGGCGACCTCTTCCGGCTCGTCCTGCTTGGGGGCGGGCAGGCTCACGACCAGGGCGGCGAGCAGGGCCGCATGGATCGCGAACGAGGCGACCAGGGCGCGGTTGAAGCGGCTCACAGAATTCGCCGGATCAGGGACGCGGCCGGGCCGGCAGCGTCTGGCGTTCGGTGGTGGGGCCTGTGGGCGGGCGCTGGGCGCCGCCGGGCGGCTGCGGCCCGGTGGTGACGCTGCCGGGAGACTGCGCGTTGCCGCCGCCGGAGGGATCGGTCAGCAGCGCGACCTTGGTGAAGCCACCCTGGTAGATCGTGCCCATCACCTCGAGCATGCGGCCGTAGGAGTTGCCGCGGTCGCCGCGCACGAAGATCTTCTTGTCCGGGTTGTTCTGCGAGATCGCCTGCAGCTTGCTGATGAGGTCGGGCAGCTGCACCTCCTCCTCCTGCAGGTAGATCTGACCCTGGGAATTGACCGAGACGGTCAGCGGCTTGTCGTCCTGGGGCGTGGGGGCGGCCTGGGTCTTGGGCAGGTCGACATTGACGGCCGAGGTCAGCAAGGGTGCCGTGACCATGAAGATGATCAGCAGCACCAGCATCACGTCCACCATCGGGGTGACGTTGATTTCCGCCATCGGGCGGTAGCGGCCTTTGCGGGTGCCGCGGTCCATCATGCCGCCGGCCATGGCTCAGCCCCTTTCCTCGGTCTGGCGCGACAGGATGGCGCCGAACTCGGTGGCGAACGCCTCCAGCCGGCCGGCGAAGCGGCCCAGGCTGGTGCCGATCATGTTGTAGGCCAGCGTGGCGGGGATCGCGGCGACGAGGCCGATGGCGGTGGCGAACAGGGCCTCCGCCATGCCGGGGCCGACGGTGGCGAGCGACGTGTTCTTTTGCGCGGCGATCGCGGTGAAGGTGTGCATGATGCCCCAGACGGTGCCGAACAGGCCGATGAAGGTGGCCGACGAGCCGACGGAGGCGAGGAAGATCGTCCAGCGTTCCATGCGCTCCATCTCGCGGGCGATGGTGACGTTCATGGCGCGGTCGATGCGTTCGCGCACGAAGCTGGTGCGCAGATCGGCGCCGGCGGCGCGCAGCGAGCGGCGCCATTCGCTCATGGCGGCGCCGAACACGGCGGCCATGGGGTGGGTGGGCTTGCTGCCTTCGTCCTCGTAGAGCTCGTCGAGGCTGCCGCCGGACCAGAACCGGTCCTCGAAGGCATCGGCGGCGCGGCCGGCGCGACGCAGGCTGAGGATCTTTTCCAGCACGATCGCCCAGACCCAGACGCTGGCGAGCAGCAGGGCGATGATGACCAGCTTGACGACGATGTCCGCCTGCAGGAACAGGCCGGGAATGGACAGATCGCCCATGGCCGCACCCAGGTTGGTCGCTTCGACTGCCCGATCCACGTATCAGCTCTCCTGCTCAGCCTGCTCACTCAAACCCATCAGCGCCGCCCGCCATCGGGTGGGAATGCGGGACGGTTTCAGGTCCGTTATCCGCACGCATACCAGCCCGATCTCGGCCACCGCGATGTCACGCCCGCCTGCGGTGAAACCTTGCCGGAGCACCACCGAGGCGCCCTTGAGGACGAGGGGACTCGTGGCGATCGTCAGAAGGTCGTCCAGACGCGCTGGTGCGAGATAGTCCAGTTTGACGCGTTGCACCATGAAGATCACGCCATGTTCGGCCAGCATTTGCGCATGCGGCACGCCGAGGTCGCGCAGGGCCTCGGTCCGGGCGCGTTCGGCGAAGCGAAGGTAGTTGGCGTGGTAGACGACGCCGCCGGCGTCGGTGTCCTCATAATAGACGCGGACGTGGAAGCGGTGCGCGGTCACGGATCGAGGTCCAGGACGGGCTGCGTTCCGGGTGGCGGCGTGAGGCCGAGATGGCGCCAGCCGCGCTCGCCCAGCATGCGGCCGCGCGACGTGCGCAGGATCAGGCCTTCCTGGATCAGGTAGGGCTCGATGACGTCCTCCAGCGTGTCGCGCGCCTCGGCGAGGGCGGCGGCGAGGGTTTCCACGCCGACGGGTCCGCCGCCGTGGTGTTCGGCCATGCGGCGGAGGTAGCGGCGGTCCATCTGGTCGAGGCCGATCGGGTCGACCTCGAGGCGCTGCAGGGCGGCGTCGGCGATGTGCCGGTCGACGGTGGGGCTGCCTTGGACGAAGGCGAAATCGCGGACACGGCGGAGCAGGCGGCCGGCGATGCGCGGGGTGCCGCGGGAGCGTTTGGCGATTTCGGCGGCGCCGTCGGGGGCGAGCGAGAAGCCCAGCTTTTCGGCGCCCCGGGAGACGATGCGGAGCAGTTCCTCCGGCGTGTAGAAGACGAGGCGGAGCGGAATGCCGAAACGGTCGCGCAGCGGGGTTGCCAGCAGGCCGGCGCGGGTGGTGGCGCCGACCAGGGTGAAGGGGGCGAGGTCGATGCGCACCGAGCGCGCGGCGGGGCCTTCGCCGATGATGAGGTCGAGCTGGAAATCCTCCATGGCGGGATAGAGGATCTCCTCGATCGCCGGCTGCAGGCGGTGGATCTCGTCGATGAACAGGACGTCGCGCGGCTGCAGATTGGTGAGAATCGCGGCGAGGTCGCCGGCGCGCTGGATGACGGGGCCGGAGGTGGCGCGGAAGCCCACGCCGAGCTCGCGGGCGACGATCTGCGCGAGGGTGGTCTTGCCGAGGCCCGGCGGGCCGTGGAGGAGCACGTGGTCCATCGCCTCGCCGCGGGCGCGGGCGGCCTGGATGAAGATGGCGAGATTCTCGCGGGAGGCCTGCTGTCCGGTGAAGTCGGCCAGCGTCTGCGGGCGCAGCGTGGCTTCGGCGGCGTCCTCCTCGGTGCGGGCCGAGGTGATCGGGCGATCCGGTCCCTGGGCGCTCATCGGGCGAGGTCCTTCAGGCCGTCACGGATGAGCTGGTCGAGGCTTGCGTCCGGGTTGCGTTCGAGCGCGCGGCCGATGACGGTGGCGACGTCGGGGCGGCGGTAGCCGAGATTGACGAGGGCGGACATCGCGTCCTGCTCCAGTCCGCCGGAGGGCGGCAGCACCGGCGAGAAGCCGATGCCGGTGGGCATGGCGCCGGCCTTGTCGCGCAGCTCGGTGAGCAGGCGCACGGCGAGCTTGGCGCCGACGCCGGAGGCTCTTGTGAGCGCGCCGCGATCGGCCTGCTGGATGGCGGCGATGAGGTCGCGCGGCGAGAGGGCGGAGAGGATGTTCAGCGCCACCTTGGCGCCGACGCCCTGCACGGTGGTGAGCAGGCGGAACCATTCGCGCTCGGCGGGGTCGGCGAAGCCGTAGAGGGTGATGGCGTCTTCGCGGACCTGCATCTCGGTCAGCACCGTGGCGGTCTCGTTGGGGGGGAGCGCTGACAGGGTGCGGGTGGAGGCGTGGACGAGGTAGCCGACGCCGTGGACGTCGATGACGCAGCGGTCCTGCTCGAGGGTGAGGATGCGGCCGGTGAGCTGGGCGATCATGGTTCTGGGCTTCCCGGCGGAGGCGGAAGTGGCACCGCCAAGGCGCCAAGGCGCCAAGAAGCAAAGCGCCTAGAGGCAATCCAGGAAGCTGGAATGCGACATGCTCCGGGGCCTGTCTGAAGCCTTCCTTGCTTCTTGGCGCCTTGGCGCCTTGGCGGTTCCACTTTACGGCAGACGATCATCACGCCATCACCCGCCCGGAGGCCCATGCTGTCCGGCTCGCACGGTGATGGGCATGGCAGATCGCAACCGCCAGCGCATCCGCCGCATCGGCGCGTTTCAGCGTGGCGCCGGGGAGCAGGCGGCGGACCATCATGCCGACCTGGTCCTTGTCCGCACCACCGGTGCCGACGACGGAGAGCTTGACGTGCTTGGCCCCGTATTCGGCCACCGTGATGCCGGACAGCGACGGCACCAGCAGCGCCACGCCGCGGGCATAGCCGAGCTTCAGCGTGGCGGACCCGTTGCGGTTGACATAGGTCTCCTCGACCGCCGCCTCGTCCGGCCGATGCAGGCCGATCAGTGCCAGCAGTTGGTCGTGCAGGGCCCGCAGCCGGTCGGGCACCGAGGCCGCGCCGTCGGTGGCGATCACGCCGTCGGCCAGATGGCGCAGCCGGTTGCCGTCGGCCTCCAGCACGCCCCAGCCGGTGAAGCGCAGGCCCGGATCGATGCCCAGGATGCGGACCATTCAGGCCGACAGCTTCGCCATCACGGCCTCGGGGATTTCGAAATTGGCATACACGTTCTGCACGTCGTCATTGTCCTCCAGCACGTCGAGCAGCTTCAGCAGGGCCTGGGCGCGGTCTTCGTCCAGCGTCACCGTCATGGTCGGGCGCCAATCGAGCTTGGCTTCCTCCGGGGGGCCGAAGCTTCCTTCCAGCGCATCTCGGACGGCGAAGAATGTTTCGATCTGCGTGGTCACTTCATGGCCGTCCGGTGTCGAAGTTGCGTCATCCGCCCCGGCCTCGATGGCCGCCTCCAGCATCGCGTCCTCGCTCGCTGCGGTTGCGGGATAGCGCACGACTCCGAGCCGGGAGAACAGAAATGCCACCGAATTCGTCTCGCCGAGCGCGCCGCCGTTCTTGGCGAAGGCGGTGCGCACGTCGGACGCGGTGCGGTTGCGGTTGTCGGTGAGGGTTTCCACGATCACCGCCACGCCGGCGGGGCCGTAGCCCTCGTAGCGAACCTCCTGATAGTCGTCGCTGCCGGTGGCGCCGGCGGCCTTCTTGATGGCGCGCTCGATGGTGTCGCGCGGCATGTTCATCTGGCGGGCGGCAGTGACGGCGGCGCGCAGGCGGGGGTTGAAGGCGGGGTCGGGCAGGCCGGATTTGGCGGAGACGGTGATCTCGCGGATGATCTTGGCGAAGGCGCGGGCGCGCTTGGCGTCCTGCGCGCCTTTGCGGTGCATGATGTTCTTGAACTGACTGTGGCCAGCCATGGGAGGCTCCTTGAGGCGTGGAAGGAAGCGGTTCTTTTTTGAAAAAAAGAACCAAAAAACTTTTGTTTGGCTGTCGCGGCTTTATCCGGAGCGTGCGCGCCTGACGGATGAAAGTCTTTTGCGTCTTTTCTACAGAAAAGAAGGACTTTCTTTCTTGAGTTCCTTGCGCATGTACGCACGCTGAAATCCATTTTCCTCCCCCCGATGGGTTTCGGTGTAGCCGATGCGCCGGTAGAGGGCGATGTTCTCGACCATGGCGGCGTTGGTGTAGAGCGTGACGGCGCCAGCGGCGGCGGCCTGCTGCTCGGCGAAGACCAGCAGGGCGCGGCCGAGGCCCTGGCCGTGGCTGGCGGGGGCGACGGCGATGTTGTCGAGCTGCAGCGAGGAGGGCTGGGGGATGAGGACGACGAGGCCCTGGATGGCGCCGTCCTGCTCCAGGACATGGACCTGACCGGCGGCGATGCGGGCGGCGTAGTCATCGTGCATGGGGCCGGGCGCGCGGCCGATGCGCGAGATGTAAGGGGCATAGGCGGCGTGGACGATGGCCTCGATGGCGGGGCGGTCGGCCGCGGTGGCCAGGCGGGGGAGGTGCGGCATTGGGGCGGGTGTTTCCGGTGGGATGACGCCGTGATGGTAGGCGCCGGGCCGGGCGGGGCAAAGGGGGGCGCGCCAGAGGGGACGCGGGGGGGGACGCGGGGGAGCCGCCGACGGGCCGATTCGCCTGGCGGTGGCGGCCGTGCGCGCGTTGCGGGTGGTTCAGAAGCGGCGGCCTACCACAGGCAGAGGTGGTGGCTTGCGTGGGATCTGGTCAGGCCACGCTCGTGTCCGGACCTGGACGACGTCGTTTCGATGGCTGGGATCCTTGCCGGCCGAGGCGATCGGGCCCAGGCGCGACGGGCGTCGTCGGGTTCGTGGGTTGGCCTGAGGTTTGCGTTCATGCCAGCACCGGGGGCGGCCCGCATCAGCTTCGGGCGACGCGGGCCGCGGCGGGATCGTTACTTTGGCTTTGGCAGTTTTGACCTGAGATAGGTTTCCAGCAGCTGCTCGGCCTGCCGGCGTTGCTGTGAAACGGTCCTGGCCCCCAGATCCTGCACGTGGCGGGTCGCTTCGTCATAGCCGGGCCAGTCCGGCAGGCCGGGGCCGTTCGGGTTGCCGGTGGCGGCGAAGTTCACCCAGTAGGAGGACATGACATCGGACAGCTGCCGATCGCTGTCCTCCCAGGGGCGGTCCACCGTGGACTGGCTGGCGAACACATAGACCAGTTCCGAACCGTGGAAAGCGCCGATGGTGACCGGGTCCGAGCCGGGCGCGGGCCGGTTGAAATGGTAGATCCAGGCCGGATGGCCCTGCCCCTCGATCAGGCCCGCGACGACGCGGGGCATCGCGGCCTGGTAGTCGGAGAACAGCTGGTCCTGCGCCGCTGTGGCGCTGGCTGCGTCGGTCGCGGGATAGAGGGCGGCGATGGGATCGGTCTGCGGGCCGAAATTGGAGGTGGCGAAGTTACGCAGACTCTCCGGCGTGGCGGGCCGGAGCAGCGCCGTGCCCTCGTTGGCGGTCGAGCCCAGCATCACCTCTGCGCCGTTCACCTGGCCGGTCGCGAGCATTTCGATCGGGGATTGCGGGAGCACCCAGCCGTCGGTCGCGCCGTAGAGACCGTAGACGAAGTTGCGGCCGATATGCGCCACGATCCGGGTGGCCGGCATGTCGCGCAAGGCCGCGATGAAGGGTGCCCCGAGTTCGCTGAGCAGCTTCCGGCCGCGGCTTTCGGCGATGGCGAGCGTGTTGATGCCGTAGAGCACGCCGCCGCTCATGATGATCGCCCGGCGGAACAGACCCTTGGCCAGCGGCGAGACCAGGGCCCAGCTGATATCGGCGCCGCCGGCGGAATGGCCCATCAGGGTGACGCGATCGGCATCGCCGCCGAAGGCCGCGATGTTGCTTTTCACCCATTGCAGGGCGGCGAACTGGTCGAGCAGGCCGTCATTGCCGGAGACTTGGTGCGGGCTTTCCGCGTCGAGCTCGGGATGGGTGAGGAAGCCCATGGCGCCGAGGCGGTAGTTCAAGGTGACGACGACGGCGCCTTTGCGGGCCAGCCCCGTGCCGTCATATGGCGGCATCGCGGACGACCATCCGGTGTTGCCGCCGCCGTGCAGGAAGACGATCACCGGGCGTGGAGCAGAGCCTGCGGCAGCGCCGGCCCAGACGTTGAGCGTGAGGCAGTCTTCGCTTTGCGGCGGAACGGTCTGGAAATATTCCTTCTGATAGAAGGAGCCCGGGATCGGGTTCGGCTGCAGGCAGACCAACGAGAAGTTGGCCGCGTCACGCGTGCCCTGCCAGGGCGTGACCGGCTGCGGCGGCCGCCAGCGCAGGTCGCCGACCGGTGGGGCGGCATAGGGGATGCCCTTGATGCTGCGCACCAGCCCGTCCCGGCTGGCCAGGCCCTGGAGCGTGCCGGACGTGGTGGAGACCTGCAGGTCGTCGGCGCGGACGGGTTAGGCTGTGAGTGCCATGAGCACCAAGATGATCGCGGCCAGCCTTCGCATCGCGTTTCCCCTTGCCTTACCGCAACGTTAGGATTGGTTGATCCGGATGGCAAGCCGCAACGCAACGAAATCGGGTCGGTAAGGGGTATCCCGTACTTGTCTGGGACCGGGCGTTATGTTCTTGTTTTGTCCATGACTGCATCCACGCTCCTCCCTGTCGCTGACCGATTTGTGCTGACGCTTGGGCTGCTGTGCCGGGCGGTGGCGGCGCGGATTGCCGGGCGGGGGATGGAGGCGGCTGTCATTGTGTTGGTGTGGCAGCGGGTGCGGCGGGTCGAGCGGCAGATTCTGGGGTTGCTGGCGCGGTTTCGCGCGGGTCGGCTGGCGGTTCGGCGGGAGGTTCGGGCTGGGGGTGGGATTCGGCGCGGGCGTGTTGGATCGGCGCGGTTGCCGCGCGGGTTTGGGTGGCTTTTGCCGATGGTGCCGGGGGAGGCCGCGGCGTTTGCCGGGCAGTTGCGGGGCATTCTGGCGGAGCCGGAGATGGTGGCGCTGCTCGCGGCGGCGCCGCAGGCGCGGCGGGTGCTGGCGCCGGTGTGTCGGATGCTGGCGATCGAGGCTGGGGTGTTGGAGGTTGTTCGGTCGGAGGGATCGGTTCCGGCTGGCGCGGGGACTGGGGTTTGGCCGGAAGGGCGGTTGGGGCCCCGTTGTGGGGAGACGGTGGGTGTCGTGCCTGGGGGTGTTTGGGATGGGTAGGGGTTGGCTTGTTCTGTTATAACGCGGCAGTGATGGGGGGCGCTTCGCTTTCCCAACCTACGGGTTTTTGTGGTTTGGGCGTCAGCCTCGTGAAAGTTTTTCTGGTTCTTTTTTTACAAAAAAAGAGCTTCTAGCTTTCTATCCTTCCGGCATCGCCTGCGAAAGTCGCCCGCCCTGGCGGACGGGTTCTATTCTGATGGCGAGGCCGGTGGTGTCGTTGGTTTCGACGAAGGTTCCGCAGAGGGTGACGGGTCCGTCGGCGGGGGCGAGTTTGTCGCCGGGCATTTTGCGCCAGAATTTGGCGGCGGCGCCGTCTTTGGCCATGCCGATGACGCTGTTGTAGTCGCCGCACATGCCGGCGTCGGTTTGGTAGGCGGTGCCGCCGGGCAGGATCTGGTGGTCGGCGGTGGGGACGTGGGTGTGGGTGCCGACGATGAGGCTGGCCTGGCCGTCGAAGCTGTGACCGTAGGCCATTTTCTCGCTGGTGGCTTCGCCGTGGAAGTCGATGACGGCGGCCTGGATGGTGGTGCCGAGGCGGTGTTTGGCGAGTTCGACGGCGGAGGCGCGGAAGGGGCAGTCCAGCGGGTCCATGAAGAGGCGGGCCATGACGTTCATGACGAGGATCCGGCGGGTGTCGGGGAGGGTGACGACGACGCTGCCTTGGCCGGGGGTTCCGGGGGGGAAGTTGAGTGGGCGGATGAGGCGGGGGTGTTCCTGGATGTAGGGGATGATTTCCTTGCGGTCCCAGGCGTGGTTGCCGAGGGTGATGACGTCGCAGCCGGCGGCGAAGAGGGTTGCGGCCATGTCCGGTCCGAGGCCGAAGCCGTGGGAGGCGTTTTCGCCGTTGATGACGATGAGGTCGAGTTTGAGGGTGGCGCGCAGGCCGGGGAGGGCAGCGGCGGCGGTTTCGCGGCCGGCGCGGCCGAGCAGGTCGCCGAGGAAGAGGATGCGCATTCAGGATCCCGAGAAGAAGGTGACGCCGACTTCGGTGGCGATGGCATGGAGCGGGGCGTCGTACTCGCCCACCGGCACTTCGTCGAGTTCCTGTGCGGCGAAGGCGCAGCCGATGGCACGCGCCCGCGGCAGGGCGGCCAGGGTGCGGTCGTAGAAGCCGCCGCCATAGCCCAGGCGGTGGCCGCTGCGGTCGAACGCGATCAGGGGAACCAGGAGATAGTCAGGCACCAGGGCCTCGCTGTCGGGGCGCTGCGTGCCGAAGCGCTCGGCGACCATGGCCACACCGGGATACCAGTGGCGGAACACCAGCGACTGGCCGATCGGCGGCGTGTGCGGCAGGGCGATGCGGTGACCGCGCCGGTGCAACGTTTCGAGCAGGGCGCGCAGATCGACCTCACCCTGCATCGGCCAGAAGCCGCCGACGATATCGCCGGACGCCGGCGGACATGACGCGAGGATGTGCTGGCCGATCACCCGGCCCAGCGCCGGGTCGCAGCCCGCGCGGGCGAGCAGCGCCCGGCGGCGGGCCAGGCGCTTCTCGTGGTCAAGGTCTAGAGGCAAGGGTGCGGAGCCGCCGAAGCCGTTGGTAATGTCATCCTCCCAAGGCCTGCGTGAGCAGGTGGGCACCAGGTATCATGACCAGGATCACGACAGCGCCAGTTCCCGGGAGGTTGCTTATTGGCCCTGGGGATGAGCGACCTGACGCACCCAGCAGCCCCGCCCCCCACACCTAAGGCTGCTCGAGGCCGTTTGCAATCTGTTCCGCGCGAGCGGCCATGCGGGCGATGCGTTTTGTGGTTTCCGGGTCGGGCTTCGCGCGGGAAGCTCTCGGCAGGGCGCCGCGCAGCTGGTCGAGCTCGATACGGGTGTCGTGCAGCTCGTCGGCCATCAGCAGGGCGGCGAGCACGAGCAGGCGGTTCTCGCCGCTGCTCGATCCCAGCGCCTTGATGCTGTCGATGCGGCTTTCCACATGGCCCGCCATAGCGATTAGATGATTCTCCTGCCCGTCCTCGCAGCCGACGGTGTAGCTGTAGCCGTTGATCTTGACGGTGACCTGCGCCACGTGGCGTTTCCCCTATGATTCGCCGATCGCGGCCCGCAGGCGCGCGATCGTCGTGTCGAGCCGGTCCGTGAGGGCCCTGACATTCATGCCAGACTCCGGCGCCCCTGCCGCACGCGCCGACGTGCGCGCGCTGGCGGCGGCGATGCGCTCCAGCGCCGCTTCCAGACGGGCGGTGTGTGCCAGCAGATCCTCGCCAGGCACGCTGTCGTCAGGGATCATGCCCAGACCTTCCATGATGCTTGAGTTTCAGCCCTGTCACCGCTTCAACGTCAAGCATGGATTGCGAGTCATCTGTCGAAGATCGACCGGTCGTGGTCGTGCATGGGCGCGCCGACGCGGTCCGCGTGCTGACGCTGGGGCGGCCGGTCTGCCTGCTGTCGGCGGCGGGGGCGGCCCGGGCCGGCGGGGTGCTGTGGTGGCGGGCGCTGATGGCGCTGGCCCAGGCCGAACGGCCTGACACCGCGATGATCGACGTGCTGGACTGTGGCGCGGCTCCCGGGCTTGCGATGGCGGCCCTGCGCGCCGGGCAGCTTCGGCTGGTGCTGGCCGAAGACGTGGCCGCCTGGCCGCGGGTGGCGGCGGCGGCGGCGACGCTGGGCGCCGTTGTGCTGGCCCGGCGGCCGGCCGCGCTCGACCTGTCGGAACGGGGCGCTTTTCTGCGGCTCTCCGCCTATCTGGGCGTGCAAGCACCATCGTGACAGCAGAGCGGGTCTGCGCTAGACGCCGGTGATAGACATACTGGGACCGGGGAACGACCATGCAGCTCACATCGACCGTCAAGACCATTCTGGGCTGGTACGAAAGCGACAACCCCGGCACCAAGGCCAACCTCGCCCGCATCCTGATGCAGGGCCAGCTCGGAGGCACCGGAAAGCTTGTGATCCTTCCGGTCGATCAGGGCTTCGAGCACGGACCCGCGCGCAGCTTCGCGCCGAACCCGGCGGCATATGACCCGCATTACCATTTCCAGCTCGCCCTCGATGCCGGGCTGTCCGCCTATGCCGCCCCGCTCGGCATGATCGAGGCGGGGGCCGCGACATTTGCCGGCTGCATCCCGACCATCCTGAAGATGAACTCGTCCAACAGCCTGGCGACGCTGAAGGACCAGGCGGTGACGGCCACCGTCTCCGACGCGCTGCGGCTCGGCTGCTCCGCCATCGGCTTCACCATCTATCCCGGCAGCGAATACGCGTTCGAGCAGATGGAAGAGCTGCGCGAGCTGGCTGAGGAGGCGAAGGCGGCGGGTCTCGTGGTGGTGCTGTGGAGCTATCCGCGCGGCCCGATGCTGGACAAGGCGGCCGAGACCGCGTTCGACATCTGCGCCTATGCCGCGCACATGGCGGCGCTGACCGGCGCGCACATCATCAAGGTGAAGCCGCCGACGGCGCATATCGGCCTCGAGGCCGCGCGCAAGTCCTATGAGGGCATCGACGGCTCGACGATGGCCAAGCGCGTGGCGCACGTGGTGCAGGCCTGCTTCGCCGGCAAGCGGCTGGTGGTCTTCTCGGGCGGCGAATCGAAGGGTCTCGATGGGCTGTACGAGGAGATTCGCGGCCTACGCGACGGCGGCGCCTCGGGCTCGATCATCGGCCGCAACACCTTCCAGCGGCCGCGCGACGAGGCGCTGGCGATGCTGCAGACGATCATCGACATCTATCTCGGTAAGGCCTGACCGGCATGGCGGGGGGGGATGGCTGCCGGCTGTATGTGATCACGCCGCCCCGGCTCGACCCCCTCGCCTTCGCACCGCTGCTGGCGGCGGCCCTCGATGCGGACGACGTGGCGGCGGTGCAGCTGCGGCTGAAGGACATCGCCGAGGATGAGCTGAAACGGGCGATCGATGTGCTGCGGCCGGTGGTGCAGTCCCGCTCCGTGGCGTTTCTGCTGAACGACCGTCCGGATCTGGCGGTGGCGCATGGCTGCGACGGCGCGCATGTCGGCCAGGAGGACACGCCGGCGCTGGTGGCGCGCAAGATCCTGGGCGATCTGCAGCTGGGCGTGACGTGCCACAACAGCCGCGAGCTTGCGTTCGACGCCGGCGAGGCGGGGGCGGATTATGTGGCGTTCGGGGCGTTCTTCCCGACGACCACGAAAGAGGCGCCGACGCGGGCGGAGCCGGAGATCCTGACGTGGTGGTCCGAACTGATGGAGCTGCCGTGTGTGGCGATCGGCGGGATCACGGCTGATAACTGCGCGCCGCTGGTACGGGCGGGGGCGGATTTTCTGGCCGTGGTCGGCGCGGTGTGGGGGCATGCAGAAGGGCCGGCCGTGGGCGTGCGGGCGATGAATGCCGCAATCGGCATGGCACAAGCAAGTAAGTAAGGACTTCTTTTCTGAAGAAAAGAAGCAAAAGACTTTCAAACGCTGTCGCAGACCTTCCCGGAAAGACCCGCGACAGCAAGACAAAAGTTTTTTGGTTCTTTTTTCCAAAAAAGAACCTCTTGCCTTCCTTCAGCCCGGCAGCATCACCTTGTCGATGACCTGTATCACGCCGTTCGACTGATACACGTCATAGGTCGTGATCTGCGCCACATCACCCTTGGCGTCCGTGACGTCGAGGTTGTGCGGACCGTTCATGGTCACCGTCAGGGGCGCGCCTTCGACCGTGGTCAGCGTGGCCTTGCCGCCGCCGGCCTTCACCATTGCGGAGAGAGCGGCGAAATCGAGGCGGCCGGGGACGACGTGGTAGGTCAGGATCTTGGTCAGCGTGCCCTTGTTCTCCGGCTTCAGCAGGGTGGCCACGGTGCCGGCGGGCAGCGCGTCGAACGCGCTGTTGACGGGGGCGAAGACTGTGAACGGGCCGGGGCTGTTCAGCGTGTCCACCAGGCCCGCGGCCTTCACGGCAGCCACCAGCGTGGTGTGGTCGGCCGAGTTCACGGCGTTGGCGACGATGGTCTTGCTGGCCAGCATCGGCTGGCCGCCGACGGTGACGGGGGCCATGGCGGGGGCTCCTGCGTCGGCCATCATCGGCTGGGCGCAGGCGGAGAGCAGGCCGAGGGCGAGAGCGGCCGGGGCCAGCGTGCGGAACTTCATGCGGTTCATCCCTGTCATGCGGGAGCGGCGCCTCGCCGCTCCTTACCGAGCCCTTACGGGCCGGTCACAGGGACGGATGCAGAGGATGCGCGGATTCAGGGAGACGGCGGGTCCGGCGGCAGCCAGAGCACGTCGCGGATGTCGCTGACCCCGGCCGCCAGCATGGCCAGGCGGTCGAAGCCCAGCGCGATGCCGGCACAGTCCGGCAGCCCGGCCACGGCCTGGAGGAACGACTCGTCGAGCGGCCAGTCCGGCCCGCCATAGAGCGCGTGGCGGCGGGCGCGGTCGGCTTCGAAGCGGGCGCGCTGCTCGGCGGCGTCGGTGAGTTCCACGAAGGCGTTAGCGAGTTCCAGGCCGCAGACAAAGAGCTCGAAACGTTCGGCGACACGGGGATCGGCTGGGTCGCGCCGGGCAAGGGCCGCCTGGGCTGTGGGCCAGTGGGTGAGGAAGGAGGGACGGGTCTTGCCCAGCTCCGGCTCGATGCGTTCGAGCAGCAGGCGGAAGAACAGATCCTCCCAGTCCTCGCCATCACGCAGCCTTGTGCCGGCGGCGGCGGCCAGGGCCGGCGCGTCATCGGCGGTGGCCAGCACGTCGCAGCCGGCATGGCGGTGGAAGGCCTCGGCGACGGTCAGACGTTCGAAGATGGCGAGATCGTTGACGTGACCGCGGATGGCAACGCTGGGCGGCAGGGTAGCACGCAGCAGCGCCTCGGTTTCATCCATGAGGTCGGCCATGGTGGCGTATGGTCGATACCATTCGAGCATGGTGAACTCGTGGACGTGGCGGTCGCTGCCCTCGTTGTTGCGCCAGACACGGGCGAGCTGGAAGATGCGGCCAGCGCCGCGCGCCAGCAGCTTCTTCATGGCGAATTCCGGGCTGGTGTGCAGCCACAGCAACTCGGTGGCGCCGTCCACCGTGCGGCGCTCGGTGCGGAAGGTCTGCAGATGCACCTCCTCGCCCGGCGCCGGCACGGCGTAGGGGGTCTCGACCTCCAGGTAGCCGCGCGCGTCGAAAAAGGCGCGCACGGCCTGGCTGAGGCGGGCTCGCCTACGCAGCGAGGGTGTCACGGCAGGCGCAGCAGGCGGGCCTCGGCGACGATGACGGCGGCGCCGCCGATCGAGATGCCGGTCAGCTGGCCGTCCTGGCGGAAGATCTCCGCCTCGATCCGGCTGGGGCGGCCCATTTCCACGCCCTGGGTGATAACGATCCTGCTGGCGTCGGTGGCGATGCTGCCCGCCAGCGCCGCGGCGGCGGAGCCGGTGGCGCTGTCCTCCTGCACGCCGAGCTTGGGCGCGAACATGCGGGCATGGATGTGCAGCGTGTCGCCGTCCTGCCCGGTGACGGCGTGGACATAGACGGCCCGCGCCGCCCACAGCGCCTGGCCCATCGGCTCCCAGCGCTCGCCGATCAGAGTGGCCTGTTCGACATCGGCACGACCGGCGAGCGGGATCAGCGTGTAGGGCACGCCGTAGCCGGCCTGCCAGGGCGTGCCGGCGAGCTGGGTGCGCTTGAGGCCGAGCGCATCGGAGAACATCGCCGGAATGACGGTGTGGGGGCGCGTCTCGGCGGCACCGGGCATGAAGAAGGTGGCCCGGCCCTCGCCCAGCACCACGCGCACCGGGCCCACGCCTTCCTCCAATACGATCTCTTCCGCGTCGCCGGTGCGGCCGAGATGGGCGAGCACCACGGCGGTGCCGACGGTGGGGTGGCCGGCGAAGGGCAGTTCCGCCAGCGGGGTGAAGATGCGCACGGCGAAGCGGCCGGGCGCCGTGCCGGGCGTGACGAACGTGGTCTCGGAAAGGTTCATCTCCCGCGCGATCGCCTGCATCTGGCGCGTGTCGAGCCCCGCCGCATCGGGGAACACGGCGAGCTGGTTGCCACCATAGGCAACGTCGGAAAACACATCGGTCAGCACGTAATGCATGGCAGGACTCCGGTTGCCGGGGGCGCGGGGCGGGACTACACGGCCGCGATGCCGGACACGATGGGAAAAACGCTACGGGACGCCGATGCGCTGGTCAGCGCGGGTCTGGTCATGCCTGCCCAGCGTGACACGATCGCCTCGGTCGAGGCGCGCTATGCCGTGGCCATCTCCCCTGCCCTGCGCGGCTTGATCAAACGGCCGGATGATCCGATCGGGCTGCAGTTCGTGCCCGACGCGGCCGAGCTGGTGACCGCGGCGCACGAGATCGCCGATCCGATCGGCGATGACGCGCTGAGCCCGGTCAAGGGCATCGTGCACCGCTATGCCGACCGGGCGCTGCTGAAGCCGTTGCTGGTGTGCCCGGTGTATTGCCGGTTCTGTTTCCGCCGCGAGCATGTCGGCCCCGATGGCGGGCTGCTCTCCGAGACCGAGCTGGCGGCCGCCTATGCCTGGCTGCGCGCGCGCCCGGCGATCACCGAGGTGATCCTGACCGGCGGCGATCCGCTGATGCTGTCGCCGCGGCGGCTGGGGGCGATCGTCGCGGCACTGTCCGCCATCGACCACATCGCCACCATCCGCATCCACAGCCGGGTGCCGGTGGCGGACCCGGCGCTGGTCACCCCTGCCCTCGCCGCTGCCTTGCGGACGGACAAGGCGATGTGGCTGGTGCTGCACACCAACCATGCGCGCGAGCTGACGGCGGCGGCGCGGGCGGCGTTGCGGCTGATCCAGGCGGAGGCGATTCCGGTGCTGGGCCAGTCGGTGCTGTTGCGGGGCGTGAACGACAGCGAAGCAGCCCTCGAGGCGCTGTTCCGCGCCATGATCGCGGCACGGGTGAAGCCGTATTATCTGCATCAGCTCGATGCCGCACCCGGCACGGCGCGTTTTCATGTGCCGATCGAAACCGGCCAGGCGCTGCTGCGCGCGCTGCGTGGCCGGGTCACCGGGCTGGCCTGGCCGACCTATGTGCTCGACATTCCGGGCGGGGCGGGCAAGGTGCCGCTGAACCCCGTCTATCTCGAAGGGGATCGGGTGCGCGACCCTGCCGGGCGGGTGCACCGCCTTGCTGTTCCGGCCCCAAGGGTCTAGACACCCGCTTCCCGCAAGACCGAGAGAGTTTCGATGAAGCAGCAGGCAAACCTGATCCGCGCCGGCCAGGTGATTGAGCACGAGGGCAATCGCTGGACGGTGCTCAAGCAGCAGATCATCACCCCGGGCAAGGGCGGCGCCTTCATCCAGGTTGAGATGCGCAATCTCAAGACCGGCAACAAGACCAACGAGCGCTGGCGCACCGCCGACACCGTCGAGCGGCTGCAGACGGAGCAGAAGGTCTATACGTATTCCTACACCGAGGGTGACAACCTCGTGCTGATGGACCCCGAGACCTATGAGCAGGCGATGATCCCGGCCGAGATTCTCGGCGAGAAGGTGGCGTTTCTGCAGGACAACATGGAGGTCGAGGTCGATCTGGTCGAGGGCGATCCGGTGGCGATGTCGCTGCCCGACACGGTGGTGCTGCAGATCGTCGAAGCCGATCCCGTCACGAAGGGCCAGACGGCAACGTCGTCCTACAAGCCCGCCAAGCTCGAAAACGGCCTGAAATGCATGGTCCCCCCCTTCATCGAGTCCGGCGAACGCATCGTCGTCCGCACCGAGGACATCACGTACGTCGAACGCTTCAAAGGATAAAAGTTTTTTTGCTTCTTTTTTTCAAAAAAGAAGTTCTTTCTTTGAAAAGAAAGAACCAAAGAAACTTTCATCCGTTAGAAGTATTATGGCCCTCCGTCTATCGCCGCATATGACCATCATGCAGAATGCCGTGCAGCGGGCGTCCAAGCGTCTGTTGCGGGATTTTGCAGAGGTGGAGCAGCTGCAGGTCTCGGTGAAGGGTCCTGGGGATTTTGTCTCGCAGGCCGATCTGCGGGCCGAGGCGAGCCTCAAGGAGGACCTCAACAAGGCCCGCCCCGGCTACGCCTTCCTGATGGAGGAGTCGGGCGCCTCAGGCAGCGACAACTGGGCCTGGCGCTGGGTGATCGACCCGCTCGACGGCACCAGCAACTTCCTGCACGGCATTCCGCACTGGGCGATCAGCATCGGCCTCGAACGCCGGCTGCAGGACGGCACCACGGAGACCGCGGCGGCACTGATCTACGCGCCGGCGGTGGATGAGATGTTCTGGGCGGAAAAGGGCATCGGCGCCTATCTCAACGAACGCCGCCTGCGCGTCTCCGGCCGCCGGAACCTGCATGAGGCGATGTTCGCCACCGGCATTCCGTTCGCAGCCGTGGCGCCGGCCAACCGCCTCGCCTTCGCCCGCACGCTCGGCACGCTGATGCCGCAGGTGGCCGGCATCCGCCGCTTCGGCGCCGCGGCGCTGGACCTCGCCTGGGTGGCCGCCGGGCGCTATGACGGGTTCTGGGAGCTGGGCCTCAAGCCGTGGGACAGCAATGCCGGGCTGCTGATCGTGCGCGAGGCCGGCGGCTACGCCACCGACCCGCTGGGCGGCGACCCGCGCGAGACCGGCAACATCGTCGCCGGCAATCCTCATCTCCACCCCGGCCTGTGCACCGCCGTGCTGGACGGCATGCAGGCCGCGGGTCTGGCCCCCCGCCCGGCTTGAATCGCTTCGTCACCCACCGTTCATTGAGCCGGCATGCGGTTCCAGCTAGGGTGCCGCACATGCGAACAGAGCCGCTCCGTCTTCTCCCTGCCATCCTCGTCGTCTGCGTTCTGGCCACACCGGCCCGGGCGCAGGTGAAGGTCGACCCGCAGGCGCTCGACCAACTCGCGCCGTCGACGTCAACGGCCAAGCCAGCCACGAAGCCTGCCCCGGTCAAGCATCCGCCGGCCAAGCCGGCCTCGACGGGGACAACCGTGCACACCTTGCCAGCGACCGCACCGCTGCCGCCGGTGCCAACCGCAGCGCCGGCGCCGCTGGTACTGCCGCCGCCCATCGCCGTGCCGACCCGCCCCGCCCCGCCACCGACCGCCCCGCCGGTCGCCGCCGACGCGCCGGGTCAGGCGGTGCCGATCCCGGGCGGACTGCGGGTGAGCTTTGGGCCGGGCCGGGCCGACCTCAACCCCGCCACCGAGGCGAGCATCCGCGATCTGGTGCGCGGCGGACCCGGCATCGCGCCCGCCGCGGCCAATGCCAGCTTCACCGTGACCAGCTTTGCCGCCGGCACGCCGGAGGATCCCTCCACCGCGCGCCGCCTGTCGCTATCGCGCGCCACGGCGGTGCGCAGCGTGCTGATCACCCAGGGCATCGCCTCGATCCGCATCTATGTCCGCGCCCTCGGGCCGGGGCAGCCCGGCTTCACCGATGGCCCGCCTGACCGGGCCGACGTGATCGTGGGCCCGCCGGTGATCTCGGCCGCCACCCCTTAGCGCCCCGCAACCCGCAATCCGGAACATGCCATGACGCGCCCCACCGCCTACCTGATCCGGATGCTGGTGTTTCTGGCCGTCGTTCTGGTGGTGGCGGGGCTGCTGTCGCAGGCGCTGATCACCGCGTTCTCGGCCAACCCGCTGCTCAACGCGCTGATCGTAACCGTGCTGCTGATCGGCGTGGCGTGGAACATCCGCCAGGTGACGCGGCTGACGCGGGAGGTGTCGTGGCTGGAGACGTTCCAGCGGGCGCGGCCGCGTCTGGCGGCGCTGCCCACGCCGAAGCTGCTGGCGCCGATGGCGAGCATGCTCGCCGCCCGCGCCGCCAAGGCCGGCGGGCGCGACGGGGCGGAGAAGTTCACCATCTCGGCGCCGGCGATGCGCAGCCTGCTCGACAGCATCGCCAGCCGGCTCGACGAAAGCCGCGAACTGTCGCGCTACATGACCGGGCTGCTGATCTTCCTCGGCCTGCTCGGCACATTCTGGGGCCTGCTGCTGACGGTCTCCTCGGTGGGCGACGTGATCAACGGCATGTCGGTGGGGTCAGGCGACATCAACGCGCTGTTCGAGCAGCTCAAGACCGGCCTGGCCCGGCCGCTGAAGGGCATGGGGACGGCGTTCTCATCGTCGATGCTCGGCCTGTCCGGCGCGCTGGTGCTGGGGTTTCTCGATCTGACGGCGGGGCAGGCGCAGAACCGGTTCTTCAACGAGCTGGAGGAGTGGCTGGCCGGGCTCACCAGGCTCGCCTCCGGCGTGCTGGGCGGCGAGGGCGAGGGATCGGTGCCGGTCTATGTGCAGGCGCTGCTGGAGCAGACCGCGGAGAACATGGAGAATTTACAGCGCATCCTGGCGCGCGGCGAGGACGGGCGGAAGGAGAGCAACCAGACGATTCTGGCGCTGTCCGAACGCATCGGCACGCTGACGGACAGCATGCGCGCCAATCAGCAGGTGATGATGCGCATGGCCGAGGCGCAGCAGTCGCTGGCCCCGGCGCTGGCGCGGCTGTCCGAGCCGCGCGATGCCGCGGGCGATGACGTGGCGCGCAGCCATCTGCGCAACATCGAGATCTACGCCCAGCGCCTGCTCAGCGAGCTGGAACAGGGCCGCAGCCAGTCCACCTCCGAGATCCGCAACGAGATCAAGATCCTGACCCGCACCATCGCGGCGCTGGCCGAAGAGCAGCAGAGGTAGCGATGGCACTGCGCAGGCGCGGCGGGACATCGGAGGGGATCAACGTCTGGCCCGGCTATGTGGACGCGCTGTCCACTTTGCTGATGGTGATCATCTTCGTGCTGCTGGTGTTCGTGCTGGCGCAGGCCTTCCTGTCGGTGGCGCTGTCGGGGCGCGATCAGCAGCTGGACCGGCTGGGCCGGCAGATGGCCGAGATCTCGGACATGCTGTCGCTGGAGCGCAACCGCACCGCCGAGTTGCGGCTCAGCGTCGCCGGGCTCAACCGGGACCTCACGGCCGCCAATGGCAAGACCGACGGGCTGAACCGGCAGCTGGCCGCCCTCACCCTCACCCAGGCCCAGCTCACCGCCGAGCGCGACCAGCTCAAGCTCGACCGCGACCGACTGACCGCGCGGCTGGCGGATGCCGACCTGCAGGCGCGCTCGGCGCTGGCACGCAACGAGGCGCTGCAGCTGCAGCTCGCCGACATCGCCAAGCGCGGCGACAGCGCCAGCGAGGCCGCCGCCGCCAACGCCGCGCAGGCCACCACCAACCAGGCCGAGGCCGCCGCCAACGCCGCCAAGGCCAAGGCGAATGCCGATGCGGCCGCTGCCAATCTCGCCAGGTTCAACGCCACTGCCGCCGCGCTCGCGGATGCGAAGTCACAGCTGGCCGACACGCAGAACCAGCTGGCCGCTATGAAGGCGCAGGCCGCGGCGCTGGACAGCACCGTCAAGGCCGACAAGGCCACCATCGATGCCAAGCTGTCCGACCTCGCGAGGCTCGACGAGCAGCTGCGCACCACGATGGCCATGCGTGACGCGCTGGAACGCCAGGCGCAGGACGCCGCCGTGCGGGCCACCACGGAGGCGCAGCGTCGCGCCGCCGTCGAGGCGGAGCTGGCCGACGAGAAGCGCCTCGGCGACTCGGCCAAGGCGCAGATCGCCCTGCTCAACGAACAGATCGCCCAGATGCGCGCGCAGATGGCCAGCCTGTCCGCCGCCCTCGATGCGTCGGAGGCGTCGGGCAAGGACAAGGACGTGCAGATCGCCAATCTCGGCAGCCGGCTCAATGCGGCACTGGCGCAGAAGGTGGAGGAGCTGCAGCGCTATCGCAGCGAGTTCTTCGGGCGGCTGCGCGAGGTGCTGGCCAACAAGCCCGGCATCGCCATCGTGGGTGACCGGTTCGTGTTCCAGTCCGAGGTGCTGTTCCCCGTGGGATCGGCCGATCTCACGCCCGCCGGCCAGGACCAGATCACGGCGCTGGCCATCACGCTGAAGGCCATCGCCGCCGAGATCCCGCCCGACGTGAACTGGCTGCTGCGGGTGGATGGCCATGCCGATCATCAGCCCACCACCGGGCATTATGCCTCGAACTGGGAGCTGTCGGCCGACCGCGCCATCACCGTGGTGAAGCTGCTGGTGGCCTACGGCATCCCGCCCAACCGGCTTGCCGCCACCGGGTTTGGCGACAATCAGCCGATCGACCCGGCTGACACGCCGGAGGCCTATGCGAAAAATCGCCGGATCGAGCTGCGTCTGACGGATCGGTGACGATTTCCCGCCGCTTTCGGCGTGAGTCGACTACATAGGTGCATCAGCAAGGAAAACACCGTGCTCCTGCGCGTCGGCTATGACGTCACCTACGCCTGCCCGCAACCCACGCCGATGATCCTGATGCTGAGCGTGCACTACTCGCGCGCGTCGGACATCGTGGTGCCGGATCAGCTGATGGTCAGCCCTTCGGTGCCGGTGAGCTTCTACCGCGACCTGTTCGGCAACTGGTGCAGCCGCATCGTGGCGCCGGCCGGCCTGACCCGGCTGCGCGCCGAGGGCCGCCTGCACGATGCCGGCCTGCCTGACCCGACCTTTCCCGCCGCCCGCCAGGTGCCGGTGGAGCACCTGCCCGAGGAGGCGCTGGTCTATCTGCTGGGCAGCCGCTACTGCGAGACCGACCGGCTGCTGGGTCTTGCCTGGTCGCTGTTCGACAAGGCGCCGCAGGGCTGGTGGCGGGTGCAGGCGATCTGCGACTACGTCAACCGCCACATCACCTTCGGCTACGAACACGCCAACCCCAGCAAGACCGCCTATGACGCCTGGGCCGAGGGCCGCGGCGTGTGCCGCGACTATGCGCATCTCGCCGTCACGCTGTGCCGCTGCATGAACATTCCGGCGCGGTACTGCACCGGCTATGTCAGCGACGTGAACATGCCGCCCCCGTACGGTCCGATGGATTTCGCCGGGTGGTTCGAGGTCTATCTCGACAGCGGCTGGCATATGTTCGATGCGCGCAACAACAAGCCGATGTACGGGCGTGTGCTGATGGCCCGGGGGCGGGATGCGGCGGATGTGGCGATGATCACCAGCTTCGGGCCGAACGAGCTGAAGAATTTTCAGGTGATCTGCGACGAGGTGGTTTAAGGAAGCGCTTCTTTTCTGAAGAAAAGAAGTAAAAGACTTACATTCGTTGGGCCCGGACTTTCCGGAAAAGCGGAGCCCAACGGATGAAAGTTTTTTGGTTTTTTTTCAAAAAAGAACCTCTTGCTTCAAACCCCCAGCAGCTCCCGTGCCTTGGCGATCACCCGTAGCGCCTCGCTCCACAGCGCATAGTCTTCAAACAGGTCAAACGCCACCCAGGCGACCTCCGAGATATCGCCGCCGGCCCGCGCGGTGTCGCCCTGCCAGAGGGCCGCATAGTCGATGATGGTGTAGTGAAACCGCACCCGCCCCGCCGCATCGCACGTCACACTGTCGACGACGCCGGCGAGGTGCAGATCGCCCACAATCAGTCCGGTCTCCTCAGCCAGCTCCCGCCGCGCGGTCTGTTCCATGGTCTCGCCGAGTTCCTGGCCGCCGCCGGGCAGGCTCCAGGCGCCGACATGCGGCGGTGTGCCGCGCCGCGCCAGCAGCACGGCGCCCGGCCGCACCACCACCACCCCCACGCCCACCCTGGGGTGGGCAGGGTATTCCCGACTCACTTCGGCGGCTCTGTCGTCCCGGTCGGGGCGGGCGTGGCCGTTGCGGGCTTCTCCGGCTCCGCCGCCTTGATGTCGGCAAGGGTCGGCAGCAGCGAGGCCTGCCGCCAGTCGGACAGCTGATAGGCCCAGCCAGCGAGCTGCTTCAGCGCCTCGGCCCCCTTGCCGGTGGCGGAGAAGCCGGCCCAGAGCAGCTTGTCCTGCTTGGAAAGCGTGACCGTGACCTCCAGCCCGTCATCGGTTGTGAACACGCTGCTGCCCAGCTTGGTGCCGGGAAGGTCGCCCTTCTGCACATCGGTCATGGTCAGGCTGCTCAGCGCGCCGGCGATCTCGTCGAGCTTGTACTCGTCGAGCTTCACATCGCCCGGCGGGGTCAGCGCCAGCTTGGCGCCGCTACGGGTGAAGGTCAGCGTGTCGCTGCCGGTGGTCGCCACCACCTTGACGATCTTGGCCGGCGGGATGTCGGTGAGGTCGCGCACCAGCCAGGACTGCGGATCGGCATCCGCCGGCACCGCGCCTTCGGCCAGCCAGGATTGGGCGTCGTCCGGCCGGCGGATATAGACCGCCTCCGGCAGCCCGCCCTGGCTGCGCACCCGGCGATGCCCGAGGATCAGGGTCGCGATGGTCGCTCCCGTGCCGTCATGTATCGTGAGCAGCGTGGAGGTGCCGGTGGGGCCAGGCTTCTCCACGCCGAGCTTGTCATATTCCGAGGGATTGGCGGTGCGCGGCTCGGTCAGCTGCAGCTCGGCAAGGCCTGCGAACAGCTGGCGCAGCTTCGACTCGACGATCGGGTAGTCGGCCCGCTCGGCCAGGCCCCATCTCTGCCCCTTCAGTTCCAGCGTGGCCGACTTGCCGGCCGAGCTGATCTGCACCTGAGTCGCCTTGGGCAGGGTGGCGGCGATGCTGGGGAACACCAGCTGGCCGCCGCCGGTGGGGCCGGTGTCGCCGGCGGGGCGCAGGATCAGGGCGGCGGCCAGGCTGGCGGCGCCGAGCACGATGAGTGCCAGGGATGTGCGGGCCCTCATGCGCGGGCCCTCCGCCGCCGCGCGGTTCGCCAGAGCGCCATCAGCACCGCCACCACCGTCAGCAGCAGCGGCACCAGGGCGATGTCGAACAGGCGCAGCCGCGTCTGCAGAGCCTGGATGTCGCGCCGCAGATCGAACTGCACGGCGCGCAGCTTGGTGCGGGTCTGCAGCAGGTCAGACTGGAGGCTGGCGATGGCCGTGCGCTGGGCGTCGTTGAGCGCCGCGTTGGTGGTGCCGTCGCGGCCGCCGCGCAGGTCGGCAAGCTTCTTGTTGGTGTCGTCGAGATGCTGGGTCAGCGCCTGCTCGGTCTGCCGGTAGCGGGCCTCGGCGTCGCGCTGCATGGCGTCCACCACCTCGAACGGCCGGTTGACGCTGCCGCGGCCGCGCAGGCCGATCAGCGCGTCGCCGCCGGCGAGGGTGCCGGCGAGATTGGCCACGAAGTCGCCGTTGTCGGCGAACGGAGTGGCATCGCTCTGGCCGAAGAAATTGCCGGCATTCACCCAGAACCGGTCGGACAGCATGTCGGTGTCGGCGACCACCACGAGGTTGGCCGGGCCGTCGGTCTGCGCCTTGTAAGGGATCTTCGCGGCATCGGGGTCGTTGTCCGGCGCCTTGGCGAAGGCCGAATGCAGCACGCCGCGGATGCGCGCCGCGATCACGCGCCGCTGCCCGTCCGGCTTGAAGTTGGCGAGCAGCTTGGCGGGATCGGGCATCGCGCGGAAATCGGTGGCCGGCAGCACCTCGGAATGGTCGCTGCTGGTCAGCAGCGGGGTGAACTCGATGTCGCTGCCCGGCTTCTTCGCGATGAAGCCGGGGGTGGCGACGTTGATCTCCTGCAAATCCGCCGTCGCGGGATCATCGTGGTTGACTCCGTCGCGCAGCGCGTAGTAGCCAACATACTCCACCGCTTGCTGGCTCTGGTCGGCACGGGCGCGCACCTTCCAGGCACCGGTGAGATCGCCCACCACCTTGTCGGGATCGTAGTCGATGCCCCAGGCGGCGAACAGCCTGTGCAGGTCGCTAGACTGCACCGCGGGCGGCGCGCCGGTCTGCGGATCGGGGCCGAGGGCCTCGTTGTTCGGCTCCACCATCGCCATTAGCTTGCCGCCGCGCATGACGAACTGATCGATGGCGTAGAGAGTGGCGTCGGTCAGGTTCTGCGGATGGACCACCAGCAGCACCTGCACGTCAGGATCGATCGTGGTCGCGGAGGTCGCCACGTTCTTGACGGTGAAGCTCTGGCGCAGCGTCATCATCGAGGCCCAGGGGTCGCCGCCCGGCACCTGCTGGCCGCGCAGGCGGGCCATCATGGCCTGGGGATCGCCGTCCATCTTGAGATCGGTCATCACGCCGAGCACGGGGCGCTTGGGGCTCGACAGGTCATAGACCAGCTTGGCCATGTCGTATTCGAGGAAGCGTTCGCGGTCAGGCTGGAAGAAGGCGATGGCGCGCTCGTCGTCGAGCAGGTTGGAGCCGGCGAGGCCGAAGAACACCCGCTCGCCGCCCTGTTCCAGCGGCACGCCCTGCAGGCCATAGGCCAGGGCCCGGTCCTCGGTTTCGCTGAACGGTTCAGGATCGTAGAATTCCAGCTTGATCTTGCCCGGTGCCAGTTCGGCGAACTGGCGCAGCATTTCGCGCACCCGGTCCGCCTGGGCGCCGAAGGCCGCGATCTTGCTGCCGAGGCCGGACGAGAAATAGAAGCGCAGCGTCACCGGCTCCTTCAGCCCGGCCAGGATCGCCTTGGTGCCGGGAGAGAGCGTGTAGATGTGCTGGGCGGTGGCATCGAACTGCACATTGGCCAGCCTGGTCTCGGCCAGCATGTTGATGCCGACGAGCACGGCGAGCACGCCGGCAACGCCGGCCAGAGAGGTTCCAAGACGGTTCATGGCATCAATCCGCGCGGCGATGGTCGATGACGACCGTGTTGACGAACGCGAAGAACAGGATGAACGAGGCGAAATAGAGCATGTCGCGCAGGCTGATCACGCCGCGGGTCATGGTCTGGTAGCGCTCGGCCACGGCCAGCCGCCGCGCGATGGTGGCGAGAAGCGGGGTGGACTGCGCCAGAAAATCGGTCACCAGCGGCGTGCTGGCCACGGTGAAGACAAAGCAGACGGCCACCGTCAGCACAAAGGCGATCACTTGGTTCTTGGTCGAGGCCGAGATGGCGCCACCGATGGCCAGGAAACATCCGGCGACCAGGAAACCGCCGAGATAGCCGCAGGCAATGACCGCGTTGTCGGGGTGGCCGAGGTAATTGACGGTGACGACGAACGGAAACGTCAGCAGCAACGCCAGCAGGCAGAACGCCCAGGCAGCGAGGAATTTCCCCACGACGGCCTGAGTCTGGGTGATCGGCAGGGTCAGCAGCATCTCGATCGTGCCCTGGCGGCGCTCCTCGGCCCAGAGACGCATGGTCAAGGCAGGCACCAGCAGCAGCAGCACCCAGGGCAGAAAGTTGAAGAACGGCACCAGGTCGGCCTGGTTGCGGTCGAAAAAATTACCGAGGTTGAAGGTCAGCGCCCCCTGCAGGGCCAGGAAGATGACGATGAACACCACCGCGACGGGTGTTGCGAAATACGACGCGAATTCGCGCCGGGCGATGACCAGAGTCGCGCGCACCGCTCAGGCCGCCTTCGGCATCGTGAGCTGGCGGAACACGTCGTCCAGCTTGTGCGAGGGATGCAGCCGGGCCAGCTCACTCGGCGTCGCGTCGGCCACCACGCGGCCGCCGGCGATGATGATGGCGCGGGTGCACACGGCGTCCACCTCCTCGAGAATATGCGTGCTGATGATGATGGCCTTCTGCGCTGCCATCTGTTCGATGAGCCGGCGCACTTCGTGCTTCTGGTTGGGATCGAGGCCATCGGTGGGCTCGTCGAGCACCAGGACGTCGGGATCGTGCAGCAGCGCCTGGGCCAGGCCCACGCGGCGCTTGAAGCCCTTGGACAGCGTCTCGATCGGCTGCAGCCGCACGCCCTGCAGAGTGGTGAGGCTGATGGCATGATCCACCCGATCGGCCAGCTCGCCGCCGGAAAAGCCACGGATACGCCCGGTGAAGGCCAGGAAATCGGTCACCGCCATGTCGGGATAGGTCGGTGCACCTTCCGGCAGGTAGCCCAGCCGCTTGCGCGCTGCGACACCGTCGGTTGCGACATCATGCCCGCAGATTGCGGCCGATCCTGACGTGGGCGTGATGAACCCCGCCAGCATGCGCATGGTGGTGGATTTGCCGGCGCCGTTGGGGCCAAGAAACCCCAGCACCTCGCCGCGTGCCACGCTGAACGAGATGTCATCGACAGCTGTGAAGCGGCCGAACCTCTTGGTGAGGCCCTTGATGTCTATCAGGGCGGACATGCCTGGATCTCCGGTCCTTGAACGCGCAAATGTGATGGCGCGGCTTCAGCCGGAGTGCAAGGTGCGGAAGGCGGCGTCGCGATCGAACAAACGCAGCAAAAGCCGGATTGCCCGGCCTCTGGGCGATGTTAAATTTGGGTCATGGCCCAGCAGAACCTCGGCATCCCGCCCGGCCATGTGCAGCAGCCCCTCATCGGTTTCGGGGTTGGCCAGCCGCCACCCCGGCAGACCGGACTGGCGTGTGCCCAGCAGATCGCCCCCGCCGCGCAGGCGGAAATCCTCATCGGCGATGCGAAACCCGTCCTCGGTCTCGCGCAGCAAAGCCAGCCGGCGCCGGGCGGTCTCGCTGATCTCATCGCCGTATAGCAGCAGGCAGAAGCTGGCGGCCGCGCCGCGCCCCACCCGCCCGCGCAGCTGGTGCAGCTGGGCGAGGCCGAAGCGCTCCGCCTGCTCGATCACCATCACGCTGGCCTCGCGCACATCCACCCCCACCTCGATAACAGTGGTGGCGACCAGCAACGAGGTCTGTCCTGATGCGAAATCCGCCAGCGCCTGCTCCCGCACCGCCGAATCCTGCCGGCCATGGGCCAGGCCCACGCGCGCGCCAAAGCGCGGCACCAGGCTGGCAAAGCGGGCCTCGACGGCGGCGAGATCAAGCTCGTCGTTCTCGCTGACCATCGGGCAGACCCAGTAGACCCGGGCGCCGCCGCGCAGCGCCCGCTCTACCGCGTCACACACGTCGCCAAGGGCTGCCAGTGGATGGGTGGTGGTACGGATCGGCTGGCGCCCCGCCGGTTTGCCGTCGAGCCGGCTGACCTCCATCTCGCCCCACTGCGTCAGCAGGATGGTGCGCGGGATGGGGGTTGCGGTCATCACCAGCACATCGGTGGTCTCGCCCTTGGCGCCGAGCGACAGGCGCTGATCCACACCGAACCGGTGCTGCTCGTCAATGACAGCCAGAGCCAGGTCATGGAACGCCACGCTGTCCTGCACCAAGGCGTGGGTGCCGACGGCGATCGGGATGGCGCCATCGGCGAAGCCCTCCAGCACGCGGCTGCGGGCCTTGCCCGTGATGGAGCTGGTCAGCAGCGCATGTGGCACCGGGCAGATGCGCGCCAGGGTGCGCGCATGCTGGCGGGCCAGAATCTCGGTCGGCGCCATGATCGCCGCCTGCCCGCCGGCCTCGACCGCGCGCAGCATGGCGAGGACGGCAACCAGCGTCTTGCCGGACCCGACATCGCCCTGCAGCAGCCGCAGCATCCGGCGCGGGGCGGCCAGATCGGCGTCGATCTCGCGGAGCACACGCGCCTGCGGCACGGTGAGGTCATGGCAGAAAGCAGCGAGCGCCTGGGCCCGCAGCGTGCCGTCGCCGGACAGCGCCCGTCCCGGCCGATCGCGGTTGCGACGGCGCAGCAGACCGAAGGCAACCTGACCGGCGAGCAGCTCGTCATAGGCGAGGCGCCGGCGGTCGATCGGCGTGGGCAGCACGACGGGCTTCTGCAAGGCGGTGAGCGACTCGGCGAAGCTCTTCCAGCTCTCGCGCTGCAGCAGGGCGGGGTCGTGCCATTCCGGCAGGTCCGGAATACGGCCGAGCGCCTCGGCGACCGGACGGCGCAGATGCCACGCGAAAAGGCCGGCGGTCAGCGGCCAGACCTGCTCGACACCGGGGAACTCGTCCGGCCGGTCCGCCGGCACGATGTGGTCGGGGTGCACCATCTGCCGCTGGTCATCGACGCGGCCGGACAGCAGCACGCGGGCGCCGACCGCCAGGCGGTGGCGGGGGAAGGCGCGAAAGAACACCAGGTCGAGAAAGGCTGAGCCGTCGGTGACGGTTACCTTGGTAGGCTGGCGCTGCGTCTCGGGCGGGGTGATGCGCACGACATCGGCTTCGAGCGTGACGGTCTGGCCCGGCAGCGCCATGCGGATCGGCGTGCGTTCGCGGCGATCGACGTAGGAATCGGGCACGTGGAACAGAAGATCGATAACGCGGGACCCGCCTGTCGCCTTGGCGATCAGCTTGCCCAGCGCTGCGCCCACGCCGCGCAGGCTGGTCAGCTCGGCGAACAGCGGGTCGAGATGGTAGGGTTCGAGCGGTGGGGACACGGATGTGAGGTGCCTCAGTTCGCGGCCTTTGCAAAGGGGCCGGCTCCGTTCACCAATCGGTAACCGTTTTCGTTTTTATACCAACGGCCTTGATCAATGACTCTTCCATCGATCAAGGCCGGTGGTATCGCGCGCCGGGAAGGCCTGCGGCGGCGCGCCAAACCAAGACCCATACCAACGGTCATTCTTCATGACCGTTGGTATTAACCCCATTCATTCCGTAAGACGTACGCTCGGTAAGTCTGCCGAGGATGCCGTTTACACCTTTTTGGCGTCGACTCCGTGATGCAGACGCCATTGACCGAGGCCCATGCGGGCGATCGTCCTACTTTGCGGAGGCCTGGGCTTTCGATTGGCCGGCGGCTGTCGCTGGGCTTTGGCATCCTGGTGTTGCTGGGGCTTGGCATGGGGGGATTTGGCGCGGTGTCGCTGGACCGGATCAGCGGCAACGTGTCGCAGGCCATGCTGGTTGACGACAACGCGCGGCGTCTGCTGCAGATCGAGCGCAATCTGGAGATCGCCAAGCGTGCTGCGTTGCAGACCGCAACGACCTGGCAGGAGACATCGGCTGCCTTGTTCCGCGAGCAGGCCACAACGATGATCGCGTCGGCGAAGCAGGCTGAAGCCAGCTCCATCTCGGACACGCGGCGGTCGGGATATCGCCAGTTCCAACAGGCGATGTCGGAGGTGACGACGGCGTTTCAGAGCCTCGCGCAGCTTGTCAGGGAGACTTCTGCGGAACGTGCCAAATTGTTCACCGGCGGCGACACGCTGACCGCATCGACCGCGGAACTGGTCGATGCGGCGCGCAAGTCTGGAGACGGCCGGGTGGTCGGCGCGGCGCAGACCGCGGAAAGTGCTGTGCTGCTCGTGCGCGTGGCCAACTGGCGCTTCCTCGCGACTCTCGACCCCAACGGCGTTGCCACTTTCGCCGCCAATCGCCGGAAAGCGGAGGAGGCGCTGGACAGCCTGGCCGCCACCGAACCTCCGGCCTCTGTACGGGACCGGATCGCGCCGGTCAGGGCCGCGTTGGCGTTCTATGGCGAGATGTTCGACAAGGTCTCGGGCACGGTCCTGGCTCTGGGCTCTCTCTACGAGACCAAGATTGCCGCCCCGATCGATGCCCAGACCCAGCTGCTCGAATCGCTCAAGGTTTCGCAGCAGGCAGATGCAACAGCGCTGAGCGACGGGGCGATCGGCCTGATCGGACTGACCTTGCGCGCCCAGCTGGTCATCGCCGGCCTGTCGCTGCTGCTTGGCAGAGCCATGGCCATCCTGATCAGCCGCGGCATCGTTCGTCCGATCGCGGCAATGACCTCGGCCATGGCGCGGCTGGCCAAGGGCGACACCACCGAGGAGGTTCCGGCGCGTGAACGTTCCGACGAGATCGGCGCGATGGCCATCGCTGTGCAGCTGTTCAAGGACAACATCATCGCGGCGGCGCACACACGCGCAGAGCAGGAGCAGGCGCAGCAGCGGGAAGTCGCGCGCGGCCGCGCCATCGAGGCCAGTGTCAAGGGCTTCGAGGCGGCGGTAGCGGAGGTGGTGGACGCGGTCTCCAGCGCGGCCAACACCCTGCAGGACACCGCCGGCCCCATGAGCGGCTCGGCTGAAGAGACAACACGCCAGGCGGCCACGGTGAGCGCCGCCTCCGAGCAGGCGACGAGCAACGTGCAGACGGTGGCCGCAGCAGCAGAGCAACTTGCCCATTCCATTCAGGAGATCAGCCATCAGGTCGCACAGGCCGGCCAGGTGATCCAGGCCGGCGTGCAGCAGACCCAGCGCTCGAACGCCCAGGTGCAGAGCCTGGCTGGCACGGCCGAGCGGATCGGCGATGTGGTGCAGATCATCAACGACATCGCGGCGCAGACCAACCTGCTGGCGCTCAACGCCACGATCGAGGCGGCCCGGGCCGGCGATGCCGGCAAGGGCTTCGCCGTGGTGGCGTCCGAGATCAAGGCGCTGGCTAACCAGACCGCCAAGGCCACAGAGGAGATCGCCACCCAGATCAAGACGATCCAGGAGGCCACCCGCACCGCCGTGCATTCGATCGAGGACGTCACGCGCACGATCGACAAGGTCAGCGAAACCGCCGCTGCCATCGCCTCGGCAGTGGAACAGCAGGGCGCTGCGATGCAGGAGAGCTCGCGCAATGTGCAGGAGGCCGCACAGGGCACCCGCGAGGTGTCGAGCACAATCCTGTCGGTGCGCGAGGCAGCCCAGCAGACCGGGGCGGCGGCTGGGGAGGTGTTGGCGTCGGCGGGAGAGCTGTCGAGCAGCGGTGCGGCTCTGCGCCACCGTGTGGAGCATTTTCTCCGCGAGGTGCGGGCCGCCTAGCCAGGCGACGCCTCACTTCCGGTCCGCCAGGTCACCCAATCCCCTACCCACGGCGGACCTGCCGGTCTATATCCGCCTTGTCATGACCGAACCCAAGTTTACGCCGTCGGAAACCCGCCGGCGCCGTCTGCTGTTCCGTGCCACGCATCGCGGCACCCATGAGACCGACCTGCTGATCGGCGGCTATGTCACGCCGCGCATCACAACCATGTCGGAAGCCGAAATGGATGCGCTGGAAGAGTTCATGGAACTGCCCGATGCCGATCTTGCGGATTGGCTCACCGGCCGCCTGCCGATTCCGGCCGAGGTGGACACGCCGCTCCTGCGCGCCATCCAGTTGGCAAGCGGCAAATGACCGCAACGGTCTACGGCGCCCCCGAGGGGTGGGATGGCATGCTCCTGGTGCGGCGTGCCCGAGAGCATCAGGGGCCGCTGCTGCATGTCGCGCGCGATGACACGCGGATGGCCCGGATGGCCGACCTGCTTGCCTTCTTCGCCCCGCAGATCGAGGTCCTGAAATTCCCTGCCTGGGACTGCCTGCCCTACGACCGCGTCTCCCCCAACGCCGCCATCGTCTCCGAACGCATCGCAACCCTCGGCCGCCTGCTCGACCCCACCCCCCGCGGCCGCATCGTGCTGACCACCATCAATGCCCTCGTCCAGCGCATCCCGCCGCGCAACGTCTTTCACAACACCAGCCTGGATCTCGCGGTGAACGGTACCGCCAAACCCGACGACATCGCCCGCTTCCTTGACAGCCGCGGCTACGTCCGTGCTGGCACCGTCATGGAACCCGGCGAATACGCCATCCGCGGCGGCATCTTCGACGTTTTCCCGTCCGGCGAAGCCGAACCTGTCCGCATCGACTTCTTCGGCGACACCATCGAAAGCATCCGCAGCTTCGATCCCACCACCCAGCGCAGCGGTGCGGCCACGTCAGCCTTCCGCCTCCGCCCCGTCTCCGAGGTATCGCTCGACAAAGCCTCCGTCTCCCGCTTCCGCACCGGCTGGCGCGACCTCTTCGGCCCCACTGCGGCCACCGACCCGATCTACCTCTCGATCTCAGACTGCCGCCGCCATCCGGGCATGGAGCACTGGGTGCCCCTCTTCCATGAATTCATGGAAACCCTGCTCGACTATCTCCCCAACGCTTCGGTCAGCCTCGACCACCAAAGCGAGGACGTGCTGACCGCTCGCCTTGAAATGGTCGCTGACCACTTCGCCGCCCGCAAATCCGTCCCCCGCGACGGCGAAACCCCCTACTACCCGCTGCCCCCGGACCGCCTGTATCTCGACCGCAAAGGCTGGGAGAAGATGCTGGTGAAGTCTCAGCTCTTAATGTTCAGCCCGTTCGCCAAGTCCGAGGACGTGCCCGGCATCGATGGCGGCGGCCGCCCCGCCCCGGTCTTCGCCGCCTCCGCCGCCGGCCCCGGCATCAACGTGTTAGAACAGTTCACCGCCCAGGCCAAGCGCTGGCAGGCCGAAGGCCGCCGCATCGTCGTCGCCGCATGGACCCGCGGCTCCCGCGAGCGCATCGGCCATCTACTGAACGAACACGGCTTCCTCGCCGTCCACGCCGACGGCTGGGAACAGGTGCGCGATGCGCCGCTCGCCTCCGCCTGCCTCGTCACCCTCGGCCTGGAACGCGGCTTCCTCGCCGAAAAACTCGCCCTCGTCTCCGAGCAGGACCTGCTGGGCGAACGCATCTCCCGCCCGCCCCGCAAGCGCAAGCGCGCCGACCAGTTCATCGCCGAAGCCACCGAAATCGCCGAAGGCGACCTCGTCGTCCATCAGGACCACGGCATCGGCCGCTACGACGGCCTGGTCACCCTCGACGTCAACAACGCCCCACACGACTGCCTGAAAATCCTCTACGACGGCGAACAGAAACTTTTTCTTCCAGTCGAAAACATCGAGATGCTGTCACGGTTCGGCACCGAGACAGCAGGCGTCGCCCTCGACAAGCTAGGCGGCGCCAGCTGGCAATCCCGCAAAGCGCGAATGAAAGAGCGCATCCGCGACATGGCGGGCGCCCTCATCCGCACCGCCGCCGAACGACGTTTGCGCGAGGCCGAGGTGATGGCGCCATCCGAAGGCGCCTGGGACGAATTCTGCGCCCGCTTCCCCTTCGCCGAAACCGAAGACCAGTCCCGCGCCATCGCCGACGTGCTCGAAGACCTTGCCACCGGCCGCCCGATGGACCGCCTGATCTGCGGCGATGTCGGCTTCGGCAAAACCGAGGTCGCCCTGCGCGCCGCCTTCGTCGCCGCCCTGAGCGGCTCCCAGGTCGCCGTGGTCGTCCCCACCACCCTCCTGGCCCGCCAACACTACCGCACGTTCACCAAACGCTTCGAAGGCCTCGGCATCACCGTCGGCCAACTGTCCCGCATGGTCACCGCCAAGGACGCCGCCGCGGTAAAAGCAGGCGTGGCCAGCGGCGACATCAACATCGTCGTCGGCACCCACGCGCTGCTGGCCGCCTCTATCAGCTTCGCCGATCTGGGCCTGGTCATCGTTGATGAGGAGCAGCATTTCGGCGTCGCCCACAAGGAGAAGCTGAAATCACTGAAGGCCGACGTCCACGTCCTCACCCTCACCGCCACGCCCATCCCCCGCACGCTGCAGCTGGCGCTGACCGGCGTGCGTGAGATGAGCATCATCGCCACCCCGCCGGTCGACCGCCTAGCCGTGCGCACCTTCATCATGCCGTTCGACGGGGTGGCGGTGCGCGAAGCCATCCAGCGCGAGCGCTTCCGCGGCGGCCAGGTGTTCTGCGTCGTCCCCCGCATCGAAGACCTGCCCCGCATGGCCGCGCGCCTCGCAGAGCTGGTCCCCGAAGCGCGCACCGTGCAGGCCCACGGCCGCCTTGCCCCCACCGAGCTCGAACGCGTCATGACCGAATTCGGCGACGGCAAATACGACGTGCTGCTCTCCACCAACATCGTCGAGAGCGGGCTCGACATGCCGGCGGTGAACACCCTGATCATTCACCGCGCCGAGATGTTCGGCCTCGGTGCCCTCTACCAGCTTCGCGGCCGTGTCGGCCGCGGCAAGCAGCGCGGCTACGCGTATTTGACCTGGCCTCCCACCAACGCCCTCTCCGCCGCCGCCGAAAAACGCCTCACCGTGATGCAGACGCTGGACAGCCTCGGTGCCGGCTTCACCCTCGCCTCCCACGACCTCGACATCCGCGGCGCCGGCAATTTGCTGGGCGACGAGCAGAGCGGCCATATCCGCGAGGTCGGCATCGAGCTGTACCAGCAGATGCTGGAGGACGCCGTGGCCGAGATGCGCGTCGAAAAAGGCCGCAAAAAGGCCGCCGCCCGCGACTGGACCCCCAATATCGGCCTCGGCCTCCCTGTCCTGATCCCCGAGGAATACGTTCGCGACCTCCCCGTCCGCCTCGGCCTCTACCGCCGCATCGGCGCCCTGGAATCAGATGCGGAGGGCGAAGCCATGGCCGCCGAACTGGTCGACCGCTTCGGAAAGTTGCCAGAGGAAGTCGACAACCTGCTGCAGGTCGTCGCTCTCAAACGCCTGTGCCGCGAATCCGGCGTCGAAAAACTCGATGCCGGGCCGAAGGGCATGGTCGTCACCTTCCGCGGCAACAAGTTCCGCAACCCCGCCGGGCTGATCGCCTGGCTCGGCAAAAAGGGCGGCGTGGTCAAGCTACGGCCGGACCACAAGCTCGCGATCGTGCGTGACATGACCGTGACCGAACGGGTCAAACTCGCACGGGACGTGCTGAGCAACCTCAACGCATTGGTGCAGCAGGCAAAAGCCGCTTAGCCCAACGAATGAAAGTTTCTTTGGTTCTTTCTTTTTAACGAAAAAATTTTTTTTTTGAAACAAATGAGACAAAAGGCCTTTCTCGATGAGCATTTGATAAGTTCCAACGGCGATACCCGCGATAATATTTCTGAGATTTTATTGAATCTTCTTGGGGAATTATTTCATGTTCTACAGCCTCGTATTGGCGTTGCTGATTGCCGCCACGCCGGCTCTGGCCCAGAGCGACGTGCAGCAGGGTGAATATCTCGCCCGCGCCGGGGACTGTTTCAGCTGTCACACCGGCACGGACAAGGGTGCCATCCCGCTGGACGGCGGACGGCAACGGCAAACCCCGTTCGGCACCCTCTCCTCCCCCAACATCACGCCAGATAAGGAAACCGGCATCGGCCCTTGGACCGATGACCAATTTTACAAGGCGATGCACGACGGCATTGCACTGGACGGAACCCTGCTCTATCCGCTGATATCGTTCGACCATTACACCCGCGTCACCCGAGCCGACGCGATGCTGATCAAGGCCTACCTGTTCAGCGTCCCACCCGTCCACGCACCGCGCCAGGACAGCCACCTCTCGTTTCCCTACAACATCCGCGAGTCCCTGCCCGCCTGGCGCCTGCTGTTCTTCAAGCCCGCCACCTTCGTGCCCGGCCCCGCCCGCAGCACCGCCGAGAACCGCGGCGCCTACCTGGTCGAGGGCCTGGGCCATTGCGGCGCCTGCCACACACCCCGCAACCGGCTCGGCGCCAGCGTGAAGGGAGACGCCCTCGGCGGCGGCGAAATTTCCGGCCAGGGCTGGTTCGCGCCCAACATCTCGTCCGACGTGCACGAAGGCATCTGCGCCTGGAGCGAAGAACAGCTGGTCGCGTTCCTCAAAACCGGTATCTCCCCCGGGCACGCCATCGCCGCCGGCCCCATGGCCGAAACCATCCACACCAGCCTGCGCTACCTCACCGATGACGATCTGCACGCGATCTCAGCCTACCTGAAGGTCGCCCCCGCCAAAGCGCTCTATGCCGAAACGACGGGACCGGTACCGGAAGGGGCCGCTCTCTATCTCGAACATTGCGGCATCTGCCACCAACCCAACGGCGCCGGGCTTAAAGGGGCCGTGCCGAACCTGGCGGGCAGCGGTGTCGTCGGCGCCGGCGGGCCGGACGACGTCATCCGCACCATCCTCGGCGGCATGCCGGCGCACGGCACCTACGCCGTCATGCCGGGCATGGCGGCCCAGCTATCTCCGGCCGAGATCGCTGCCATCGCCAACTACATACGCGGCGCCTGGGGCAACCAAGCCCCTCAGACAGCGACCGCAGGCATGGTCGGCAAACTCGCAGCCTCCACCCGGACGATGCTGTCCGGCACCGCGGGCTGCGACCCTGTGCCGGCATCGGTGGGGAACCTGCTGGTCGATCAGGGTCTGGAGCGGATCAACGCCGGCAACATGCTGGAACAGATCCCCGTGGTGCTGGGCCACCTGCCCGCATCCCAAGCGGGAGAGCCGAAGGCCGAACTGGTCAACGGCCTGATCGCCGCCTATTGCCCCATCCTCGCGGCCGACCAAACCCTGACCCAGGCCGCGCGACTGGAGCAATTGCAACAGTTCGCAGCCCTCGCCTACGCCCAGATCACCAAAAGCGAGTGAAGGTCTTTTGCTTTTTTCAAAAAGGTTCTTTCTCTGAAAGAAAGACCCTAATACCAACGGTCATAAAGAATGACCGTTGGTTTGAGTCTTGGTTTGGCGCGCCGCCGCCGGCCAACCCGGCGCGCACTACCAACGGCCTTGATCGATGGAAGAGTCATCGATCAAGGCCGTTGGTATAAGAAACTTTCATTCACTTTGTGCCGGGACTGTTCCTAGCGGTATCTTGCCTGCCAGTGGGAGAGCCAGCACCCACGGACGGTCTCCGCGCACCGACCGGTCCGATACGACGATTGCTCCTGCCGGGCCCAGCCACACCGCCTGCGCTCCTTCCCGCCACACCGTGAACCGATCGATCGATGGTATACGTTCAGGGCAGCGCAGCCGCAGCGGTTCGGCCGAGATCAGCAGCGCCGCCCCGCACAGGTCCGCATCCGCCACACCGCGCACCAGCACAGCACCGGCCGCGTCGGGCCGTGGCTGCAGCAGGCAATGCGTGGTCGCACATCCCAGATTCCGCGGCACGGCGATCGCCCAATACTGCCGCCATGCATCCAGCGTGAAATTGCTGGCGCCGCTGACCTTCTGGACCAGCATCTGATCTCCCAGCCGCAACGCGATCAGCCTGGCATCGGCCGAGACAAGAATGTCCGGTGGCACGTCCCACATAGGTGCAGCCAGGCCCAGCAGCATCAGCGGCACCCCCGCCAGCCGCAGCCTGGTTCGGAAGATGCCGGCCACCGCGAGCCCCAGGCTGAATACCACCAGCCCCCAGCCTGGCACATGCGGCACCAGCAGCGTTGCCGCCGGAAGGGCTGCCACCGTGCGGGCGATCCACAGGATGGCGGAAATCCCCCAGCCCATCGGCACCAGTGCGAGAAACCCCAGATGCAGTGGCATTAGCACCAGTGCGATCAGCCCGGCCGGCATCACCAGCGCAGCTGTGATCGGCACCGCCGCCATGTTGGCGAGAATGAAATAAATCTGGATGTGGCCAAAATGAAACGCGGCGTAGGGGGCGGAGAACGTGCCCGCCAGCGCGCTGGTCAGCGCCAACGCCGCCATATGCCCCGCCAGCCAGCGCAACGGGGTGCCGTCGCCGTGCAGCGCGGACAGAAAGGGCCTGAGCAGATCATACCCCGCGATCAGCGCCAGCACGGCGGAAAAGCTCATCTGAAACGACACGCCGATCACCTCGTCGGGTGCCAAAAGCACCACCGCCGACATCGCCAGCCCCAGCCCGCGCAGCGACAGCGCGCGACGCCCGGCCAGCACGCCCAGCGTCACGAGACAGGCCATGGCGAAGCTGCGGATGATCGGCACATGCGCCCCGGTCAGACCGAGATAGGCCGCCCCGGCCGCCAGCGCCGTCACCGCCGAGATCGCCTTGCACGGCCAGAACAGCGCCGCGCGTGACCACCACGCGAGCGCGAGCCGCACCGCGCCGAACACCAGCCCCATCACGATACCGATATGCAGCCCCGCGATCGCCAGCAGATGCGCCAGACCGGAATCACGGAACGCCGCATGATCGGCCGGCGGAATGGTGACGGCCGACCCGGTCAGCAGCGTCGCGGCAATCGCCCCCTGGCTGCCCGGCAGCACTGCCAGCACAGCCGATGTTATCGCCTCGCGCAACGTGCGTCCGGCCAGCATGAGGTTCCCCGGGCCCGGATGAGCGAGGATCGCGGCGGGCCCGAGCGCCGTGCCGTAGCCACCAAGACCAGAAAAATACACCTCCAGCTGCAGGTCCCACGCGCCGGGATAGGCTGGTGGCGCCGGCCGGGCCAGCAGGGCGCGCACCTGCAGCGTATCGCCCGCCGCGATCTCTGCCGCATCGGCCGCCCGCAGCCGGAGGCGCACGCGCCGCTGCTGCGCTGGGCCGGTGTCGAAGCGTGGCGATTCCAGAAGGACCCGTCGTCCGTTGGGCAGGATGTCGAGCGCCGTGACCACGCCGGTGACGATCGTCGCCTTCGCCGGGATCTCGATCATCGGCGCCGCGCGAAAGCTCGCCCCCTGGGCCGAAGCGAACCCCAGCCCCACCGCCACCACCGCGTGGCACAGGGCACGCGGGATCAGCCAGGCGCGCAGCGGCCACGACCCGGTCAAAGCTAAAGCCGTCACACCCACTCCAACCCAGGGCGGGGGCTCCACTGTAAGGGCGAAATAGAAGACCACACCCGCCGCCATCGCGATCGGAAGCAGCAGAAACCAGCGCCCGCGCTCTGCCTCGATCAGCGCCAGCGCACGCGCGGTCGCGAACTCCCCACTGCGCGAGACGAAGATCTGCATCGCAACATCGTAGACAGGCGAGGCTCAACACGTCAGCTGCGGCATGATACGTAGCCCGCCCATGACAATACGCACGCCAATACGCACCCGTTTCGCCCCCTCCCCCACCGGCCTGCTGCATATCGGCGGCGCCCGGACTGCGCTGTTCAACGACCTGTTCGCACGCCACCACGGCGGCGAATTCCTCCTCCGCATTGAGGACACCGACCGCGAACGCAGTACCGACGCTGCCACCCAGGTGATCCTGGAAGGCCTGGAATGGCTCGGCATTCGCCATGACGGTCAGACCGTGTTTCAATCCACCCGTCAGACGCGGCATGCCGAGGTGGCCTGGCAGATGCTCGAAGCTGGTACTGCCTATCGCTGCTATCTCAGCCCCGCCGAACTCACCGCTATGCGCGAACTGGCTGCTGCCGAAAAACGCCCTTTCCGCCTGGTCAGCCCCTGGCGCGACCGCGACCCAGCCAAGGCGCCGGCGGATGTGAAACCGGTACTGCGCCTGCGCGCGCCGCGCGAGGGCGAGACGGTGCTGCAGGATCTGGTGCAGGGGGAGGTCCGCGTCGCCAACACCGAGCTCGACGACATGATCATCCTGCGCAGCGACGGCACGCCGACTTACATGTTCGCCGTCGTCGTCGATGACCACGACATGGGGGTGACGCATGTCATCCGCGGCGACGACCACCTGACCAACGCCTTCCGTCAGATCCAGGTGTTCCAGGCCAACGGATGGGACCTGCCCCGCTTCGGCCACATCCCGCTGATCCACGGGGCCGACGGCGCCAAGCTCTCCAAGCGGCACGGCGCCGTGAGCGTGCTGGAGTTCCGCGAGCAGGGATTTCTGCCGGAGGCGCTGTGCAACTACCTTCTGCGGCTGGGATGGGGCCATGGCGATACCGAGATCATCAACCGTGAGGACGCGATCAGGCTGTTCGACATCGACGGCGTCGGCCGCGCCGCGAGCCGGATGGACTACGCCAAGCTCACCCATCTCAACGCGCACTACATCCGCCAGGCCGACGACGAACGCCTGGTGGGCGAGGTGGTGGCCCGGCTGAAACTGTCCGACCCCGTGGTGATCGACCGGGTGCGCACGCTGATGCCCGGGCTAAAGGAGCGGGCCCGCACGCTGGTGGAACTCGCCGCCGCGGCGGCGTTTCTCGCGGCCACGGTGCCGCTCGCCTTCGACGTGAAGGCAGCCGCCCTGCTGACCGACGACGCCAAGGCGCTGCTGGGCGAGATCGCCACCACCCTGGCGGCCACGCCGTTCACGCGCGACGACCTCAACGCCACGCTCCATGCGCTGGCCGAGCGGACCGGCCGCAAGCTCGGCCAGATCGCCCAGCCGATCCGCGCGGCCCTGACCGGCAGCACCACCAGCCCCCCGATCGACGCGACCCTGCTGGCGCTGGGACAGACCGAGTCGCTGGCGCGCATCCGGGCGGCCATCGCGGGTTAGCCCTGGCAGCGGCGGTCGGCCCACGGATGCGGCTGCGCATGGATCAGGCGCACAGCCAGGCGGCATGCGCGCGGCTGCGATCGGAATTCCGACGCAACTCCCGGAGTGACGGTCCGGCGGGGTCTGCCACAGTGCCTGCCTGTCAGGAGTTGCCGATGACCGATCTCGTCCCACGCCTCGCCGGGCTCGACTGGCGGCGCATCACCGCCGAGCTGGAGACCCAGGGCTGGTCCACCACCGGTGTGGTGCTCACCGCAGCGGACTGCGCCGCTCTCGTAGCCGGCTACGATGCACCCGACGGCTTCCGCAGTCGCGTCGTCATGGCCCGGCACGGCTTCGGGTCCGGCGAGTACCGCTACTACGCCTACCCCCTCGCCCCGCAGGTGGCCGCCCTGCGCGGCGCGCTGTATCCGCGGCTTCTCCCCGTCGCCCGGGCATGAGAACAGGCACTCGGCCGCCCCGGCGACTTTCCAGACGCGCATAACGCCTATCTGGAGCGCTGCCACGCCGCAGGCCAGACCCGCCCCACACCCCTGCTGCTGCGCTACGGACCGGGTGACTACAACTGCCTGCACCAAGACCTTTACGGCGACCACGACTTCCCGCTTCAGGTGGCCTTCCTGCTCAACGCCCCGGGCACCGATTTCACCGGCGGCCATTTCGTGCTCACCGAGCAGCGCCCGCGCATGCAGTCCTGCGCCGATGTGGTGGAGCTGCGCCAGGGCGAGAGCGTGATCTTCGCGGTGAACCACCGCCTGGTGCAGTAGACAGTCTACCGTGCCGCCATGCGCCATGGCGTCAGCCGCATCCGCAGCGGCCGGCGTCACACCCTCGGCATCGTCTTCCACGACGCCGCATAGGGCAGACTTCGGCGCGTCATCGACCGGCGGATCACCGCCGGGCCGACTGCTGTCCCCAGGCAAAGCTGGTCGCGGCGCCCACGCACATTAGCCCCATGCCGGTGGGAACCAGCCAGGCCGGCCGTACCATCAGTGGCATGACCAGATGCATCCACAGCCAGGTCGCCATCGTGCTGTGTTCGGCCTTGTTCCACACGGTGAACATCCGATGATCGAACAGCACCAGCAGCTCGGCCAGCGTGGCAAAGGGTCGCATCAGACTGGCCACCGCGAAACTTGCGACGAGACAGATGGCGCCCACGGAAGCGAACAGCTTCGCGGCGAACATCCGTCCCGACATGGCTGGCCCAGCCCTCAAGCGAACAGCCTCTCCTTTTCAAGGCCGGTGTACATCCCGGCGACAAAGTCACCATAGCCGTTCCAGATCTGCGTCGGAACGCGTTCGTCACTGCCGAGCAGGGTTTCTGTGGCCTGGCTCCAACGCGGATGCGGTACGGCGGGGTTCACATTGGCCCAGAACCCATATTCACTGTCCTGAAGCGCCTCCCAGAACGACACCGGGCGCTTGTCGGTCAGCGTGACCTTGACGATCGATTTCGCGGATTTGAAGCCGTATTTCCACGGTAGCGTCAGCCGCAACGGCGCGCCGTTCTGCGGCGGCAGGGACTTGCCGTACATGCCCACCGAGATGAAGCTGAGCTCGTTGGCCGCCTCCGCGATCGTCACACCCTCGGTATACGGCCAGGGATAGAAGCGCTGCCCCAGCCCCGGCATGGTCTTCGTGTCGGCCAGCGTGGTGAACACAACGTATTTCGCACCCGCCTGTGGATCGGCCAATGCCACCAGCTGGCTCAGCGGAAAGCCGATCCATGGCACCGTCATCGCCCAGGTCTCGACACAGCGGTGCCGATACACGCGCTCTTCCAGCGTCACCTTCTTCAGCAGATCTTCAAAGCCGATCTTGCCCGGCTTGCCCACCATGCCGGCGAATTCGACCGACCACGGGTCCAGCGGCAGCGCCTGTGCCGCGCCGTAGATGGATTTGGAGAGCCCGAACTCATAGTAGTTGTTGTAGGTCGTGGCGTCCTTCTCATCGGTGATCGCCCGGCCCGGCTCGTATTTGGCGTTCCGCGGGGCCAACAGCGGCTTCAGCTTCACGGCAGGCCGCGCCGGCGCCGAGGAGCCGAACAGGTTCCATTGCGCCGCCGCAGGCTTGCTGCCCGCCAGCACCAGAGCCCCGGCTCCGCCTGCCAGCGCGGCGCGACGTCCCATCATCACCGCCTCGGGTGTCGCGAGCCGTTCAGGGATTTCCCAGCCACGACGCTTGCCAATGATCATCTTCGGACATCCTCCCAGGAAAGGCGGTTCGGCGACAGCTGCAACGTGGCGTCATTCGCATTGCCGGCAAGCCCGGGCCAGGATTGATTTGCTGCCACCCATGGTCAACAGTCCGGCGCGACCAGCGTTACACATAATCCGCCGCAGGACCTAGGAAATCGCCATGCATCTCTCCCGCCATCCCCGCGTGAAGCTGTGCCATGCGCCCACGCCGCTGGAGAAGATGGCCAACTTGTCACGCAAGCTCGGCGGCCCGACGCTGTGGATCAAGCGCGACGACTGCACCGGCATCGCCACCGGCGGCAACAAGGTCAGAAAACTGGAGTTCCTGATGGGCGAGGCGCTCGCCAAGGGCGCCACCCATGTCATCACCCAAGGTGCCGTGCAGTCCAACCACGTGCGCCAGACCGCCGCCGTGGCCATGATGCTCGGCCTGAAATGTACAGCACTGCTGGAACACCGCGTGCAGACCAACGACCCGGACTATCTCGAGGGCGGCAACGTGCTGATGGACCATCTAATGGGCATCGCCATCGAATACCGCCCCGCCGGCCACGACATGAACGCGGCCATGGCCGAGGTGGCGGCCCGCCTGCAGTCGGAAGGCGAGACCCCGTATGTCATTCCCGGCGGCGGCTCCAACCCCGTGGGGGCGCTCGGCTATGCCGCTGTGGCGCTGGAACTGGTGAACCAGGCCAACGAGATGGGGCTGAGAATCGACCGCATCGTCCACGCCACCGGCAGTGCCGGCACGCAGGCCGGCTTGGTTGCCGGTCTGAACATGATCAACGCCCGTATCCCCGTGCTCGGCATCGGCACGCGCCGTGCGAAGGAGGCACAGGAGCAGGCGGTGTTCGACCTCGCCAACGCCACCATGAAATTGCTGGGCGGCCCTGACGTGCCGCGCAGCGCCGTTGAAGCCAATTGCGACTACGTGGGCGCCGGCTACGGTATTCCCACCGACAGCATGGCGGAAGCCGTCATCATGCTCGCCCGCACCGAGGCGATCTTCCTTGACCCTGTCTATTCCGGCAAAGGCATGGCCGGTCTTATCGACCTGATCCGCAACAACAGCTTCGACCCGGCGGAAAACATCGTCTTCCTGCACACCGGTGGCCAGGTCGGTCTGTTCGGCTACAGCGACTTCCTCAACCGCGCGGCCGCGTGACCGACCCCGATCTGCTCACGAGCTGACCGGTTCGGACCTTGGTGGCGTGCGCGAAACTTAGGGCGCGCGTCTGCCAATGCCTGCGCATAATGCGGACGTAGGGCGGCAAGGCGCAGTTCGATCGGTGGGCGACGATGCCTCGCATATCCCGCCGCCACACGGGTCCGCATCTCAGCTGATGGGCGATCTGGCGCGGCGGTGTCATGCAAGGTCCGGTCGGCAGGCCGAATCGATGCGCGTCTCGATCCATTGGCGTTCGAGCTGCTGCCATTGGCGTTCGGCCCGTCCCATCCGCGCAGCAACGTCGGCCGCAACCGGGGGTAACGGCAGCATCCATGTCAAAGTGAGGTTCAGCGCGACGGAACGTACCCGATCTGAAGATCATGGACCACGGAAGCGGCAAACACCCAGATCAGACACATGGCCAAGAGCGCCACAAGCACCAGCCATCGACTTCGATCAGCGCGCAGCGCCCGGGCCGAGGCGGGCACCGGCTCGGGATTCGGGGGAAGGACGATCTCGCTCATCACAGGGTCCGTCCTGGCAGCTCTCATTGCCGACCTCCGGCGTCCGGCACGCAACCTGATCGAAAAACACCAAAAAAGAGTAAAACAGGTTCAGGGACAAAGCAGTTTATCCCACAAACACCCCATTATGACGCTCCTATACCAACGGTCATGAAGAATGACCGTTGGTATAAGTCTTGGTTTGGCGCGCCGCCGCCGGGCAACCCGGCGCACGATACCAACGGCCGTGATCGATGGAAGAGTCATCGATAACGGCCGTTGGTATTACTGGGAGCGTTCGCTCTCGAACTTGAATCCGCCAACACGAACGTTGTGCCTGTCAATGAACAAACGGGTTGAAGGCTCTTCGGCCCCCACCGTCCGCATACGTCGCGTCCAGACCAAGACGGGCAGCCCACTCTCTTCGCCACACCCTGGATCAGCCACCGTGCCGCAGTCCCTTATCCCTCTACGCAATCCCACCCATTCCGGATAGAGTTTTACCATCGGTCCACAAGAGATCGTCAGAGGGAGAAAATTGAATGCTTCGTCGCCGCCAGATGCTGCGCGCCTCGGCTGGGCTGCTGGCAGCCCCTGCCATCGTGTTGCGCGCCAACGCACAATCCGCCTTCGACTGGAAGCGCTTCAAGGGCACCGCGATCGAGGTGAACCTCACAAAGTCGCCGCTGGCCGATGTGCTGCAGGCCAAGGAGGCTGAGTTCGCCGAGCTCACCGGCATCAAGGTCGGCTCCGAGCAGATCCCCGAACAGCAGCAGCGCCCCAAGGTGGCCATCGAGTTCGCCTCCGGGCGCACCAGCTTCGACGTGGTGCATGTGGCTTTGCACGTGCAGAAGAAGCTGATCGAGAAGGGCCACTGGATGGCAGATCTCAAGCCGATGATCGCCGATCCGACAATGACCGGCCCGGACTACGATTTCGCTGATTTCGGCGGCCCCGGCATCAAGGCGGCCACCGCCGCGGACGGCACCCAGCACACGATCCCGATCAAGCAGGATCTGTGGCTGATGTTCTACAACAAGAAGCTGTTCGCCGACGCTGGCGTGCCTCTGCCCAAGACGCTGGACGAGATGATGGTCGCTGCCCACGCCCTCACCAACAAGAGCAAGGGCGTCTACGGCTATGTCGGTCGCGGCCTCAAGAACGCCAACCTGCCGCCCTACACCTCACTGCTAATGGGCTGGGACCAGCTGACCATCTCGGCCGATGGCCACACCCTGCTGACCGACACGCCGGACGCCATCGCGGCTGCTGACTATTACGGCAGGCTGATGCGCGAGACCGCCCCGCCGGGCTCGATCGGCTTCAACTGGAACGAGAGCCAGACCACGTTCAGCCAGGCCCGGGCTGCGATGTGGATCGACGGCATCGGCTTCTCGGCGCCGCTGATCGACAAGACCATGTCCAAGGTCGCTGATTCGGCTGGCTTCATCCCGGTGCCGCGTGGCCCGAAGGCGCAGCATTCCGCGACCTTCATCGACGGTATCGGCATCTCGCGCAGCAGCAAGAAGCCGGGGGCCAGCTGGTTTTATGTCCAGTGGGCAACCGGCAAGGCACTGGCGGCCGAGATGCTGCGCACCGGCTCGGCCACGCCGGCCCGGCAGAGCACCTATCTCGACACTTCGATCATGGCCAAAAGCGCGTTTCCGAAGGAATGGTTCGAGACGGCGCTGGCCTGCCTCAAGATCGCCGCCCCCGGCCTGCCTGAGATCGTGGGCGTGACCGAGTTCCGCGACACGATCGGCGTGGCGCTGACCAATATCATCGGCGGTGCCGATGCGGCGACCGAAATGAAGAAGGCGACCGAAGCCTTCAAGCCGATCCTGGCGAAGGAATTGACCTGAGTTATGTTCCGGTGTCTGTCCCAATCGGGGGACAGACACCATGGATCTTGCGACGTTGAATGCCTGTGACACAGAGGATTTCGTCCACGCCCTGTCCGCCGTGTTCGAAGGCACACCGGTGCTGGCAGAACGCCTGGCCACGCACCGTCCGTTCGCCGATCCGGCCGCGCTAATCGAAGCCGCCGTCCAGGTCATCCGATCGATGCCGGACGACGAGAATCGCGCCTATATCAGCGCCCACCCCGAACTCGCCGGTGCCGCCGCCCGCCTCGGCGAGGTCGCGGCCAACTCGGCCGAGGAGCAGGCAGCGACCCAGCTCGACCGTCTCGACCCGGAAGAGCAGGCGGTATTCGATGCCAACAACCTTGCCTATCGCACCCGCTTCGGCTTTCCGTTTATTGCGGCGGTGCGGCTGCACACAAGGCAGTCCCTGCAGAAGGCCTTTGCGGAGCGCCTGGGCAACTCCCATGACACCGAACTTGCCAACGCCACCGACGAAATCTGCAAGATCGTCGGCCTTCGGATCGAGGCGCTCTGTCGGCCGCGATCACCCGGGTGATAAATGCGAAAAATCATGTGGGATCACAAAGTCACATAGAAGCATTCATGATTCTTGGGACTTCGTGCCTTGGTGTCTTTGTGATTCCACTTGATATCAGCCTGCGGCGCCTCCCCCCTACTCTCCAACGCGCTCCGTCAACATCCACATCGCAGCCTTATGCCGCGCCATCAGCGCCTGAAGATCCAGCCCAGGGATCGCTCCGTCTTCCACCACCCATCGCCCGCCGACCATCACCCGATCCGCTCGATGCGCCCCACACAGCACCACCGCCGCCACCGGGTCCTGCGCGCCGGAAAACCGCAACTCATCCAGTTTGAACAGCGCCAGATCGGCCACCGCCCCCACCGCAATCCGCCCCAACTCCGGCCTCCCCACACAGGCCGCCGACCCCTCGGTCGCCCAGCGCAGTGCATCGAGATGGCTCACCCGGTCCGCCCCATAGCGCCCGCGCTGCACCAGGAACGCGGCGCGTATCTCCTGCATAAGGTTCGAACAGTTGTTGGAGGCAGAGCCGTCTACCCCCAGCCCAACCTTCATCCCCGCCGCCTCCATCTCGCAGACGAGACAATGGCCCGACGCCAAAAGCTGGTTGCTGCACGGGCAATGCGTGACGGTCACGCCCGCCTTGGCCATCTTGGCGATCTCATTGGGCCGGAAATGCACCCCATGCGCCAGCCAGGTGCGGTCCTGCAGCCAGCCGCAATCCTCCAAATATTCCAGCGGCCGGCAGCCATAGAGCTGCTCGCAGAACACATCCTCGTCCACCGTTTCGGCAAGATGCGTGTGCAGCCGCAGATTGTGCTTCTCCGCCAGCTCCGCCGTCCGCCGCATCACAGCTGTCGTCGATGCGAACGGCGAGCATGGCGCCAACGCGATCTGCACCAACGCGCCCGGCTTCGGATCATGATACCGCGCGATCAGCCGCTCGCTGTCGATCAGGATAGTATCCTCGTCCTGCACCACGCTGTCGGGGGGCAGTCCGCCATCCCGCTGGCTGAGGTTCATCGAGCCCCGCGTCAGCACCACCCGCAGCCCCAGGCGCTGCGACGCCGCGATCTCGATGTCGATCGCCTGCTCCAGCCCGGCGGGAAATAGATAGTGATGATCGGTGGTGGTGGTGCAGCCGGACAGCAGCAACTCCGCCATCGCCACAGTCACCGCAGCATCGAGCGCCTCGGGCGTTATCTTGGCCCAAACCGGATACAGCGCGGTGAGCCAGGGAAACAGTGTCCGGTCCAGCGAGGCCGGCAAGGCGCGGGTCAGCGTCTGGAAGAAATGATGATGCGTGTTGATGAGGCCAGGGATCACCACGTGCTCTGACACATCGAACGCGCGGCACCCAGGTGTCGCAGGCTGGCTACCGGACGCCACCAGCTCGATGATCCGGTCGCCGGAAATCACCACGCCCCCCTCCGCGCCGGCGGCGAGCACGCCCAGCGGATTGCGCAGCCAAAGCGGAGAGGAGCCGGTCATCGCGTCAGACCTTGCCCTGCACGCCGAGCACGAACCAGTTGATGGACGCGATGTCCTTGTCGGCCAGCGCAGCCCCAACGGCGGCCTTGGTGGAACCGTCCTGAGCGGTGACCGGGCCTGCGAAAGGCTTCAGCGTGCCCGCGCCAATCGCCGCCGTCTTGGTCGCGATCTCGGCTGCGACATCGGCCGGCACCACGGGGTTCAGCTTGGCCATCTTGATCATGCCGGCCCTGATGCCCCCCCACACGTCGTCCGACTTCCAGGTGCCGGCCATCCCTGACTTCACCGCATTGATGTAATACCCGTCCCAGACCATCGTCACAGCGGTGAGGCAGGTCTTCGGGCCATATGCGGACATGTCGGAGTTGTAGGCGATCGAGTACACGCCCTTCTCCTCGCCGGCCTGCACCACGGCGGTGCTGTCGGTGTGGTGGGTGATGATGTCGGCCCCCTGCGCGATAAGCGTGTCGGCGGCCGCGCGCTCCTTGCCGGGGTCGAACCACGAGCTGGTCCACACCATCTTGATGGTCGCCTTCGGATTCGCCGAAAGGGCGCCGAGCAGCATGGCATTGATGCCGCCGACAACTTCCGGGATCGGGAAGGCCGCGACATAGCCGATCACGCCGGACTTGCTCATCCGCCCCGCCAGCAGGCCGGCGAGGTATCGGCCCTCGTAGAAGCGCGCTGAATATGTCGCCACGTTGGTGGCGCGCTTATAGCCGGTGGCGTGGGCGAAGTGCACCTTGGGGAAACTCTTCGCCACCTTCAGCGTCGGGTTCATGTATCCGAACGAGGTGGTGAACACCATCTGGTTTGTAGTGGCGAGCTGGCGGATGACGCGCTCGGAGTCAGCGCCTTCCTCGACATTCTCCACATAGCTGGTCTTCACGGCCCCACCGAACGACGCCTCCAGCGCCTTGCGGCCGAGGTCATGCTGATAGGTCCAGCCGGCATCGCCGATCGGCGCCACATAGACGAAGGCAACTTTGTAAGGATCGGCGGCCAACGCATGGCCGATCAGTCCGGCTGTGGGGGCGAGCGTGGCGGTGCGAAGCAGCGTGCGGCGTGAAAAATTCATGGCGGTCTCCCAATTTATGTTGAGGCATGGAACGAGCGGCCGAGGGCGGCCGGCGCGTTGAGTTTTGTGCGTGTGGCATCGCGCGAGATCAGCACCAGCACCGCGATGGTGGCGAGGTAAGGCAAGGTCGCCAGCAGTTGCGAGGGCACGTTGATGCCCATGGCTTCCGCCTGGAACTGCGCGATGGTTACGAAGCCGAACAGCAGCGCGCCCACCGCCAGCAGCACCGGTTTCCAGGTAGAGAACACCACCAGGGCCAGCGCGATCCAGCCGCGCCCGGCCACCATGTTCTCCGTCCACATCGGGGTATAGGCCAGCGACAGATAGGCGCCAGCCAGCCCGCTTATGGCACCGCCGAACACGACGCAGAGATAGCGGATACGGATCACACGATAGCCCAGCGCGAAGGCCACATCATGCGATTCACCGACGGCGCGCACCACAAGGCCCGCGCGGGTGCGACCCAGAAACCACTGCACGACAAACGGCAGCACCAAGGCGAGCACCACCAGCGGATCGATCAGCAGCAGCTGCTGCACCATCGGGCTCGCCTGGCTCAGCCCCGGCGAAATTACCGTGGCCAGCCCGGTGATCGGGTGGCCCTGGTAGTCCACGACCAGCAGCGCCGACAGCCCGATGCCGAAAATGGTCAGCGCCAGCCCGGTTGCGACCTGGTTGGCCAGCAGCGAGAGCGTGAGAAACCCGAACACCAACGCCATCGCCGCCCCCGCCAGCATGGCGGCGAGCATGCCGAGCGCGGGATTGCCGGTGGCCACCGTCGCCATGAAGCCCACGGCGGCCCCCACCAGCATCATGCCCTCGATGCCAAGGTTCAGCACGCCGGCGCGCTCGGTAACGAGCTCGCCTAGCCCTGCCAGCACCAGCGGCGTCGCCGCCCGCAGGGTGGCCACCAGCATGGCCAGCAGAATACCGCCGTCAGGCATGCCGCACCTCCGAAAGGCGCGGCCGGTAGAGAATCAGCACATCGGCGGCGAGCAGGAAAAACAGCAGCATCCCCTGGATCACGCCGGTGGCCGCCTGCGGCAGCTGCAGATCCATCTGCAGCCCCTCGCCGCCGAGATACTCGAGCGCCATCAGCAACGAGGCAAACAGGATGCCCACAGGATTGAGCCGGCCCAGAAACGCCACGATGATTGCGGTAAAGCCATAGCCTGGCGAGATGATCGGCTGCAGCTGCCCCACCGGTCCCGCCACCTCGCAGATGCCGGCCATCCCCGCCAGGGCCCCGCCCAGCAGCAGGCTGAACCACACCACGCCATCCCCGGAAAACCCGGCATAGCGCGCAGCCCCCGGCGCCAGCCCTGCCACGCGGATACGATAGCCCGTCATCGTCCGCCCCAGCAGCACCCAGGCCAGCGGCACCACGCCGAGTGCGAACAGGGCGCCGATGGTCACCCGCGCCCCCTCGATCAGCAGCGGCAGCGTCGCCTCGGGCGTGAACTGTTTGGTCTGCGGGAAGTTGAAGCCATCCGGATCCTGCCACGGCCCGTGCACCAGCCAACCCAGGATCTGAACCGCCACATAGGACAGCATCAGCGTGGTGAGAATCTCATGCGCGTTGCATTTCGTGCGCAGGAACGCGGGAATGGCCGCCCAGGCCATGCCGCCCGCGATGCCCGCCAGCAGCATCGGCACGAGCACCCAAGGCTGATCGCCCCACAGCAGCCCAACCCCACCGCCACAGATAGCGCCGATGGTGAACTGCCCTTCGGCGCCGATGTTCCACACATTGGCCCGGCATCCCACGGCGATGCCAACCGCACACAGCAGCAGCGGCGTCGCCTTCAGCGCCAGCTCCGTCAGCCCCAGCACGGTGCCGAGCGGGGCGATGAACATGGTATAAAGGGCCACCAGCGGATTACGCCCCAAAGCCGCGAACAGCACCGCCGACGCCGCCACCGAAGCAACGACGGCAATCAGCGGCGACAGCCACAGCATCGCCTGCAACGGCTGCGGCCGTCCTCGAGTCTAAGCCGCATGCGCCCGCCCTTCATCACCGAGGCCCTCATGCATGCCGCCCATCAGCAGCCCGACCTCGTTGATCGTGGTGGCCCGCGCGTCGCGCGGCGGCGACAACCGGCCTTCCGACAGCACGGCAATCCGGTCGCAGATCTCGAACAGTTCCGACAGATCCTCCGAGACGATCAGCACACCCACGCCGCTGTCGCTCAACGCGATCACCTGCTGGCGGATGGCCAGGGCCGCGCCAATATCCACTCCCCAGGTCGGGTGTGCCGCTAGCAGCACGCGCGGATTGGCGCCGATCTCGCGGCCGATGATGAATTTCTGCATGTTGCCGCCGGACAGGCTCGACGCCGGTGCATCGATGCCTGCAGCCTTCACCCGGAACTCGTCAATGATGCGCCGCGCGAAATCGCGCAGGCGCCCGAACCGGATGATGCCCTGCCCCACCATGGCGCTGGCGCCGCCGGTCAGCAGCGCGTTGTCGGCCAGGCTCATCTCCGCCACCGCACCGCGGCCGAGCCGCTCGTCCGGCACGAAGGCCAAGCCGCGCTTCCGCCGTGACGCAGCTCCCATCTGGCCGCAGTGAATTCCGCCGATCACCACCGCATCGTCACGCAACGCGAGCCGCTCGCCGGAGAGGGCGGCCAGCAGTTCCTTCTGCCCGTTGCCGGCGACACCGGCGATGCCCACGATTTCGCAGGCCCGCAGATCGAGACTGATGTCGTGCAGATGCGTGCCGAACGGCTCATCCGGCGGCAGGGTCAGCCCATTCACCTGCAGACAGACCGCGCCCGGCCGTGCCGCCGCGACCCGCCCGCAGGCCGGCAAGGTGGAGCCGATCATCAGCTCCGCCATCGCCGTGGGGGTCTCGATCCGAGGATCGCAACGGCCGGAGAGCCGCCCGCTGCGCAGCACGGTGGCCGCACCGCACAGCGCCTTGATCTCTTCAAGCTTGTGGCTGATGTACAGCACCGAGCAACCCTCGGCCGCGAGCCGCCGAAGCATGGCGAACAGCCCTTCCACCTCCTGCGGCGTCAGCACAGAGGTCGGCTCGTCCAGAATGAACAGGCGCGGCTCGGCCATCAGGCAACGCACGATCTCCACACGCTGGCGCTCGCCGACAGAGAGGTGATGCACATGCCGCTGTGGATCGACCGCGAGGCCATAGCGCTGCGCAGTCGCACGTATGCGCAGCGCCAGCGCACACGGGTCCTCGCGATTGCCCAGACCGAGCGCGATGTTCTCGGCCACTGTCAGCGCCTCGAACAGCGAGAAATGCTGGAATACCATACCGATCCCCAACGCGCGGGCGGCATTCGGGTCGGCGATATCTACCTCTCGGCCTTCCCACAGCATCTCGCCGGCATCGGGCTTCACCAGCCCGTAGATAATCTTGACCAGCGTGGACTTGCCGGCCCCGTTTTCGCCGAGCAGGGCATGGATCTCGCCGGGCTGCACCACCAGATCAATATCCATGTTGGCGTGTGTCGCACCGTAGGTCTTGCTGATGCCGCGGAGTTCCAGCCGGGGCGCGCTCATGCGCGGATGGTTCCCGCACAGGCGTCGCAGTCAGACGAGCATTCGGCGTGGGGCAATCGGGCATCCTGTTGCACAACCGCCGCACTGTCGCGAAATTGCAGCAACTGCGCCACGACCGAAATAGCGATCTCCGCTGCCAGCTTGCCACCGGCGCCCGGCACGCCGATCGGGCAGACCAGCCTCGCGGTATCGAGCCCACGGGCAAGCAGCCGGCTGGCGAAGCGCGCCCGCTTGGTCTTGGAGCCGATCAACCCGACGCTGGCGAGGTCGCGCCGCGTCAGCAGGATGGTGACGAGCGCGAAGTCGAGCTGGTGGTCATGCGTCATCACCAGCACATGGCTGCCGGACGGGAGTGTCTCGGCCGTGAAGGCGGGATCGCCTGCCACGCAGCGCACGTTGGGGGGAGCCGCCTCGAACAGCCCGGCCCGGCTGTCGATCCAGCTGACGTCACACGGCAGCCCAGCCAGCAGTCCTACCACCGCGCGCCCGACATGGCCGGCGCCGAACACCGCCACGCGCCACGTGGGCGGGGCCACCCGTTCGAACAGCACCGCAACCGCGCCGCCGCAACATTGGCCCAGGGCAGGTCCGAGCGGAAAATGCTTGAGGCAGGTCACCTCGCCGCCTTGCAGTATCAGCCGCGCCTCGGTGATGCATTCGAGCTCCAGTCGACCGCCGCCGATGGTGCCATGGGTGGCGTGGTCCGTGACGACCATCTTCGCCCCGGCCTCCCGCGGCGCTGACCCGCGGACATCAGCCACGGTAACAAGCACGGCCTGACGGGCGCCGGCGGCGGCGTCATTGAGGGCGGTGATCCAGAACGGGATCATAAGGGCAGCCGTTCTTCTTTGAAGAAAATATCGGTAAAGCCTTTATCCGCTGAACCCGGTCGGTCCGGAACAGCGCGCATCACAACGAATGAAAGTCTTTTGCTTCTTTTCTTCAGAAAAAAAGTCCTTGCTGCCACTTCCATCATTCCGCTGCCCGCGCAACAATGGTCACGGCACGCCTCGCCTCGACCTCCATCAGCACGCGCTCCGGCGTCGCCGGCGCATCGAGCCGCACCGGCCCGCTCCCAACCGCCGCCACCGCATCTCGCAGCGCATGCAGAACCGAGATGCCCAGCATCAGCGGCGGCTCCCCCACCGCCTTGGAGCGGTGCACCGTCTCCTCGTGATTTTCATTCCGATACAGCGCCACGCGGAAATCGGCCGGCACATCCCGGCAGGTCGGGATTTTATAAGTGGAGGGCGCATGGGTGCACAGATGCCCCTGCGCGTCCCACCACAGCTCCTCTGTGGTCAGCCAGCCCATACCCTGCACGAACCCCCCCTCGATCTGACCGAGATCGATCTCAGGGTTCAGCGATGTGCCGCAGTCATGAAGGATATCCGCACGCAGCAGCCGGTACTCCCCGGTCAGCGTGTCGATCTCCACCTCGCTGACCGCCGCCCCATAGGCGAAATAATAAAACGGCCGTCCCTGCATCAACGCGGGGTCGTAGGCCAGCTTCGGCGTGCGGTAGAACCCTGTGGAAGAAAGCTGAATGCGATTGCGATAAGCGGCACGGACCACCTCGATAAACGGCAACGCCTTGCCGCCGCCGCTCACCTCGCCATCGGCAAAGACGATGTCCCCGGCCGCAACATCGAACAGCGTCGCCGTCACCTCCGCCAGCCGCGCCCTGATGGTCTCGGCCGCGATCTGTGCAGCACGGCCGTTGAGATCGGTGCCCGACGAAGCGGCCGTTGGCGAGGTGTTGGGCACCTTGTCCGTGGTGGTGGCGGTGATCTTCACCCGGTGCAGCGGAAGCCCGAAAACGGCGGCCACCACCATCGCTACCTTGGTGTTCAAACCCTGCCCCATCTCAGTGCCGCCATGGTTCAGTTGCACGCTGCCATCGGTATAGACATGCACCAGGGCGCCGGCTTGGTTCATCTGAGTCAGCGTGAACGAGATGCCGAATTTCACCGGTGTCAGCGCCAGGCCGCGCTTGCGCCAGGTGTGCGAAGCGTTGAACGCGGCGACACCCTCTCGCCGCGCCGCGTAGTCCGAACTGACCACAAGCGCGTCCACCAGTTCGCCGATCACGTTGTCCTCAAGGATCATGCCGTACGGCGTCACATCCGCCGGCGCAGCCCGGTAGAAATTCCGCTGGCGCACCAGCAGCGGATCGATGTCGAGATGGCGCGCGATGACATCGATCACATGCTCGATCGCCACCATCCCCTGCGGCCCGCCGAAGCCGCGGAACGCGGTGTTGGAGACTGTGTGCGTCTTGCAGCGATGCGAGACGATCTCGACGTTCTCCAGGAAATACGCGTTGTCGGCATGGAACATGGTGCGGTCGTTGATCGCCGCCGACAGATCGGGCGACATGCCGCAGCGCCCGGCGAAATCGAAGGTCACACCCCGGATCAAGCCCTCGCTGTCGAAGCCGACGTCGTACAGCACACGGAAATCATGCCGCTTGCCGGTGAGGATCATGTCGTCGTCACGGTCCAGCACCAGCTTGACCGGCCGCTCCGTGCGTTGCGCCAACAAGGCCGCGATCACCGCCACCAGCGAGGCCTGCGATTCCTTGCCCCCGAACGCCCCGCCCATCCGCCGCGTCTGGCACACCACGGCGTGATCGGCGAGACCAAGGGCCCGCGCCGTCAGATGCTGCACCTCGGTCGGATGCTGGGTGGAGCTGTGCACCACCATATCGCCATCCTCACCCGGCACCGCCATCGCGGCCTGGCCCTCGAGGTAGAAATGCTCCTGCCCGCCCATTTCCAGCCGCCCGGACAGGCGATGTGTCGCCCGCGCCAGCGCCGCCTGCGGATCGCCGCGCCGCAGCGTCTTGCTGGGCAGCACAAAGAACTGTGCGTCCATGGCCTCGTCGATCGTGAGCACCGGCTGGCGCAGTTCGTACTCGATGCGAACCAGCTTCGCAGCGCGCCGTGCCGCGGCCAGGCTTTCGGCGGCGACGGCAAAGACCGACTGACCGTGATATTCCACCAGCCAGTTGGCAAAGATCGGATCGCCCGGCATCGCCGGCCCCACATCGTTCACCCCCGGCACATCACACGCCGTCATCACCGCGTGCACGCCCAGGGCTGCCGCGACATCCGACACATCGAGCGCCGTGATCGCAGCGTGTGCATGCGGGCTGAGGTAGATGAAGGCGTGCAGCAGGCCGGGCGGCTCCGGCAGATCATCGAGATACCGCGCAGCTCCGCTCACGTGGAGATGCGCGCTATCATGCGGAACCTCGCTTCCGATCAGCGCGTTCATGCTGCGTCGTCCAGCCACAGCTTCAGCAACAGATTGCGGGCCACGACGCTGCGATACGCCGCACTCGCGCGCATATCGGAGAGCGGCGTGAAGTCACCTGCCAGGGCCGCCATCGCCAGCCGGACGCTTGCCTCGCTCCAGGCCCGTCCGACCAGCGCCTGCTCCGCCTGGACGGCCCGCGCCGGGATTCCGGCCATTCCGCCATAGGCAATGCGCGCCTCAGTCACCACGCCCTCCTGCACCCGCACCCGAATCGCCCCGCACACGGCGGATATGTCCTGGTCCGGCCGCTTGCTGATCTTATGGACACCGAACACGGCATCTTCCGGCATGAACGGAACATCGATACGCTCGACGAACTCGCCAGGCTGCAGCGCGGTCCGCCGATAGGCGAGGAACAGTCCGGCAATCGGCAGATGACGCCGTTCGTCGCCCCGTCGCAGCACCAGCGTCGCGTCGAGCGCGATCAGCGCCGGCGCCATGTCACCGATCGGCGAGCCGTTGGCGATATTGCCGCCAATGGTGCCGCTGTTGCGCACCTGCACCGAGCCGATCCGCGTTACCATCACGCCCAGCGACGGGTGCAGCGCGGACAGTGCCTCCAGCGCATCGGTATAGGTGACTCCGGCGCCAATGCGCAGCACGCCATCACGGCTTTCAATGTCACGCAGTCCGGCAACGCGGCCGATGGCGATCACCGTATCGAGAACGCGGTGCTGTTTGGTCACCCACAGCCCGACATCGGTGCCACCGGCCAGAATGACAGCATCGGGATGCGCCAGCCGCAGGGCAGCCAGTTCGCCTTTGGTTTCCGGTGCGAAATACCGGCGTTCGCCATACAGCAGGGCGAGCGAGCCTTTGCGTTGCGCCTGCAGTTCCGCCATCGTCTGCGCCTCGGTGACGCTGAACCGGTCCGGCGCCGGTGCGGCACATGCCGCAAACGTCGCTTCGACGATCGGCCGATATCCGGTGCAGCGGCAGAGGTTGCCGGCCAGTAGCGTGTCCACCGCCTCACGGTCAGTCACCGGCGCGGTGTGGAAGGCGGCGAACAGCGACATCACGAAGCCCGGGGTGCAGAAACCGCACTGGCTGGCATGATGCGCAACCATGGCCTGCTGGGCGGGATGCAGCGTTTCGCAGGCAAGATGTTCGACCGTGATCAGCTGCCGCCCATCAAGCTCCGGCAGGAACAGGATGCAGGCATTGACCGCACGGTAGCGCAACCGGCCCTGCCAGGGCTCGGCCAGCACCACCGTGCAGGCGCCGCAATCGCCCTCGGCACAGCCTTCCTTGCTACCGCGCAGACGCTCCGGCCCGCGCAGCCATTCCAGCACGGTCATTGTCGGGTCCACATCGCGCAACCGGCGCGGTGCGTTACCTAGCAGAAATTCAACGCTGTCCCGGGTTGAAGTCATGGACGAAAGGGCGGGCCTTGGTTGACGATATAATCTTAAGAATGAGGCCGATGGCTGACCGCGGTCAATCGGAAAACCTGAACAGAAAGACAGGTTTGTGCACATTGGATGCAGCCAGCTGAGACGGGATATCACGTGAAGGACTGTTTCTAAGGTTATGCTCAGGCTAGAACCGAAAGCTGATCAAAAAATGGGCTCCATTCGCCGCGGTGCCATGCAGGCCATTCTTCATGCCGCGGAATGCGTGTTCGCACGCCACGGACTCGCCGGCAGCACCATGGCCGAGATCGCCCAAGAGGCTGGCCTGCCCAAGGCCAACCTACATTATTACTTTGGCACCAAAGACCGGCTGTACCAGACCGTCCTCGAAGGCATCGTCGGCGAATGGCTCGACCATGAGGCAGAATGGATCACCCCCAACCGCCACCCGGCCGAGGGTCTGGCCGGCTATGTCCGCGCCAAGATGCTGCATGCGCGCCGCAGGCCGGACGCGTCGCGCATCTGGGCCAGCGAGCTGCTGCGTGGGGCGCCGGTGATCATGGGCTATCTCTGCCAGACCGCCCGCCAGCAGGTGCTTGGCACCGCGCGCGTGCTGCAGGGCTGGAGCGACGCCGGGCTGATGGACCGCATCGCCCCCACCCATCTGCTGTTCACGATCTGGGGCATGACCCAGACCTACGCTGATTTCGACGTGCAGATCCGTTCCACTCTCGGCACATCCGACCTCAGCGACACCGAGTTCGAAACGGCGATTCAGACCGTCACCACCATGGTGCTGAAAGGGTGCGGCGTCCGCAGTCCCACTCAGCTGCCGCGGTAGGTGGAATAGCCGAACGGCGACAGGATCAGCGGAACGTGGTGGTGGGACGCCGGATCGGTGACACGAAACCGGATCGGCACCTCGTCATAGAACCCGCCCGGCCGCCATGCGCCGACATGGAACAGCAGCTCGTACTCTCCCGCCGTCAGCGCCGCCCCCTGTAGCAGCGCCCCGTCGCATCGTCCGTCGGCATTGGTGGTGAACACGCCGAGCGCCGCCCCCTCCACCCGCCGCAGGCTGATCCGCATGCCGGCGGCGGGGCGGCCGGTGGCGGTATCCAACACATGTGTCGTCAGCCGGCCGGTCACGGCTTGGCTCCCGCCTCGAACCATTGCGCAATGCTGGCCCGCTCGGCCTCGGTGATATGGGTGATGTTGCCCAGCGGCATCGCCTTCGTCGTCACCGCCTGGGCATAGATCATCTTGGCCTGGGCCGCGACCTGGCCGTCCGTGTCGAACATCACGCCCTTGGGCGGATCGGCGAAAGCGGCGAAGCTCGGTTTGGCCGCATGGCAGGTGTGGCAGCGCGCATCTACAATCGCTCGCACCTCGCCGAACGTTACCATATGTGCGCCGGCCTCAAGGCTCGCCTGCGAGCGGGTCGCCACCGTCAGCGCAATGACCGATGCAAACGGGACGGCCGCCGCAGGCCAAAGCCGCCAGTCCGGCTTCGCGCCCGTGTGCAGCACGTTGAACCAGTGACGCACAAGGAACGAGCCGGTGAACACGCAGGCTAGCACCAGCCAGTTCCAGCGGGACTGGTAGGTGAAGGCGTAGTGGTTGCTCAGCATGGTGAACAGCACCGGCAGCGTTAGGTAGTTGTTGTGCAGCGAGCGCTGCTTGGCAATGAAGCCGAGCCTGGGGTCCGGCGCCTCGCCGGCCAGGAGCGACGCTACAACCTTGCGCTGGTTGGGAATGATGATCATCAGCACGTTCGCCGCCATGATCGTGCCCACCAGCGCGCCGATCTGGATGAACGCGCCGCGCCCGCTGAACACCTGCGCATAGCCAAACGCGATGGCGATCAGTAGCGCGAAGCCCACGATGGACAGCAGCTTCAGGTCATCGCCGATCCGGGAGCGGCACAGCGCGTTGTAGCCGAGCCAGCCCAGCACCAGCGAACCCAGCCCGATCGCCACCGCCGTCTCCGGCCGCAGCACCATCACGGCGGGGTCGATCAGATACAGCGAGGCATTGACGTAATAGACCAGCACCAGCAAGGCAAAGCCGAAGATCCAGGTGCCATAGGCCTCCCATTTGAACCAGGTTAGCTCCTCGGGCATGAACTCGGGGGCCACGCCGAATTTCTGGATCTGGTAAAAGCCGCCGCCATGCACCTGCCAGGCCTCGCCCTTAACTCGGACATCGAGGCGCGGATGACCCTTGAGGCTGGCGTCGAGTGCAATGAAATAGAACGACGAGCCGATCCAGCAGATCGCCGCGATCACATGCGTCCAACGGACGAAGAGTTCCAGCCAATTGAGCAGAATTGCGGCCACTTGGGTCTCCGTTCGCGATCGAGCCTGGGTATGCGTTCGCACGCGGACAGGCAAGACCCGCGCCACCGGTTGGCAACACGGCTGCGCGGCATCGCCCCCCAAAGCACCCGGCGTGCCCGCAGCCGCGGCGAGCACCCAGGTCGTGTATCTATCGCCACCTTACAAGGCGGTGACAGATCGCAGAGTGCGTCGGCGTTATGGCTCGGCGATCGTGACCTTGCGGTTGAGGTCCGCACGGATCTGATCCAGTGACGACGCCAGCTCCGCCCGTAGCGCCGGGCCACAGAGCGCAGTAGTAACGTGGGTCGAGAAGCTGCGCGTGACCGACACCACTTTTCCATCCTGCCGCCACTCCGAGTTGTAACGGATCCCGTTGCCGTTGATCAGGCTGTCCTTGTCAATCTCCAACGGCTTGGGCATCCGCTCCAGCCTGCGCCCCGCCGGCAGGGTCAGCGACAGCATCTCGGTCTGGCGTCCTGACCAGCACGGCACCGATTCCAGCGGCCCCAGCGGCCGCTGGAACAGCTGCCCCATCAGGAAGTCGCCAGGCCGGGCGATGATGCGCAGGCCGGTCGGCAGCGGGAAGGAATCACCGTCCAGCTCCTCCTTGCGCGGATCGAGCGTGAAGCGGCCCGATACCGACAGGCTGGGCTGCAGTGTCTCGGCATCATAGCGCTCGAAGGTGCCGCTGCCGGGCTGGCCGCTGCGGGTCAGCAGCCCGTTCGCCGGATTGGTCTGGGTCTGGAAGATCCGCAACGTGTCGCGCAGCGACACGCTGAACGGGCAGGTGGCCGTCGTCGTGGTGGTGCCGGTCATCACCCCGTTGAGGTTGAGCGCGGCCTGCGTGCGCAGCGCCACCGTGTTGTCCGCCTCCGCCAGCACCGGCACGACGCGCCGTGACACGGACTGTGCGGAGATGTGCAGAACATGCTTGCCGTATTCGGCGAACGGCAGCACGCGCGAATAGCGCTCCGCCCGCCGTCGTGTCGACGTAGAGGCTGAACTCCGGCAGATAGCTGACCACGTGGTTGAACGCCGAGAGCGTCGGCACCCCAGGTTCGGCATAGGTGTTGCCGAGGTTGATCAGCACTATGTCGGCCGAGATATGACGTGCCGCCAGCAGCGCCGTCAGCAGGATGGTGTGATCCTTGCAGTCGTCATAGCCGTGCGCGGTGATCGTCTCCGCGTCATGCCCCTCGAAGCCGCTGATGCCCAGCAGCACATTGATGTAGCGGATATGGGTGGCAACCCATTCGCCCAGCAGCCGCGCCTCGGACCGCCGGTCGGGGGCGCCTTGGGTGATCTGGTCGGCGAGTGCCTGGATCTTGGGCGTCACCGCCACCTTCGCAGCATTGAGGCGGCCGAACAGGGTGCCGATCTCCTGCCAGTCCTTGAAGTTGGAGGCGACGAACATCGGCGCGTGGTCCAGTGGCGCCACGGCATGCTGCCGCGCGTCGAGCGGGATGTTGCGCGCGGTGAAGCGATAGACGGTCTTGCCGTCCTCTACGCCCATATCCAGCGAAACGCCGCGCACCTGCGTCTGCAGGGTCATGCCGGGCGGCACAACGAGGCTCACCTCGGCGAAATCCCAGGGCAGATTGGCATAGACGATGGAGGCACCGACCTTGCCGGCGAAGTAGGGCCGGATGAGGTGGCGCCGCTGGGTCAGCGCCATGGTGTCGCCCGCCGCCACATCGGGGAACACGATGGTCTTGATGCGCTGGTCGCTGAACTCGATGGCATTGGCGGCCCCAGGCGCCAGTCGCTCCTGGATCTGATCCGGTGCAACCGGCAACCGTCGTCCGTCTGCCTTGCGGGTCTCGGCGCTGACCACCTCCAGGGTCTCCAGCGAGGGGCTGAAAGTCAGCGGGACCTGCGCGTTGCTGCGTGCGGCCGCGTCGGTGGCGACCTTGAACTCAAACTCAGAGACTGTCTCGCTGGTGCCGTCGGGCTGGTACACTGTTCGGGTCACCACGCGGGTCACCCGCGCCGGCACCTCGGACTGCGCCCAGCCGGATCCGGCCGACATCAGCACCGCACCGCCAAGGGCTGCCGCCCGAAACCAGGGCGCCCGGATTGTCCCGACTAATACCAACTCTTGGGGTCGATGACTCACGAGGGCTTGGCGACGCGGGGGCGGATGTGATTCACGATACTGAACAGAAGGATGTTCGGTATGGCCGCAGCAATTCCCCTTCGATCGGACTTCAACGCC
>JBBILI010000036.1:0-56458 GCA_037445025.1 Rhodospirillales bacterium
GGCGTTGAAGTCCGATCGAAGGGGAATTGCTGCGGCCATACCGAACATCCTTCTGTTCAGTATCGTGAATCACATCCGCCCCCGCGTCGCCAAGCCCTCGTGAGTCATCGACCCCAAGAGTTGGTATAAGGGGCGGATCGGGATGAAGACAGGAAGCGGGTTTCTGAATTACGAGGGGATGGATCTGCCGATGCTGCAGCAGGAGAAGTTGCGGCGGTTTGAGGAGGCGCTTGGGCGGATCGGGTTGGCGAAGGCGCCTAAAATATAAGCAAGAGGTTCTTTTTTGAAAAAAGAACCAAAAAACTTTTGCTTTCTGTCCGTAGTTGATAGGCCGAACCCCACCGAAAAGTCATAAACAAATAAAAGTCTTTTGCTTCTTTTCTCCAGAAAAGAAGTTCTTGCTTCCTATGCTCCCAGATAGGCCGCTATCAGCTTAGGGTCATGCATGAGCGCTTTGGCTTCTCCGCTCTGCACGATCTCCCCGGTTTCCAGCACATACCCGTAATCCGCCGTTTCCAAGGCCGCGCGGGCGTTCTGTTCCACCAGCAGGATGGAGACGCCCGCTTCGCGCAACGAGGCGATGACTCGAAAAATGTCACGCACGATCAGCGGGGCGAGGCCGAGGCTGGGTTCGTCGAGGATGAGCAGCTTGGGGGCGGCCATCAGGGCGCGGCCGAGGGCGAGCATCTGGCGCTCGCCGCCGGAGAGGGTGCCGGCGGCCTGGCGGCGGCGTTCCTGGAGGCGTGGAAAGCGGGTGTAGACCTCGTCGAGGCCGCGCTGGACGTTCTGGCGGTCGCTTCGGCTGTACGAGCCCAGCAGCAGGTTGTCTGCGACGGACATGTCGGCGAAGAGTTCGCGGCGTTCCGGGACGAGGCAAAGTCCTGCTTCGACGCGGGTTTCGACGTCAAGCCGGTCGATGGGCTCACCGCGGAAGGTGATGGTGCCGGTGGCCGGGAGCAGGCCCATGGTGGCGAGCAGGAGCGTGGTCTTGCCGGCGCCGTTGGGGCCGATGATGGAGACGATCTGGCCTGGTTCGACGTGCAGCGAGACGTCACGGACGGCTTCGACCTTGCCGTAGGAGACGCTCACGTTGCGGATGTCGAGCAGGGCCATCAGATGACGCCGCCGAGATAGGCTTCCTGGACGCGGGGATCGCGGCGGATGTCGGCGGGCAGGCCTTCGCAGAGTTTGGCGCCGAAATTCATGACGACCAGGCGGTCGACCAGGCCCATGACGAATTCCATGTCGTGTTCGACGATCAGCGTGGTGAGGTGTTCGGCGCGCAGCGTGGCGAGGAGGGCTGCGAGGTGCAGCTTTTCCTGGCGGCGGAGACCGGCGGCGGGTTCGTCGAGCACCAGGAGGATGGGGTCGGCGGCGAGGGCGCGGGCGATTTCGAGGATGCGTTGTTTGCCGAGGGGCAAATTGCCGGCCAGCTCGTAGGGGGAGTCACCGAGGCCGACGCGGTGGAGTTGGCGGAGGGCTTCGTGGCGGGCACTGGCTTCTTCGGCGTGGTTGAGGCTGAGGGCGCCACGGACGAGGCCGCATCGGGTGCGGGTATGGGCGCCGAGCATGACGTTGTCGAGCAGGGTCATGCGTGGGCGCAGCTTCACGTGCTGCAAGGTGCGGGCGATGCCGGCGCGGGCGATGCGGGACTGGGAGAGGCGGCCGATGTTTCGTCCGGCGAAGCGGATGTGACCGTGATCGAGGCGGAGGGCGCCGGTGAGGAGGTTGAACATGGTGCTTTTGCCGGCGCCGTTGGGGCCGATGAGGCCCACGATCTCGCCGGCGCGGACAGTGAAGCTGACCTTGTTGACGGCGATGACGCCGCCAAAGCGGCGTTCTGCGCTGTCGACCTCCAGCAGGTCTGCGCCGGGGGACGGCAGGGTGCGGCGGGGAAGCGGCGAGGCTTCCACAGGTGTCTCGCGGCGCAGCGTGGGGGCGAAGCGGATGAGGTATGGAACGATGCCGTCGCGGGCGCGTTGCAGGAACAGGATGAACAGGGCGGCGAAGGCCACGATCTCGAGCTGGCCGGAGGCGCCGCGGGCGATGAGGGGCAGCCAGTCCTGCACGCTGTTCCTGATCAGGGTCACCAGCCCGGCGCCGACGATGCCGCCGAGCAGGTTTCCGGCGCCGCCGACCATGGCCATCATCAGATAGTCGATGCCGGCGGAGGCTTCGAACGGGGCGGGGCTGATGAAGCGGCTCATATGCGCGTAGAGCCAGCCGGAGAGGGTGGCGAGAAAGGCGGCGGTGATGAAGCAGGTCAGCCTTGTGGCGTAGGCGTTGATGCCGAGGCTTTCCACCAGGGTGTTGCCGCCGCGCAGCGCGCGGATGGCGCGGCCGAGGCGGGAGTTCAGCAGATTGTGCAGCAGAACGAGCGCCAGGACGACGCAGGCCCAGATCAGATAGTAGATCTGGCTGCTTTCGGTCAGGGCAATGGAGCCGATGGCGATCGGCGGGATGTTGGGCAGGCCGTTGAAGCCGCCGAGGCCTTCGATGTTGCCGAACAGCAGGCCGATCGAGAGACCCCAGGCGATGGTGCTCAGCGACAGGAAATGCCCCTGCAGGCGCAGCGTGATCAGCCCGATGACGGCGGCGACCGTGCAGGTGACGAGGATGGCAAGGACAAGGCCAAGCCAGGGGGACTGGCCCTGCAGCGATGTCGCCCAGGCGGTGGTGTAGGCGGCGATGCCGACGAAGGCGGCCTGGCCGAAGGACACGAGGCCGGCGATGCCGGTGAGCAGCACGAGGCCGATCGCGACCAGGCCCGAGAGGCCGATATAGTTCAGCAGGGTGATGCTGAACGAGGGCAGCAGAACAGGGGCCAGCGCGATCAGCGCCACCACCAGCAGGGCTGCGAGCCTTGCCTGGGTGCAGCTCATTCGTCGAGGTCTTCTTCCGTGTGGTGTGCGCCGATCGAGCGCCACAGCAGAATGGGGATCAGCAGGGCGAAGACGATCACGTCCTTCAAGGCGCTGTTGGTGAAGGAGGCGAAGCTTTCCAGCACACCCACACACAGCGCACCGATGGCGGTGCCAGGGTAGCTGGCGAGGCCGCCGATGATGGCGCCGACGAAAGCCTTCAGGCCGAGCAGGAATCCGCTGTCGTAGAAGATGGTGTTGACCGGGGCGATCAGCACGCCGGAGACGCCGGCCATCAGCGATCCCAGCAGGTAGGCGATGGAGCCGGCGCGGGCGGGGCGGATGCCCATCAGCCGCGCGCCGGTGCGGTTGACGGCGGTGGCGCCCAGCGCCTTGCCGGTCAGGGTGAAGCCGAAGAACAGATACAGCAGAAAGCTGAACAGCGCGGCGGCGGCCACGATCAGCATGGTCTGGCCGGAGATCTGCACGCCGCCGAGTTCGACCGAGAGATCGGTGAGCGGTTCGGTGCGCACCCCCTCGGGGCCAAAGAACAGTAGGCCGAGACCGACCAGGGCGAAGTGCAGGGCGACAGAGACGATCAGCAGGAGCAGCACGCTGGCGTCGGCGATCGGGCGGAAGACGATGCGGTCGAGCAGGGGGGCGATCGGCAGCATGATCAGCAGGGCAAGCAGGATCTGCAGCGGCATCGGCAGGGCGAAGCCGACGGCGAGGCGGACGAGGGCGGCGATGGCCAAAGGCAGGCCGAGAGTGATCGCGGCGGCGCGGGGCAGACGGCTGGCGCGTCGCTGCTGCAGCAGCGCGCCTGCTTCGACGGCGAAGGCCAGGACGGACAGCACCACCACCAGCGCGATGGTGCCGGGGATCTGGTGGGACTGGATGGCGGCGAGCGTGAGTGCGGTGAAGGCGGCGATGTCGCCGAACGGGATGAACATCACCCGGGTGACGGTGAAGATCAGCACCGTGCCGAGGGCGACGAGGACGTAGATGGCGCCGGTGGCGATGCCGTCGACGCCCAGGATCGCCGCGATGTCGGCGGTCATGGGCTGGATGGCAGCCTCGTGGCGGGGATCATGGGGCGTAGGTCCAGACGCCGTTGACCAGACGGACGACGACGAGGCCGCGTTCGTCGACGCCGTAATTGTCGCCCGGCTTGAAGTTGTAGACGGAGTGGACGCCGGCGAGCTCGTGGGTGCTGAGAATGGCGTCGCGCAGGGCCTTGCGGAATTCCGGCGTGCCGGGCTGGGCGGTGTGCAGGGCGCGCTCGGCGGCGTTGGTCAGGATCAGCCAGGCATCGAACGAGTAGGCGGAGAAGCCGTCGGTGGTCGGCGTGCCGTTGGCTTTGAGATACGCGGCGCGGAATTCCATGGCCAGCTTCTTGGCGAAATGATCATCGGGCAGCTGTTCGGCCACCATCACCGGCCCGGTGGTGACCTGGATGCCTTCGGCCGCCTTGCCGCCGACGCGGACGAAATCGGCGTTGACCAGGGCGGCGGTGCCGTAGGTCGGGCCTTTGTAGCCGCGCTCGGCCAGCGCCAGCAGCGGCAGCGCGCCCTGGGTGCCGGAGCCGCCATCGAGCACGCCGTCAGGGTGGGTGGCGAGAACCTTGAGGATCTGGCCGGTGACGGAGGTGTCGGTGCGGCTGTAGCGCTCGTTGGTGAGCACCTTGATATCGCCACGCGCCTCGGCGGCCTTGGCGCCGCCGTAGACGAGATCGCCCCAGACGTCGGAGAAGCCGATGAAGCCGATGTTCTTCGCCTTGTCGCGCTTCATCCGGTCGACGATGACCTTGACCAGGAGCTGGGGCGACTGCGGCACCGTGACGGCCCATTGGTCCGGGCCCGTGGGGTGGGGCGGCATGGGCGAGACGCCGATCAGCGGTACCTTCATTTCGTCGGCGACGGCGGCGAGCGCGATGGTGCCGGGGCCGGTGGCGGTGCCGATCAGCACGTCGATCTTTTCGTCCTCGATCAGCTTGCGGGCGTCGCGGGTGGTGGATGACGGGTCGGAGCCGTCATCGAGCTGGACGTAGCGGATCTTCTGGCCGCCGATCTCGCTGCGCCAGGCGAAGGCGGCGGCGATGCCTTTGGCGTAGGGGATGCCGAGCGAGGCGGCGTTGCCGCTCAGCGCGGTGATGAAGCCGACGACGATGTCGGCATGCGCCGGTTGGGCTGCCAGCAGCAGGCTTGAGGCAAGACAGGCGGATCGCAGCATGTTTCTCATGACGTGAAACCTCTTCCTGTCTGCGGATGAACTGCGCGCGATTGTTTAATTGATAAAATGTTTCAGATCCTCGCGTCAATGCACGCAACAGGTTCCGGTCCGCGGATTTCGGGGAGTCTTGGCCTGGAGATCGATTGACGCTGGTGAGGCGAGGCAGCATGATCGAACTATTATGACGGGGTGCCGCTTGCTTTGCGGCCTGCAAGGTGAATGCTAGTGTCCGCCACTGACGGGGTCGTGCTGACTGTCACGCAAGATCGGGTGCGGGCGCCAGACCTCAGGGTCCGCGTATGACCATCGTGATCACCGGCGGCGCCGCCGGGATCGGGGCCGCGCTGTGCCAGGCGTGTCTCGACCGGGGATTCGAGGTGATCTGTCTGGATCGTAACATTCCAGCCGTGCCGCATGCGCGGCTGCACGCCGTGGCGGTCGATCTGACCGATCTCGAATCGCTGCGCGGGGTGGCCGCTGCGGTGGCAGGGCGGTTTGCCGTGACCCATCTGGTGCACAATGCCGGCGTGATCCGGCCCGATGTGATCGAGAACGTGACGACGCAGGATATGGCGGCGCTGGCGGCACTGCATCTGACGGCGCCGCTCATCCTGCTGCAGGCGTTTCTGCCGGCAATGAAGGCGGCGGGGTCGGCCCGGGTGGTGCTGATCTCGTCGCGCGCGGCGCTGGGGCTGGCCACGCGCACCGCCTATGCCGCGACCAAGGCGGGGATGATCGGGCTGGGACGGACCTGGGCGCTGGAGCTGGCGCGGCACGGCATAACGGTGAACGTGGTCGCACCGGGGCCGATCGGCAGCACGCCGATGTTCGAGGCGCTTGTGCCGAAGGATGGCGAGGTGGAGAGCCGGATGGCCGTAGCCATTCCGGTCGGGCGGCTCGGGCGGCCATCCGACGTCGCCAATGCGGTGATGTTCTTTGCCGATGCGGCCTCGGATTTCGTCACCGGACAGGTGCTGTATGTCTGCGGCGGGGCCAGCGTCGGCACGGCGCCGTTGTAGGTGGACCTCCCTCCCCTCTCCCGCCGCGCCGGCTACGACGGCGTTGTCGTCTGTGCGCCGGTGACGGTGCCGTATGCGCATTACTCGATCGAGAGCGCGCAGTGGTGGCTCGGGCAGGCGTTGCGGGGCGTGGTGGCGGCGTCGGGGATTTCGGCTTCGCAGATCGATGGGCTTTCCGTGTCGAGCTTTACCCTCGCGCCTGATTCGGCAGTGGGGCTGACGCAGCATTTCGGGCTGTGCGTGCGCTGGCTCGACACCGTGCCGCTGGGCGGTGTGAGCGGCGTGGCGGCGCTGCGGCGCGCGGCGCGGGCGGTGCAGGGCGGGGATGCCAATATCGTTGCGTGTCTGGCGGGGGATACCAACCAGGTCGACACGTTTCGGCGGACGTTGGAGAATTTCTCGCGGTTTGCCCAGGATGCGGCGTATCCGTATGGCGCGGGCGGGCCCAATGCGAGCTTCGCCATGATCGCGCGGAACTACATGCGGGAATACGGCGTGACCCGTGAGGACCTGGCACCGATCGCGGTCTCCCAGCGCGCGAACGCGCTGCGCAATCCGAATGCGCTGATGAAGACGACGCTGTCCACCGCGCAATACATGGCCGGTCGGGCGATCGCGGATCCGATCCATCTGTTCGACTGCGTGATGCCGTGTGCGGGCGCGGAGGCGTTTCTGGTGATGCGGGCGGATCTGGCGGCGCGGGCGGGGCTTGCCGGCGCGCGGGTTCTCGGCACGATCGAGCGGCATAACGCGTTCGCCGATGATCCGGTGCAGGTGCGCGGCGGCTGGGCGATGGATATCGGGGAGCTGTGGGACATGGCGGGGGTGACGCCGTCCGATATCGATGTGCTGCTGACCTATGACGATTATCCGTTCGTCTCGATGATGCAGTTCGAGGATCTCGGCTTCTGCGGCAAAGGCGAAGCGGCGGCGTTTGTGCGGGGGCACGATCTCACCATCGACGGGGATTTTCCGCACAACACCTCGGGCGGCCAGCTTTCCATGGGGCAGGCCGGGGCGGCCGGCGGGTATCTCGGCATGACCGAGGCGCTGCGCCAGGTGCTGGGCCAGGCGGGGCCGACCCAGGTGGCCGGTGCGCGGACGGCGCTGGCCTCGGGGTTCGGCATGATCAACTATGATCGCGGCCTGTCCTCGGGCGCTGCCATCCTGGCGGGGTGCGGCGCATGACCACCCTGCCCCCGCCGCGGCCGCGCAACCCGCTGGAGCGCACCCGGCTGCCGACGCTGCCGCCGCGGGCGCGCAGCCGGCGGGCGCATCTGCACACGCTGGCGGCGGCCGAGGGGCGGTTTCAGCTGCAGCGCTGTGCCGGGTGCGGGGCGTTCGCCTATCCGGCGCGGGAGATCTGTCCGGTGTGTCTGTCGGGCGATCTGCCGCTGGCGGATGCGCCGCGCGGCGGTGTGCTGCTGACCGAGACGACGATTCGCGTGCCGGTCGATCTGTATTTCCGCGAGCGGGCGCCTTGGCGTGTCGGCCTCGTGCGGCTGGATTGCGGGCCCATCGTGATCAGCCATCTGCATGCGCAGCTGCGGGAAGGAGATGGCGTTCAGATGTCGTTCCAGCTCGACAAGAGCGGCAATGCGGTCGCGTTCGCGGTCCCTGCCGACGGCTCCGGCAGCACGGCCGATCTGCAGTTTTGGGAGATGACGGCGGACCCGAGACATCGCCGCGTGCTGGTGACCGACGGGCGCGGCGCGGTCGGCCAGGAGACCGCCGCAGCCCTGGTGGCGGCGGGGGCGGCGCTTGTGCATGTCGGCATCGCCGAGGCGTGGAAGCCGTTTGCCGGGGAGGACCGGCTGCGGGCGATGGAGCGGGTGCGGATCGTGCCGCTCGAACTCGGCAGCGAGGCCTCGGTGGTCGCGCTGGCAGCGGATATCGCGGGGAAGACGGATATCCTGGTCAACACGTCCGACCCCGCGCGGCCGGGCGGGCTGCTGGGCGGGCTGCTGGGCGGGCTGCTGGGCGGGCGGGGCACCGCCGGCGTGCGCGATGCGATCGCGCAGGGGTATTTCGGCTTCATCCATCTGGCGCAGGCGTTCGGCCCGGCGATGCTGGCACGCGGGGCGGACGGGATCGACAGTGCCGCGGCCTGGGTGAACGTGTTCTCGGTCTATGCGCTGGCGAACCGGCCGGAGTATGGCACGCACAGCGCCGCCCAGGCGGCCAGCCTTTCCTTGTCGCAGTGTCTGCGGGCGGAGCTGCGGCCGGGCGGGGTGCGGGTGATCAATCTGTTCACCGGGCCGGTGGACAGCGAATGGTATCAGACCGTGCCGCCGCCGAAGCTGGCGCCGCGGGCGATTGCCGCTGCGGTGATCTCCAGCTTGCGCGCGGGCACGGAGGATGTGTTCGTGGGGGATGTGGCGCAGGATGTGCGTCAGCGTCTGGTCGCCAATCCGAAGGCGTTGGAGCGGGAGCTGGGGGCATGAGCGCGCTTGCGGCGTTTGCCGCCGATATCGCGGCCGGTGCGATCGAGGTGGTGGATCTGGCCTTCACGCTGACGCCGGATTTTCCGGTGATCGTGCTGCCGCCGGCGTTCGGCCAGGCGGCGCCGGTGCGCATCGAGCGGATCTCGCGCTACGACGGCAGCGGGCCGGGGTGGTATTGGAACAACATCAGTTTCGGCGAGCACACCGGCACGCATTTCGATGCGCCGATCCATTGGCATACCGGGCGGAACCTGGCCTGCAACGCGGTGGACACTGTGGCGGTGCAGTCGATGATCGCGCCGGCCTGTGTGATCGACTGTTCGGCGGCGGCGGCGGCGGATGCGGATTTTCTGCTGACCGTGCCGTTGGTTGCGGCCTGGGAGGCGGAGCATGGGCGGATTCCGGCGGGAAGCTGGGTGTTGCTGCGGACGGACTGGTCGAAGCGGCCGATGCGGGCCTATGCCAATCTGCATGAGGATGGGGCGCACACGCCGGGGCCGGGCGTGGAGGTGATGCGGTTTCTGGTGGCGGAGCGGGACATTCTGGGGCTCGGCACCGAGACGATCGGGACCGATGCGGGACAGGCGCATCATTTCGATCCGCCGTTTCCGGCGCATCATTTTCTGCATGGGGCGGGCCGCTACGGGCTGCAGTGCCTGTGCAACCTCGACCGTCTGCCGGCGACCGGCACGGTGCTGATCACCGCCCCGCTGAAGATCCAGAACGGATCCGGCAGCCCTTTGCGGGTGCTGGCGTTAACGACCAAATAAGACCATTATATTTTCAATTATTTCTCAAATCAGAAAATATTTTCGAATCTTTTTTGAACAAGAAAACTTCTATTTATTGCTGAAATTCTAATCCATGTGCTTCTGTTATTGACTTATACCAACGGTCATGAAGAATGACCGTTGGTATGGTCTTGGTTTGGCGCGCCGCCGCCGGCCAACCCGGCGCGCGATACCAACGGCCTTGATCGATGGAAGAGTCATCGATCAAGGCCGTTGGTATTAATATGGCGATGTATCATAACCGAAAAATTGTGTGTGGAATGACACTTTACGAAAAGTTTATCCTCATGATATTTTTTGCCATCGAATGTTTGTCAGGCCGGGCCAACCTAGCCGGCCCTCATCGCTACAGGGGACCGCGTTCATGGCCACGAACCTCAACAACGGATATCTCGGCCGCCTGACGCAAAGCCAGCTCGACACGATCACCTATATGGCCGCCGTCGATCAGAACGGCGCGATCTCCACGGCCTCTTTCTCCCAGTATCTCGACGGAACGGCCAAGGTTGACGTCATCGGCACCAGCATCGGGCAGGGCGGCACGGTCTATTACAGCTTTGACACGACATCGACCATCGGCTTCAAATTCGACGCCGCCACCATGGACAACGCGACCCAGGCACTGCAGCTCTGGTCCGGCCTGACCAATGTCACGTTTGTCTACACCGCCGACCTGACCACGGCACCCGCCGGCGCCACCCGCCTGCTGTTCACCCACGCCAACGACACGTCGACATACGGCGGTACCACCACCACCAACGGCTCGGGTACGCTCGAGAGCAACCTGTCCACAAACCCGACCGGCACCACCGGCGTGTCCCAGGTCGCCACGGCGCAGATCCAGGTGGATACCACCGGCAACTACGGAGCCTTCGGAGCTGACGCCTACACCAGCGGCCTGGGCTATGGTGTCGACGTGCTGGTCCATGAGGTGGGCCATCTGCTGGGGCTTGGCCACACCGGCCCTTATAACGGCACCGTCAACCCTGCCACCCAGCAGAACAACAGCACCGATGTGCGGACATGGTCGATCATGTCCTACATCGACCCCACCGTGACGACAGCGAAATACTACGGCAGCTATGCGCCGTCCGGCGTCAGCTGGCTCGATTCCAGCGGCAATTCCTACGCGCCCTTCACCCCCATGGGCCTGGACATCTTCGCCGCCCAGCGGGACGAAGGCGCCCCCACGAGCAGCATGTTCTCCGGCGGCCAGACCTTCGGGTTCAACTCGAACATCACCTACACCGCCACCGACGGCAGCCAGAAGACGCTGTCGATGTATGATTTTACCATCGATACGAAACCTGTGGTCACGCTGTATGACAGCGGCACCGGCAACACGCTCGACCTGTCCGGCTTTAACACCAACTCCACCGTCAATCTCAATGACGGCAGCTACAGCAGTGTTGCGGGGCTCACCGACAATATTTTCATCGAGTATGGCACCCTGATCAACAGCGTTGTGGGTGGGGCCGGTAATGACGTGTTCACCGTCAACGGCGGCAACGACATCATCAACGGCAGCGGCGGCACCAACACCGTGGTGTTCAGCGCGGCCGAGTCGAGCTACTCGCTGGTGAATTCGGCTGGAACGATCACCGTGCAGGCGTCGGGCGGCATCACCGACACGCTCACCAATATCCAGACGCTGCAGTTCAGCGACCAGAGCATCAGCGCCAGCGCCATCCCCGTCTGCTTCTGTGCCGGCACCCGCATCGCCACGCCCACCGGCCAAGTGGAGGTCCAGGATCTGCGCATCGGCGATCTGGTGGTGACGGTGGAAGGCACGGCGGAGCCGATCCGCTGGATCGGCCGTCAGACGATCGCGCCCCGATTCGCAGACCCGCTCACCACCCAGCCGATCTGCATCCACGAAAGCGCCGTGGCAGACGGCGTTCCGGCCCGCGACCTCTATGTCTCACCCGCGCATGCCATTGCAATTGGGGAAATCCTTATCCAGGCCGGCGCCCTGGTGAACGGCACCAGCGTCACCCGGCACCAGTCCACCGAGGAGACGTTCATGTATTATCACATCGAACTTTCCAGCCATGCGTTGATCCTGGCCGAAGGACTGGCGGCCGAGACGTTCATCGACAATGTCGATCGGGCGCTGTTCGACAACTGGGGCGAGCATCAAGCGCTGTTCGGCGAAGTGTGCGAGATGGTGGAGCTCGAAATGCCACGGGCCAAGTCGCCACGTCAGGTTCCGATGTCGGTGCGTGCCCTGCTGGCCGGCCGCACGGATCGTATGGCTGCCTGACCGCTAAATTGCACTGACACGAGATGGTTGAGGGAAGCAAGGACGTTCTTTTCTGAAAAAAAGAACCAAAAAACTTTCATTCGCTGGGTCCGGCCTGTCCGGACAGGGGTGCGCCAGCGTTTGAAAGTTTTTTGCTTCCTTCACTCCTACATCGTCTTCGTCTGCCACCGGGCTTCACCCCGTGGCAAGACCACGGTTGACCAGCAGCGGCCGCGTATCCGGCGCCCGTCCGGCGAAATCGATGTAGAGCTGCATCGGGTCGCGGGTATCGCCGGAGGACAGCAGGGTCTTGAACCGGGCGGCCAGAGCCGGGTCAAACGCGTCGCCGGTGGATTCGAACAGCGCGAAGCCGTCGGCATCGAGCACTTCGGCCCAGAGATAGGAGTAGTATCCCGCCGCGTAGCCGCCGCCGGCGAAGAGGTGCTGGAAGTGCGGCGGGCGGTGGCGGGCGCCGATCGCGTCGGGCATGCCGAGCGCTGACAGGGCAGTGCGTTCGAATGCGGCCACATCCAGCGTCTCCGGTGCGGGATGGGCGTGAAGCTGCATGTCGAGGATGGCGGAGGCGGTGTATTCGACGGTGGCGAAGCCCTGGTTGAAGGTGCGTGCCGCCAGCAGCTTTTCGACCAGGGCCTCCGGGATCGGCTCGCCGGTTTCGTGGTGGCGGGCGTATTGGCGCAACGTCTCCGGAATTTCGAGCCAATGCTCGTAGATCTGCGACGGCAGCTCGACGAAATCGCGTCGCACGGCGGTGCCGGACTGGCTGGGGTAGCGCACGTCGCTCAGCAGGCCGTGCAGGGCGTGGCCGAATTCGTGGAACATGGTGCGCGCGTCGTCAAAGCTCAGCAAAGCGGGGGTGGAGGGCGCGAAATTGTTGTTGTTGACGATGATCGGGCGGATCTCCTCGTCCATGTTCTCCTGTTCGCGGTAGCTGCTCATCCAGGCGCCGGAGCGCTTGCCGGTGCGGGCGAAGTTGTCGGCCAGGAACAGCCCGATATGACGCGCGCCGGCGCGCACCTCATAGGCGCGGACATCGGGGTGATAGACCGGCACGTCCGGGCGCGGGACGAAGCTGAGGCCGAACAGGCGGCCGGCGGTGTCGAACACCGCGCGCTGGATGTTCTCGAGCACGAAATACGGCTTCACCTCCGCCTCATCGATGGCGAAGTCGGCGCGGCGGACCTTTTCGGCGTAGAACAGCCAGTCGCACGCCTGCAGCGGCGCGTTGAGGCCTTCGGCCTCGGCCATCTCCTGCAGCCGCGCCTGTTCCTGCAGGGCGCGGGCGCGTCCGGCGTCCCAGACCTCGCCGGTGAGGCGGGCCACGGCCTGCGGGGTGCCGGCCATGGTGTCGGCGAGGCGGAAATCGGCGAAATGGGCGTAGCCGAGCAGCTTCGCGCGTTCGGCGCGCAGGGCCAGGATTTCGGGGATCAGCTTGCGGTTGTCGTGCGGGCCGGGGTTCTCGCCGCGCGCGATCCAGGCGGCGTGGGCGATCTGGCACAGGTCGCGGCGGGTGGAGAAGGTGAGGAACGGCTCGATCAGCGAGCGGGACAGGGTGATGACCATGCCGCCGGGCAGGCCGCGCTCGGTGCCGGCGCGTCTGGCGCCTTCGATGACGAAGTCGGGCAGGCCGTCGAGGTCATCGGCGCCGAGTTCGAGCTGCCAGGTTTTCTCGTCGTGCAGCACGTTCTGGCCGAATGCGGTGTGCAGCGTGGCAAGGCGGCTGGAGATCTCGGCCATGCGCTGCTTGTCAGCCTCGCCGAGGGCGGCGCCGCCGCGGATGAAGCCGAGATGGCTGCGTTCCAGCAGGCGGAGCTGGTCGGGCGCCAGGTCGAGGCCGGCACGCTTGCTGTGCAGCGCGTCCACACGGCGGAACAGGCCGGGGTCGAGCGAAATGGCGGTGTAGTGGGAGGCGAGCCTGGGCGCGTAGTCACGCTCGACCTGCTGCAGCGCCTCGCCGCCGAGGCTGACCACGAGGTTGGAGAACACGCTGTGCACGCAGCGCAGCAGCCGCCCTGCCCGCTCCATCGCGGCGATGGTGTTGTCGAAGTCGGCGGGTGCGGGGTCGGCGGTGATGGCGTCGATCTCGGCGCGGTGGCGGCGCATGGCTTCGTCGAGGGCTTCGGGGAAATGGTCGGGGCGGATGCGGTCGAACGGCGGCGCGCCGAAGGGGGTGGTCCAGGTCTCGAAGAAGGGGTTCTCGGTCATGCTTGTCCGCCGTGTTCACACTGTGGGTCGGAGCAGACCGGAATTCGCCGGTCCGGTCAAAGCAGGAGATCCGGATATCAGATAGGCCGTCGCTGCGGGCGTATGCGCCTGTGCTGCCGATGGGCGATCGGCAGGCCACCACGCGCTCCATTCAGGACCAGCTCGGCTTCGGTGTGGCACGGTGCGGTTCATGATCGGCCAAACGCTGCCGCGATGACGCGGGGGATCAGGTCCGGCAGGTCCTCGGCGATCAGGCCCGGGCCGAAGGCGGTGGCGGCGGCGCCGTGCAACCAGACGGCGGCGCAGGCGGCTTCGAAGCAGGGCATGCCTTGCGCGAGCAGGCCCAGCACCAGCCCGGCCAGCACGTCCCCCGAGCCGGCGGTGGCCAGGGTCGGCGGGGCGTTGGCGTTGATGACGACGCGGCCGTCGGGCGATGCGATCACGGTGTCTGCGCCTTTCAGCACGATGACGGCGCCGCTTTGGACGGCGGCGGCGCGGGCGCGGTCGGGCTTGCTGCCGGCGGCCGTGAAGATGCGGCGGAACTCGCCTTCATGCGGGGTCATGACGCAGGGGCCGGCGACGGCGGTGAACAGCGCGTCAGGCGCTTCGGCGAACACGCTGATGGCATCGGCATCGAGCACCACGGGGCGGCCGGTGGCGAGCATCGCCAGGGCGTGGGCGCGGGTGCTGTCGGTGACGCCGGCGCCGGGGCCGATCAGCAGGGTGTTGATCCTGGGGTCGGCCAAAAGCTTCGGCAGATCCGGCAGGCGTGCGACCATGATGCTGAGCAGGCTTTCGGCGTAGACCAGCAAGGCGACAGACGGGACAGCGATGGTGGTGGCCCCTGCCCCGGCCCGGGCCGCGGCGCGGGCGGCAAGGCGGGCGGCGCCGGCCATGGGGAAACCGCCGATCAGCAGCGCATGGCCGCGCGAATATTTGTGGTCCTGCGCCGCGGCCGCGGGACGGGCGGCGGCCCAGAGTGCCGGTGCATTTTCGCAACATGCCGGCGAGATCGATGTCAGAACATCAGCCGGTGTGCCGATGTCGGCCAGCACGATCTCGCCGCACAGCACGCGGCCGGGGAGCAGGAGGTGGCCGGGCTTCTTGCGAAAGAACGTCACCGTCAGAGCGGCGCGTGTGGCGCCTGTGGCGTCGCCGCTGTCACCGAAGACGCCGGTCGGCATGTCGATGGCGATGATGGGGCATGTGCACGCGGCCATGGTCTGGGTGACAATCGCGGGCGGCGGGCGGCTGAGGCCGGCGCCAAACACGGCGTCCACCACCAGCGCGGCGCCGGTGACGCAGGACGGTGTCAGCTCGATGGTTGGTCCGGTCCAGAGCTCGGCGTGATGGCGTGCGTCCGGCGGCAGCGTCTGGCGGTCGGCCATGCAGGCGACGGTGACCGGCCAGCCGGACTCGGCGAGATGGCGGGCGGTGACGAAGCCGTCGCCGCCGTTGTTGCCGGGGCCGCACAGCACGGTGACCGGACAGACCGGCCAGCGGCGCTGGATGGCGCGGGCCACGGCGGCGCCGGCGTTCTCCATGAGGGCGATGCCGGGCAGGCCGGCGGCGATGCTCAGCCGGTCCGCCTCCGCCATCTGACGCGTGGTCAGCAGGGCGAAGGCGGACATGGCGTTCGTCTCAGCTGGCCTTGCGCTTGCCGGCCGGCTTGGCGGCGGGCTTTGCCACCGCGACGGGCTTGGCGACCGGCATCGCCGGTGCCTTGGTGGCGGGCTTCGCAGCAACCTTCGCGGCGGGCTTTGCGACGGGCTTCGCCGGCGCCTTGGCCACCGGCTTCGGGGCGGGCTTGGCCACCTCCTTCAGCGCCGCCGGCTTGGCGGCCGGCTTGGCCGGGGCGGCGGGAGCGGCGGTCTGGGTGATGCCCATGATGTCGCTCTCCTTCATGATCAGCAGTTCCTCGCCGCCGAGCTTCACCTCGGTGCCGGACCATTTGCCGAACAGGACATGATCGCCTTCCTGGACCGTCAGCGGCACCAGATTGCCGGCTTCATCGCGCGCGCCGGGGCCCGTCGCGACGATCAGGCCTTCCATCGGCTTTTCCTGGGCGGTGCCGGGGATGATGATGCCACCCGCCGTCTTCTCCTCGGCGTTGAGGCGGCGGACGACGACACGGTCATGCAACGGACGGAATTTCATGGAGTCACTTCCTCAGGGGTTGGGCACAAGAATTCAAAACTCGACATCCAGCTCAGGCACTTCGTCATGTTCTTCCAGCGCCGCCGCGGTCCATTCCTGCAGGAGGGGATGGGCCAGGCTGCGGTCGCGATACGCGGCGCAGACGGGGTCGAGGGACACGTCATACGTCACGAAGCGAGTCGCAACCGGTGCATACATGGCATCGGCGACGCTGTAATGCGCGCCGAACAGCCACGGTCCGCCGGATTGTGCAAGACATTCTGTCCAGATACGGCAGATTCTTGTCACATCGGCCTGGGCGGCGGACCAGAGGCGAAAGCCCTGGCGGCGGGCGCGCAGGTTCATCGGCAGGGTGGAGCGCAAGGCGGAGAAGCCGGAATGCATTTCCCCGCAGATCGAGCGGCAGCGAGCGCGGGCGGCGCTGTCCTTGGGATACATGCCGGCCTTGGGTTTGATCTCATTGAGGAATTCGGCGATCGCGAGCGTGTCCCATACCTCGAGTCCATCATGCACCAGGCAGGGTACCAAAGTGGATGAGGTGCGCATCAGCAGTTCCTGACGCGCGGAGTGAGCCCCCTCGGCCCCCACCGCCGCGACGGTGAAGGGAATGCCGGACAGTTTCGTCAGCAGCCATCCGCGCAACGACCACGAAGAGTAGTTGCGGCTGCTGATGATCAAAACCGTCTCGGCCATGGGCTGGAGTCCCTCACGATGTGCAAACCGTATCGCAGTGCCGGGGAAACTGCATTAGCGTCCTTGCCGGATACACCATGCGTATGAAACGGGGCCAATGCTGTACCAGCTGTTCCAGGCCGCCAACGACGCGATGCTGCCCTGGCGCTTCGGCGCCGAGCTGGCCGCGACCTGGTCGGGCAATCCGGCTTCGGGGCTGGCCGACACCGCCATGGCGCGCCACCTCGCCGCCCTGCGCGACCTGATGGTGCTGACGGCGACCACGCATCACCGCCCGGATTTCGGCATCTCCGACGTCGATCTCGGCAACCGGCGCGTGGCCGTGACCGAGGAGGCGGATGATCGGACGCCGTTCGCCACCTTGCTGCATTTCCGCAAGGAAGGCGTCGAGGGGCAGCCGAAGCTGCTGATCGTGGCGCCGATGTCCGGCCATTTCGCCACGCTGCTGCGCGCCACGGTGCGCACGGCGCTGCCGGACAACGATGTCTGGGTGACCGACTGGCACAGCGCGCGCGACGTCGCGCTGTCGGCGGGCGGGTTCGACCTCGATGACTTCACCGACCACGTCATGCGATTCCTGCGGGTGCTGGGTCCACGCTGCCACGTGCTGGCGGTGTGCCAGCCGACGGTGGCCGTGCTGTGCGCGGTGGCGCTGATGGCCGAGGCGCAGGACCCAGCCACGCCGCGCACGATAACGCTGATGGCAGGGCCGATCGATACGAGGGTGAATCCAACGAAGGTCAACGAGCTTGCCAAAAGTCACGATATCGACTGGTTCGCCCGCAACCTCATCACCACCGTGCCCTTGCGGCAGGTGGGGGCCGGGCGGCGCGTGTATCCCGGGTTCCTGCAGCTCGCGGCGTTCATGGCGATGAACTCCGAGCGGCATCAGAAGGCGCATCGGGAGCATTGGGACAACGTGCTGGCGGGCGAGGCGGACAAGGCGGCGTTTCATCGGAATTTCTACACCGAATACATGGCGGTGATGGATCTGCCGGCCGAGTTCTATCTGCAGACCATTGCCAAGGTGTTCCAGGAGCATGAGCTGCCGCGCGGCGTGCTGGCATTCCGTGGGCATCGGATCGACCCGGCCGCCATCCGGCGCACGGCGCTGCTGACGGTGGAGGGCGAGCTCGACGACATCTGCGCCATCGGCCAGACGCAGGCGGCGCTCGATCTGTGTTCGCGGATTCCGATGGCGCACAAGCGGCATCATCTGCAGACGGCGGTGGGGCATTACGGCACGTTCAGCGGGCGGCGCTGGAATGGTGAGATCTATCCGTTGGTGCGGGAATTGATCCAGATCTACGCGACTTGAGAGGTCGTCTTCTCTGGTTGCGTTGATCGCTGGTGGATGGAAGCGAAGTGGAACCGCCAAGGCGCCAAGTTGCTTTGAGGGCAAGACGCTGCTGGTCCAACGAGGCTTGGCGCCTTGGCGGCTTGGCGGTTCCACTTGCTTATGGCCGAACGAACCAGGCATGGCCCGAAAATCTCCTGACGGCACCGCTTGCCGTGGCCACGAGAACGTGAGACTCCTAGATGCAGAATGACGCCGAGCAAAGGCGTCGCAACGAGGGAGACGGACCATGCTGATCAGCCGCCGCCATGCCCTGCTGGGCACCGCGATCACCAGCTTCGCCATCACCGGCCGCGCCTGCGCCGAGGACACCATCAAGGTCGGCGTGACCGTGCCGTTGACCGGACCCGCCGCCGAGGCCGGGCAGTTCATGCAGTGGGGCGCCACGCTGGCGCTGGAGTCCATCAACGGCGCCGGCGGCGTGATGGGCAAGAAGCTCGAAGTGGTCTACGAGGACGACCAGACCACCAATCCCGGCGCGGTGCTGGCCTTCTCGCGCCTGGTCAACCGCGGCGACTGCGCGGCCTTTCTGGCCTCGATCCGTTCCACCCAGGTCAATGCCATCGCACCCGACGTGATCAAGGCGGCCAAGCCGGTGATGTTCGGCGGCACCGACCCCACGCTCACCCATTCCGGCAACCCGTGGCTGTTCCGCTGCCGCCCCAACGACACGTTCTCCGCCCGGGTGATCGCCGATTACGGGGTGAACACGCTGAAGAAGACCAAGTGGGCGCTGGTGCACAGCACTGACGCGTTCGGCAACGGCGGCAAGAACGCGATGCTGGACAACCTCAAGAAACTCAACATCGAGCCGGTGCTGGTGCAGGGCTACACCAATCAGCAGACCGATTTCACCCCCGTGGTGCTGGCGGTGAAGCAGGCCAACCCGGATATTCTGTGCAGCTACTTCACCTTCGAAGCCGATCTCGGCATCTTCGGCCGCCAGCTGCGCCAGCTCGGCGTGCGCCAGCCCTGGATCGGCTCGCCGTCGATCATCAACACGACGTCGCTGAACCTTGCCGGCCCGGCGCTGTGGGGCACCTACGGCGTGGCGGATTTCAACGAGGACAGCTCGCCGGTCGCCAAGGCGTTCGCCACCACCTACATGACGCGCTTCAAGAAGCAGGCCGATGACCTTTCGACCTGGGTGAACGACGCGCTGCACATCCTGGCGCTGGCCATGAACAACGCCAAGTCGACCGAGCCGCAGGCGATCCGCACCGCGATCCTGGCGATCAAGGGCTACGCCGGCACCGAAGGCACCTACAATTTCGATGCCAACGGCGACGGGCTGCGCGGCTACAACGTGGTGCGCAACGAGAAGGGCAAGATCGTGTTCGACAAGCACATCGAGTTCGCCTCGTAAGCCAGTCGAACCAAAGGCCCGCGCCCGATGGCGATTCTGCTGCAACTGCTGTTCACCGGCCTGGGCATCGGCGCGATCTACGCGCTGGTGGCCCTGGGCTTCGTGCTGCTCATCCGCGCGGCCTCCGTGGTGAACTTCGCCCAGGGGCAGTTCTCCATGGTGGGGGCCTATCTGCTCGTTGTGTTCTTCAACGTGCTGGGCCTGCCCTATCTGCTCTCCATGGTGATCGGGGTGGTGCTGATGGCAGGCTTCGGCGTGCTGTTCGCCGGCGCCACCTACTGGCCGCTGCGGCATCGCGGGGCGCTGCCGGTGATCATCTCCACCATCGGCGCCTCGATCTTCCTCGAGAACATCGTCCTCGTGCTGTACGGGCCGAGCCCCGAGGTGCTGCCCGGCGTGTTCGACAATCCGGGTTTCGATGTCGGCCCGGTGTTCATGGACAGCCAGTATCTCACCATCATGGTGGCGGCCACGCTGCTGGTGATCCTGCAATATTTCATCTTTGAGAAGACGTTGCTGGGCAAGAAGCTGCAGGCGACCAGCCAGGACAAGGAGATGGCAAGCCTGCTGGGCATTCCCGTGGTCACGATGGTGCTGATCACCTTCGGCTACAGCTCGGCGATCGGTGGGCTCGCGGGGATGCTGGTGGCGCCGGTGCTGTTCGTCTCGGTGGGGATGGGCGGGCTGATCGCGCTGAAGGCGTTTGCGGCCAACATCATCGGCGGCTATGGCTCCATTCCCGGCGCGATCATCGGCGGCGTGTCGCTCGGCGTGGTCGAGACGCTGGGGGCCTCCTACATCTCCGTGCCGTACAAGGACGCGTTCGCGTTCGCCATGCTGCTGTGCTTCCTCGCGGTCCGCCCGCAGGGATTGTTCGGCGAAAAGATTTCGGAAAAAGCATGATGCACCAGACAGCAGCATGCCGACTGAGGTCGGCATGAGCGTGAACCTCGCCTCCGCCCGGATCTTCCGCGGCGCGCCACCGGCAGTGCTTGCCTGCGCCGTGGTCACCGTGCTCGCCTTCCTGGCGCCGGCCGATGGCTATTACCTCAACATCTTCATGCAGGCGGCCACCTACGCCATCGCGGTGACGGGTCTTGTCATCGTGCTGGGGTATTGCGGGCAGATCTCCATCGCCCAGGCGGCGTTCTTCGGCATCGGCGCCTATGGCGTGGCGTTGGGCACGGTGGATTTCGGGCTCGGCTTCTTCCCCGCCATGTTGATCGGCGTGGCCAGCGCCGCCCTGCTGGGGCTGATCCTGGGCATCGGCAGCCTGCGTCTCGGCGGGCACTACCTCGCCATGGTGACGATCAGCTTTCAGCAGATCCTCACCCTGGTGGCCACCAACTGGATCGGCTTCACCCATGGGCCGGACGGGGTGCGCAACATTCCGCGCCCGACGCTGCTGGGAATCAGCTTTCAGAACGGCCACGCCTTTCTGGCCCTGTGCCTGGTGATGCTGGTGCTGGTGACGACGGCGGTGTGGCGGCTCAAGACCGGGCGGCTGGGGCGCGCCATGCAGGCGGTGCGCGACAACGAGCTGGCCGCCGGCACCTGCGGGGTGAACGTGTTCGCCACCAAGGTCATCGCCTTCGGGCTCTCCGCCGTGGTGGGCGGCATCGGCGGGGCGCTGTTCGCCGGCGGCTTTCAGTATATCTCGCCGGACCAGTTCAGCTTCAACGAGTCGATCGTGCTGCTGACCATGGCGCTGCTGGGCGGCGTGCAGTCGCCGTTCGGCGCCCTCGTCGGCACCGGGCTGCTGATCGTGCTGCCGGAATGGCTGCGGTTTCTGCGGCAGGTCTATCTCGCGGTCTATGGCGCCGCGGTGATCCTGATCATGGTGTTCCTGCCGGACGGGCTGTGGGGGCTGATGCTGGAGCGGGTGCGGATCCGCTCCAAGCCGATCGTGGGTGATGTGGCGCCCTTGCCGCTGTTGGGCGAGCGGGGCCGGGAGAGCGAGGAGATCGTGCTCGACCTGCAGAACCTGGCCAAGCATTTCGGCGGGCTGAAGGCGCTGGACGGGGTGAACATCGCTGTCCGCCGTGGCTCGGTGCATGCGCTGATTGGGCCCAACGGGTCGGGCAAGAGCACGTTCATTAATGTCATCACCGGGCTGTACCGGCCGACCGCGGGGCGGGTGATGTTTGCCGGCCAGGATATCACCCATGCCGCGCCGCATATGCGCAACCGCGCGGGGTTGGCACGGACGTTCCAGAACATCCGGGTGTTTCGTGGCATGACCGTGCTGGAGAACGTGATGGTCGGCGCCGAGCGTCCCGGCAACGACATCGCGGAGAATCCGGCGCAGGTGGTGGAGCGGGCGCTGGCGGCGCTGGATTTCGTGGGGCTGAGGGGCGATGCACACCGGCAGGTGGGCGCGTTGTCCTACGGGCATCAGCGCTATGTGGAGATCGCCCGGGCGCTGGCGTCGAGCCCGCAGACTCTGCTGCTCGACGAGCCGGCGGCCGGCCTGAACCTCACGGAGAAGCAGGAGCTGGGGCTGCTGCTGCGGCGGCTGAAGGGGCATGGGCTGACCATTCTGATTATCGACCATGACATGAACCTGGTGGAGCAGGTGGCCGACCATATCACCGTGCTGAATTTCGGCCGGCGGATTGCCGATGGGCAGCCTTCGCAGGTTTTGGCCAACCCGGACGTGATCGCGGCCTATCTCGGGGAGCCGCGTCATGAAGCGGCTTGAGCCATGAAACTACTGGAAATCGACAACCTCGTCGCCCGCTATGGCGCCGGCGATGTACTTAAGGGGCTGACGCTGTCAGTGGACGAAGGCGAGATCGTCGCCCTGCTCGGCGCCAACGGGGCGGGCAAGAGCACCACCTTGCGCTCGATTTCGGGGCTGGTGCCGAACGTGTCGGGGAGCATCCGGCTTGCGGGTCAGTCGATCCTGGGGCTTGGCGTGGAGGCGATCGTTCGGCTTGGCGTGAGCCATGTGCCGGAGGGCCGGCGGGTGTTTCCGGGGCTCACGGTGCGGGAGAACGTGCTGCTCGGCGCCTCCAACCGCAAGGGCATGACAAGGCGGCAGATGGAGGCGGAGGTCGAGGGCACGTTCGAGCTGTTCCCCGATCTGGTGCGGCTGCAGCATGCGCTGGGGTGGACGCTGTCGGGCGGGCAGCTGCAGATGGTCGCACTCGCGCGGGGGCTGATGGCCAAGCCGCGGGTGCTGCTGCTGGATGAGCCGTCGCTGGGGCTGGCGCCGTTGATCGTGCAGCAGGTGTTTCGGATCATTTCCGAAATCAGGCGGCGCGGCACCACCGTTCTGCTGGTGGAGCAGAATGCGCATATGGCGCTGTCGGTCGCGGATCGCGGCTATGTGCTGGAGACCGGAACCCTGCTCGTCTCCGGCAAGCCCGCCGATCTGTGGAACGACCCGCAGGTCCGCGCCGCGTATCTCGGCGGCCTGGCGGCCGGATAAAAGTTTTTTTGCTTCTTTTGTTTCAACAAAAGAAGTTCTTTCTTTGACAAGAAAGAACCAAAGAAACTTTCAAACCTTGGTGTGCAGCCAGCATGCAACAGCATGGGCTGGGGCGGCTGGGGTGAGTTGGGGTTCTTCCTCGGCGCAGCGCGGCACGGCGTGGCGGCAGCGGCTGCGGAAGCGGCAACCCTGGGGCAGATCGGCGGGGTCCGGTGGATCGCCTTCCAGGGTGGGCGCCATGCTGCGGATATGCGGATCGGGCACCGGCACCGCATCAAGCAGACCCTGCGTGTAGGGATGCAGCGGCCGGGCGAACAGCTCCTGGCGCGGCGCGATCTCGACGATGCGGCCGTAATACATCACCGCGACCCGGTCGGCCATGTGCTCGACCACGGCAAGATTGTGGGAGATGAACAGCAGGGTCAGCCCGTGCTCGGCCTGCAGATCCTTCAGCAGGTTGAGGATCTGCGCCTGGATCGACACGTCGAGTGCGGAGACCGGCTCGTCGCACACCAGGAATTTCGGCCGCAGGATCAGCGCCCGGGCGATGCCGACGCGCTGGCGCTGGCCACCGGAGAACTCGTGCGGAAAGCGCGTGGTGTGCGAGCGGCGCAGACCGACGCGCTGGAAGATCGCCTCGACGGCGGCGGTGCGCTCCGCATCGGTGCCGATATCGTGGACATCGAGAGCGGCGCGGACGGAACGGCCGACGGTCTTGCGCGGGTCGAGCGAGGCGAACGGGTCCTGAAACACCAGCTGCATCTCGCGCCGCAAGGCCTTCAGCGCGTCGGGCTTGAGGGAAAAGACGTCCTTGCCGTCAAAATCGACTTTGCCGCCGGTGGCGCCGCGCAGGGCGAGCAGCACGCGGCCGAGGGTGGATTTGCCGCAGCCGGATTCGCCGACCAGGCCGAGGGTCTCGCCCGGCTCGATGGAGAGGGTCACGTCGTCGACGGCGCGGATCCATTTCGGCGGGCCGCTGAACCAGCCGCCGCGCACGCGGTAATGCGCCTTCAGGCCGGTGGCGGTGACAAGGGCGGTCATGCCGCGAGGAAGCAGCGCGAGAGATGCGCCTCTCCGAGCATGGCGGGGATCTCCTCGGTGCAGCGGGGCAGGCGCTCGCCGCAGCGGGAGGCGAAGCGGCAGCCGGCGATGGGGGCGATCAGGCTGGGGACGGCGCCGGGGATTTCGAGCAGCCGCTCGGTGACGTGGCCGAGCCTGGGGAGGGAGCGGAGCAGGCCGCGTGTGTAGGGGTGGCGCGGGTTGTCGAACAGATCGATGGCGGTGGCCTGCTCGACGACCTGGCCGGCATACATCACTGCCACGCGGTCGGCGAGCTGGGCGACGACGCCGAGGTCGTGGGTGACCAGGATCAGCGAGGCGCCGAGCTCCTTGCAGCGGTCGCGCAGGACGCGCAGGATCTGCGCCTGGACGGTGACATCGACGGCGGTGGTGGGCTCGTCGGCGATCAGCAGGCGCGGGTGCAGGGCGAGGGCCACGGCGATCATGACGCGCTGGGCCTGGCCGCCGGAGAGCTCATGGGGGTAGGAATTCAGCCGCGAGGCGGGCGACGGGATGCCGACATCGGTGAGCAGCTTCACCGCTTCGTCGAGAGCGGCCTTGCGTGTGAGGCCACGCCGGCGGATGAACTGCTCGGCGATCTGCTGACCGATGCGGATGACCGGGTTGAGGCTGACCTTGGGCTGCTGGAAGATCATGGCGATGTCGTTGCCGCGGATCTCGGTCATCTCGCGATCGGAGAGGCGCAGCAGGTCGCGGCCGGCGAAGTCGATGCGGCCGGCGACGATCCTGCCGGGGCGGTCGATCAGGCGAAGGATCGACAGCGCGGTGACGGTCTTGCCGCAGCCGGATTCGCCGACCACGCCGAGGATCTCGCCGGGGGCGATGGTGAGGTCCACACCGTCGACCGCGCGCACCGTGCCTTCCGGTGTGGTGAAATGGGTGCGCAGGCCTTCGATGGTGAGAAGGGACGTCATTTCGGGGCCGATCGCGGGTCGAGCACGTCGCGCAGGGCGTTGCCGAGCAGGTTGCACGAGAAGACGGCGAGGAAGATGGCAAGCCCGGGGCTGGCCACCACCCACCAGGACGTGCGGATGAAGGTGCGCCCGCCCACCACCATGGCGCCCCATTCCGGCAGCGGCGGCTGGGCGCCGAGGCCGAGGAAGCTCAGGGCCGAGGCGGAGAGCACGGCGACAGGCATGGCAAACGAGGTGTAGACGACGATCTGCGAGATGACGTTGGGGAAGACGGTGCCGAACAGGATGCGCAGCGGCCCCGCACCGATGGCGCGCATGGCCTCGACATAGTCCTCGTGTTTCACCGCCAGCACCTGGCCGCGCACCAGGCGGGCATAGTTCGGGATGCCGGCGATGCCGACGGCGATCATGGCCGTCCAGAGGCTGGGGCCGAGGATGGCGACGACGGCGAGGATGAGCAGGATGAAGGGGAAAGCCAGGACGATGTCCATCACCCGCATGATCGCCATGTCGGTCCAGTAGGCGCCGGCGCCGGCGAGCAGGCCGAGCAGAATGCCGAAGCCCGCAGAGATGGAGACGGAGACGAGGCAGACCAGGGCGAAGTAGCGGGTGCCGGTGAGCACGCGGCTGAACAGGTCGCGTCCCAACTCGTCGGTGCCGAACCAGTGGGCGGCGCTGGGTGGCAGCAGGCGGTGGATGGCGTCCACCTGCAGCGGGTCGTAGGGCACCAGCGCGGGGGCGATGACGGCGCAGACGAAGATGATCAGCAGCGCGGTGACGCCGAGCTGGGCCTGGGGCTGGCGCAGCAGCTGGCGGCCGAGCCAGCGCAGACCGGTGGCGCGCGGGGGAGCTTCGTCGGTGGCGGTGCCGATCGTGGTGGCGGACATCAGCCGGCACTGTAGTCGATACGGGGGTCGATCCAGGTGTAGAGCACGTCGATCACCAGGTTGATGGTCACGAAGGTGGCGGAGCCGATCAGGATGATGCCTTGGGTGATGGCGAAATCGCGCCATTCGATGGCGCGCACGGCGAGCTCGCCCACGCCGCGCCAGCCGAAGATGACCTCGATGATGAAGGCGCCGCCGATGAGATGGCCGATCTGCAGGCCGACGATGGTGGCCACCGCCAGCAGCGCGTTGGGCAGCGCGTGGCGGAACAGCAGGGCGCGTTCCGGCACGCCCTTGGCGCGGGCGGCGCGCATGTAGTCGCGCCCCAGGATCTCCAGCATGGCGGAGCGGGTGACGCGGGCCAGTGGGGCGGCCTCGATGAGGCCGAGGGTGGCGGCGGGGAGCAGCAGCGCCGTCCAGCCGCGGGGCATCACCGGCAGCCATTTCAGCCAGACGGAGAACACCATGATCACCAGCAGGCCGAAGAAGAACGCCGGCATGGAGATGCCGAACAGGCTGACGGTGGTGGCGGTGACGTCCATCCAGCTGTCGCGGCGGTAGGCGGCGATGATGCCGGAGAGCACGCCCACCACCAGCGCCACCAGCAGGGCGGCGAAGGTCAGTTCCAGGGTGTTGAGGTAGCGAAAGCCGATCTCGTCCAGCACCGGGCGGCGGGTGCGGACGGAGGTGCCGAAATCGCCCTGCACCACGCCGGTGACGTAGTGGCCGAACTGGATGTACCAGGGCTGGTCGAGGCCGAACTGGTGGCGCATGGCGTCGATGGCGACCTTGGCCTCCTGTTCGGTGACCTGGCCCTGGAACATGGCGGTGACGGCGTCGGTCGGGATCAGCGACTTGATGACGAAGGTCACCAGCAGGATGCCGATGATCACCGGAACCGTCAGCGCCAGCCTGCGCAGGATATAGCCGAGCATGCTCAGCTCTCGGTCTGGATGTCTCCCACGATGACGCCGTTGAAATAGTCGAGATGGTAGCCCTTCACGTTGGCCTGGGTGATGGTGACCAGCCAGTCCGACAGGATGGGCGCGAAGGTCGCTGTCTCCAGCAGGGATGTCTGGGCTTCCACGACGCAGCCGTTGCGCTGGGCCTGATCGACCAGGGTCTGGCAGCGATCCAGGATCTCGTCCTGCTTGGAGTTGGCCAGCGTCATGTTGCGGTGGCCGGGCGAGCGGGCGATGGAGGTGAGCACCGAGGCGTCGCTCGAGGTCCAGCGCATCAGGTCCATGTCCCAGTCGGGCTTCAGCAGGCTGGGATAGAACGATCCCCAGTCGGCGGTTTCGATCTTCGAGTCGATGCCGAGATCGGCGAGGTTGCTCTGGATGATCGAGAGGGTGCGGTTGATGGTCTCGAATCCGGAATAGGATTTCAGCGAAAGTGCGAGCGGCTTGCCGTCCTTGGCGAGCTTGCCATCGGGGCCGGGCTTGTAGCCGGCTTCGGCGAACAGCGCCTTGGCTTTCGCGGGGTTGAACGGCGTGCCGTATTTTTCGCCGATCGCGGCGTCATAGCCGGGGATGCCGTTGGCGAGCGGGCCCAGCATCGGGTGGGCGTAGCCGTTGTAGGCGGCCTTGACGACGGCTTCGCGGTCCAGCGCATAGCCGACGGCCCGGCGCACGCGCTCGTCATCGAAGGGCGGGTGGGTTTCGTTGAACTCCAGAAACAGCAGATTGGTGACGGTCTTGTTGATGACGACCTTCAGCGCGGGGTTCTTGACGATGTTGTCGAGCGCATCGGCGGCCACCGAGCCGGCGGTGAGTTCGCCCGATTCAAGCGCGGCCTGGGCCACGGCCTCTTCCGAGATCACCGTCAGCACGACCGTGGACGCATAGGGCAGGCCCTTGTTCAGCGCGTCGCCGCGGAACTGCTGGTAATGCGGGTTGCGCACGAAGGTGATCTCGGTGCCGGGCACCCAGGATTTCAACATGTAGGGGCCGGTGCCGACCGGATTGCGGCCGTACTGGTCGCCATACTTGGCCATGGCGGTGGGCGAGTTGATGCCGAAGGAGGCGGAGGCGAGGTAGGAGAAGAAGGGGGCGAACGGCTTGTCGAAGGTGAAGATCAGCGTGGTGTCATCCGGCGCATCGACCTTCTGCAGCGAGCCGATGCGCGCGAGCAGCGGCGAAGCGTTCTTCTTGTCGAGGATCCAGTCGTAGTTGTATTTCGCCGCCTGGGCGTTGAAGTCGGTGCCGTCGGTGAACTTCACGCCGGTGCGCAGCTTGAAGGTGAGCACCCTCTGGTCGGGGCTGATGGTCCAGGACGTGGCGAGCCAGGGCTGGGGATGGCCGTCGGCGTCGAAATAGACGAGCCGGTCGAGCAGGTAGGCGCCGATCACCTGGTTGGCGGTGAGTGAGACGGTCTTGGCACTGAACAGCGTCTCGGGATCTTCGCCGAGGCGGAAATGGAGCGTTTCGTCAGCGGCGCGGGCAGGGATTGCCCACAGAAGCAGCAGGGCGAGGAGAATGCGCTTGAACATGACTTGCCTCCGGACGTCTGCCGAGGGGGTTGCAGAAAGTGTGCCGGAGAAGGTGAAGCGGTTCTTTTTTTGAAAAAAGAACCAAAAAAACTTTTACCCGGCTGACGCACCTGTCCGGAGAGAGGTCCGCTCAAAGGAATGAAAGTCTTTTGCTTCTTTTCTCCAGAAAAGAAGTGCTTCCTTGCTTAAATCAAAAACGCTCCCCCATTCACATGCACCGTCTGCCCGGTGATATACCGCGACTGCGGCCCCGCCAGCATCCGCACCATGCTGGCCACTTCCTCCGGCCGCCCGCGCCGGCCGGCCAGCGGCACGCGCTGGGCCGCCAGCGCCGCGCTGCCATGGCCGGAATTGCCGCGTTCGGTGTCGATCAGCCCGGGCACGACGCAGTTGGCGGTGATGTGAAACGGCGCGAGATCGAACGCGAGCGCCCGGGTGAGGCCGACCAGGCCGGTCTTGGCCGCCACCACATGCGCCCGGTCATGCGTGCCGGTGTGGGCGGACATGCCGCCGAGATTGATGATGCTGCCGCCGCCGGCCGCCTTCAGCGCGGGCAACGCCGCCTTGGCGCAGATGAAGGCGCCGTCGAGAATCACGCCCACGACCTCGCGCCATTCGGCCAGCGTCAGGTCCTCGAATTTGGTTTCGCGGCGCAGGGCCGCGTTGTTGACGAGAATGTCGAGCCGGCCGAACCGGTCGGTGGCGGTTTCCATCAGCGCCGCCATGTCGGCTTCCGAGGTGATGTCACCCGAGGCCAGCACGGCGATGCCGCCTTCCTCGGCGATCAGCCGCATCGTCTCGGCCGCGGCCGCGCCCGAGGTGTTGGCGTGAACGACGACGCGGGCGCCGGCGCGGGCCAGATCGCGCGCGATGGCGCGGCCGATGTTGCGGGCGGCGCCGGTGACGACGGCCACCTTTCCGGTCAGTTCGGTCACAGGCGATACTCCGAGAATGAGATGATGGGCTGGTCGAACAGCGTGGCGATGCCGGTGCGGACGGCTTCGGCGCGGCCATCGGGCCAGCCGCCGAAGCGGCAGTTGTCGCGGAACTTCGCGTCAAGCTCCGCCTGCGGCAGAGGGTCGCGCGCGCCGCCGCGCATGTGCGGCTGGCGCAGCTCGATCACCGTGCCGTCGGTCAGCGTGGCGCGGAGATGGCCGGTGAAGTTGCGTGGGTATTCGTTGTCGGGGTCGATGCGGTAGCGCACCTTCCGGCACAGTGCGAGCGCCTCGGGGTCGGCAATGCGGGCTTCGGTGAACTGGCTGAAACCGGCGCGGCCATCGAGGAAGCCCACGGCGAGGCAGAACGGGGTGGAGAACTTGGCGGCGTAGGGGGTGGGCGGGGTGTGCTTGAGGGTCAGCGGGTCCCACAGGCGGTGCACCGTCCCCTCCCCCACGTCGCAGACGATGTCGGTGATATCGCGGGCCGTCACGCCGCGGGCGCGCAGGGCGATGGCGCAGTCGATATAGGGCTGGGTCATGGTGCCGCAGGCGTAGGGTTTGAAGGCGATGGTGGTCATCACCCAGCTCGTGCCGAGGCCTTCGGTGATAGGGGTGAAGTCGGGCGAGACCGAGGGGGCGAAGGCCTTGAAGAAGCCGTGGGTGCCTTCCAGCACGGTGCGTGGGCCGATGAAGCCGCCGCGGGCCATCAATGCCGCGCGCAGGCCGGACTGGGCGGCCCAGCCGGCGTGCATGCGCTTGGTCCAGGAGCCGTCGGCCAGGTATTCGATGATGCCCGAGGCCATCGAGCCGGCGATGCCGATGGCGTGCGCGATCTGTGCCGGCGGCAGGCCCAGGGCTGTGGCGACGGCGGCGGCGGCCGCGATGGCGCCGATCACGGCGGTGGGGTGAAAGCCGGCCTTGTGGATGGCCTTGGGCGAGATCAGGCTGAGGCGGCAGAGCAGTTCCGATCCCAGAACCAATCCACGCAGCAGGGCTTCGCCGCCGAGGGCTTCGCGTTCGCAGGCAGCGAGCAGGGCCGGCACCAGCACGGCGCCGGAATGGACGGGACCGCCTTCGAAGGTGTCGTCGAAATCCTCGCCATGGGCGGCGGTGCCGTTGAGCAGGGCGGCGTCGAACCCGCTCCAGCCGCCGTCATGGCCGAGTGCGGTGCAGACGCCGCCGCGGTCGAGTGCGTGCAGGGTTGCCCGCACATAGTCCTGGCTGCGGGCGGCGACGCAGAGGCCGGCGACGTCCAGCACCAGGTTGCCGGCCATGGCGACCGCGTCCGGCGGGAAGGCTGATGCGGGTGTGGTGGCGAGCCAGACGGCCAGCCCCTCGGTGAGGGACGGGCCGGCTTTGGTTTCGGTCATGATCGGTTCTCAGACACCGAAATATTCGGTGTATTTCTCTTTGACTTCGTCGACCGCCGCGGCGAGCGCGGTGGGCACCGAGCGGAGCAGCTTGATCTGCGACAGCGGCGTGCGGCCGGGTTTGAGCTTCACATCCGGATGAAAGGAGCGGGTGCCGCCGAGGTCGGCCATCAGCTGCTGGCAGCGGGAGGTGAACAGGTATTCCGCGAACAGGCGCGCCGCGTTGGGGTGGGCGGCCTGTTGCATCACCGCCACCTGGCCTGCGATCAGCGGCGAGCCTTCGACGGCGTAGACCTCCTGGATCGGGTTGCCGGCCTCACGTTCGTAGAACACCACGTATTCGCTGCCGTCGATCATGATGGAGCGTTCGCCTTGTGCCACCTTCTTTGGCGGGTCGGAGGCGGACTGCACCTGCATGATGCGTTGCTTGGCCAGCGCGTCGAAATACTCCCAGCCCATCGCCTGTTCGGTGGCGTAGGTGGAGGTGACGATGGTGCCGGAATAGCCGGGATGGGCCTTGACCATGCGGTTTTTCCATTTCGGCGCCAGCAGGTCCTTGAAGCCTTTGGGGGCGTCTTCGGCTTTCACCTGTTTGGTGTTGTAGGCGATGACGCTGAGGGTGGCGCGGACGGAGGCGAACTGGCCGTCGGGGTCTTTTTCCTCGGTGGGCCAGTGCTTTGTCACTTCGGATGGCACGTATTGGGCGAGCCAGTTTTTTTTCTTCCAGCCGAGGAACATGGTGACATCGGAGCTTTCGACGACGTCGGCGGCGTGGATGCCGCTGGCGTATTCCTGTTCGATGCGTTGGAGCACGCGTTCGGCGCCGGTGCGTTCGAGCTGGATGCGGATGCCGGGGTAGAGGGACTCGAAGTCCGACACCATCTTTTGTGCGACCGGCAGGTCGATGGAGGTGTGGAAGACGGCGGTGCCTTCCTTGGTGGCAGCGGCCACGAGATCGTCCGCCCGCGCACTGGAAGCGGCGGCGGCCGCAGCCAGCGCCAACACTGCTCTACGGGTATATGACATTTATTCCTCCCTCTTGTGGTTGAAAGTTTTTTTGGTTTTTTTTGAAAAAAAGAACTTCTTTCTTTGAAAAAAAGAAGCAAAGAAACTTTTATCCTTCAGGTACCGGTGAACGTCGGCTTGCGTTTTTCCATGAAGGCGGTGCGGCCTTCCTTGTAGTCGTTGCTGTTGAAGCAGGCGGCGATGCTGGCGGTGACGGCGTCGCGGTCGATGTCGATCATCTCCTTCAGCGATTCGTTGATGGTGAGCTTCATGCTCATCACCGACAGCGGCGCGTTGGCGGCGATGGTGCGGGCCATGGCGGCCACGGCGGCGTCCAGCTCGGCCACCGGCACGATCCTGTTGATGAGGCCGATCTGGCGGGCTTCGCCGGCGGCGATGCGGTCGCCGGTGAACAGGAGATAGCGGGCCTCGGCGGGGCCCACGAGCTGCACCAGGCGGCGGACGCTGCTGAAGCCGTAGGAGATGCCGAGCTTCGCCGCGGGAATGCCGAACTGGCTGTCCTCGCTGGCGATGCGGATATCAGCACTCATGGCGATGGCGAGGCCGCCGCCGATGCAGAAGCCGCAGATGCGGGCGATGATCGGCTTGGAAAAGGCCTCGAAGGCGAGGCGCGCGGCCGATGTGAGGCGCTCGTATTCCTTGCGGGCGACGTCGTCGCCGCGCTGCTGCTCGAACTCGCTGATATCGGCGCCGGAGACGAAGGCCTTGTCGCCGGCGCCGGTGAGGACGACGACGCGCACGGCGGGGTCGGCTGCGAATGTGTCGAGGATCTCGCCGAGGCCCTGCCACATCGCCACCGACATGGCGTTTCGCTTTTCCGGCTGGTTGAAGGTGACGGTGCCGATGCCGTCCGCGACGGAGGCCAGCATCTTGCCGCCGGCATAGTGCGCAACACTCATCTTGGGTTCCTCATCGTAGGCCGCGCCCGCCCAGGATGGGCAGTTTGTTGACCAGGAGCACGATGGCAAAGGTCACCACCAGAAGAAACAGGCCCAGCACCGAAAGCGCGCCAAGCTCGCCGCTTTCGTTGAGGTCGTAGATCACCACCGAGATGACGCGGGTGTTCTCGGTGGTGAGCATGATGGTGGCGGAGAGCTCGCGGATGACGCCGATGAAGACGATGCTCCAGGTCGCGATGATGGTGGTGCGCAGCAGGGGGGCGGTGATCTGGCACAGCGCCTGCAGGCGGGTGGCGCCGAAGATGCGCGAGGCCTCTTCCAGTTCCACGTGCAGGCCGCGCATGGCCGCCTGCATCTGCTGGAAGCCGGCCGGCATTTCGAGCGTGACGAAGGCGAGGAACAGGATGCCGAGCGTACCGTAGAGCAGGAAGGGCGGGCGGGTGTAGACCAGGAACAGGCCGACGCCCATGACGATGCCGGGCACCGCGATCGGCGCCATCGCAAGGATGGGCAGGAAGCGGTGGCCGGGGACGAGCTGGCGGTGGGCTAGATAGCCGACGACGAGCGCCATGAAGGTGACGAAGCTGGCGCTGGCGAGACCCAGCAGCAGCGTGTTCACCATGGCGTCGCGCGTGCCGGAGAACTCCCAGAGGATGAAATGCAGGTGGCTGGCGGAGATCGTCGCCCAGCTCAGCGGGTCAGAGATGTTGCGAACGATGGCGGCCTTCAGCAGGGCGCCGTAGGGCAGGAAGATCGGGAACAGCATGATGAACAAGCACAGTGCCAGCGCGGGCAGGCGCCAGTGGCGCAGGCGGATGCGCCGCGGCGGGTTGTTCTTGCCGCCGACCAGCACATCAGAGCGGCGGCCGAGCAAAAAACGTTGCAGCTGCAGCACGGCGAGGGTGACGAGCAGCATCGGCAGGGCGGCGGCGGCGGCGAGATGCGGCTGCGGCGGCACCTGGAACAGGCTCCAGATTTTGGTGGTCAGCGTGTGAAAGCCGGAGGGAAGGGCCAGGATGGCAGGGGTGCCGAACAGGGTGAGCGCCTGCAGGAAGGCCACCAGCGTGCCGGCGAGCATCGCCGGCAGCACCAGCGGCAGGGTGATGCGGCGCAGCGTGGTGAACGCGCCGGCGCCGAGGATGTGGGAGGCGTCATCGAGATCGGCTGGCATGTTGTCCAGCGCATTGGCGAGCACGGTGAACACGTAGGGAAAGGCGTAGCAGGCGATGCAGAAGCTCAGCCCGGTCTCGGTGTAGATGTCGAACACATAGTCGTAGTCATCCAGGCCCAGCAGCGGTCGGGCCCATTGGTTGAGGATGCCGGAGTTGGGGGCGGCGAGGAGTTCCCAGGCGACGGCGCCGAGAAAGGGCGGTGTGACGAAGCTGGCGGTGACCAGCGCGCGGATGGCGCCGCGCAGCGGCAGGTCGGTGCGGGCACACAGCCAGGCGAGCGGCACGGCAACGGTGCAGGCGCCGAGTGCTGAGAAGACGGCGATGCGCAGGGTCACGATCAGCGGCTTGCGCATCGCGGGGTCGGTGACCAAGCGGAGGAAGTTGGCGGAGGTGAGGTGGTTGTCGGCGTCGGTGACGCTGTACCAGGCGAGCCAGGCGATCGGCAGGGTGACGAGCAGCAGCAGAACGAGCGCGACCGCGGCAAACAGCAGGACCGACGGATCGCGCCGCGTCATCGCGCCAAGGCCCGGCAGTGCTGCGGCGGCAGGCGCACGCCGATGCTGTCGCCCTGGGCGAAGTGCTGATCGAGCGCGGTCGTCGCACGGATCTGGATGTCGGCGCCGAGATCGAGGAGATAGTCGCGCAGGCTGCCGGTGAAGGTGTGGCGCAGCACGGTGGCGGGGAAGCAGTTGGCGCCGTGCTGCGGCGCTGCGGTCACCTCGACCTCGTGCGGGCGGATGGAGATCGCGGCCTCGGGCAAGCCGCCGGTCTCGCCCCTGCCCCATTGCACGCGCAGCGGGCCGGACTGGATCATATCGCCCGTGGCGGCGCCGCGCAGGATGTTGGTGCCGCCGATGAAACGGGCGACGAATTCGGAGACGGGGCGGAGGAAGATGTCCTCCGGCGTGCCGATCTGCTCGATGCGGCCGTGCTGCATCACCACGATGCGGTCGGCCGCGGTCATGGCCTCGAGCTGGTCATGGGTGACGTAGACGGTGGTGTAGCGGAACTCGTCATGCAGACGGCGGATCTCGAAGCGCATCTCCTCGCGCAGATTGGTGTCGAGATTGGAGAGCGGCTCGTCGAGCAGCAGGGTCTCGGGCTCGACGGCAAGGGCGCGGGCGAGGGCCACGCGCTGCTGCTGGCCGCCGGAGAGCTCGCCGGGGTGGCGGTCGGCCAGGGGGGAGAGTTTCGCCACGGCGAGCATGGCGGTGACCTTGCGGGCGATCTCGGCCTTGGGCAGGCGGCGCAGGGTGAGGCCGTAGGCCACGTTCTCGGCGACGGTCAGATGCGGCCAGAGCGCGTAGGACTGGAAGATCATGGACATGTTGCGCTGCTCCGGCGGCAGCGCCTTGCCGGGGCCGGAAAGGCGCTGATCGCCGACCAGGATCTCGCCGGCATCGGGCACGATGAAGCCTGCGATCAGGCGCAGCGTGGTGGTCTTGCCGCAGCCGGAGGGCCCGAGCAGGCAGACGAGCTCGCCATGGCTGATCCGCAGATCGATGCCGTCGGCCACGACCATTCTGCCATAGGCCTTGCGCACGCCCCGCAGCTCGACTGACGCCACGCCGGTCTCCTCGATCGTTTCCGCCGTCCTCTTGTCACGGGATCAGCATGTCAGTGTCGGGCATCGCGGCGGCGGCGTCCAGCGGTTGCTTATTCCGGTGTAACGTCATGCGAATGCGGCAGTCTCTGCAACGACGACCGGCGCAGGCTGGTCAGATCCGCGAAAGGCTTTGATCTGTCATGAACCTGTCACGACGAACGCTGTTCACCGCCGCTGCTGGCCTGCCGCTGCTGGCCGCAGGAAGGTCGGCGCAGGCGGCGATCGCGGATTATCCGCTGCATTGCGATCCGGAGCTGTGGCCGGCGCTGAATCAGGCGGCGCTGGCGTTTCTCGCCCGGACCGATATCCGCGTCCATCCGCTGCCGACCCCTGACGGGCTGATGGCGCCGCAGATCGCCCATGTCGCGCAGAGCGACATCGTCATGACCTCGCCCGAGACCATCGCAGCGCTGGCTGCGATCAGGCATGACGTGGCGGCAGCGCCACATCCGAAATTCAGCGGTCGGCTGGTGCTGGCGGCGTTGACCGCGACAGCGGACGCCGATGCCAAGGGCGGGCCGATCGCGGCGCCCGATCCGGTGCCGGGCGCGCGGTTCATGTCGGCCCAGGTGCTCGAAGGGCTGGGCCTGTCACGGGCCCTGCTGCAAGGGACGATCGACACCGGCGAGGCGGCGGCGATCGTGGCCGCAGGGGGCGCGCGGTCGGGCCTCATGACCCTGATGGACGTGAAGGCGACACCGGGGCTGCGGGTGGTGGCCGAGGTGCCGGACAGCGTGCAGCCGCCGCTGATCTACATCGCCACGACCACCCAGACCCCGCGCCGGCCGCAGCCGGAAGCCTTCGTCACCTTTCTGGCGAGCTCGGACGGGACCGCCATCCTTGGCACTTTCGGATTGGAGCCTGTGGCATGAGCAGCGAACTCGAGGTCCAGACCCACGCGCTGCCGACGCGGCTGGCGCATTGGGGCATGGCGCTGGCCATCATCGTGATGGTGGGCAGCGGCTGGCGTATCTATGACAGCGTGCCGATCTTAGATTTTCTGACGTTTCCCTATGCGGTGACGCTGGGCGGCGGCGTGGACGCGGCGCTGGCGCGCAACAACGATCCGGGGGTGGCGAGCGCGCTGCTGTGGCATTTCGCCGGCATGTGGCTGCTGCTGGTCTGCTACGGGGTGTTCGTGTTCTGGGGGCTGATCACCGGGCATTTCCGGCGGGATTTTCTGCCGGTGGGGCCGATCTCGTTCCTGCGGGACTTCATCGCCGCCGCACGGTTCAAGCTGGTGCATCGGCTTGGCGAGTACAACGCGGTGCAGAAGGTGTTCTACTGGGGCGTGCTGGCGCTGGTGGCGCTGATGCTGATCTCGGGGATCGCGATCTGGAAGCCGGTGCAGACCTATCCGCTGGAGGTGGTGTTCGGCGGGTTCCAGGGGGCGCGGCTGGTTCACTTTCTCGGCATGGCCGGGATCGTCGCCTTCATGCTGGTCCATGTGGCACTGGTGATCCTGGTGCCGAAGACCTTCGTGGCCATGGTGCTGGGGCGCGCCACGGCCAAACCGCATACCGTTGGGGAGAGCGCGCCATGAACGTGCAACGTCGTGGCCTGCTGCGGGCCGGGTTTTCGCTGTCGGCGCTGGGTCTGCTGGGCGGCTGCAATCTGACCGACAACGAGACCGTGCAGTCCGTACTCACCCGGGTGTCGAAGTTCAACGACGGGGTGCAGAGTGTCATCTTCCGGCCGGAGCATCTGGCGCCGGAGTTCGCCGAAAGCCGGGCGGTGAAGGATTTCCGCTACAACGCCTGGTATGGCGCGGACCAGGCGCCGAAGCTGGAAGCGGCCGACTATCGGCTGTCGCTGGCCGGGCGGATTGCCGACAAGCGGGCGTGGTCGGTGGAGGATCTCTACCGGCTGCCGCAGGTGAGCCAGGTGACGCGGCATGTCTGCGTCGAGGGCTGGAGCATGATCGGCAAATGGACGGGCGCGCCGCTGCGCGAATTCCTCACCCGGATCGGCGCCGATACCACGGCGAAATATGTCGGGTTCGAATGTGCCGATGGGTATTACGAAGGCATGGATATGCCGACGGCGATGCATCCGCAGACGATGATGGCGTTCAAACTGTCGGACGAAATTCTGCCACAGAAATACGGCTACCCTTTCAAAATCCGGGTTCCCACCAAGCTTGGGTTCAAGAACCCAAAGTTTATTACAACCCTTTACGTGACCAATCAGGAACCGCGCGGTTTCTGGAGCGACCGTGGCTACAACTGGTTCAGTGGGATTTGATCCATGGCAGGCGGCATCTGTGCAATCGGGGTGATGGCGAAGGCGCCGCAGGCGGGGCGGTCGAAAACGCGGCTGTGCCCGCCGCTGAGCCATGAGCAGGCGGCGGCGATGAGTGCGGCGTTTCTGCGCGACATCACCGAGAACATCGCCGCCGCCGCACGGGAGGCGCCGATCCAGGGGCTGATCGCGTTCGCGCCGTTGGGCTCCGAGGCGCTGTTCGACGGGCATCTCGCCGCAGGAACACGGCTGATCCCGGCGATCGGGCACGAGGCGATGCCGGAGGACGTGCAGGGGTTCGGGCGCTGTCTGCTGCATGCCGTCGAGGGGATGTTCGAGGCGGGCTACGCCGCCGCCTGCGTGCTGAACTCGGACAGCCCGACCTTGCCGACCGGTATTCTGGTCGAGACGGCACGGCTGCTGCTGGCGCCGGGGGAGCGGGTGGTGCTGGGGCCGGCGGAGGATGGCGGGTATTATCTGCTGGGCATGCAGCGTGTTCATGCCGCCCTGTTCGCCGACATCGCCTGGAGCACGGAGACGGTGGCGGAGGCCACGCGGGCGCGGGCGCGCGCGCTCGGGCTGGAGCTGGTCGAGCTGCCGGTGTGGTACGATGTCGATGATCACGCGGCGCTGCTGCGGCTGCTGGCGGAGACCGGCGAGCGCCGGACCACCGGGGCATTGGCGCCCAATCCGGCGCCGGCGACGACGGCGGCGCTGGACCGGCTGGGCCTGCGGGCGCTGGCGCGCCAGGCGGCGGAATGATCGCGTCCGGCGCCCTGGCGCTGACGCTGCTGAACCTCACCCTGTTCGCCTGGGTGGTGGGGACCAGCGTGGTCGATGTGCTCGGCGATCCCGACCGGGCGCCGATCTTCGCACTGCTGCTGTGCGCGGCGGGGGTGGCGTATTTCGCCGCGGTGCGGCGTGTGCTGCGGCATCCCGACGGGTTTCCGCTGGCGCTGGTGCTGGCGGTTGCGGTGGCGCTGCGGGTGCTGCCGTTGCTGACCAACAACTTTCTCTCGTCCGACCTGTATCGCTATGTGTGGGATGGGATGGTGCAGGCGGCCGGGATCAATCCGTTCCTGCATATCCCGGCGGATCCGGCACTGGGCTTCCTGCGCGACGGCGCGATCTATCCGCACATCAACCGTGCCGATTATGCACCGACCATCTATCCGCCGGCGGCACAGCTGGTGTTCGCGGCCGTGGGTCTGATCCATCCGTCGCAGATGGCGATTAAGCTGGCGATGCTGGGGTTCGAGGCGCTGGCGGTGGGCTGTGCGGTGGCGCTGCTGCGGCGGATGGGCCGGCCTGCGGGGCAGGTGCTGATCTATGCGTGGAACCCGCTCTGCCTGTGGGAATATGCGGGGAACGGGCATGTCGATGCCGTGGCGATCGGGCTGATCGCGCTGGCGCTGCTGCTGCGGGCGCGGCTGCGGGATGGCTGGGCGGGGGCGGTGTTCGCGCTCGCCGTGCTGGTGAAGTTCCTGCCGCTGGCGATCGGGCCGGCGCTGTGGCGGCGCCAGGGGGCCGCGCGGCTGGTGGCGGCGGGGCTCGGCGTCGGCATCGTGCTGTATGGCGGCTACATGATCTGGGACGGCGCCGGGCTGAAGGTGCTGGGGTTCCTGGGCGGCTATGGGCAGGAGGAAGGGCTCGACGACGGGTCCGGCCTGTGGCCGCTGGCGGTGCTGGGACAGGTGATGACCGTGCCGGCCTGGCTGTCGCTAACCTATCTCGCACTGGTCGCGGCCGGGCTCGTGACGCTCGCGCTGCGGATCATGGGCATGCCACGCGGCGGGCCGGATGACACCGCGCAATTCTGCGGCCAGGCCGGGCTGCTGATGACCTGCCTGATCCTGGCGGTGACGCCGCATTACGCCTGGTACTACGGCGTGCTGTCGCTGTTCGCGGTACTGCGGCCGTCACGCGCGCTGGTGTGGCTGGGTTCCGCACCGATCCTACTCTACGCGGCACCGGCCGGCGAGATGGTGCTGTGGCCCGCCGCGATCTTTCTGCCGGCAGCGCTGTTCGTGCTCAGCGATCTGCGGCCCTCCGGCAAAACGCTTACGCCACAAGGAACCATGTGATGTCGACCACCACGCTGAAGGATCCGCGTCGTTACTTCGAGGAGGTGGGCGCTGCCCGCTCGGCCGCGGCCGAGGCGCCGCCGGTGTGCCTGTATCTGGAGGTCACCAACCGGTGCAACCTGCTGTGCGAGACCTGCCCGCGCACGTTCGAGGAGCTGGAGAAGCCGGCCGACATGAGCTTCGAGCTGTTCACGAAGATCGTCGACCAGGTGCCCAACATCGCGCGCGTGGTGCTGCACGGGGTGGGCGAGCCGATGCTGGTGAAGGACCTGTTCCGCATGGTCCGCTACCTCAAGGACCGCGGCACGTATGTGCTGTTCAACACCAACGGCACGCTGCTGAGCCCGAAGAAGTTTCAGGACATCATCGACAGCGGGCTCGACGAGCTGCGCGTGTCGCTCGATGCGGCGGATCGGGAGAGCTACCTCAAGGTTCGCGGCAAGGACTATTTCAACCGCATCGTGCGTGACGTGGCGAAGTTCACGACGTTTCAGAAAGAGAACGGCCTGACCGCGCCGCGCGTGTCGCTGTGGCTGACCGGGTTGAAGGAGACGGTGGAGCAGCTGCCGGATTTCGTGCGGCTGTCGGCCAAGATGGGTGTCGGCGAGGTGCATCTGCAGCGGCTGGTGTTCGACCAAGCGGGGTTCGGCCTGGCGCGGCCGGAGTTCTCGCTGTTCGAGACGACGCGGGCCGATGAGCAGGCGGCGATCGATGCGGCGATCGCGCTGGGGGCGGAGCTGGGTGTGGTGCTGGATGCCTCCGGCGCCACCGAGCCGGGGCTCAGCCTCAAGCGCGCGGCCGACGACAAGCCGTGGGCCACGTGCCGCAGGCCGTGGTCGCTGATGTATTTCACCGCGCATGGCCGCGCCCTGCCCTGCTGCATCGCGCCGTTCTCGGCGCGCGGCTATGAGAACTACACGCTGGGCGATGCCACGCAGGACACGCTGCGCGATATCTGGAACAGCCCGGCCTATCGGGATTTCCGCACCAGCCTGCTCGGCGACGTGCCGCCGGCGCCCTGCCAGAACTGCGGGCTCCGATGGAGCCTGTAAGCGTCGTCATCCCCACCTTCAATGAGGTGGACTCGATCGGGCAGGTGCTGCGCGAAATCCCGCCCGGCTTCGCGCATGACCTGATCGTGGCCGATGGCGGCAGCCAGGATGGCACCCAGGCGGCGGCGCTGGCGGCCGGCGCGCGGGTGATCGAGGCCGGGCGGGGCTATGGGCGGGCCTGTGCGATGGGGGCGCAGGCCGCCGACCCGGCCAGCACGGTGATCGTGTTTCTCGATGGCGACGGGGCGGACCGGGGCGATCTGATCGACCGGATCGCGGGCCCGGTGCTGGCGGGGACGCAGGATTTCGTGCTGGCCAGCCGTACGCAGGGGGGGCGCGACCCCGGATCGATGAACTGGCACCAGGTGCTGGCGGGGCGGCTGGCGGGGTTCGGCATGGGGGCGCTGTATGGGATGACCTACAGCGACATGTGCGCGTTTCGCGCCATTCGCCGCGATGCGCTGCTGGCGCTGGATCTGCGCGAGATGACGTATGGCTGGAACATCGAGATGCAGATGAAGGCGGCGCGGGCGAGGCTGCGCATCGCCGAGGTGCCGATGCCGTATCGATGCCGCATCGGCGGCCAGTCGAAGGTGGCGGGCTCGCTGACGGGGACGTTGCGGGCCGGCAGCAAGATCGTCTCCACCTTTATCCGAGTTGCCACCGCCTGACCGTTCGACAGGAGAAGCCATGTCCGACTATCCGCTCGGCCGCTTTCTCGGCCGCTGGTATCCGTGCACGCGCCATGAGCTGGCCGCTTCGGAATCGGAGACCTGGCGGCTCGGCGAACTGCTGGCGCTGGCGGTACCGGAGGATCTGCGGCGCTGGGAGGCCATGTCGTTCGGCTACACCGATCCGTGCGGGTCGGAGCGGCTGCGGGCCGGAATCGCCGGGCTGTATGAGACGGTGGCACCCGGGCAGGTGATTGCGTTCGCCGGTGCCCAGGAGGCGCTTTCGGTGGTGCTGCGGACGCTGCTGGGGCCTGCGGACCATGCCATCGTGGTGGTGCCGTGTTACCAGCCGTCTGAGCTTGCGTTGACCAATTTGTGCGCGGCCTCCGGCGTGGCGCTGGAGGCGGCGCGCGGCTGGGCGCTGGATATCGGGCGGATCGCGGCGGCGATACGGCCGAACACGCGGCTGGTGCTGATCAACCTGCCCAACAACCCGACGGGGAAGCTGCTGGATGCGGCGACCTTCGCGGAGCTGGTGGCGCTGTGCCGGCGGCATGGGCTGTGGCTGGTCAATGACGAAGTGTATCGGCTGATCGACCGGGATGCGGCGCTGCGGCTGCCTTGTGTGGCGGATGTGTATGAGCGCGGCATCTCGATTGATGCGGTATCGAAAAGCCATGGTCTGCCCGGGCTGCGGGTGGGGTGGATGGCGTGTCGCGATGACGGGCTGCGCGCGCGCACGGCGACGCGCAAGCAGACGGAGTCGCTGTGCCTGTCGGCACCTTCGGAGATTCTGGCGGAGATCGCGCTGTCGGCCAGCGCGGCGTTGCTGGCGCGCAACCGGCGGATCGCCGAGGCCAATCTGCACTGTGTCGATGCGTTTCTGCAGGAGCGGCCGAGGCTGTTCTCGTGGCATCGGCCGGAGGGCGGGGTGGTGGGCTATGTCCGCTATCACGGGGCGGATGGGGTGGAGTGGTTCGCGGCGCGGACGGCGGAGACGCTGGGTGTGCTGGTGCTGCCGGCCAGTGTCTGGCGTTCGGCGCTGGCGCCGTTGCCCGAAGATCATTTCCGCCTGGGCTTTGGCCGCCAAGGCAGCGCCGCGTGCCTCGCTGCGCTGCGCGCCTCCCTCGCCGAAAGTGTCGCCGCCTGACGTTTGAAAGTTTTTTGCTTCTTTTTTTCAAAAAAGAAGTTCTTTCTTTGAAAAGAAAGAACCAAAGAAACTTTCATTCGTTTTGCGTGTTATCCTTCCGCCAGGGCCTCGCGTGAGGCGCGGACGCGGTTGACCCTTCTGCCGTCCATGTCCAGGATTTCGAACAGCCAGCCGCCGAACACGATACGGTCGCCGTGCCGGGGCACGCGCTGCAGCAGCGCCAGCATCAGCCCGGCCAGCGTGTGATAGCTGCCCTCGGCCGGCAGATCGGGCAGGCTGAGCCGGGCCTTGACCTCGTCCACCGGCGTCATGCCGTCGAGCAGGAAGGTGCCGTCGGCCTGGGCGACGCCTTCGCCGGGCTCGGTCGAGGTGACCTCGACGTCGCCGACGATGGCCTCCAGCACATCGGCCGCGGTGACCACGCCCTCGAAGCTGCCGTACTCGTCCATGACGAGGGCGAGGCCGTGGGGGTCGGCCTTGAGACGCTCCAGCGCGTCGAGCGCGGTGACGGTGTCGGGCATGATGATGGGCTGGCGGAGGGCGGCGGCGATGTTGAGCTCCTTGCCGTCGAGGATGTTGTTGAGGATGTCCTTGGCCTGGACGATGCCGACCACGTTGTCCACCGCGCCGTCGCAGACGACGAAACGCGAATGCGGGGCGGATTTGAGGGTCTGGGCGATGTCGCGGGCGGGGTCGGTGCGGTCGATCCAGGCGATTTCGGTGCGCGGTGTCATGATGGCGCGCACCGGCTTGTCGGCCAGGCGCAGCACGCGCTCGATCATGTCGCGCTCCTCGCTCTCCAGCACGCCGGTCTGCTCGCCTTCGACCAGCAGCGCCTTCAGCTCCTCCTCCGTCACCGTCTGCGGGGTGCTGCGATGGGCGCCGAACAGGCGCAGCACCAGGCTGGTGGAGGCGCCGAGCAGCCACACCAGGGGCGAGGCGGCCCGCGCCATGGCGGCGAGCGGACGGGCAGCGAAGCTGGCCAGCAGCTCGGGGTGGCGCAGCGCGAGCTGCTTGGGCACGAGCTCGCCGAGCACGAGGGTGAGGTAGGTGATGAGGATCACCACCAAGGTGAGCGAGACGCTGCCGGAAATGGGGGCGAGCAGCGGAATACGGTCGATGAAGGGTTCCAGCTCGGCGGCCAGGCGGGCGCCGCCGAACACGCCGGAGATGACGCTGACGCCGGTGATGCCGACCTGCACGGTGGGCAGGAAGCGCTGCGGGTCCTCCGCCAGGATGCGCGCCTGGCGGGCCCCGGGGGTGCCCTTGCGTTCGAGCAGACCGAGGCGGTTGCGGTTGGCCGACACCAGCGCCAGCTCTCCCAGCGAGAACAACCCGTTGAGAAAGATCAGCAGCAGCACCACGCCGAATTCGAAGGCGACTTGCATCATCATACCTGGCTGTTGCACCGCGGCACAGCATAGGGCGCAAACGGCCTGGGAGTCGCTATGATCGCGCGCAGGACGCAGCACCAAGCGCAATGGAGAGATCCGCCATGCCGACCCGCCTTCCCCCGCTTGCCTATCTGCTCGGCGCTGCCGGACTGGTTCCGTTCATCCTCTGCGGCATCGCCGCGGTCTCGCCGGGGTCCTGGCAGGCGATTTCGCTGTCAGCGCTGATCGCCTATGGCGCGGTGATCCTGGCGTTCCTCGGCGGGGTGCATTGGGGGTTCGCGCTGGCCCCGGGGCAGAGCGTGCGGGTGCGCACGCGGCTGGCAATGGGGGTGGTGCCGTCGCTGATCGGCTGGGTGGCGGTGGTGGCGGCGCCGCTGGCGGGGGCCGAGCTGTCGCTGGCGCTGCTGATCGCGGGGCTGGTGGGCACGATCGCCACCGAGCGGAGCTGGGCGCGGCTGGGCCTGGTGCCCAACGGATACATGACGCTGCGCTGGGCGCTGAGCCTCGTGGTGATGGTGACGCTGACCACGGTGCTGGGGCTGCGGCTGATCGGGGCGACGATTGTGTTCTGATGGGGATGCATGCCATCGTATTTTTGAGAATTTAAACTGTTTATTAACTTTTTTCGTAGAATCATGAAAGAAATCCAGCTATGTTTCTCGCCAAGAGACGAGGAGCATGTCATGAGCGATGCGGCGCTGTCGGCCGAGATCATTCCGTTCCCCCGGCCGTTTCACGCCGTGGCCCCGATGCAAGCGGCTCACTTGCCCGCGGCTCCCGTGACCCTGAAGCCGGCGCCCGCGCCCGAAGCTGCCGCGGTGGCGGACGAGGATGCGCAGGCGCGCCTGCGGCGTGCACTCGCCCAGCTGCAGGCCGCGCTGGCCGAGCAGCGCAGCGCCGTGGCCGCCTGGCGCGGCGCCCTCGCCGATCTCGGCGGCAGCGTGGGCAAGCTGCGGGGTTCGTTCGAGACGCTGCAGGGCAATCTTGAGACGCTGAAGACCCAGCTGCCCCGCTGATCGCTTTCCAGCCACGCGGCCCCGTGTCAGGTTCCGGCATCGGGGAGAACAGAGATGCCGCATTCCGCCATGATCGCACGCCTGCGCGAGGCCCGCGTGGTGCCTGTTGTGCGCACCCACAGCCTCGCCCATGCGCGCACCTGCATCGCCTGGCTGCGCGAGGCCGGGATCTCCATCTTTGAAATCACCATGACGATCCCCGACGCGCCGTCGCTGATCGCCGAACTCTCGGGCGAGGCGGATCTGCTGGTCGGCGCCGGCACGGTGCCGGATGCGGCGATGGCCAGGACCTGCCTTGAGGCCGGGGCCCGCTTCGTCGTCGCGCCCTGGGTCGATCCGAGCCTGGCCGCCCCCTGCAAGGCTGCCGGCGCCGCCCTGCTGCTGGGCGCCATCACCCCCACCGAGGTGCGCGCGGCACTGGCGGCGGGGTCTGACGTGGTGAAGATCTTCCCGGCCAGTTCGGCCGGCGGGCCTGCGCATATCAAATCCCTCGTCAGCGTGTTTCCCGGCGTGGCGTTCTGCCCCACCGGCGGCGTGTCGCCCGACAATGTCGCGGCCTATCTCAAGGCCGGCGCCGCCTTTGTCGGCATGGGCGGCGCCCTGGTCGACGAGGCGCGCGTGGCCGCCGGCGACAAGGCCGCCATCCTCGCCGCCGCCGGCCTGATCCTGGCGTGAGTGTCGATCTCGTCTGCATCGGCGAGCCGATGCTGGAGTTCAACCAGCAGAGCACCGATACCGATGGCAGGCGCCTCTATCTCGAAGGCTTCGGCGGTGACACCTGCAACGCCGCCGTCGCCGCCGCCCGCGCCGGCGCCGGTGTGGCCTACGCCACCGCCATCGGCCGCGACCCCGCCGGCGACCGGTTCCTCGAACTGTGGCGCCGCGAGGGGGTGGACAGCACCGCCGTCCGCCTGTCCGACAGCCACCCGACGGCGGTTTATTTCGTCACCCACGGCCCGTCCGGTCATGATTTCCTGTATTACCGCGCCGGATCGGCCGCCAGCAGCTATGCGGTGGCCGATGTGCCGGAGGCGATGATCGCCCAGGCGAGGATCGTCTTTGCCTCCGGCATCAGCCAGGGGATTTCCCAGACTGCGGCGGATGCGGTGTTCCACGCCATCGCCGTGGCCCGCCGCAACGGGGTGCAGATTGCCTACGACACCAACTACCGCCCGCGACTCTGGCCGCCGACCCGGGCGGCCGCGGTGATGCATGCGGCGGTGGCCCTGTCCGACATCGCCCTGCCCAGCCTGGAGGACGCCGAGTTGCTCACCGGGCTGAGCGATCCCGCCGCGATCGCCGATTTCTACCTGCGCCTCGGCCCGCGCATCGTCGTGCTCAAGCTGGGTGCCGAAGGCGCGCTGCTGGCAACCCCTGAGGGCCACACGCCGATCCCGCCCTTCCCCTGCACGCCTGTCGACGGCACCGGCGCCGGCGACACGTTCTGCGGCAGCTTTCTGGCCCGCCTCATCAAAGGCGACACCCCGCTGCTGGCCGCCCAGTATGCCGCCGCCGCCGCCGCGCTGAAAACCGAAGGCTACGGCGCCATCGCCCCCATGCCGCACGCGCCCCGCGTGCTGGCCGCCCTCGGACGCGCATGATTCTGACCACGGCACGCCTGATTCTGCGCCCCTGGCGGGAGGCGGATCTCGAACCCGTCGCCGCCATCACCGCCGACCCGGAGGTGATGCGCTTCTTTCACCTCACCCGCACCCGCGCCCAGTCCGACGCCTGGGTGGAGCGCGCCCAGGCGCATATCGACCGCACCGGCTTCGGCATCTGGGCGGTGGAAGCGCCTGGGGTGGCGCCGCTGATCGGCTTCGTCGGCCTCAGCACCGTGCCGGCCGATCTGCCCTGTGCGCCGGCGGTCGAGGCGGTGTGGACACTGGGGGCCGCCTGGTGGCGCCAGGGCTACTGCACCGAGGCGGCCAAGGCTGCTGTGCAGGACGGCTTCACCCGGCTGGCACTCCACGAGGTTGTTGCCTTCACCGCCACAGTCAATACCCCCTCGCAGGCCGTCATGCACGCCATCGGCATGACGCGCGATCCCGCTGGCGATTTCGACCACCCACGCGTGCCCGAGGGCCATGCCCTGCGCCCGCACGTGCTCTACCGGAGAGCCGCATGAAAGCGTTCTGGGACCCCATCCAGCTCACCCACACCCCGCGATTCTTCCTGCAGCGTGGCCAGCTCCGGCAGAACTTCGAGCGCCCCGCCCGCGCCGAGGCCCTGCTGGCCGGCTGCCGGGCGCTGCAGCTCGACATCACCGCCCCGCCCCTGCCCGACCGCGCCGCCCTCGAAGCCGTGCACAGCCCCGCTTATCTCGATTTCCTGCGCGACGGCCCCGCCGCCTGGGCCGCCATGGACGACCACGGCCCCGAATTGGTTCCCAACATTCACCCTTCGCCGGAAATGCTGGCCAACGGCGCCAAAGCCTCCGCCACCATCGTCGGTCAGACCGGCTGGTTCACCGCCGACACGTCCTGCCCGATCGCAGCCGACACCTGGCCCGCCAGCCTCGCCGCCGCCGCCGGTGCCATCGCCGCCGCCGACGAGGCCGCCGCCGGCCGCAACGCCTACGCCCTCGCCCGGCCGCCGGGCCACCACGCCTACCCCGCCCGAGCCGGCGGCCACTGCTACCTCGACAACGCCGCCATCGCCGCCCAGCGCCTGCGCGAACGGGGCTGCGCACGCGTCGCCGTGCTCGACATCGACAGCCACCACGGCAACGGCACCCAGGGCATCTTCTGGACCCGCGGCGACGTGTTCTTCGCTTCGCTGCACGGCGACCCCAACGCCTACTACCCCTGGTATATCGGCCACGCCGACGAACGCGGCGCAGGCAAAGGCCTCGGCGCCAACCTCAACATCCCCTTCGCCAGGGGCACCGGCGACGAGGACTGGCTGGCCGGCCTCGCCCACGCGCTCGCTGCCATACAGCGCTTCGGCGCCGACGCCTTGGTGATCAGCCTCGGCTTTGACGCCTCCGAGCACGAGCCGCTGCGTTTTCTGTCCATCACCGCGGACGGGTTCGCTCGCGCCGCCGCCAGCATCGGTGCCACCCGGCTGCCCTGCGCCATCATCCAGGAGGGCGGCTACAACACCGACGTGCTGGCACCGCTACTCCAGCGTTTTCTGACCGCTCTCTGAGATTTGCCGCCCCGGTCACATCGGGATGACCACGACACCCGCACGACCTGCCTCCATAGCCGCATGGGCAAGACACCAAGCATCATGGCAGGCTGGTTGGCGCGACTGCGCGGCGACAGCGAGGACGCGTTCGCCCAGCCTGAACCACGCCGTGGCGGCTTCAACGAAGTCCCCGCCCCCTATCTGCCCGAATCCGACGACGCCCCGCGCAGCGACGCCCCCTTCGCCAGCACCGGCCCGGTCGGCCACCGCGCCCGCCTGCGCGAACGCCTGCTCGAACGCGGCGCCTCCAGCCTGGCCGACTACGAACTCCTCGAAATGCTGCTCTTCTTCGCCTTCAAGAAAGGTGACACCAAACCCCTCGCCAAAACCCTGATCAACCGCTTCGGCAGCTTCTCCAACGTCCTTTGTGCGCCCCAGTCGAAGCTGCTGGAAACACGCGGCCTCGGCGTTCATTCCGTGAGCGCGCTCAAGCTCGTTCAGGAAGCCGCCCTGCGCATGACCCGCGCCGAAATCATGGACCAGCCCGTCCTCAACAACTGGGACCGGCTGATGGACTATCTCAACGCCGTCCTCGCCCGCGAGAAGATCGAGCAGTTCCACATCCTGTTCCTCGACCCCCGCAACCGCCTCATCGCCGACGAGGCGCAGGCGCGCGGCACCGTCAACCACACGCCGGTCTACCCGCGCGAGGTGGTCAAGCGCGCCCTCGAACTTCACGCCACCGCCATCATCCTCGTCCACAACCATCCCAGCGGCGACACCACCCCCTCGCGCGCCGACATCGACATGACCCAGGAGGTGCGCGAGGCCGCCCGCATCCTCGGTGTTGTGCTGCACGACCACATCATCGTCGGCAACGGCGCCTGGCTCAGCTTCCGCCGCGAGGGCCTGCTCGGGTGAGCATCGCACGCGTCAACACGTTTTCGTTCGCAGGCATCGAGGCCATGCCCGTCGAGGTCCAGGTCCAGATCGCCCCCGGCATTCCAGCCTTCCTCGTGGTCGGTCTCCCCGACAAAGCCGTAGCCGAAGCCCGCGAACGGGTCCGCGCGGCGCTGACCGCCATGGGCCTCGCCCTGCCGCCAAAGCGCGTGCTCATCAACCTCGCCCCGGCCGATCTGCTGAAGGAAGGCTCGCATTTCGACCTGCCGATCGCGCTCGCCGTCCTCGCCGCCATGGAGGTGATCCCCGCTGAGGACGTCCTGAACTTCGCAGCCCTCGGTGAACTCTCGCTCGACGGCCGCCTGAGCCCCGTCGCCGGCGTACTCCCCGCCGCCATCGGCGCCTCCGCCCGCGAGCTCGGCCTCATCTGCCCCGCCAGCCAGGGCGGCGAAGCCGCCTGGGCCGGCCCCATCGGCGTCCTCGCCGCCCCGGATCTGCTCACCCTCGTCAACCATTTCCGCGGCACCCAGATCCTCACCGCGCCGGACCCCGCCGGCGTCGCAATCCCCCCATCGGCACCTGACATGGCCGAAGTCCGCGGCATGGAAGCCGCCAAACGCGCCCTCGAAATTGCCGCCGCCGGCAACCACAATCTCTTGTTGATCGGCCCGCCCGGCGCCGGCAAATCCATGCTCGCCGCCCGCCTCCCAGCCCTCCTGCCCGACCTCACCCCGCAGGAAGCCCTCGAAGTCTCGATGATCCATTCCGTCGCCGGCATGCTCGACGGCGGCCGTCTCGTCCAACGCCCGCCCTTTCGCGAACCCCATCACAGCGCCAGCCAGGCCGCCCTCGCCGGCGGCGGCAACCGCGCCCGTCCCGGCGAAGTCTCCCTCGCCCATCGCGGCGTGCTGTTCCTCGACGAGCTCCCCGAATTCCCCCGCGCCGCCCTCGAAGCCCTGCGCCAGCCCATGGAAAGCGGCCGCACCACCGTCGCCCGCGCCGCCGCCCACGTCACCTACCCCGCCCGCTTCCAGCTCATCGCCGCCATGAACCCCTGCCGCTGCGGCCACCTCGCCGACGCCGCCCGCGAATGCGGCAGAGCACCCGCCTGCGGCACCGACTACCAGAACAAAGTCAGCGGCCCCCTGCTCGACCGTATCGACCTCACCGTCGAGGTTCAGCCCGTGCCCCCCGCCGAACTCTCCCGCGCCCCGCCCGGCGAACCCTCCGCAACCGTCGCCGCCCGCGTCGCCCAAGCCCGCGCCCTTCAGCGCGACCGCTGTGACACCGCCACCACCAACGCCGAAGCCGATCCCCACGTCATGGCGCTCACCCCCGAAGCCCGGGCCCTCGCCGAACAGGCTGCCGAACGCCTCCACCTCTCCGCCCGCGGCTTCACCCGCACGCTGCGCGTCGCCCGCACCATCGCCGACCTCGCCGCCCAGCCGATCATACGCCGCCAGGACATCGCCGAAGCCCTCGCCTTCCGCGCCCGTCCCCCGGGCCGCCGCTCCCCGTAACGTCCGGCCGCCCCCGAAACCCGCTTGAATGTCAGGGACCGCCAGACACGCAGACCGCTCATTTGACGCACCCCACCCGACCGGTCCCACAATGCCCAAGATCACTGCGGACCGGACTCCATGGCACACGGCCAAATCACCTCCATCGACGTCGCCCGACGCGCCAACGTCTCCCAATCCGCCGTCAGCCGCACCTTCACCCAAGGCGCCAGCGTCTCGCCGGAAACCCGCGCCCGTGTCCTCGCCGCCGCCCGCGAGCTCGGCTACCGTCCCAACGTTCTCGCCCGCGCCGTCATCAGCGGCCGATCCCGCCTCATCGCCCTGCTGGTCGCCTATCTCGACAACCACTTCTACCCCCAGGTGCTCGAGCTGATGTCCCGCGCCCTCCAGGCCAGCGGCTACCAGGTCCTCCTCGTCATGACCGACACCGGCGACCAGGACGAAATCGTCCAGAAGATGCTGCAATACCAGGTCGACGGCATCGTCATGGCGTCGGCCACCCTCTCCTCCACCCTCGCCCAGGAATGCGCCAGCACCGGCACCCCCGTCGTTCTCTTCAACCGCACCATCCCCACCCTGCACACCAGCAGCGTCACCTCAGACAATGTCGCAGGCGGAAAATCCCTCGCCACATTCCTCACCCAGGCCGGCCACCAGCGCATCGCCTTCATCGCCGGCCACGAAGACAGCTCCACCAGCCAGGACCGCGAACACGGCTTTCGCGCCGGCCTCCGCCAACCCCTCTTTGCCCGCGCCGTCGGCGGCTACACCACCCAAGGCGCCATCACCGCCGCCCGCACCCTGATGGACCAGCCCACCCGACCCGACGCCATCTTCGTCGCCAACGACCACATGGCCTTCCCCGTCATGGACCTCCTCCGACGCGAATACCGCCTGCGCATCCCCGATGACATCTCCATCGTCGGCTACGACGACGTCCCAGAAGCCGCCTGGGACGGCTACAGCCTCACAACTGTCGCACAACCAGCTGAACAAATGGTTAACGCAACGGTCCAGATCCTGCTCGACCAGATCGAAACACAAACCATCGATCGCCGCACCGAAATCCTGCCCGCGCGTCTCGTCGTCAGAAGCTCGGCGCGCACGCCTTGAAGAAAGTGCTTCTTTTTTAAAAAAAGAAGCAAAAAACTTTCAATCTACAAGAAGCGCTTAAACCACCCAATCGAGGCAGATACCTCAGCCGCAAACAATGAAGGCCGCATCGCACCGGAACTGTGGGACGTCCCCGGAAACCGCATCAGATGCGCCTCCACACCCGCCATCCGCAACGCCGAATACATCATCATCCCCTCAGAAGCCGGCGTCCGACTGTCACTCTCCCCCACCATCACCAACGTCGGCGTCCTGGCATCCTGCGCATACGACAACGGCGACCTCGCCCGATACTTCGCCGGATCCTCCCACGGCTTCACATTCCCCATCCACGTCAAACCCACCGAAGCGCCAATATCCGCCCCCAACACCCAGGCCTGCCAATCCGTCACCGGCTTGATCGCAACCGCAGCCTTGAACCGATGCGTATGCGTCACACTCCAGCACGTCAGCACCCCCCCCCCACTCACCCCAGTAATGAACTGCCTCTCCGCATCAATCTCCGGCCGCGCACACGCCACATCCAGCGCCGCCATCAAATCCTCCCAGTCCGGCCCGGGAAACCGATCATGCAATGAATTGGCAAAATCCTCCCCATACCCGGTCGACCCCGCCGGATTGACCGAAAGCACCGCAAACCCGGCCGCCACAAAGCACTGATACTTGATCGAAAACCGATCCCCATACTGCGCATACGGCCCGCCATGGATCTCAAGAACAATCGGAAACGGCCCCGCACCCTCAGGCAAGGTGAGCCAGGCCTGCACCCGCCGCCCCTCCGCCCCATCCACCCACATCATCTCAGACGCCCGAAACTCACCGACATCCGCCGCCAACTCCGCATTCACCGACGTCAGCGTCGCCCGATCCCCATTCGGCGTCACCAAAGCCACATCGCTCGGCACATCCGAAGCCGTCCGCACATACGCAATCGTCCCATCCCGCGCAGCCGTGAAAGTCCCCCCACCATAAGGCATCTCGATCGCGCCCGACCCCACATCCGCCACCAGCACACTGACTTCCCCAGCCAGCGTCACCCGCGCCACATGATGCGCCCCCGCATCGTCATACCCCACCAGCAGACTCCCGGAATCCGCCGCCCAGGCAATGTCCACCAAACTCCGATCCAACCCCCGCGCAACCTCCCGCGCATCCCCGCCCGCCATCGGCATCACAAACAACCGCCGCAACTGATGGCTCAACCCACGATGATCCACCGCCGTGAACGCCAGCCACCGCCCATCCGGTGACGGCGCCGGATGCGCACTCGCCCCCGGAACCGCCGTCATCCGACGCACCGCCCCATTTGCCACATTGATCGCATGAACATCGATATCGGCCGGCCGCGCATCCCAGTCAGCCGCCTGCGTCCCCGCCACCAGCAGCTCCCGCCCATCCGCCGAAAACACCAACCCAGGCGAGACATGATGCGGCAACCCATAATGCCACTGCCCCCGCGTCAGCCGCCGCGGCCCCGAACTCCCATCCGCCGGCACCAGAAAAATATGAAACACATGCTCCGGCAGCTCCCCCACCGCATCATGCCGATACAGCAGCCGCGCCGTGTGCCGCGGCGGCGCCGCCCAAACCGCCCCCTCCGGCGGCGTCATCAACCCAAGCCAGTCTGGCAACGGCGAATCGATCCGCTCCTGAAACGCCAGAAGCTTCCCATCCGGCGACCACGCCAGCTCCCGCAACGGCGACCCGGACTCATGCAGCGTCCGCGTCGTCCCATCGAACAACGCCAGCTCCCACCGATCCTTCCGCTTGCGCAGAAACGCCACCCTCCGCCCATCCGGCGCAATCCGCGCCGTGATCACCCCCGCACTCCCCACAATCTCCGTCCACGCAGAACGATCCGTGCTCTGTATCAGCACCGGCACCCGCATATCGGTCGCAGCATCCCGGCGCGTCAGCGTCGCCACAATCCGCCCCCCATCCCCAGAAATCCGCGCATCCGCCACACTGCGGAACGAAAACACATCAGCCGGAGAAAGACAGCGCACCATACCACCCACCAAACAACACAACCCCACCAGCCTGACCCACTTCCCCCCGATCGCCTAGCCCCGAGTCCCACCGTCGCGTGAACTTCAGTCCGTTAACCCCACACCCAAAACTCCCAAGCAAGAAAGCAAGCAAGCACTTCTTTTCTGAAGAAAAGAAGCAAAAGACTTTTACACATCAAGCATTCGCCCATCGAGACACCCTGAACTCAATTACTATTGCGTTGCCGGAACAATTAGAGCGCACCAAGATGTACGGCGCCCTCACCGCTTCGCAAAACCCTCCCGCCGCGCCCACGAAATCACCCCCCGCGGCAACGGAACCCGCCCCAGATCAACCGGCGGCCGCGGCGTGCGCACCCGCTTCACCCGCACCGGCCTCTCAACCACCACAACCCCAGGCCGCAACACCGACGTCTCGATCGCCAGCATCCGACACAACGGACGCAAAATCCGCACCGCCTGCGGCGCCGCAATCAGCAACGCCACCATCTCAGGCGTCTCCAGAACCGCCCGAAGCTGCGACCCATACCCCGCCGCCTGCCACGAAGCCGCCTTCACCAGCCACCCGAACCCACCAGGCCAGATCCGGACCCGCCGAACCCGCGGCCCCCGTGCGACGGCCGCATCAACAACCCGAACCTCCCGCCGCCACACCGGCCCCGCCAGAAACCGCGCCGCCAACCGCTCCATCCGAAGATGGATCTGTCCCAACCGCCGATGCACCAGCAACACCAACGCCGCAGCCAACACCCCCCGCGCACCCCAACCCGCCAAAGCCTCCCGCAACGCACGGGTCACAAAGGCAAGGCGCAAAAATGGGGAATTGGCATCCATTGAGTTCATGTTAATTTTTATAACAGATGATCACCGGAAAGACCAGTGAAATCCGCGCCGCGCCCCAAAACCGGAAGCCCGTGCAGGGACCGCCCCCGGTCGTGCCTCCAGAATTGGTGTAAGAGTTGTGGGTCATTCGCCCGGCTGATAGACGACGTGCTCAGCGTCACTCTCAGTGACGGCGCAATCGCCAATATACTGGCCCGCGCCGAGGCTGGGTGACGCATTGTTCCACGGCCGTCTACCACGTTATCACCAACAGCCGTGCCGCCCAGCTCGTGACGGACTTCCTCCAGGGCGCTACGCCGGAGATCTGGATTGCCGACCGTTATGGCGCTCAGAACAGCCACGCCCGGGAGCGCCAGCTCTGCCTGGCCCATCTGCTGCGCGCCATCGCCGTCGGCAAGCGCCGCGACGGCCTCACGGATCCCATCTAGGCCCAGTACCGCGCCGATCTCGAGCGGCGCCTCAGCGCGATCCTGGAACCACCGCCCACGACGGACGCGGGTCGCAAGCTGGCCAAGGCTGTCAGGAAGTGCCGAAACCATCTCTTCCTGTTCGCCGTCCGCCGTGACGTCCCCTCCACCAACAACGGAGCCGAACGTGGCCTGCGGCGCAGCATGATCGTCCGAAACGTGACCGCCTGCTTCCGACCGCACTGCGGCGCAAGGCTCTACGCCGCTACCGTCTCCGCCATTGCAACAAGCAGACGGCTCCGCCCGACAGGCCATCACAAACGCCCTCGTCTCCACCCCCACCGCAGCCACAGCCTGATGGGGGTGAGCAGTTCCGAAATTCTAACGGCATTGATCGCCGGGTTGACGAGTTTCCGCCCGGCCCGGCGACAGCCAACCAAGATCACAAACGCAAAGCATCTGCCGCGGCTGTCGCCTACCCGTGGCAACCACCGTCAGCGGACAGCCCATTCGCCGATCCCTCCGACTGGGCCAACATCAGCAGCGGCGCTAAACTGCCAGTTTAAATCGTTCCGGTATCATCACCATCTTGGAAATATCCATGGGCACACGGTAGTTACCCATTGGATCTATTGCAGTTCGAGCCTCTAAATCAGCTATTTCCTCACCAAACTCAAACTTTCCAATTAAATTACGTTTCCTCAAATCTATTGCGCCCAAAAATCCTTCATGAACAAACTGACTGAGTGGCTGACGATGATGTGCGCCGTAATTCGCTCTCAGTGACTGCTCAGACCACTGCGTCTTTAAGTTGATGTCTTGGCGCTTTACTGCGGATCCGTAATCCATAAATTTCAGGTGAAAATTGATTAAACGCGGATCAAACTTTGGCGCGAGATTCGATGAATGCAAACCAGGCAACCAACGAACCGGAACCCGGCTCAGCAGATTCTTACACTCTGGCGCATGAAAACGCCCGAATTGGCGCTGAGACAGAATAGGTCGACTAAGATCAATGGGTGCTTCCTCGGTAATCATGTGGATGATATCCACGCCCATGGCATTTACATAATCCTGCTCCATCGATTCGATGTACGCACATAAATTCGGAAAATAATCAGGGTCGGGAACCAATATCTCATCGCAATCGGTTACTATAACAGCGTCAAATACTGCGGTGAGGGCGGAGTGGAACATTGACATCAAATGTGTTTTTGAATCCTCATCAAATGCACTGTGATCAAGTTTAATCACATTAATCAAACCTAAATCTTCTGTGCTCCCATCCGTTGAGGATCGATCCAGCACGAATAAATTTTGCCTTCCGAAAAGCTCTCCATAATATTTAGTCCAAATAGGAAGATTAACTGTTTCGTTATAGACAAAAGTAACGGCTGCATATTTCATTATCAAGACCCTCCTGGGAATTTCGATCCATCAATCATCAGATTGATCCTTGCATACCACATTCTTACTATTCACGCGTCAATCCGTAATTGCTCACCCCACCTCTGCCCGCGCGTCGCGTTGTGACGTGGCTGCCAGCACGTGACGAATATCACCGAGGACGGAGCGGCCATTGGCCTTTGCGGTGCTGGCCACGGAGCGGAAGGCGGCGTAGGTTTGCGCACCCCATTCGGAGCGAAAGCCGTTGGTCACCTTGCGGAAGATCACGCTGGGCCGCAGCGCACGCTCGCAGACATTGTTCGTGGCCGATACGGCGCG
>JBBILI010000037.1:0-55946 GCA_037445025.1 Rhodospirillales bacterium
CAAGATCAGGCCGGTCATAAAACCTACCCAATACCCCAGAACACAATCCCTGCCCCGCTTCCGCAGAGCAAGCATGGAGCGCCGCCAACGTATCCCTTCCATTCCTGATTTACTTGTGAAAGAGCAGGACCTCACACACGCCACCTGTGCGACCATAGGGCGCACAGCCAGCGTGCTAAAGATCAATTCTGGCCGGGAACTTGTGCCGGCCACAGGGTCTGACAACCCTCGAAGTGGTCGGCGCCGTCTCGATAACGCGAGGTCTAGTCCAAGCCCGCGGGTCGGTCAACAGCTTCTTTGCAGTGATGTGTCAGCTTGACGCTGTTTATGTCGTCACGGCCGGCTCCCAAACGCGGAACCAGTTGAGAAAGCTGGCAATTCCACGAGCCAGATCAGTCGTGGGTGACAGACCGGTAAGCTCGGTCAGACGGTCGACATCAGCGCAGGTGCTCAGGACCTCGGAATTCGGGCGGGGGCTGTCGACGATGACGGCCTTCCGACCGAGGCCGTGCTCCAACAGTGCCACCAGATCGTGCACCGGTCTTGCGTGGCGATTGCCGATGTTGAGCAGGCGCGCCGGCGGACTGGATTGGGGTGGGCGGTCGAGCACGGCGAGCACGCCGGCCACGATGTCATCGATGTAGGTGAAATCACGCTGCAGGCGGCCGCCGTCGAACAGGGTGATCGGCCTGCCGTCGCGGATGGCGCGGGCGAACAGGAAATAGGCCATATCGGGGCGACCCCAAGGACCGTACACGGTGAAGAAGCGCAGGCCGGTCAGCGGGATGCCGTATTGCAAGGCGTAGCTGTGGCTGATCAGTTCGTCAGCGCGCTTGGTGGCGGCGTAGAGCGACATCGGTTCGGCCGCGCGCTGGGTTTCGTCGAAGGGAGATATCGCGTCGGCGCCGTAGACCGAGGAGGAGCTGGCGTAGACCATGTGGCGCAGGCGATGCAGCCCGCGCGCCAGTTCGAGCACACAGAGATGGCCGGCCAGGTTGGCGGAGGCGTAGTCGTGCGGGTGGGTGCGGGAATAGCGGACACCGGCCTGGGCTGCGAGGTGGACGAATCCGGTGAGGCCGGGATAGGCGTCGGCCAGGCCTTCCATGAAGCGGCGATCAGCGATGTCGCCGCGGTGGAAGACAAAGCCCCCCTGCCCTTCCAGCAGCGCCAGCCGGTCGTGCTTCAGGCGGGGCTCATAATAGGTGTTGAGGTTGTCGATGCCGATCACAGACTCGCCCCGGCGCAGCAGCGCCTGGGCGACGTGGCTGCCGATGAAGCCGGCAGCACCGGTGACCAGCACCGTCATGGCGTGGCTCGGGCGGGACTCGGGCGGTGCGGCGCGCGGTGCGGCATTCCCGCAGGGTAGCGGGTGCGCAGCACTGCCGGTAGCGTTTCAGGCGAGGCCGGGGAGCGCCAGTTCCTCGCCGACAGGCCTTCTGGCCAGGAGCAGGCGGCGATACAACGTCAGGAACCAGGGGGTGGCGACTTGGGCGGGGTCGAACAGGATCACTTCCGAAAGCGCCACCGGCAGGGCGCAGCTGACAGAGGTGGCCGGATCGACCAGATCCACCGGGCAAAGCGCTGTGGCGGGATGGCCGCCGCGCCAGTCCAGCCGCAGGCCGCGGAGGTCGCGACGGAGCAAGCCCGGGGCTTCGCAGTCCGCGGCGTTCAGCTGCAGCACCAGTGGGCGGTTGGAGAACACGCGCAGCGGGATCAGCGTCTCGCTTTCGTGAGCGCCATGGAGGTGAACCAGGTCGGGCTGGAGGACCTGCATGGCGTCTGCAACGTGGCTGACGCTCTGGCCGGGCTTGCGCCACAGCACGGGAAGACCGGCCTGGACCAGCGCCTCGGCGGAGGCGGCGCCGTCAGGGGCCATCACCACGGTCTCCACCCGTTCGGACTGGGCGAGAATCAAGGCGATCTGCGCGTCATTTGAATGTAGGGAGCCGATCAGGTGCAGGATTCGCATGGGGCAATCTCCAGGATGCGCGGACGCTATTGGATTTGAGACGTTGTATCGAGAACCAAAATTCGTCTCAAAAATATAAAAAATGGTTGAGAGAGTCGGATTTATGTGACGGCTTTGTGCGACAGACGCGGCGTGCTACCGGGCGGCGCAAGGAGCACGATGGGCATGCGGCATTTCCCGGTTTTTCTGGAGCTGAACGGGCGCACGGCGCTGGTGGTGGGGCGCGGCGAGGTGGCGGAACGCAAGGCCGAGGCTTTGCGTCGGGCCGGGGCCGTCGTGTCGATCCGGCCGGGGTTCGATCCGGTGGACCTCGCGGGCTGTGCGGTGGCGGTGGGGGCGGATGCGCCGGAGGCGGACCTGGTGGCGCTCAGTGCGGCTGCGATGCGGGCGGGGATACCGGTGAATGTCGTGGATCGGCCGGCGCTGTGCAGCTTCATCACCCCCGCGGTGATCGAGCGGGAGGCGATCACGATTGCGGTGTCGTCAGGGGGTGTGGCGCCGGTGCTGGCGCGACTGATCCGCGCCCGGATCGAGGCGCTGATCCCGCCGGCCTATGGCAGGCTTGCCGCGTTGGCGGAGACGTTCAAGGCGGAGATCCGCCGTCGTCTGCCGGATCTGGCGCTGCGGCGGCGGGTGCTGGAGCGGCTGCTGACCGGGCCGGCGGCGGAACTGGTGTTCGCCGGACGGGAGGCGGAGGCGGCGGCGGTGTTCGCGGCCGAGCTGGAGACGGGCGAGACGCCGAGGGGGATGGTGTTTCTGGTCGGCGGCGGGCCGGGGGCTGCGGATCTGATGACGTTGCGGGCGCAGCGGCTGCTGGGCGAGGCGGATGTCATTGTCCATGACCGGCTGGTCGGCGAGGCGGTGCTGGACATGGCGCGGCGGGATGCCGAGCGGGTCTATGTGGGCAAGCAGCGGGCGAATCATTGTCTGCAGCAGGAGGACATCAACGCGCTGCTGGTGAGGCTGGCGCGCGAGGGGCGCCGCGTGGTGCGGCTGAAGGGGGGCGATCCGTTCATCTTTGGACGCGGCGGCGAGGAGGCGGAGGCGCTGGCGGCGGCGGGGGTGCCGTTCGAGGTGGTGCCGGGGGTGACGGCGGCGCTGGCCTGTGCGGCGCAGGCGCGCATTCCGCTCACGCATCGGGAGGCCAACCGCAGCGTGACCTTCATCACCGGGCACACCAAGGAGGGGCAGCTCGACATCGATTTCGCGCCCTTGGTGGCGCTGGGCGGGACCGTCGCTGTCTATATGGGCATCGTGTCGCTGCCGCTGCTGCGCGACGGGCTGCTGGCGCACGGGTTGGACCCGGCGACACCTGCGATGCTGATCGAGCGGGGCGGGACTCCGCGGCAGCGGGAGCTGCGGGGCACGCTCGACACGCTGGTGGCCGAGGCCCCCGGTTGGACGACCGGGGGGGCGACGCTCGCGCTGATCGGGCGCTCGGTCGGGCGCGGGGTTCACCATTTGGAAACCGGTTCAGCGCCATAACGTCATTTCCTTCCCTCTCGTGACCAGGCAAGGATAGTGCATGCCCTTGCCCGCCTCGCTCGCGCCGTTGCGCCACAAGATGTTCCGCCTGCTTTGGGGCGCGAATGTCGTGGTGTCGCTTGGCGTGTGGATGCAGAGCACGGGTGCCGGGTGGATGATGACGTCGCTGTCGCCCAACGCGCTGATGGTCAGCATGGTGCAGGCGGCGACGATCATTCCGGTGTTCCTGTTCGCGCTGCCGGCGGGGGCGATCGCTGATATCGTGGACCGGCGGCTGTTCATCATCGGCACGCAGACGTGGATGCTGCTGGCGGCGAGCGTTTTGGCTTTGCTGACCTTTGCCCATGCCACCGGGGCATGGGAGCTGCTGATGCTGACCTTCGCCATCGGGCTCGGGGCGGCGATGAACAATCCGGCCTGGGGGTCGGTGATGGTGGAATCGGTGCCGCGGTCCGACCTGGTGCAGGCGGTGGCGCTGAACGGGGTGGGGTTCAACATCGCCCGCGCGGTGGGCCCGGCGCTGGCGGGATTTCTGCTGCTGGCGGGCGGCCCGGCGCTGACGTTCGGGCTGAATGCGGTGAGCTATGTCGCTGTGATCGGCGTGCTGCTGTCGATCCATCGGCGGCATCGGCCGAGCTCCCTGCCCCGTGAGCATCTGCTGAGTGCCATGCGGGCGGGGATGCGGTTTGTGCGCCACACGCCGCAGATCCGCTCGGCGATGGTGCGGTCGTCGGCGTATTTCTTTCCGTGCGCGGCGCCCTGGGCGATGCTGCCGCTGGTGGTGCGCGAGCAGCTCGGGCTTGGGGCTGCGGTCTATGGCACGCTGCTCGGGCTGATGGGGATCGGCGGGATCACGGCGGGGCTGGTGCTGCCGCAGGTGCGCGCGCGGCTGGGGCGTGGGACGATCGTGTTCTTCTCCACGCTGCTGTCCTGTGCGGGCGTGGCGACGCTGGCGCTGTCGCGGCATTGGCTGCCGGCCTGTGTGGGAATGCTGATCTTCGGGTACGGCTGGGTCACCGCTTCCTCCGTGACGCAGGGGGCGGCGCAGCTTTCGGCGCCGGGATGGGTGCGGTCGCGGGCGTTGGCGATCTACCAGCTCGGGTTCAACTTCGCCTTGGCGGCGGGGACGTTCTTCTGGGGCTGGCTGGGCACGCAGATCGGCATTTCGCAGACGCTGATGGCGGCGGCGATCGTGGGTGTTGTGACGTCGGTCGCGGTGCGCGGGTTCGGGCTTGACGCGACGGAGCGGCCGAAAGTGGCGGTGGCACCGATTGTGCCGCAGCCGGATGTGGTGGCGCCGGTTCTGGCGCCGGAGCTCAGCCGCACCCGGGCGCGGGTGATGGAAAGCCAGCATTACCAGATCGCGCCGGAGCACAAGGCGGCGTTCCTCGATGCGATGGCCGATGTGCGCGATGCCCGCGGGCGGGCCGGGGCAATGGAATGGCATCTCGGCGAGGATGTGTCGGACCCTGAGCATTGGGTGGAGATCTGGTGGGTGGAGAGCTGGACGGACCATCTGCGCGAGGCCGGTCGGCTGTCAGAGCTCGATCGGGCAGCGCTGGCGCGGGCGTTTGCCTTTCAGATCGAGGGGGAGCCCGGGCCGCAGCGGCGATATCTCGCCGTCGCACCGCAGCGGAGTCTCGCCCAGGGCTAGACGCTTGCCGGAATGCAGTCGCGGTGGCTAAGGTCGCGGCCACAGACAGGAACACAGCATGAACGATCTCTTCAAGGCCGGGAAGGACGGCCGGGATGATGCAGCCTATTCGGCCAAGGATATCGAGGTGCTGGAGGGGCTGGAGCCGGTGCGGCGGCGGCCAGGCATGTATATCGGCGGGACCGATGAGACAGCGCTGCATCATCTGGCAGCCGAGATCATCGACAACGCCATGGATGAGGCGGTGGCGGGGCATGCCAGCCTGATCGAGGTGTCGCTGGGCCAGGGGAACTGGCTTTCGGTGCGCGACAACGGACGCGGGATTCCGGTGGATGCGCATCCGAAGTTCAAGACGATGTCGGCGCTTGAGGTAATCCTCACCACGCTGCACTCCGGCGGCAAGTTCAGCGGCAAGGCGTATGAGACGTCGGGCGGGCTGCATGGCGTGGGCAGCTCGGTGGTCAACGCACTGTCCGAGACGCTGGAGGTGGAGGTCGCGCGGGACCGGGTGCTGTGGAAGCAGAGCTATGCCCGTGGGAAGCCGACGTCGAAGCTGGTGAATGCCGGGGCGGTGCAGAACCGGCGGGGCACGCAGATAAGGTTCAAGCCCGATCCGGAGATCTTTGGCGCGCTGGCGTTTCTGCCGGCGCGGCTGTTCCGGCTGTGCCGGTCGAAGGCGTATCTGTTTCGCGGCGTGCGGATCCGCTGGGCGTGCGATGCGGCGCTGGTGGCGGGCACCGAGGTGCCGGAAGAGGCGGAGCTGCATTTTCCGGGCGGGTTGCGCGACAGTCTGGAAGCGGATCTGGCCGGCAGGCCGACCGTGGTGCCGCTGTGGGCGGGCGATGCCGAGCTGCCGCAGGCCAACGGGGTGCGGACGGGGCGGCTGGAATGGGCGATCGCCTGGCTGGAAGATGGCGAATCCGCCCTTTCCAGCTATTGCAACACGGTGCCGACGCCGCAGGGCGGAACGCATGAGGCGGGTTTCCGGTCGGCGCTGCTGAAGGGGCTGCGGGCCTGGGGCGAGCAGCGCGGCAACAAGCGGGCGGCGGCGATCACCGCCGAGGATCTGCTCGGCAACATGGCGGCTAAGCTTTCGGTGTTCATCCGCGAGCCGCAGTTCCAGGGCCAGACCAAGGAGAAGCTCACCAACGCCGAGGCGACGCGGCTGGTGGAGGGGGCGCTGCGGGACCGGTTCGACCATTTCCTCGCTGCCAGCACGTCGCAGGCGGATGCGTTGCTGGCGTTCGTGATCGAGCGGGCGGAGGAGCGGCTGCGGCGGAAGGAACTGAAGGACACGCCGCGGAAATCCGCCACGCGGCGGCTGCGGCTGCCGGGGAAGCTGGCGGATTGCACGCTGGAGGATGCGGCGCGGACCGAGCTGTTCCTGGTGGAGGGGGACAGCGCCGGCGGGTCAGCCAAGCAGGCGCGGGACCGGGCGAGCCAGGCGGTGCTGCCGCTGCGGGGCAAGATCCTCAACGTGGCCAGTGCCACGACGGAGAAGCTGCGGCAGAATCAGGAGCTGAAGGATCTCATCGAGGCGCTGGGGTGCGGGGTGGGCGACCGGTTCGACCGGACGAAGCTGCGCTACGGGCGGGTGATCATCATGACCGATGCGGATGTGGACGGGGCGCATATCGCCTCGCTGCTGATGACGTTCTTCTACCGGGAGCTGCCGGAGCTGATCAGCCATGGGCATGTGTATCTGGCGCAGCCGCCGCTGTATCGGCTGACGCAGGGGGCGAGGTCGGTCTACGCGATGGATGACGCGGACCGCGAGGCGAAGACGAAGCTGTTCCGGGCGAGCGGGAAGATCGAGGTGTCGCGGTTCAAGGGGCTGGGGGAGATGCCGCCGGCGGCGCTGAAGGAGACGACGATGGATCCGAAGCGGCGGACGCTGCTGAAGGTGGTGAACGCGGGGGCGGATCGGGCGGCGACGGCGGAGCGGGTGGAGAGTTTGATGGGGCGCAAGCCGGAACTGCGGTTTCAGTTCATTCAGGAGCACGCGAAGTCGGTGGGGGAGTTGGATGTTTAGGGAGGAAGCGGTTCTTTTTTGAAAAAAAGAACCAAAAAACTTTCGTCCGTGAGGCGCGCATCGTTCCGGGTGGGAAAAGTCTCAAGGGATAAAAGTCTTTTGCTTCTTTTCTTCAGAAAAGAAGTCCTTGCTTCGTCAGCAGTCATAAAGAATGACTGCTGACGAAGCAAATATAAGGGCTTACGCCTTGGTCTTGGCCAGCAGGCTCTTGGCCTCTTCCATCGCCTCGACAAAGCGCTGGTTCAGCAGCGCCAGCGCCTCACCGTTGGCGTGCTGGATGAGATCGGCCAGTTCCTTGGTGTTGGCCACGGCGCGCTCATAGGCCTGCTTCAGCAGCTCGGTCTGCTTGGCCGCCTTGTCCTGCGGGCTCTCGGTCGCGGTCAGGCCGCGCAGCGTCTCGCTGAGCTCGGCCATCGTCTGCTGCATGATCTCCATGTGGCGCTTGGCCACGGCCTGTGCGCCTTCGAGGGCGATCCGGTTGGCGGCGGACATGACCTCGATATTGCGCTTGTGCGCCTCCATCAGCGCCGTGGCGTCGGGCAGCCCCGGGATCTTCATGTCGGCGAACATCTTGGTGAGGTCCTCCGCGGCGGACTTGGCCTGGTTCATCGCAACGGCAAACGGATTGACAGGCGTGGTTTCAGCCATGGGGCGCTCCTTTTGGACGATAAGTCGGGACGTCTTTGCCGGCGGTCTACGCGCTTCGGGCTTTCCCGGCAACCTGGGCAGATATCATGCGCGGCCGAATGAATTCTCGAGCTGCTCGGCCCGGTCCAGCGCCCGATCGAGGGCCGCCATGGTGGGCGAGAGATCTTCCGTCTCGTCCTCACGCCAGGCGCGCACGGTGTACAGCCACATCGCCAGCATGGAATTCACGCGCAGCCGGCCGAGGACGCCGGTGGTCTCGATGCCCGCGCCGTCCAGCATCCAGCGCATGCTGGTCAGGCTCGCCGCCGTCACGGCCAAGCCGGCGAGGGGATCGCGCGGCAGATCGCGCAGCAGGGCCAGCACCCCCGGCCGATGCGCCTGCAGCACATCGATGCGGCTCATCACGATGCCGAGAAGCCGGTCGCGCACCGTGCTGTCCTCGAGGATGCCAGTGAGTGCCGCCCGGTCGGCCAGGCGGCCGAAGGCGAGCAGCAGGGCGATCTTGCAGGGCATCAGCGACCGGGCGCGATCGAGCGGCAGATCGCCCGCCTTCGCGGCTGCCAGGACGGTCAGCCGGGACCAGCCGGACTCCGCGATCAGCCGGAACGCGGACGCGACGAGAGCCTCGGTGAATGCGATGTCTTCCATTCCTGAGACATAGGAAGAAGCGGCGGCTTTGTCAGCCGGCCAATTCGCGCGATCGTCCGGTGGCGGCGGCGATGGCGCGGGAGACGGCGTCCGGCCACGCGGCGGGGTCCATCAGCACGGCCAGGGCCCGCTCCGTGGTGCCCTTGGGGCTGGTGACGTTGCGCCGCAGCTGGGCCGCATCCTCGGGGCTCGCTGCCAGCAGCGCGCCGGAGCCGGAGACGGTCTGGCGCGCCAGCACCCGGGCCAGCGGGGCGGGCACGCCCTGTTCGATGGCCGCCTGCTCCAGAAGCTCGGCGAGCAGGAACACATAGGCCGGGCCGCCGCCGGAGACCGCGGTCACCGGGTCGATGATGGCTTCGTCGTCGACCCATTCCACCAAGCCCACGCCGGCCAGCAGCTCGTGGCACAGGGTGCGCTGGACAGGGGAGACGCCGGCGCCGGGACAGGCCACGGTGATGCCTTGGCGGATCGCGGCGGGGGTGTTGGGCATGGCGCGGACGACGGCGGCGCCGCCGAAGCCGGATTGCAGAAAGGCGATCGTCTTGCCCGCCATGATCGACAGCAGCACCGCATCGCCGAAGCGGGCGTAGAGCGGCAGGACCTCGGCGGCGGATTGCGGCTTCACCGCCATGACGATGGCCTGGGGCTGGAAATCGGCCGGGAGCATCGCGGCCTCGGCCACCACCGTGACCTCGGGCGCGGGCGCGGCGGGGCCTGACGGGTCGACGGCGAAAGACGGGGCCAGGCCTTTCTCCAGCCATCCGGCCAGCATGGCGCCGCCCATCTTGCCCATGCCGACCAGCAGAATCGGCGGGATCATGCCTCTCCCACGCATTCCAGCATGGCGGCCTGCAGCGCCTCGGCGGGTGGCTTGCCGCCCCACAGCACAAACTGGAACGCGGGGTAGAACCGCTCGCATTCGGTGATGGCGATGTCGATCATGTCCTCCAGGCTTTCGGCCGAGGCGCCGGGGGCGCCGCGCAGCAGCACGGAATGGCGGAACACAGGCATGCCGTCATCGGTGTCCATGCCGAAATGGCCGATCCAGAGGCGCTCGTTGGCCAGCGCCAGCAGCTCGAACAGGGCGGCGCGGCTCTTTTCCGGGACCTTCAGGTCGAAGGCGCAGGTGAAGTGCATGGCGCTGATTTCGGACGACCAGCTGAAATACAGGCCGTAGTCACACCATTTGCCCGGCGCCTCGGCCGCCATCTCGGCGTCGTTGCGGCGGTCGAACACCCAGTCATTTGCACTGACGATCTGCTCCATCACGTCGAGCGGGTTGGCGGCGCGTTCCTGGATCATGGTCATATGGGCAGACATGCGGGGGCTCCCGTCCTGGAGGAAGGCCTGTGGGCCGGAGCAGAGTGCAGACCCGTTTTGGGGTCCGATTCCCATCCGGCCACAGGTGAACCCTACTTGCCGTGGCGGATGTGCCGCAAGTGTCCGCCAGTTTGCCACGCGAAGTTAACACGCCACTTCATGTTGCAGCGCAGCATTCAGGCCATCATGCCCGGTCCGGACGGGGCGTGCGGTTCGAGGGCGGCGATGCGGGCTTCGAGTGCGGCCAGCCGTGCCTCGGCGTCCTCCTGGGCGGCCCTGGCGTTGGCGGCGAGCTCGGCCACGGCTTCCAGCTCCTCGCGGCGCACCAGGTCGAGCTTGCGGATGGTTTCGTCGACGCGGGCGCGGATCAGCGCCTCCGCCTCGTCGCGCAGGCCGGACAGGGCGGAGATCGCGCCGCCGGCCACTCCGGCGAGGTCATCAAACAGACGCGGACGATCGGCCATGGCGTGTTACTCCTCAGGCGGCTTTCGCCGGGACAGGTTGATCTCTATATCGTGCGGGCGCTCGTTAAATAAGGCCCGGTTCATGTTCCCTGTGCTGATGTTCCCGCAGTTCGACCCTGTGGTGGTGGCACTCGGGCCGTTCGCGATCCGCTGGTACGCGCTGGCCTATATCACCGCGCTGGTGCTGGGCTGGCGGCTGGTGCGGGTGTGGGCGCAGCAGACCCCGCAGGTCGCGACGCCCGCGCAGGTGGATGATTTTCTGTCCTGGGCCACGCTCGGCGTGGTGCTGGGCGGCCGGCTTGGCTACGTGCTGTTCTATCAGCCCAGCGCGTTCCTGGCCGAACCGCTGCGGATCTTCGCGGTGTGGGAGGGCGGCATGTCCTTCCATGGCGGCATGATCGGCGTGTCGCTGGCGGTGATCCTGTATTGCCGGCAGCTGGGCCTGCCGATCCTTGGCTTTGCCGACCGCATCGCCATCGCGGCGCCGATCGGGCTGGGGCTGGGGCGTGTCGCCAATTTCATCAACGGCGAGCTGTGGGGCCGCGAGGCGCCGGACTGGCTGCCCTGGGCGATGATCTTTCCCAGCGGCGGGCCGATTCCGCGCCATCCCAGCCAGATCTACCAGGCGCTGATGGAAGGGCTGATCCTGTTCATCGTCATGTTCACCCTGTCGCGCCGCGAGCGCATCCGCGCGCGCTTCGGCCTGCTGACCGGGGTGTTTCTGATCGGCTACGCGATCGCGCGGATCATCGGCGAGTTCTTCCGCCAGCCGGATGCGTTTCTGGGGTTTCTGTTCGCGGGCGCCACGATGGGGCAGCTGCTGTCGCTGCCGATGCTGCTGATCGGCTTCGGCTTCGCGGCGTTCGCGCTGCGCCGGACGCGATGACCCTGCGGCTCGACGCGTTCATGGCAGAGGCCAACGCCGCCTATTACGCGCAGCGCGATCCGTATGCCGACTTCACCACGGCGCCCGAGATCAGCCAGGTGTTCGGCGAGATCCTGGGGCTCTGGGCGGCTCTGCTGTGGGAGAGCATGGGGCGCCCCGCGCCGGTGATTCTGGCCGAGGCGGGACCGGGGCGCGGCACGCTGATGGCCGACGCGCTGCGGGCGATCCGCGCCACCGTGCCGGATTTTGCCCGCAGTCTGCGGCTGCATCTGGTGGAGACCTCGCCCGCGCTGCGCGCCGCCCAGGCCACGCGGCTCGAGGCGGTGTGGCACGACAGCATCGCCGATCTGCCGCCGGGGCCCTGCATTCTGCTGGCCAACGAGTTCCTTGATGCGCTGCCGATCCGCCAGTTCGTCCGGCGTGCGGTGTGGCAGGAGCGGTTCGTGTGTGACGGATGCTTCGTCGAGCGCCCTTGCCAGGAGCCTCTGCCGGACGCGCCGGAGGGCACCGTGATCGAGCGTTGCGAGCCCGCGCTGCGGATTGCGGCATGGCTCGGCCGCCGCTTGTCGTCCGAAGGCGGTGCGGCGCTGTTCATCGACTACGGCCCGGCCCTGTCGATGCCGGGAGACTCGCTGCAGGCGCTGCGCCACGGCGAGACTTGCGACCCGTTGGGCGAACCCGGCACCGCGGATCTGACCGCCCATGTCGATTTTGCCGCGTTCGCCGCTGCCGCTGCGGGCTGCACGGCGCATGGCCCGGTGCCGCAGGGGCTGTTCCTCACCCGCCTCGGCCTGCACCAGCGCACCGGCATGCTGGCTCGCCACCAGCCGCCGGCCCAGGCGGCCCGCCTGCTCCAGTCCGCCGCACGGCTTGCCGAGCCGCAGTGGATGGGCCGATTGTTCAAGGCGCTGGCGATCTGCCATCCAGGCCTGCCGCAACCTCCAGGATTCGCCGCATGATCGCCGAGGCTCTGTTCGCCCGCGCCCTTGATGTGCCGCATGGCTTCTTCACCCGCCGTGGCGGCGTGTCGGAAGGGGCGTTCAGCAGCCTCAACTGCAGCCTCTCCGGCGCCGATCCGCGCGACAACGTGCTCGAGAACCGCGCCCGCGCGGCGCGCGCCATCGGAGCGGCGCCGGCGATGCTGTCCGGATTGATGCAGGTGCACGGCATCGACGTGGCGGTCGTTGACGCCCCCTATCCTCCCGGCAGCGGCCCGCGCGCCGATGCCATGGTCTCGACGCGCGCAGGTGTGGCGCTTGGCATCGTCACGGCGGATTGTGCGCCCATTCTGTTCGCCGATCCCGCGCGGGGCGTGATCGGCGCCGCCCATGCCGGCTGGCGCGGTGCGGTGGCGGGCGTGATCGAGGCAACGCTGCGGGCGATGCGGGCGCTGGGCGCCACCGACATTGCGGCGGCCATCGGCCCCTGCATCCGTCAGGCCTCCTATGAGGTGGGGGACGATCTGCGCGAGACCGTGCTGGCGGCCGATGCGCGGCATATCAGCTTCTTCGCCGACGGCAACCGGCCCGGGCACTGGTATTTCGACCTCGCGGGATGCTGCGCCTGGCGGCTGCGGGAGGCCGATGTCACACGCGTCGAGACCATCGACGCGGACACGTTGGCGGAGCCGGAGCGGTTCTTCAGCCATCGGAGGCGCACCCTGGCCGGTGGCGGCCCGCTTGGCCACCAGATCTCGATCGTGGCACTGCCGCAATGACGCCGGTTCGGTCTGTGGCACGCTGGCTCACGACGCTGATGGGCCTGGTGCTGCTGCTGGCGGTTGCCGCCTGCGGCAATCTGCCGCGGCCGTTCGAGGGCTATCCCGGCGCCAACGCCACCAGGCTGGCGCAGCCGCCGCCGGTGCGCCTCGCTGTGATCACCCCCGATGCCTCGGTGCTGCCGCCGGATGCGGCCGCCGTGCTGGCTTCGGCGCTGGCGCAGGCTTTGGTGACGCAGGACGTGCCGGCCGTGGCGACGCGCCCGGTGGCGGGCGACTGGCGGCTGGTGGTCACCGCCACGCTGCAGGATCGCGGGGTGGTGCCGGTCTACACGGTCTATGATCCGGCCGGCCGGAATGTGGGCGCGTCACAGGGCGACACTGTTCCGTCGGAGCTCTGGGCCAGCGGCGCCTCGCCGGCGCTGCGCGGCATTGCCAGTGCTGCTGCGCCCAACATCGCCGGATTGCTGACAAGGATCGAGGCGGCGCGGCGCGCCAGCGACCCCCACAGCCTGGTCAACCGGCAGATCCGCGTGACGGTGGCGCAGGTCACCGGGGCGCCGGGGGACGGCAACAGCCAGCTGTCGCGCAACATGCGTGACCAGCTGGCCGGGCTTGGCCTGCTGGTGGGCGATGACAACGCGGATTTTCATGTCACGGGGCATGTGGACGCCGTGCCGATCTCGGCCAAGACCACGCGCATCGAGATCACCTGGCTGGTCAGCGACGCCACCGGCACCGAACGCGGCAAGCTGGTGCAGCTCAATGAGATTCCCGCCGGCAGTCTGGATCGGCATTGGGGGGATGTGGCCTATGCCGTGGCGCAGGAGGCGGCGGGCGGGGTGAAGGACGTGGTGGATCAGCAGACCGGGCGGCTGGTCAGATGAAAGTAAGAAAGGTCTTCTTTTCTGAAGAAAAGAAGCAAAAGACTTTCTATGACTTGGGCGATTTTTTTTCGGAGGGAGCAGCGACAGCCCGATGAAAGTTTTTTGGTTCTTTTTTTCAAAAAAGAACCCTTTGCTTCCTTCCCGCCCATGCAGAGGGAATAACCGAATTGCAATGACGGTGAAGTGACAGCCAGCCCAACCATTGCTAGAAGCGGTCCGCGGCGCGTTGTGCCTCATGCCATGTCCTTCTGGCCGTTTCGCGCCTTTCCCCGAGCTCCGGACCCGTCATTCATGAAGATCGTCGCCTGCAACAGCAACCGACCGCTGGCCGAGGCTGTGGCCGCCACCTTGAACCTGCCGCTGACCCGCGCCTCGGTGCGCCGGTTCGCCGACATGGAGGTGTTCGTGGAGATCCACGAGAACATCCGCGGCGAGGATGTGTTTGTCATCCAGTCGACCTCGTATCCCGCCAACGACAACCTGATGGAGCTGCTGATCACGATGGACGCGCTGCGGCGCGCCTCGGCCCGGCGGGTGACGGCGGTGATCCCGTATTTCGGCTATGCGCGGCAGGACCGGAAATCCGGCTCGCGGACGCCGATCAGCGCCAAGCTGGTCGCCAACCTGATCACCGAGGCGGGGGCGGACCGGGTGCTGACGATCGATCTGCATGCCGGCCAGATTCAGGGGTTCTTCGACATTCCGGTGGACAATCTGTACACCGCGCCGCTGTTCACCCGTGACATCCAGGAGCGCTATGCCGGGCGCGATCTGATGATCGTCTCGCCCGATGTGGGCGGCGTGCTGCGCGCGCGGATGATCGCCACGCGGCTGAACAGCGACCTTGCCATCATCGACAAGCGGCGGGAGCGGGCCGGCGTGTCCGAGGTGATGAACGTGATCGGCGACGTGGCGGGCCGGCATTGCATCATTGTGGACGACATCGTCGATTCCGGCGGCACGCTGTGCAACGGGGCTGCGGCGCTGATGGCGCGCGGCGCGAGTTCGGTGAGCGTGTATGTGACCCATGGCGTGCTGTCGGGTGGGGCGGTGGCGCGCATCGCGTCCAGCCCGATCGAGATGATGACCATCACCGACAGCATTCTGGCCACCGAGGCGGTGCGGCTGGCGCGCAACATCCGCCAGGCCAGCATCGCCTCGCTGCTGGCCGAGGCCATGCGCCGGATCAGCGACGAGACGTCGGTGAGCTCGCTGTTCGACTGATCTTGACGGAGAGTGACGATGAAACTGTTCTATTCCCCCGGCGCGTGTTCGATCGGCATTCATGTCATTCTCGAGGAGATCGGGGTGCCGTTCGAGGGCGAGATCTCGAGCACCCGCGACGGCACGCTGTATCAGCCGGCGTTCACCGCGGTGAACCCGAAATCCAAGGTGCCGGCCCTGCAGCGCGATGACGGCAGCGTGCTGACCGAGTTTCCCGCCATCGCCCTCTGGCTGGGGCGCACCCATCCGGCGGCCGGGCTGCTGCCGGCGGATCCGGACATCGAGGCCCGTGCGCTGGAAGCGATGGACTATATCTGCGCCACGGTGCACATGCAGGGCTTCGCGCGGCTGTTCCGCACCGCCAACTTCGCCCCCGACGAGGCGCAGTTTCCCGCCGTGCGTGCCCGCGGCCACGAGATCATCGGCAAGGCACTGACCTTGCTGGACCACCAGCTCGACGGGCGCGAGTACCTGGTGGGGCCATACACGGTGGCCGATGCGGCGCTGTTCTTCATCGAGATGTGGGGCAAGCGCGCGGAGGTGACGCTGCCGGCCAACATCGCCGCGCATTTCCTGCGGATGCAGGCACGCCCGGCGGTGCAGCGGGCGCTGGCGCGTGAAGGCCTGACGCCTTGAGCGCACTGACCGCGACCCCGTTCTGGTTCCTCCGCCACGGCGAGACCGACTGGAACGCGCAGAATCTGAGCCAGGGCAATGTCGATATCCCGCTGAACGCCACCGGCGTGGCGCAGGCGCACCGGGCGGCGGAACGGCTGCGCCATCGCGGGATCGTCCATATCGTGGCCTCGCCGCTGTCACGGGCGCATGACACGGCGCGCATCGTGGCGGACGCGCTGGGGCTGGCGGTGTTTGTCGATGAAGGGCTGCGCGAGGTGGCGTTCGGCGAGAAGGAAGGCCATCCGATGGGCGACTGGTTCGCCACCTGGGTGGACGGCGAGTATACGCCGGAGGGAGCCGAGCGGTTCGCCGATCTGCGGCTGCGGGCGACCTCCGCCATCAACCGCGCCCTGGCCAATCCGGCACCGGTGCTGGTGGTAGCGCACGGCGCGCTGTTTCGCGCCCTGCGGGCGGAGATGGGGTTGCCGCCGAACGTTCGCACACCCAACGCCACGCCGTTCTGGTGCGAACCGGGCACGCCGGCGTGGCGCCTGACGGAAGCCGGCTGAGGGTTATCGGGAGTATCATTTTCTTAAGAGTCGTGCGGTAAAACACCAGGGTATTGCAAACCGACCTGTTGGAAGGGCCCTGGTGTATGGTGCACATGAACCCCTTCGATGATCGCCTGCGGTGGGTGGGCGAGGCGGATCGGGTTGTTGCCGGCCCCAGGACCGGCAGAGGCGTGGCCGGGCCGCGGACCTCGTGGTGCGTTCGATGACGCGCGAGGGCGCGGAGAGTGCGCCTGCGCTGCGCCGGGAACCGCTGGTTGGCCAGGGGGGCCGGTTCGCCATCGAAGCCGGTGTCATCGAGGCTGGCGTTCTCGATGCTGGCGTTCTCGATGCTGGCGTTCTCGATTTTCATGCGCTGGCCGCCTTGCAGAAGGCGATGTCGCCGCGGTCCTTTCGCGCCATCATCGACACGTTCATGACGAATGCCCCTGCGCAGATCGAGGCGATCACGCGTTTGATCGCAACGCAGAGGTATCAGGACACGCTGTGGCAGGCGCATAGCCTGAAGGGAACCTGCGGCAGTCTCGGCGCCAGCGCCTTGCACGCGACGCTGTGTGACATCGAGAGCGCGATCCGCACGGAGCGCCCGGAAACGCTGGGGTCGCTGGCGCAGATGCTCGTGCGCCAAGGCGGCACCACCTGGGGTGCGTTGTGCCGGAATTTCGACCTTGCGCCACCGTCGCTGAACGCCACGGCGCTTCTCCCGGAGGCCGGGGCATGAGCCAGAGCACCAGCAACAGCGGTCCTGTCGTTGTGTGCGTGGATGACGTGCGGGAAAATCTGCTCGTGGTGCAGGCGGTGGCGGAATGGGCGGGGTACACGTTCTATGCCGCCAGCAGCGGCAGCGAATGCCTCAGCCTCGTCACCAGGATCATGCCGCGGCTGATCCTGCTCGATGTGCAGATGCCGTGGATGGATGGGTACGAGACCTGCCGCAGGATTCGCGCCATCGACGAACTGGCCGCGGTGCCGGTTGCCTTTCTGACCGCCAAGAAGACGATTGACGACCTGCGCGAAGGCATGTCGGCCGGGGGCAACGATTTCATTCTCAAGCCGGTCGATCCGACCGTGCTGCTCGAACGCATCTCCTACTGGACGACACGGCGGGCGCCGCTCAACGGGATGAACTGATGGCTCGGGCTGCTGTCGCCGTGCGGATCAATCCGGAATACCGCCGAGCCGCAGGCCCGCGACGAAGTGATCCCGGTCCTCCGCGCGTTCGAACGGGTTGGACTCCAGGAAATTGGCGATCGTGAAATCCGGCTGGATCGCCAGCAGCCGGCGCTTGACGATTTCGGCTTCCTGGAACAGGCCGAGATGGCCGAGTGCGGCGAGATAGGGTTTGCACGCCGCGGAAAAGGCCGGGTTCATCTCGCTGACCTCGCGGCCGGCGATCACCGCCGCCTCGTAGTCATGGCGCAACAGGGCGACGATGATCAGCGCGGTGTCGAAGAAGAACGCGTGCGGATCCAGCGGGGACAGCTTCTTGTAGCGAAGCACGCGGCGCTCCGCCTCGTCGAGCTCGCCGAGATAGGCCAGGGCCACGCCGGACAGGCACCACGCCATGGCCAGGTTGGGGTTCAGCGTCAGCGCCCGCTCGTGCAGGGCGATCGCCTCGCGCTGGCGATGGTTCATGTAGGCGCGGATATGCCCGGCGATGGTCAGCGCCTTGGCGTCCTGCGGATCCAGCATCACGGCTCGTTCGGCCAGCCGGCCGGCCTCCGCCATGCCCTGTGCCGCGTCGTCCGACCAGCCTTGCCCCACCAGGAAGATGTGCCAGTAGGCCGCCCAGGTGTGGGCGGCGCCGTATTCCGGCTCCTGCGCGATGGCCTGGCGCAGCAGGTCGCCCGCCTGCATGAACAGCGGCTTCTCCAGCCGGCTGATCAGCGGCAGCGCGCGCAGCAGCAGGTCGTAGGCGGTGGCGTCCTGCGGCGGGCGGGCGGAGACGCGCTGGGCCTCGATCAGCAGGATCTCGGGATCGATCTGGGCCACCACCTCGGCGGCGATCTCGTCCTGCAGGGTCAGCAGGTCGTGGCTGTCGCGGTCGAACCGGCGCGACCAGACGATCTGGTTGCTGGCCCGCAGGTCGAGCAGGCGCAACGAGATGCGCAGCCGGTCGGGCACGCGCTGGATGGTGCCGTCGAGCAGGAAGTCGATGCCGAAGGCGCGGCGGATCGCCGCCTCGTCGCGGGTCTGGATGGCGTAGCGGGCCAGGGAGCTGCAGGAGACCAGGAACATCCAGCGGAACCGGGCGAGGGCCGAGGTGATCTCCTCGGCAAGGCCCGTGGAGAGATGCGCCTCAGCCTCGCCGACACCGACCAGCTGGAGCGGCAGCACGCCGACGCGCGCGCCGCCGCGCGTCGCCGGCATGCGCGATTCGGTGCGGGGATCGGTGCGTGCGTCGGACCGTGCCTCCGGGATCACCTGGCGCATGCTGCCGCGCAGGTCGCGTGGCGGCTCGATCCGGGCCGCGGCGGGCTGTGCCAGCGCGGGCGCCATGCTGGCGCGCGACGGCGCCGAGGTGGCGCGGATTTCGGAGAGCAGCCGCTGCGTCTCCTCCGACGGCGAGGCGTCGAGCAGGTCGGCCAGCACGGCGCGGCACCGCTCATAGGCCTGGATCGCCATGCCGCGTTCGCCGCGGGCGATATAGGCGCGCATCAGCGCGCGCCAGGCGCCTTCATGGGCACGGTCGATGCCGAGAAGCTGCTGGGCGGCGGGGATGACCAGCTGCGGGTCGGTCTGCTCGCGCAGCATGGTCTCGGCGAGGGTGCGGGCGCGGTCGCGCAGGCGTTCGCGCTCGGCGGCCAGCCAGTTGTCGAAGGCGGGGTCGACCCCGTCGAGATCCTCCATGAGGTCGCCGTCGAGCAGGCAGAGGGCGGCCGGTTTGGAGGGGCTGGCGCGCAGCACCTCCTCGACATCGACCCACACCGTGCCCGGCCGCAGCATCAGATGGTCGCGGTTGATGGCCAGGATCTGGTTGCCCATCGGGTCCAGCGCGTCGAGCAGGCGGTGGATCTCCTGGCGCAGCGAGGCGCGGGCCTGCTCTTCCGGGCGCCGGCTCCACAGCATCTCGGCGAGCTTGCCGCGCAGCACCGGCCGCGGCGCGCTGAGCGCGAGGATGGCCAGCAGTGCCCTGGTCTTGCGCCCGGTCGGCAGAATGCTTTCGGATGTGAGGGTCCAGGCCTCCATCTGCCCGATGAGGCGCAGCCGCACCATCACGGGTTCGCCGTTGGCGTGGAGCGCCGGTCCGGCCGAGGTGTTGGCGGTGCCCCCGTTGGGAGCGCCGCCTGCTAGATGTCCGCCAACGAGCCGAGGTGTGCCTGCATTCATAACGAGATGTAACGCCCGATCCGGTTAAGCTGGCAAGGCGGATGCAGAGCAACGCGGCGTTGGGAGATCCGCCCCTAGATGGATCGCAAAATCCCGACCGCGCCGTCCACTGTCTCGCCTCCTGCTCCAGCCATCGTGATCTAGATCGCAGCTTCCGTGAAAATTCGCGTGACGTCGCCGCGCCATTCACCGTGAAAACGCTTCAGCCAATGCTCCGCCTGCGTATCGGCTCCGTTAATAATTTCGTAAAGCGGTGCAAGGTGGATGGATTCGTCCTCGCCGGCGGCATTCAGCCTCGCCCGCGCCTTCAGGCCCTGTGCCGCGATGGCCACCATGTCGCGGGCGAGGTCGCGCACCGTGCCCGATCCGAACGGGGCGGAGGGGCCCATCCGCGCGACCAGCGGGCGCAGGGCGGCACAGGCCGCTGCGTCCATCGTGCGGGTCAGCGCATAGGCGGCCTCGAGCGCCGCGGGGTCGTAGAGCAGGCCGACCCAGAGGGCCGACTGCGCCACCATCATCTCCAGGCTGCCGGCGTCGGCGCCGCGCATCTCCAGGAAGCGCTTGAGCCGGACATCGGTGAACACCGTCGTCAGATGGTCGGCGAAGTCGCCCATGGTGGCGTGGCCGGCCTTGGTGTTGCTGAAATCGCCCGCCATGAAGCGGCGGAACGACTGGCCGGCCATGTCGATCATCTCGCCGTCGCGCATGACGAAATACATCGGCACGTCGAGCACCCAGTCGACATAGCGTTCGAAGCCGAAATCGGGCGCGAACATCAGCGCGGGCATGCCGCTGCGCTGGTTGTCGGTGTCGGTCCAGACATGGGCGCGGCTGGACAGGAAGCCGCTCGGCTTGCCCTCCGTGAACGGCGAATTGGCGAACAGGGCGGTGGCGACCGGCTGCAACGCCAGACTGACGCGCAGTTTACGGCGCATATCCTCTTCGGAGGCATAGTCGAGGTTGACCTGCACGGTGCAGGTGCGGGTCATCATATCCAGCCCCATGCTGCCGGCCTTGGGCATGTAGCGGCGCATGATGGCGTAGCGGCTCTTGGGCATCCACGGCATGCCCTCGCGGGTCTGGGTGGGGTGGAAGCCGAGCGGGGCGAAGCCCAGGCCGAGCGGGGCGGCGGCGGCGCGGACATCGGCGTAATGTGCCTCGATCTCGGCGCGGGTCTCGTGCAGCGTGGCCAGCATGCCACCGGACAGCTCGAGCTGGCCCGCCGGCTCCAGCGAGACCGAGGCGGGGCCGCGCTTGAGGCCGATCGGGTTGCCGTGGTCCAGGATGGGCTCCCAGCCGCCGGCGCCGATCGTCTCCAGAATCGCCCTGATGCCGCCGGGCGCGTAGGGCGGCGGCGTGAAATCGTCATGGCGGAAGCCGAACTTCTCGTGCTCGGTGCCGATGGTGAAGCGCTCGGCGGGCTTGCAGCCGACGGCCAGGTGATCAGCCAGCTGCTGCACGCTTTCGATCGGCGTGGCGTCCGCGTCTCCGGGATTTGACATTTTGATTCCGTGAATTGTCTGGCTGTTCGTGAAATGTCTACCGGACGGGCCGCGCCTGCAACAGAGCAAGCCCGACGATCGCTGCCGTTTCGGCCCGCAGGATGCGCGGACCCAGACCGATCGGTTCAACAAAGGGGAGTCGCCGCAATGCGTCAAGCTCGGTGCGTGTGAAACCTCCTTCGGGACCGACCAGAAGCGCAGCCGGCCCTGCCGCGGGCCGCGGGGCCGGCGCGTCGCTGCGCTCGATGGCGGCGGACAGGGGGTCCGTCGCCGGCCAGGCGGCCAGCAGCGTGTGCAGATCGACCGGCGGATCGATCACCGGCACGGACAGGCGCTCGCATTGCTCGGCGGCCTCGCGGGCGATGGCGCCGAAGCGTTCGAGGTTGAGCCGTGCCGTGTTGGTGCGCTCGGTGAACACCGGGCACATGCGGGTGACGCCCAGTTCGGTGGCCTTTTCCACCACCAGCTCGTTGGCGTCGCGCTTCAGCGCGGCGAACACGAGGGTGAGCCGGTCCTCCGGGTGCTGCGCGCGGGTGGGCGCGGTGACGCGGAACACGGCGCGGTCCTTGCGCAGGGACTGGATCTCGGCGCTGACCTCGCCGTCCTGCCCGTTGAACAGCAGGACGGTGTCGCCGACGGCACGGCGCATGACGTGGCCGAGGTAATGGGCCTGCGCGCCCGTTGCAGGCACTTCGGCGCCGGCATACAGGGGGGGCTCGACGAAGAGGCGGATGGAACCGGTCATGACGCGCGCGAAGCTAGCACCCATGGGCGGACATACCGATATCGTGGCGGATGGGTGGGTCACGCGTCTGCCACAGGGCTGGCGTGCCTATGCGCTGCTGGCGCGGCTCGACCGGCCGATCGGGGCGTGGCTGCTGTTCCTCCCCGGGATGTGGTCGCTGCTGCTGGCAGGCGCATCCTGGCTGGAGACGGGCTGGCTGGTGGCGCTGTTCCTGGTCGGCAGCTTCGTCATGCGCAGCGCGGGCTGCGTGGTCAATGACATGTGGGATCGTGACCTGGACCGCCAGGTGACGCGCACGGCCGGCCGGCCGCTGGCGTCCGGTGCGCTGCGCATGCGCCAGGCGGCGGGGTTTCTGGTGGCACTGCTGGCGCTCGGCCTGCTGATTCTGCTGCAGCTGCGGCCGCTGGCGCAGGGGCTGGGGGTGGCGTCGCTGGCGCTGGTGGCGCTGTATCCGCTGGCCAAGCGGGTCACCTGGTGGCCGCAGCTGATGCTGGGCCTCACCTTCGGCTGGGGGGCGCCGATGGGATATGCCGCCGGGGCCGGCCACCTCGATGTGGCGGCGCTGGCGCTGTACGGTGCGGCGATCTGCTGGATCCTCGGGTACGACACGATCTACGCGCATCAGGATCGCGAGGATGACGCGCTGGTGGGGGTGCGTTCCACCGCGCGGCTGTTTGCCGAGAATTCGCGGCCGTTCCTCGGCGCGTGCTACGGCGCCACGCTGGCATTGCTGCTGCTGGCGGGGTGGCGTGCCGGGCTGCACTGGCCGGGGCTGCTGCCGCTGGCGGCCGCGGCCGGGCTGCTGGTGCGGCAGGTCTGGCGGCTGGACGTGCAGGATCCATTGCGGTGTCTGGCTCTGTTTCAGTCCAACCGGGAGGTGGGGCTGCTGGTGGGCGCCGCTGTGGCGCTGGGACGGCTGTGATCGATCGGGACGCGTTCATTCTGGGCAACACCGCGCCCGGGCATCATCCGCTGGTGCCGGAGATCCGGCTGCATCTGGCCGGCGCGTTGACGCCGATCTGGCAGGCGACGGAGGAGCGGCTGGCGCAGGCGGGGGTGGAGCCGCCGTTCTGGGCGTTCGCCTGGCCCGGCAGCGTCGCCCTGGCGCGGCATGTTCTGGATCATCCCGCGCTGGTGGCGGGCCGGCGGGTGCTGGATTTTGCCGCCGGCTGCGGTCTGGCGGCGATTGCCTGCGCGCGGGCGGGGGCGCGGTCGGTGGAGGCGGTCGATATCGATCCGATGGCGGTGGCGGCGATGGCGTTGAATGCGGCGGACAACGGGGTGGCGGTTGCGGCGGGGTGTGTGGATCTGGTCGGCAGCGCGGGCCGGTGGGATCTCATTCTGTGTGGGGACGTGTGCTACGAGGCGGGGATGACCGCGCGGATCCTGCCCTGGCTGCGGCTGATGGCGCGGGAGGCGGAGGTGTGGATTGCTGATCCCGGGCGGGCGTATCGGCCGCTTGAGGGGTTGGTGGAGATGCTGCGGATGGAGGTTCCGACCAGTCTGGAGCTGGAGGATCGCGGCTCCAGACTGGTGACGGTTTCGCGGGTGGCGGCTCAGTAAGCAAGGCCTGCTTTTCTGACGAAAAGAAGCAAAGGACTTTCATTCGTTTGAGCGGACCTCTCTCCGGAGGAGGGCGTCAGCCGAACAAAAGTTTTTTGGTTCTTTTTTTTCAAAAAAAACTGCTTTCTTATTAATATGTGAGCACGACATCGGTCGACAGCATGCCGGACAGCCGATCCTTGCCAGCATTGTAGCGCGCAGTGCCGCTCAGCACGTCATCCACGCGGGCCTCGGGCCGCACCAGCATGGTCACGCCGCCGGCCCATGCCGGCAGGGCCGGCTTGTAGGTGGCGCCGAGGGTGAGGGCTCCGTAGGTGTTGCGGCCGGTGCCGGTGACCGAGGGATAGCTGTAGCCTTCCAGCGCGCGCACGGCGCCCTGCGCGGTCGGGAAGCCGGCCACGAAGTAGCTGCGCGTGTCGGTGAACAGTTCGCCGCGGCCGTTGAGGGTCCAGGTGTCGTTCAGGGCATAGGAGACGTACTGGGCCACCCCGAAGGCATCGGCGCTCTTGATGGTGGTGCCGGTGTTGAGGCCGAGATCCTCGGTGACGTAGTTGAGTTCGGTGGTCAGCGTCAGCGCGTCGTTCGCCTTGTAGGTGATGACGACATCGTTGAACGAGCGGTTGTATTTGCTGGCATCCAGCGGGGCGATGGCGCGGGACGCATTCTCCGGGCCGGTGTGGGTCAGCGCCAGAACGCTGAAATTGCCGTCGAGCAAGGTCAGCTTGACGCCGCCGAGGAAGGCGGCCGAGCCGTTGTTGTCGGCGCCCACGATGGTCTGGTTGCCGGCGGTGACGCCGAGATAGACGTCCAGCTTGTCGGTGGCGTGGATGATGGCGTTGACGCCGGAATGCTTCACCGGCAGGCCGAAATTATAGATGTAGCTGTGGGAATAGAACGGGTTGGTCGAAGCGTCGATCGTCTCGAAGCCCAGCAGGGTGGGCCACAGGCCGGCCTGCAGATCGACACCGCCTTCGGTCAGCCACGGCGTGTGGGCGGTGACGCTGGCCTCGAGGATGTCGGCCTGGTAGCGGCTGTTGGTGAGCTTGTCCCACAGCCGGGCGAAATGGGTGTAGCGGGCATCGGTGCCGTAGAGGCCCTGCAGCTTGAAGCCGAAATCATAGTCGGTCGCCTTGGGGTCGACCGGGCGGCCGATGGACAGCAGCGCCTGGTTGAGCACGGGCTCGTTGGCACGGTCGGTGTAGAGCTGGCCGTAGTTGAGATTGTCCCTGGGGCCGGTCGGGTTGATGGCGATGCCGCCTTCGAGCTGGGCGCCGATCTTGAGGGTGTCGATCCAGGCGGCGGGCGGGGCCGGCGCCTTGGCGGGGTCTTCGGCCCAGGCGGCCGAGGCGGCAAGCGGAGCAACGAGTGTGACGGCGACGAGTCGACGGATCATGGAACGTTCCTTGCTCAGACCATGGCGACCCCCCGATGGGATCGGCACGCCGAAGCTGACGGGCCGATCAGATTCAACTTCCGTGCCAGAACTGCACGGCCGGGAAGACCAAGGAATATCAAAGGTTTCGTTCCGCCCTGTGGTTGGGCCATGCCGGAAGATAACCAAAATTTAAGCCGGCACTGCCTTCAAACGGTCATCTTCAGGCCGGGCGAGGGGCGCTGGGGCCTGCGGCGGTCAGGGGGGTGGCGGTCCCGGACGTCGGTCATGGGGCGGCGGACGTCCGGGTTGGGATATCAGCTTGCGACGTCCACCAGCACGATCTCGGCATCCGAGGATGCGGTGATGTGCAGTTCGGTCTCGCCGGTGATGGTCACGCCGTCGCGCGTCGACACCGCCACGCCGTTCACCGTCACGGCGCCGGTCGCGGCCACGAGGTAGGCGATCCGGTCGGGGGACAGGGTCTGGCGAATGCTCTGCCCGGCGCGCACGGTGCCGGCCAGCACGGCGCCGTCGGCGTAGAGCGGCAGGGCGCTGCCGTCCGCGCCGTCCCTTCCGTCGGCCAGGACCTGCAACGTGTCGGCCTCGCCGCGTGGGAAGCTTCTCGCACCCCAGCCGGGTGCCACGCCGGTGCGGTTGGGCAGCATCCAGATCTGGAAGATGCGCGTGGCCGCGGCCTCCAGATTGTATTCGGAGTGCACGATGCCGGTGCCGGCATGCATCACCTGCACGTCGCCGGCCTCGGTGCGGCCTTCGTTGCCGAGGCTGTCGCGATGGGTGATGGCGCCTTCGCGGACATAGGTGATGATCTCCATCTCGCTGTGCGGGTGCGGCGGGAAGCCCTGGCCGGGGGCGATCTCGTCGTCGTTCCAGACGCGCAAGGCGCCCACGCCCATGCGCCTGGGATCGTGATACGAGCCGAAGCTGAAATGATGCCGCGCGTTGAGCCAGCCGTTGCGGAAGCGGCCGAGCTTTTCGAAGGGTTGAACCTGGATCATTGCCATCTCCTTATCGTTCGATATCGAACGGTCAGGCGTCCAGATGGGAGACCGGGCATGGGATGACAAGAGGCGGTTCGGCGGCGGCCATGCCGAGGTCGCGCAGCAGGTTTCCCAATTCGGCGAGGCGCTGCGGATCGAGCCCCGCCATGGCCTGGGCGATGTCCTGGGCATGGGCGGGGAACACGCGCTCGATCAGGCAGCGCCCGGCCTCGGTGAGATCGACATGCACGAGGCGGCGGTCCTCGGGGCAGCGCACCCGGCGGACGAAGCCGCGCAGTTCGAGCTTGTCGACCACGTCGGTCATGTTGGCGGCGGAGGTCAGCACCTTGCGGCCGAGCTCGCGGTGGGTCAGCGGGCCACGATGCAGCAGCGCGTCGAGCACGCCGAGCTGGGTCATGGTCAGGCCGTGGGCGGCGATCAACGGCTCCACCCGGCTCAGCACGGCGCGCGTGGCGCGCAGCAGCTTCACATAGGTGGAGACCGCCTGGGCGATGGTCGGGTCGGTGACCCCATGCATCCGGGTCAGCGATTCATCATGACGGGGATGGCGGCGTTCTCCAGCACGTGACGGGTGACGCCGCCCAGGATCAGCTGGCGCAGGCGCGAATGCGAATAGGCGCCCATGGCCAGCAGATCGGCCCCGAACTCACGCGCCGCGGCCAGCAGACCGGCGCCCACGTCCTTCTCGACCGGGCGGAAGGTGGCGATGTCGCAGGTGATGCCGTGCAGGCTCAGATAGGCCACGAGATCGGCCGCCTGCGGACCGCGGCGGTGGTATTCGTCGGCCGTCAGCACGCGCACAGCGGTGGCGCGCTGCATCCAGGGCAGCACGCCCAGCACGGCCGCGGCCGATTCGGCGGTGCCGTTCCAGGCGACGCAGACGCGGGTGCCGATGGTCTGCGGCGCCTTCTGCGGCGCGATCAGCACCGGGCGGCCGCTGTCGAACAGCACGGCGTGCAGCGCGTCGGACGAGGAGACGTCCTCGCCCGCCTCGGGATGCGGCACGACGGTGAGGTCGGCGAGGCGCGCCAGCTGGGCCACCAGGTCCTCCTCGCGGCCGGTGATGGTGGCGAAGCTGGCGGTGGCGGTCTGCGAGCCGCGGCGCGGCTCGGTGACGACCACGTCATGGGCGGCGACGAAGCGCTCGAACAGCAGCCGCACCGCCTGGGCGCGGTCCATGCTCTCCTTTTCGGTGGCGGACATCATCTCCTCGATCATGGCGCCCGACAGGCCCTCGCCGGCCAGCGGCGCCACGTCACGGCTGTCGACGCGGACATGCAGGGCGGTGACGTGGGCGTTCCAGATTCGGGCCGTGGTTAACGCGGTCGCAAGGGCGGCCTCGCCCGCGGCGGTGCCGGTGAGCGGGAGCAGAAGCTTGCGAATGGCCATGGCGGTGTCTCCGTATCCCCAGTTTGCGGCACACTAGCACGGCAGACACGGTTGCGTGACAGTCTCAACAAAGGCGGCGACGGCGGGTTTGTCGGTGGTGTCGAGACGCTGCCAGGCGATGGCGCCGGGGTCGTGCCGGGCGGCCTCGGCGAGCACCGCGGCGTCGGCGTCCGACGCGTCGCCGGTGCGGGCGGCGATGCGGCCGGACAGCACGGCGAGCGGCGCTTCGAGCCAGACGCAGCGGCAGGGCCCCTCGCCTGCCGCCTGTTCCAGGGCGGCGCGGTCGGGCGGGCTGAGAAACGTGGCGTCGGCGATCACGCCGTGGCCGGCGCGGGCCGCCAGGGCGACATCGGCGATCAGGTCGGCCATCACCTGCCGGCTGACCGCGCCGGCATAGGCGGATGCCGGCAGCGCCTGCTCCGGCGCCACGCCGAAGCGGCGTTTGCGGATTTCGTCGCTGCGCAGGATCAGCGCGCCGGGGGCGGGCCCCAGCGCGGGGGCGATGGCGCGCGCGAGGGTGGATTTGCCGGTGCCGGGCAGGCCGCCGATGGCCATGGTGCCGGCGGGGCCGGGATGCAGCAGGGCGCGCGCCGCCGTGAGATAACGCGACCCGTCATGACCGCTGCGCGCCTGGACATGGGCGCGGATCAGCGCGCGCAGCGACAGATACAAAGGCAGCCCGGCGACCAGGCCGACATCCCCGGTGCGGGCGACGTAGCGGTTGAACACGCGGTTGGCGGCGGCTCGGCCGGCGACGGCGCGGCCGGCGCTCTGTTCCAGATCCATCAGCAGGAAGGCGAGATCGTAGCCGAGATCGATGGTGGCGAGGTCCTCGTCGAACTCCAGCGCGTCGAACGGCACCGGGCGGCCGTGCCAGAGGCAGAGATTGCCGAGATGCAGATCGCCATGCGCGCGGCGGACGAAACCGGCGGCAGCGCGGGAGGCGAGCCAGCCGGCCCGGGCGTCGATCATGGCCATCGCGTCGTGATGCCAGGATGTCACCTCCGCCTCGGGCAGCCCGGCGCCGAGGGCGGCGGCACGGTTGCCGGTGACAACGCCGCGCATGGCGGCCACCAGGTCGCGTGACACCGGTGCGAGGCCTGCGTGCAGGGCGGCGACGCCATCACCGAGCTGGTCCAGCAAGGCGGGTGTCAGCGCGCCGCGTGCGGCGATCCGGTCGAGGAAGTCCTCGGCCGGCACCCGTGCCATGTGCACCACCCAGTCGATCACCGGACCGTCGCCGGCCAGGGCCGGGCCCGCTGCGTCGGCGGTGACGGGGATGACGCCGTGGTAGAGGCCGGGGGCTGCGCCGGCGTTGAGCGCCACCTCACGCAGTGCGGTCCGGTGGCGTTCGGCAAGAGAGGTGAAATCGAGGAACGGCAGCCGCACCGCCTTGCGCAGCTTCCACACGCTGTCCTGGCCCAGGAACACCGCGGAGATATGGGTCTCGATCGGCGTCTGCCCGGCCAGGGCCTGCAGCATCGCCGCGGTGTCTGCCTGGGCGGCCGGGATCGCCATGGTCAGGGATACAGCCGGCCGGTCACCCAGCCATCGTCGGACCGCGTGTAGACCAGCCGGTCGTGCAGGCGGAACGGCATGTCCTGCCAGAACTCGATGGATCGCGGCACGACCCGGTAGCCGGACCAGTGCGGCGGGCGGGGGATGGCCTCGCCGGGATAGCGCGCCTCCATCTCGGCCACGCGCTGTTCCAGATCCTGGCGCGCGTTCAGCGGGCGGGACTGTTCGGACGCCCAGGCGCCGAGGCGCGAGACGCGCGCGCGGGTGGCGTAATAGGCGTCGGCCTCGGCGTCGGTGACGTCCTCGACGGTGCCTTCGACGCGCACCTGGCGCTGCAGCGACTTCCAGTGGAACAGCAGGGCGGCGTGGCGGTTGGCGTTGAGCTCGGCGCCCTTGCGGCTGTGTTTGTTGGTGTAAAAGACGAAGCCTCGGGAATCGTAGTCCTTCATCAGCACGATGCGCGCCGAGGGGCGGCCGTCGGCCGTGCAGGAGGCCAGCGTCATGGCGTTGGGGTCGTTCAGCTCCGAGGCCTGGGCCTCGGCGAACCAGCGGGCGAACTGGGCATAGGGGTCGGCAGCAGCGTCGATATATCGGTCAGGTTGGGGCATCGTTGTCTCTCCACACGCGTCCTCTATGTGCGCCTGGACCCGGGTCCCGCCAAGCACCCCCTTGTCCCGGCCCGTCGCCTCATGCGACGACAGTTGTGAGACACGGATCAGAGGAAGACGCCCGATGCATGACGGCGAGACCAAGCCCGCCCCCGCGACCGGGACCCTTCTGGCGGGAAAGCGCGGGCTGATCATGGGCGTGGCCAATGATCGCTCCATCGCTTGGGGGATCGCGGCCGCCTGCGCCGCGCAGGGCGCCGAGCTCGGTTTCACCTACCAGGGTGACGCGCTGGAAAAGCGTGTCCGTCCGCTGGCGGCCTCGGTCGGCTCGTCGTTGGTGGTGCCGTGCGACGTGGCTGACGACGCCAGCATGGACGCCGCCTTTCAGGCGACGCGCGACACCTGGCCGGAGGGGATTGATTTCCTGGTCCATGCCATCGGCTTCGCGGACAAGCAGTATCTGCGCGGCCGGTATGTGGATACGCCGCGCGCCGCGTTTCTGCAGGCGATGGATATCAGCTGCTTCAGCTTCACCGCCGTGGCGGCGCGGGCCAGCGCGATGATGCGGCCGGGCGGGTCGCTGCTGACGCTGTCCTATCTCGGGGCGGAACGGGTGATGCCGCATTACAACGTGATGGGCGTGGCCAAGGCGGCGCTGGAGGCCTCGGTGCGGTATCTTGCGGCGGATCTGGGCAAGCAGGACATCCGGGTGAACGCGATCAGCGCCGGGCCGATCCGCACGCTGGCGGCGAGCGGCATCGGTGATTTCCGCTATATCCTGAAATGGAATCAGTACAACGCGCCGCTGGTGCGCAACGTGACCATCGAGCAGGTCGGCGGGGCGGGGCTGTATTTCCTGTCGGACCTGTCGGCTGGCGTGACCGGCGAGGTGCATCATGTGGACAGCGGGTATCATATCGTGGGGATGAAGAATCCGGACGCACCGGATATCAATGTGGCGAATGACTAGAGGAGAAGGGAGGCAAGCGGTTCTTTTTTGAAAAAAAGAACCAAAAAACTTTTTTCTAGCTATCGCGGTTCTTTCCGGAAAGGCTGGTGACAGCGATAGAAAGTCTTTTTGCTTCTTTTTCTTCAGAAAAAGAAGTCCTTTCTTTCCTTCTCCCTGGTACCCTCCATGTCCCACAACAGCTTCGGCCATCTCTTCCGTGTCACCACCTGGGGGGAAAGTCACGGCCCCGCGATCGGCTGTGTGGTGGATGGCTGCCCGCCGCGGCTAGCGCTGACCGAGGCCGACATTCAGCCCTGGCTCGACCGCCGGCGTCCCGGTCAGTCGAAATTCACCACCCAGCGCCAGGAGCCGGACCAGGTGCGGATTCTGTCCGGCGTGTTCGAAGGCCACACCACCGGCACGCCGATCGGCCTGCAGATCGAGAACGTGGACCAGCGCAGCAAGGATTACGGCGAGATCGCCAGCTCGTTCCGGCCTGGCCATGCCGACATCACCTATGAGCTGAAATACGGCATTCGCGATTATCGTGGCGGCGGGCGCAGCTCGGCGCGCGAGACTGCCATGCGGGTGGCCGCGGGGGCGGTGGCGCGGCGCATTCTGGACGGGGTGCGCATCCGTGGCGCGCTGGTGCAGATGGGGCCGCATGCGATCGATCGGGCGCGGTGGGACTGGGCGCAGGTGGACGAGAATCCGTTCTTCTGCCCCGACCCGGTCGCGGCCGCCCGGTGGGAGGACTATCTGACCGGGGTGCGCAAGTCCGGCTCCTCCTGCGGCGCGGTGATCGAGCTGGTGGCGGAGTGCGTGCCGCCGGGCCTGGGGGCGCCGATCTATGGCAAGCTCGATGCCGATCTCGCCGCGGCGCTGATGAGCATCAACGCGGTGAAGGGGGTTGAGATCGGCGACGGGTTCGCCGCGGCCGCGCTGTCGGGCGAGGAGAATGCCGACGAGCTGCGCATGGAGGACGGCCAGGCACGGTTTCTGGCCAACCACGCCGGGGGGATCCTTGGCGGGATCTCGACGGGGCAGCCGATCGTGGCGCGTTTTGCGGTGAAGCCGACCAGCTCGATTCTGGCGCCGCGCCGCAGCGTGAGCAGCGCCGGGCAGGAGATCGACATCGTCACCAAGGGACGCCACGACCCGTGTGTCGGCATCCGTGCGGTGCCGGTCGGCGAGGCGATGCTGGCCTGCGTGCTGGCCGACCATGTGCTGCGGCATCGCGCGCAGAACCCGACGGCGCCGACCACCCTCACCTTCCCGCGCAACTGATCGGTCAAAACCGACGCTGGACTGAACGGTTTGGTTCAATTCAGGCTCGCATCCCGGCGCGCGATATGCGAAGAAGTCTTGGTATTTTCACGCACGCGCACCCCGAGGTGACCAATGGCCTCTGTCAGCACGATACCGGCGACTTTGATCAAGGCCTTCATCGCCTGCGTCGGCCCCAAAAATTGGGCTTCGCGGATGGCCGAGATCAGCCGCGAGGTTGTGCGCAGCCAGCGTGTGGGGCGGGCGCTGCTGCAGAAACATGCCATCGAGGTGGCGCTGGAACGCAAGCGGCTCGGGCTGCCCTCCTCCACCCCGGCGGTTGCCGAACGCATTCTGCTGGAGCTGACCCGCGATGCCGTGACGCTGGACCGGTCGCTGTGTCCGGAAGGGCGCGTGCGCTTTCGCGCCGCCCTGGCGGCGGCGATGGTGAACGAGGCGACGCTGGTGCCGATCTTCCACCTGCTGCGCACCGCCTCGCTGCAGCGCTCGCGCGGATTTGATGTCCGTTTCAGCGGCTTCGCCGATGGCGCCGGCTTCGACTTGCTGCTGCAGCGCGACGGGAGCGAGGCCGAGGTGGTCTGTGACGTGATCTCCGCCGAGGACGGGCGGGACGTGCACCGGGGCGCCTGGGTTCGGCTGGTCGATCGGATCGACTCGGACCTGCAGTCCTGGCTGTCGCAGCATCCTGGTCGCTATCTGCTGAAGCTGACGCTGCCGCAGGGCCTCAATGGCGACCAGTGCCGTCTGGCGGCGCTGCATGAGCGGATCCGCGTCATGCTGGAGCAGGATCGGCGTGCCGACCATGACGAGGCGGCCGTGCTGCGGCTTGATCCGCTGATGCTGGCCGCAGCGCAGGCGGATGAGCTCGGCCTGATGCCCACGCTGCGCGCCGAGTTCGGCCATGAGGCGCATCTGGCGGTGACGTCCAAGGGCAAGGGCGTGTTCGTGCTCGCCGCCCGTGCGGGACGGGAGGACTCGGTGGCCGTTGCGATGCGCCGTCGCCTTGCCGCGTTGGCGCCGGCGCGGCTGAGCGGGACACGCCCTGGCATTCTGGCCATGTTCGTCGAGGACACCGACCGGACGGAGTGGCGCCATCTGCGCGACCGGCTGGAACTGGAAGGCGAGGCGCGGCAGTTCCTCACGCATCCCGAGGCGCGGCCGGTGGTGGCGGTGACCTGTGCGTCACGTCTGGAGCTGATGGGCCACGTGACGCCGGACGCTGCTCCGGACGGCGAGCTGCGGTTCCGCAATCCTGCCCATCCCGCCGCCAAGACGGCGGCGTTGGCGCCGGCCGTGCTGTCCTCGGTCTGATCCCACCATCGTCCGCGGCCGATGACGGGATCCGGGGTGTCGGTCAGGGATGCGGCCGCGCCGCGGCCAGCAGGGCCTGCTCGTCCTGGAAGCCGTAATAGCTGAGCTCCTGCACGCAGGCGTTCACTTCGGCCACCGTCTGGTTGGTGGTCAGAACGTTGAACCGGTCAGACCGGCAGGTTGCGGCCACGCCGGTGCGGGGGTCGACCATGCGGACCTCCTCGAACCGTCCGCATGCCGCGAGCGGAACCAGCATGCTGATCAAAACGACGCGCATCCACATCTCGGTGTCCTTTGAGCTCGACATGTCGCCGCCAGCATCAGCCGATCATCCCGGTTCGTCGAGATGACGAGGATACCAGCCGCGCCAGGGCGCCACTTGCGGCATGGCGGATCAGGCGGGTGCCTCGCCGGTTCGCAGCCGGCCATGCTCGCGCATTCTTCACCTCATGAGGGCTCGATATCTCATTCCGGGGGAAAGCTAAAGCCACCTTCTCGAACGGCGAGCCGCCGTTGCGCGCCGCGGTGTGGGAACGATTCTCTGGCAGAGCAGATTTTTATCGGAGTGCCAAAGATTTCTGGCAAACTGCGGGGACAGCGATGATAGGATTTTGCATCGCGCGGGCGGCGTGGCTGTTGCCGTCCTGTCAGGACTTTTATGTCTGTTGGGGGGTTTATGTCTGCCGGTGGATGCGGCGCGGAGGTCGCGCCGTGTGCGGGCGGTGGTGGCCGTGTTATTGTATGAGCATGTCGCCGGCGTTTCCGGCCTTTGGAGGTTTTGAGACGATGCCGCTCCTGAGCCGACGCCGGAACATTCTGAGGTATGTGGCTCTCGCGTGCGCGCTCGTGCCTGGGCTGCCCGCCATGGCGCAGCCCGCGCAAGGCGTGCCGGTGACGGTGGGCAAGCCCGCGCGCAAGGACGTGCCGGTGTTCCTCGACGGGCTGGGTCTTGTGTCGGCCTCCAAGACGGTGGTGCTGCACCCCAGGGTGGACGGCACGCTGGACAAGGTGCTGTTCACGGAAGGCGACATGGTGAAGGCGGGCCAGGTGCTGGCCGTGCTCGACCCGCGGCCGTATCAGGCGCTGCTCGACCAGGTGGTGGCGAAGAAGGCGACCGACGAGGCGACGCTGGTTAATGCGCGTCTCAGCCTGGGCCGTTCCTCGCAGCTGGCGCGCAACCAGTTCGAGACGCAGGCCACGGTGGATGCCAACTCCTCGCAGGTGGCGCAGCTGCTGGCGACCATCAAGGGGGATGACGCGACGATCGCGGCGGCGCGGCTCAATCTTGAATTCACCCAGATCACCGCGCCGTTCGACGGGCGGGTGGGGCTGCGGCTCACCGATCCCGGCAATTTCATCCGCGCGGCCGACAACACCAATCCCGGCATTGTCACGCTGAGCCAGATCTCGCCGGTGAGCGTGACGTTCACGCTGCCGCAGGACCAGCTGCCGCAGATCACCGGCGCCATGGCAACCGCGAAGCCGCCGGTGATCGCGACGACGCCCGACGGCAAGACCGATCTGTCGAAGGGGGCGGTGCTGACCATCGACAACGCCATCGACACCACGACCGGGACGATCAAGGTGAAGGCCATCTTCCCGAACACCGATCTGAAGCTGTGGCCAGGGCAGTTCGTCAATGCGCGGGTGCTCGTGGGCGTGCTCAGGAATGTGCTGACCGTGCCGAGTGCGGCCGTGCAGCGCGGGCCGGCCGGGCTGTTCGTCTATACCATCAAGCCCGATCAGACAGCGCTGGCGGTGCCGGTGGACGTGGCCCAGGATAACGGCAGCGTGGCTGTGATCGACAAAGGCCTGGCGGAGGACGCCACGGTGGTGTTGGCCGGACAGTCACGCCTGACCAACGGCAGCCACGTTCTGCCCAGCACGGCACCGGCCTCCTGATCGCACCTCAAAGCTTTTCAGCCGCATTTTTCCTGCAACGCGCAGCCAAGACTGGTCCATCCGCATGAGCATCTCCACCCCGTTCATCAAGAAGCCGGTCGCAACATCGCTCGTCATGGCTGCGATCCTGCTGGTGGGCCTCGTCGCCTATCCGCTGCTGCCGGTGGCGCCGCTGCCGCGCGTGGAGTTTCCGACCATCCAGGTGACCGGGCAGTTTCCGGGTGCCAGCCCTGATACGATGGCGACCTCGGTGGCGGCACCGCTGGAGCGGCAGTTCAGCCAGATCGCCGGATTGTCGCAGCTCACCTCGATCTCGGTCTCCGGCGGCACCCAGATCGTTCTGCAGTTTGACCTTGACCGCAACATCGACGCCGCGGCGCTTGACGTGCAGGCCGCCATCCAGGCCGCCTCCGGCCAGCTGCCCAAGGCGCTGCCCTCACCGCCCACGTTCCGCAAGACCAACCCGGCCGACAGCCCGATCCTGATCCTCTCGGTGCAGTCCGACACGATGCCGCTGATCGACGTGGACGAGACGGCGGACACGCTGCTGGCGCAGCAGATCTCGCAGATGGCCGGTGTGTCGCAGGTCATCATCTTCGGCGAGCAGAAGCCGGCCGTGCGCGTGCAGGTGGATCCCGCGCGCCTTGCCGCGATGGGGCTGACGCTGGAGGACGTGCGGACCATGCTGGTCAATTCGTCGACCAACTCGCCCAAAGGCGTGATCGACGGGGACAAGAAGTCGTTCAACATCTTTGCCAACGACCAGATCACCAAGGCGAAGGAGTATCGCGACCTGGTGGTGGCCTATCGCAACGGCGCGCCGATCCGGCTGTCCGATATCGGTGTGACGGTGGATGCGGCGGAGAATGCGCGGCTGGCGAGCTGGCAGAACGGACGGCGCGGCATTCAGCTGGCGGTGTTCAAGCAGCCGGGCGCCAACGTGATCGACACGGTGGACCGCATCCAGGCGGCGTTGCCGATCCTGAAGGCCTCGATTCCGCCGGCGATCGATGTTCGGATCATCGTTGACCGCACACAGACCATCCGCGCCTCGGTGGGCGAGGTGAAGTTCACCCTGCTGATCTCCATCATGCTGGTGGTGATGGTGATCTTTGTGTTTCTGCGCAATTTCTGGGCGACCATCATCCCCTCCGTCACGGTGCCGTTGTCGCTCGTGGGCGCGCTGGCGGTGATGTATGAGCTCAACTACAGCCTCGACAATCTGTCGCTGATGGCGATGACCATCGCGGTGGGCTTCGTCGTCGATGACGCGATCGTGATGCTGGAGAACATCTACCGCCACATCGAGGAGGGCATGAACCCGATGGAGGCGGCGCTGAAGGGCGCCGGCGAGATCGGCTTCACCATCATCTCCATCTCGCTGTCGCTGATCGCGGTGTTCATTCCGCTGCTGCTGATGGGCGGCATCGTGGGGCGCCTGCTGCGCGAGTTCGCGATGACGGTGGCGATCACGGTGGCGGTGTCGGCGTTCGTGTCGCTGACCTTGACGCCGATGATGTGCTCGCGCTTCCTCAGCCATGACCATGGCGGGCATAGCTGGCTGTTCCGCGTGGTCGAGCGGTTCTTCGAGGCTTTGCTCAACGGCTATCGCCGCACACTCGACATCGCGCTGAAATACAGCTTCATCACGCTGATGGTGTTCTTCGCCACCGCCGGCACGACCGCCTACCTGTTCATCAAGATTCCAAAGGGGTTCTTTCCCCAGCAGGACAACGGCGTGCTGATCGGGTTTACCGAAGGCGCGCAGGATATCTCGTTCGCCGAGATGGGCCGCCGCCAGGAGGAGATCGCCCGTATCGTGCAGGCGGACCCGGATGTCGCCTCGTATTCCTCGGCGATCGGCGCGGGCAACGGCTCCACCGCCAACAACGGGCGCATGTTCCTGGCGCTGAAGCCGTTCGAGGAACGCCACAGCAGCGCCCAGCAGGTGATCGCGCGGCTGCGCGGCAAGCTCGACAAGGTGCAGGGTGTGCGCGTGTTCATGCAGGCCGGGCAGGACGTGACGATCGGCGGCCGGCTGGCGCGGACGCAGTATCAGTACACGCTGCAGGATGCCGATCTCGGCGAGCTCTATGAATGGGCCCCCAAGATTCTGGCCGAGATGGGCAAGATGCCCATGCTGCGCGACCTTGCCAGCGATCAGCAGATGGCCGGCGCCACCGCGACGCTGACCATCGATCGGGATCAGGCGGCCCGCTTCGGCATTCTGCCGCAGGCGATCGACGACACGCTGTATGACGCGTTCGGCCAGCGGCAGGTGGCGCAGTATTTCACCCAGGTGAACTCCTACCACCTCATCCTCGAGGTGCTGCCGGAGCTGCAGGGCAAGCTCGACACGCTCGACAAGCTCTACGTGAAATCGGCCGCCGGCGTGGCCGTGCCGCTGTCCACCTTCGTGAAGGTGGACACGCGCCCGGTGGTGCCGCTGTCGATCAACCACCAGAGCCAGTTCCCGGCGGTGACGCTGTCGTTCAACCTCGGCGACGGGGTGGCGCTCGGTCAGGCGGTGACGTCGATCAATGCAATGATGCAGCGCATCGGCGCGCCGTCGTCGCTGCGCGGCGCGTTCCAGGGCACGGCGCAGGCGTTCCAGTCCTCGCTGTCGAGCCAGCCTTACCTGATCGCCGCGGCGCTGCTGACGGTCTACATCATCCTCGGCATCCTCTATGAGAGCTATATCCTGCCGCTGACCATTCTCTCCACCCTGCCCTCGGCCGGTGTCGGCGCGTTCCTGATGCTGATGCTGTTCGGCTACGATCTGTCGGTGGTGGCGCTGATCGGCGTGATCCTGCTGATCGGCATCGTGAAGAAGAACGGCATCATGATGGTGGACTTCGCGATCTCCGCCGAACGCAAGGACGGCATGGCGCCGTTCGATGCCATCAGGCAGGCCTGCCTGATGCGGTTCCGGCCGATTCTGATGACCACCATGGCGGCCCTGCTCGGCGGGCTGCCGCTGATGCTAGCCACCGGGGCGGGCTCGGAGCTGCGGCGGCCGCTGGGCTTTGCCATGGTGGGCGGTCTGGCGCTGAGCCAGATCCTGACGCTCTACACCACGCCGGTGGTCTATCTCTATCTTGACCGGCTGCAGCGCAAGCTGGCGCCGCGCCGGCATGCCACGATGCCGCATCTGGCGGAGAAGATGGGCTCCACCGCCGATTGACCATGGAGAAGCGGGTTCACCGGTCCGGCGATGATGTGCTCTACCTGACCGGTGGCACCAACAACGTGATCTCGCTTTACACGGCGGAGGGGTTCGCCTCCGCCGTGTCTGTTTCGGCCTGGCGCGCGCGGATGGCGGCGCGGGATGTTTTCTTCCGGCGTCTCGGCCTGCCCTGGCGCCTGCTGCTCACGCCGGAGAAGCTCAGCGTCATGGGGCTGGACGCGGCCAGTGCCTTGACGGCGTGCCAGGCGACGCCGCCGGCGGAGCGTTTTCGCGGCCTGCTGCCGCATGCGGCCCTGGTGGACCCGGCTGGCTATCTGCGCGATCAGGTCAATCGGGGCTATCAGGTCTATCCCGCGACCGACAGCCACTGGACCAGCATCGGCGCCTTCTCGGCGTTCCAGTGGCTGATGTCCTCCCTGGGCCTGCCGCCCGACGATGCGGTGTTTGCGGCGTGTCAGCCTTATGGGCTGAGCTATCACGGAGATCTCTGGGAGCCGCGCTTTGCCGATGTTCCGCCGGACCGGTTCGAACGGCGGAGCTTGCCGGACGGGGTGCGCTGCACGTCGCAGAATGTGCTGGTCGCGTTCAAGGAGCGCACCGGACGGGAGAATGACGGGCGTCTGCACACCGGCTGCGCCACGTCCTGGCACAATGCGGCGGCGCAGTTCGATCAGCGGATTGTGTTGCTCGGATCGTCGTTTTCGGACTATCGGGCCGCGTGCAGCCTGCTCACCTTCGTGGCGGCGCTGTATTTCCGCGAGGTGCATTTCGTCTGGTCGACCAGCGTGGACCTGGCGCTGGTTGAGCGGCTGGCGCCGGATCTTGTGCTGATCGAGATGCCGGAGCGGTTTTTGCCGGTTTGCCCGTTGGATGATCTGAACGTGGAGGATTATGCGCGGCAGAGGGTGAAGGAAGCGGTTCTTTTTTGAAAAAAGAACCAAAAAACTTTTCTCTGCTGACGCGCACCCGTCAGGGTGGGCGCGCGCTCAGCGAATAAAAGTCTTTTGCTTCTTTTCTTCAGAAAAGAAGGCCTTCCTTACTTTTTATTGACCCGCCTCTTCCTCATCCTCTTCTTCGTCATCCTCATCCTGATGCTCATAGTACCAGTCGAGCACCTCATCGTGAAAATCCGGATCTTCCAGCAGTCGCATGGCCAGTGCCATCACGATCTCCGGGGCGGCGGGCATTTCGGCTCCTTCCGGCGGACGGTCGCTGCCGGCGACGACGCGGACGACCAGGGAGCCGTCCTCCTCGCCGATGATCAGCGCGACCTCGGTTGGGTCCAGTTCCACGGTCGTGGTGGTTTCAGGGGTCTCGCCGGCGGCCATTATGGTCTTCCTTCTATGGTGGGGGCTGAGTAGCACCAAGATGGCGTTCTGGCACCCTCATGAAGCGGATTTCAGCCTCGCCACAGCACATAGCTCCGATCGCCCGGCGTCGGACCTGCCGATCGCCCGGCGGCAGCTCAGAGGCAATGTTACCGTGAGGACATGCTTCTGCAATTCTTTCGATAGAAATTCTTGGCACCTTACTGTTGATACATGAGTCCTGGATCGATCGACTGGCCTGCGGATGGTGACCATTGCAGCCCGCGGAGCCGCTGTGACAATTGTTCGCAGATCATCCCGTTGCCAAACCCCGGTGACACCCCTAATTGTCGGTGGTTCCCCTCCGGAAGGATCCTTCGAATGAGCAACAAGATTGAAACGTCGCGCCGCGTGATCCTGCAGACTGGCCTGGGCGTGATTGCCGCCGCGGCTGCCGTGTCGCGCGCCAAGGCCGACGACAAGCTGGCGCAGGAACTGGTGCAGTATGTGCCGAAAAGCGTGACGGAAGGTGCGGCCTGCAACAAGTGCGTCAACTGGATCGAGCCGAATGCGTGCAAGATCGTTGCCGGCACGATCAATCCAGCCGGCTGGTGCGTTGCCTACGCGCCCAAGGATGGCTAAGGCGGTTCCGCCAGACGTGACAACGGCGCCGGATCCTATGATCCGGCGCCGTTTTTGTTTGGGGGAAGCGGTTCTTTTTTGAAAAAAAGAACCAAAAAACTTTTAATCGTTGACGCTGCGCCTTTCCGGATAGAAACGCGACCAGCGAATGAAAAGTCTTTTGCTTCTTTTCTTCAGAAAAGAAGTCCTTCCTTTCTTATGGCGTCGGCAACGGCACCGGATTGGCCGCCAGCGTGCGCAGATAGGCCACCACATTGGCGCGGGTCTGCTCGTCCGGCACGCCGGCGAAGGTCATCTTGGTTCCGGGCGCATAGGCCGCCGGCTTGGTCAGCCAGATGTTGAGGTTGTCGTAGGTCCAGTCCCCACCCTTCGCCTTCAGCGCGGCTGAGTAGGTGTAGCCCTCATGCGACGCCTGCGGGCGGCCGACGACGCCGTACAGATTCGGGCCGATGCCGTTCTTGCCGCCCTCGGTGAACGAATGGCAGGCGATGCAGCCGAGCTTCAAAGTCGAGGTCTTGCCGGCATTGGCATCGGCCGAGGCCAGCATCTTGTCGAAGGAGACCGGCGCGGGCGCACCTGCTGCCGAAGCGGTCGTGGCCGCAGCGCCGGCCGGCACGGGCGGCAAGGGCACCGGGCTCGCGGACAGCGTGCGCAGATACACCAGGATCGCTGCGCGCTTCTGCGCATCCGGCAGGCCGGCATAGGTCATCTTGGTGCCCGGCGCGTAGGCGGCCGGCTTGGTGATCCAGGTGTTGATGCTGTCGTAGTCCCAGTTGCCGGTCTTGGCGGTCAGGGCGGCCGAATAGGTGTAGCCCTCGTGCGAGGCGCGCGGCCGGCCGACGACGCCGTAGAGATTGGGGCCGACGCCGTTCTTGCCGCCTTCGTTGACGGAATGACACGCGATACAACCGGCGGCGGCGAACGCGGCCTGGCCGGCCTTGGGGTCGGCACTGGCCAGCAGCACCGCGAGCGGGGTCTCCGGCGCGGGCGCTGCGGCCGGGGCGGCGGCGGTGGTGCCCATGTCGATGGCGATCGCGGTCTTTTCGAGCGGTGCCGGCGACACCAGGATGGTGGAGATACGGCCGGCCAGGAAGAAGGCGATGCCCGAAACGAGCACCGCTGCGGCCGCCTTGTTGATCTGCATGGTATCCATCACGTGTCACCTTTCCGGGCAGGGCTGTCATCATCCGGAGCGCTCCGGGGTCGTCAGCCACGTATATAGAGGGAGGAGAAATTTCAGCAACGCTAAGGAGCGCGACGTTTCGCAAACGCGAAGGGCCCGGCTGCGACATTCCTGGCGGAATGTCGCAGCCGGGCCCCATCACGGCGGGTCAGATCAGTTGGAGCTCACCTTGGTGGGCGCCAGCTTGGTCAGTTCCGGGAAGTCCTTCGCCATGCTGACCCCGTAGAGCGGCTTGAAGACGCCCTGGTGGCAGGTGGTGCAGTTGACCTTGGCCACGTCGCCCATCGGGCCTTTGCGGTAATCCGGGAAGACGCTGCCGAGCGGATCGAGATAGTCGACGTTCATCTGCCGCACCATGCGGATGCCATACCAGGCGGTGACGCGCTGGATCGGGCTTTGCTCCCAGTTCGAGAAAGCGCGGGTGTTGTGGCAGTAGGTGCAGTTCACCCCCAGCGCCGAGGACATGTGCATCATCAGCGCATAGGTCCAGTCGGTCTGGTTGATGCTCGACTTGTCACCCGTCGGCAACGCCGTGGTGGAATTGACGCGGATGTTGTTGTCGCCCTCCAGGAAGGGGGTGAACGGGTCGGTCGGCAGCGAGGCGAGCGCCGCGGCCTTGCTGGGATGGGCGAGGCCAGACTGGGATTCGGCGAAGCCCATCGACTTCGGCGGCTCGGCGTTGTTCCAGACGTTGAGCGGGATGTTGTTGCCGCGATGGCAGGTCCAGCACACCACACCGGTTGCAGCGACGTGCTGCGTCCAGTTCTGGTTGATGTTCTGGGTCATCTGGATCATGCGGCGGGCGACGACCTTGGTGTATTTGCCGTCATCGGCCATGTTGGCCGGGTTGTGGCAGTAGTTGCACCCCTGCTGCGGCGCCACCCATTGGGTGATGGACGCCATGGTCCGGGTGAACTGGCCGACCGAGAGGTCGCCCAGCACCTTGACGTTCTTGTAGATGGCAGAGGCCTTCGGGCCCACCGGTGGCAGCTGCGGCAGGTAGCCCGGGACCTTGTTGGCGGCGGCGAGAGCGGGGAGATCCTCGGTGTGATAGATCTCGTCCATGCCGGTGCCGCGGAAGCCGTGCTGCACCGAGGTTGTGCCGGGCCATTGGAAGCCGCGGATCATGGGGATGGCGACAAAGGCGCCGGCCACGACCACGAGGCCCAGGACGGCAGAGCGAATACCGTAGTTCATTTCGGAGCTCCCACCAGCGTGGCCGGATCGACAACCGTGCCCCACAGGGCGGGATATGAGGCGGCGATGTGATGCTTCACCCCCCAGAGGTACCAATTGTCCACGACGGTTCCGGTGAGCAGGATGCCGATGCCGCCGGTGATCGGGCAGAGGATGGCGAACCAGTAGCCCCAGCGGTGGAAGCTTTCGAAGGTGGCGTTGAAGCCCATGGTCCAGCGCCAGATCAGGCCGGCGCGTTCGGCCGCGGTGCCGCGATCGACCGACTGCTCGATCTCACGTTCGCCGCCGAAGCGGGAGACCGCGAGGATGGTGGCGCCGTGCATGGCGAAGATCACCGCCGAGCCGTAGAGGAAGACGATCGAGAGCATGTGGAACGGGTTGTAGAACAGGTTACCGTAACGCAGCGAGAACGAGGCCGTCCAGTCGAGATGGGGGAAGATGCCGAACGGCACGGCTTCCGACCAGGAGCCCATCAGCAGCGGGCGGAAGAAGCCCAGCACCAGATAGAGCCAGATGGGCGCTGCGAAGGCCCAGGCGGTGTGGGTGCCGAGACCGAGCTGGACCGCGCGGCGGTAGATGCGCACCCACCACAGCAGGATGGAGGCGGTGAGGAAGAAGCCGGCGACCAGCCACCAGCCGCCCTGGTTCAGCGGCGGGAAATGCAGGCCGTAGGCGGGGGCCGGCGGTTCGAGGGCAAGCCAGGGGAGCTGGCGGATGAACTGCACGGGGTCCCAGTTCACCGAGGCCCACATGTTGAGGCCGATGACCTCGAAGGCGATGCAGAAGCACACGATGGAGGCAACGCCCAGGCCGCCGAGATAGATCGGGCCAATCTGCGCGTCGCCGAGCTTGCCGAACCAGTATTCGAACAGTGGCTTGCCGGCGGTGCTGCGCGACCAGTTGCCGCGTCCCAGCGGGATACCTGGCTCGTAGGGCCCGCGCACCTGGACGCGGGTGAAGATGTTGAGGTACTCGGACATGCTGTTATTCCTCCCCCTTAGTGCCAGATCGGCAGGTTAAGCCACCAGCCCCACCATTCCGGCCAGCCACGTGTCCAGAACGGCCCGCTGATGATGATGCAGATGCCGCTCCAGAACGCTGCCGACAGAGCGAGGAACAGACCCAGGCGGTGAATGCCGAGCGTTCCGATCGAGTAGCCGATGATGTCGCGGAAATAGGTGTTCTCGTGTTCCGGCGCCTTGACCGCGTTGCCCTTGCCCGGGTTGAGGGCTGACAGCACCAGGGCCGAATGCAGGGCGAGTGCAAGGCAGTTGGTGAAGAAGAACGTGATCGCCAGCATATGCGCCGGATTGTAATGGAAATGCAGATACTGGTAGCCGGTGTTGGACACCCAATCGAGATGGCTGAGGATGCCGTAGGGGAAGCCGTAGCCCCAGGCGCCCATCAGGATGGGGCGGATCACCACCAGCGAGACATAGGCGAAGATGGCGACCGCGAAGGCGAAGGGCACGTGCAGGCCGACGCCGAGCTTGCGGGCGATCTCGGCCTGGCGGGCCGCCCAGGAGCAGAAGGCACCAACGGCGCAGATGGTGACCAGCTGCCAGATGCCGCCTTCCTTCAGCGGCGCGAAGGCCAGGCCGTATTTGATGTCCGGCGGCGCGATATTGATGCGCCAGATGTTCCAGGTGTCGCCGAGCGAGGCGCCATAGGCCAGCAGCAACGTGCCCACGACCGCGAAGAACACGGTGGTGATGCCGAAGAAGCCGACATAGAAGGGGCCAACCCAGAAATCGAACAGATCGCCGCCCACCAGCGTTCCGCCTCGAACGCGGTATTTCTTTTCAAAACTGAGCATTGCCATTGTCGTACTCCTCCGCAGGGAAGGCAGGTCAGACCTGCCGCCTTAAGGGCCGCGTGCCATCGTTCATGACCGAACGGATCTGCAGCGACCCCATCGGTCTGTCGCTCCAGCCTCACCTCAGCAACTCCGTCCGGGGGTGCGGACGAAGCCGGGCCGCAGCCAGGCTTCGTCCGGCGTTCCGAACGCCTCGTGGATCGCTACGGCTTGGAAGCCGGGAGCGGAGCCATCTGGGCGGCCGTCGCGCGGCCGGCCGAGGGGCCTTCGATCCAGTTGAACCGATCGGTGCTGAGCAGGATGAAGTGGATCAGCAGAGCGAGCGCGAACAAGAAGACCGACAGCGCCACGAGAATGCGACGGGGATCGAAAAGCAGCCAAATACGCCACATGATGCGGTCCCCCTTAGGTCAGTGCAGTGATAACGGCATGGGTGGCGTGCTCGAGCATCGAGTAGCCCTTCACACCAGGCAGCCACGGGCGCCACGACCACACCAGGATGTGGGCGACGATCGCGACCAGCGTGAAGCCGATGAAGCCGGAGACGAACAGGGAGTGGAACTCCTTGGCCTCCGACTCAGTCAACCCGGAGGTTGATGTGTCCAATTGCGTTGCCATATTTACTCTCTCCGCCTACGGCCCTCTCAGGCCCTTACCGCGCACATCCCGCGCGGCGGGGATCGTCGGGGCGGAGACCGGCACGACATGTCGTGCCGGGAGACCGCCTCGACGGATTGCCCGACCGGTGTCCCGGCCGGGCAACCCGGTCAGGCCGGCGTGGGCGCGCTGCAACGCGCCCACGTCGTTCCTGACGTTGGGTTGAAGGGGGGCGCTCATGCGGCCACCCCTGCATTTGCTAATCCAAGGCTGCGGGCGGCCCGATCGGCCGTGACCCGCTCCTCCATCGCCTGGCGCGCCTCGCGCTCGATGCGCTCGCGCAGGCGCTTGGCGGCCGAGATGCGCACCAGGAACGGCTCGGATTCCACGTGCCGGTCGAGGATGGCGATGGCGTCGTCGTCCCACGGCGTGGTCTCGGACGTGCCGGGGCGGGCGAGGGTTGCGTCCACCCGGTCCATGTCGGTGCCCAGCGGCAGGATGTTGAACAGCGCGTCGAACAGCGCGTTGCAGTATTCCTGGACGATGTAGGTGGCGCCCGCGTAGCCCATGAACGGCGTGCCGGTGGCGCGGCGGATGATGGCACCGGGGAAGGAGGCCGGGATGAACATCGAGCGGTTGCCCAGCTCGGCCACATACATCCGTTCGTTGAACGAGCCGAACACCACCAGGGGGGTCTTTTCTTTCAACATCTTGCGAACGTTGGCGTTGTCGGTCTTGGCGCCGGCGGTGCGGCTTGTGGCGAACTGGCAGGGGATGCCGAGATCGTCCTCCATGAAGCGCTTGAGGCCGGTGGCGTAGGTGTCGGTCGCCACCACGGCGAAAGAGGCGGTGGCGAAGAAATCCTGGGTGACGCTGCGCCAGAGGTCCCACAGCGGCTTGATGGTGGTGTGCTTCTCGGCCTCGATGAACGGCTCGGGGTCGATTCCGGCGACTTCGCCGAGGGCGCGCAGGAAGCGGGTGGTGGAGTGAAGGCCGATCGGCGCCATGAGGTAGGGCTTGCCCAGCTCCTCGCAGAGCTTGCGGCCGAATTCCTGATATAGGCAGATGTTGACGTCGGCGTCCGGCAGCTTGGCCACGTCGTCGAGATGCGAGCCCAGCGGGAACACCAGGTTGATCTCGCAGCCGATGCCTTCCACCAGCCTGCGGATCTCGTGCAGGTCGGACGGCATGTTGAAGGTGCCGTAAATGGGCCCGATGATGTTGACCAGCGGCTTGGCACCTTCGGGGCGCTTGGGCTTGCGGCGGGATTTGGCGGTTTTGGCGCCGAACTCGCTCCACAGCCAGAAGATGGCGCGGTCGGCGGCCTGCCACTGGTCCTCGTCGATGGTGCGGGGGATGAAGCGCAGCAGGTTGGAGCCTTCGGGGGTGACGCCGCCGCCGATCATCTCGGCGATCGAGCCGGTGACGACCACGGCCGGCATGTCCGGATCTTGCGTGTTGTTGGCGCGCTTCATCGCCTCCTCGGTGCCGGTCGACGAGAGCTGTTCCTCGGCCAGGCCGGTGACGACGACGGGGAGTTCGTGCGGGGGCAGCGCGTCGGTGTAGTGGAGGACGGCGGTGACGGGCAGGTTTTCGCAGCCGACCGGGCCGTCGATCACCACGCGCAGGCCGCGGATGGCGCAGAACGCGTAGACGGCGCCCCAGTAGCCGCCGGCGCGATCATGGTCGAGAACCAGCATCGGTCTAGCTCCCCATCGACTGGTTGGCGGCGGCCTTGGCTTTCGCCTCGCGCAGCTTGCGGTAGCGGGCGCGGGCGTCCGGATGGGCCTCGGGCGTGCCGTTGGTGCCGTAGCCGGTGTTTTCGCCGGTGCCGACGCCGTCGAAGAATTCGACCATCTTCGCGAAGCGGTTCTCGCCGCGGGTCTGGGTGGCGACGATGGCGGGGATGGCGGCGGCGCCGGCCACGCCGAACAGCGGGCGGGCGGAGACCATGTTGGTGAAGTAGATGGCGGGGATGCCCATCTCCTTGGCCTTCTGAACCAAGGGTGTGGTGCCGATGGCAAGGTCGGGGCGGACATCCTTCATGGCCATTGTGTCCTGCTCCAGCGAGGCGCGGTATTGGACATGGACGCCGCGGGCCTCCAGCCATTCGCGGTCGGGGTCCGACCATTCGGTGCGGGGGCAGGCGGTGCCCACGTAGGGGACGGTGCAGCCGCTTTCGACGAGGAGGCGGGCGACCAGGAGTTCCGAGCCTTCGTAGCCGGAGACGGTGACGCGGGCATCGAGGCGGGAGCTGCCCATGATGCCGGCGATGGGGCCGAGGGCACGGGCCTTGGCGGCGTCGATCTGGGCGGCCGAGATGTTGGCGGCGCGGCCGATGGCTTCGATCCAGGCGGCGGTGCCGTCCAGCCCCACGGGACCGGAGCCGACGATGGGGCGGCCGGCGGCGCGGAATTCGCGGATGCTCGCGGTATAGAACGGGTGGATGGCGGCGACGACCCGGCTGTCGAGCGCTGCATACAGATCGCGCCATTCGCGGGCGGGGAGCTGAGGGGCCACGGCCAGGCCCATGGGGGCGAGCATGGCGCCGACGCCCACGGGGTCGGCGGGGAAGAGTTCGCCGATCAGCGTGACGGTGGGCAGCTCGGTCTTCTGGCGCGGGCGGGCGACGGGGCCCTGCTCGGCTTCGAGGCGGGCGTATTTCAGCATGGCGCCGGCCAGGACGTCCTTCGCCTCAGCATGGGTGGGGACGCCGAAGCCGGGGACGTCGATGCCGATGATGCGCACGCCGTCGATCGCCTTGGGCAGCAGGTCGAGCGGGACGCCGGAGGCGGTGGGGACGCAGAGATTGATGATGACGACGGTGTCGTACTCATCGGGCTTTGCCGTTTCGTAGACGGCGGCGCGGATGTCCTCATAGAGCTGGCCGCGGACCAGGCTTTCCGAGTTGAACGGCACGTATCCGACGGTGCGCTTCGCCCCGTAGAAATGCGAGGTGAAGGTGAGGCCGTAGACGCAGCAGGCCGAGCCGGAGAGGATCATGGCGGTGCGGCGCATGCGCAGGCCGACGCGCAGCGAGCCGAAGGCGGGGCACATGGATTGCGGCTGGTCGTGCGGGCCGCGCGGGTAGTCGGCCTGCAGCTGGTCCATGGCGACACTCTTGCCGGCCACGCGGGCGGCTTCGAGCATGGTGTTGCTTCCGCCGTGGCAGCCAGAGGTTTCGGCAATCGAGGTGTCGCCCATGGTTCAGGTCGCCTCGTAGACGATCTCGAGGGACGGCTTGGCGGCGCTGGCTGCGATGCCGCACATGTCTTCCATGCTGGCCGGCTCGAGCGTGACGCCGCGGCCGACGGCGTCGCCCTTGAACAGGTTCAGCAGGTTCTCGTGGCTGAGCGGGGTCGGGCGGACCGGGGGCGCGAGGGCAACCTGTTCGGCGAGCTGTTCGAACATCGGCGCCCATTGGCTGCCGGGGCGGCCGATGATTTCGTAGTTGGCGGATTTGCGGCGGATGTCCTCGTTGGCGGGGATGGCCGAGAGGACGGGGATGCCGACGGAGGCGGCGAAGGCGGCGGCTTCGCCGGTGCCGTCATCCTTGTTGATGACCATGCCGGCGACGCCGACATTGCCGCCGAGCTTGCGGAAATAATCCACCGCCGAGCAGACATTGTTGGCGACGTAGAGGGATTGCAGGTCGTTGGAGCCGACGACGATGACCTTCTGGCACATGTCGCGCGCGATCGGCAGGCCGAAGCCGCCACAGACGACGTCGCCCAGGAAGTCCAGCAGGACGTAGTCGAAGCCCCAGTCGTGGAAGCCGAGCTTTTCCAGCAGTTCGAAGCCGTGGATGATGCCGCGGCCGCCGCAGCCGCGGCCGACTTCCGGGCCGCCGAGCTCCATGGCGAAGACGCCGTCACGCTTGAAGCAGACGTCGCCAATTTGGACGGTCTCGCCGGCCAGCTTCTTCTTTGACGAGGTTTCGATGATGGTGGGGCAGGATCTTCCGCCGAACAGCAGCGAGGTGGTGTCGCTTTTGGGGTCGCAGCCGATCAGCAGGACCTTCTTGCCCTGCTGGGCCATCATGTAGCTCAAGTTCGCCAGGGTGAACGACTTGCCGATGCCGCCCTTGCCGTAGATGGCGATGATCTGCGTTTCCTTCTTGACCGGGCCGGTCGCGACGGGATCGGGCTCGATGGCGGCTTCGGCGCGCAGAGCGGAGCTGTCGAAAACGGCGTTCATGCGGCGTGTCTCCAGTTCAGGACCATCTTCAGGCAGGACGGATCGGAAAACGCCGTCCGGTAAGCCTGTGGCGCGTCGGAAGCTTCGGTGTGGTGAGTGATCAGGCCGCCGAGATCGAGCTTTCCGGCGTCGAGCAGGCGTTGCACGGCGGTGAGATCCGACGGCAGCCATTGGGCGGCGATGCGGATGCGGGCCTCGCGCATGAAGGCGGGCGGGAAGGAGAACGACAGGCGCTCGTGATAGAAGCCGGCGAGGACGATCTCGCCGGTGGGGGCGAGGCGGGAGATCAGCTGGTCGAGCAGGTTGGGATCGCCGCTGGCGTCATAGATGGCGCGGTAGTTGCGGCGGGGATCGTTGTCGGGGTGCAGCACCTCGTAGCCGGCCGCGCCTGCGGTGCGCATCGGGTTGGTTTCCCAGACCGTGGGCGGGGTGCGGCCGGTGGCGACGGCGAGACGGGCCAGCAGACGGCCGACGACGCCGTGGCCGACGATCAGGTCCGGCTGTTCGACCGCTTCGCCGGGGGATGCGTGGTAGGCGGTGGCGGCGAGAGCCAGCAGGACGCCCTGCTCGCCCAAAGCCTCGTCGATCGGGATGGCGCGCGATGCCGGGACGACGAGGCGGGCGGCGGCGCCGCCGAACAGGCCGCGCACCGGGCCGAAGCAGGTGGCGCCGCCGACGAAGACCATGGTGCCGGGACGATGCGCGGGATTGCGGCTGTCCTGCGCGATGCTGCCGACCGATTCGTAGCCGGGCACCAGCGGGTAACCCATGCCGGGGAACGGCGGCATCTTGCCGGACCACAGCAGCTTTTCGGTGCCGGTGGAGATGCCGGACCATGCGATGTCGACCACCACGTCGTTCTCGCCGGGCGGCGTCAGAGCGAGGCGGCTCAGTTCGAGCCTCTCAGGCTCTTGCAGCACCACGGCGAGGGTTTCCATTGGATCGGCCTTCCTTGTTATCAAGCACCTGGCCTTTTGCGACCGATTGCGGGGACGACACTCGTCTGACCGATGTGTAAGTTTAGCCTGACACGGAGAGGTGTCAAGGAAGACTTACGTTGCTGGTCACTGTGTCAGCTGATTGACATGTGGCACCGACCGGGTGTGCCACGAGGATGCGGCACAGCACCGGCAGGCGGGTCGGCAGTTCGCGGATACGGCCGAAGCCGGCCTGGGTGAGCAGGGCCTGCAGCGCCTCGGGCGCGCGGGAGCGGCCGCGGCCCATGGCCATGAGGTAGAAGCCGAAATAGGCGTCGCCGATCGGTTCTGCGCCTTGGGTGCCGGACATCGGCTCGGCGATCAGCAGCGTGCCGGACTCGGGCAGGGCGGCGCGGGCGGCGCGCAGCATGGCGAGCGCCGATGCGTCGTCATGGTCATGGATGATGCGCACGAAGCTGATGATATCGGCGCCTTTGGGCAGGGTGCAGCGGATGGCGTCGCCGCCATGGGTTTCGATTCGGGCCGACAGTCCGGCTTCGGCGCAGCGTTCGGCGGCGCGGCGGGCGACGGGGGGGAGGTCGAACAGCATCAGTTTCAGCCGGGGCGCCGCCTTGGCGACCGCGCGGAGGAAGCTGCCGTCGCCGCCGCCGACATCGAGCAGGCAGGTGTGGCGGGTGAAGGCATAGGCGGCCAGCACCTCTTCGGCGATGAAGGGCTGGGAGGCCGCCATCAGCGCGGTGTAGCCGCCGATCTGGTCGGGTTCGAGCAGGTCTGGGCGCGTGGCGTCGGCGTAGGGCCAGTAGCCGGCGAGGGCCTGGCTGGGGCGTTCGCCGCGCAGCAGGGCGACGGGGTCGGCGAGGTCGCGGTAGAGGAGTGCGTGGTGTTCGACCATGGCGGCGATGCCGTCATTGCCGATCATGGCCGCACCCAGCGGGCCGAGGCCGAAGCGATCGCCGCGGCGTTCGGCGAGTTTGAGGGCAACGGCGGCGTCGAGCAGGCGCAGGGCGCCGTCGAGCGGGAGGCCCATGCGGACGGAGAGCACGAGGGCGGATTGCGGGCCTTCGGCGAGGATGGTGAACAGGTCCAGCCGGACGCAGGAGAGCAGGACCTGGGTGTAGACGAAGCCGGCGCAGAGATCGAACAGGGCGCGGGCGCGGCTGCGCGCGATGCCGCGGGTGAGCGGGAAGGCTGCGGCCCAGCGGCGGAAGCGGGGGCTGCTGAGGAGGCGGTCTCGGAGGGACGAGAGATTCATGAAGGAAGGACTTCTTTTTTGAAAAAAAAGAACATCTTGCTTCCTCTACGCCGCCCGAACCGCCAACTCCTTCGGCAGCAGCCGCTGCGTCTCACTGAGGATATGCTTGCGCAGCGCCACGCCACCGAAGCAGTCCGGCACCGAGCCGGCGGCGGCGCGGGACAGTTCGTCCAGCCTTGCGATGGCGCCGTCGAGGCCGAGGCGCTGCACGGCGTTGGGGCGGCCGTAGGTTTCGTCCTGGCCGACGGGCTTGCCGAGCTCCTCGGGGGTGCAGACGACGTCCCGCAGGTCGTCGGCGACCTGGTAGGCTTCGCCGAGATATTCGCCGAGCGCGCGCCAGGCTTCGGCGTCGTGGCCGGCGGCGGCGGCGCCGGCGACGGTGGCGGCGGAGAACAGGGCGCCGGTCTTGGATTGCTGGTATTGGGCGAGGTCGATCTCAGGCTCGCATTCCCAGGCCTGGCCGGCGGCGATGCCGAGCGGGGCGCCGGCGGCGCGGCCGACGATGAGCATGAGGGTGGCGAGGCGCTGGGGGGCGCGCAGGGCGGCGCGGGCGAGGGTCTGGAAGGAGAGGACGATCAGCGCGTCTCCGGTCAGCACGGCGAGCGGTTCGCCGTAGGCCACGTGCACGGAGGGCTTGCCGCGGCGCATGTCCGCGTTGTCGAAGCAGGGGAGGTCATCATGGACGAGGGAGGCGCAGTGCAGCAGCTCGATGGAGCAGGCGGCGGCGTCAGTCAGGGCCGGAATGTCCTCGCCGCAGGCGGCGGCGACGGCGAGGCAGAGGCGCGAGCGGATGCGCGCACCGCGCGGGAAGACGGCGTAATGCATCGCCTGGGCGATGCGCGGCGGGCCGCCGCCGCCTTCGGCGTGGGCGAGGGCCTTGGCGAGGGCGCGTTCGATTCGCTGCATCGGCTCCATCGGCTGCATTGACGCCTCCATTGACACCTGATGTGTCAGGTTTGTTTGTCACTTGCGAGTGTCATGGCAACTTGACATTGGCGTCAATGGGAAACTGAATGCTGACACATACGGGAGGCCAGATGGCGGGACGCGGCAGCAGGGTTGTGGTGATCGGCGCCGGCATGGGCGGGCTGGTGGCGGCGTTGGAGCTGGTTTCGGCCGGGTTCGATGTGACGGTGCTGGAGCGGGCGGCGACGCCGGGGGGCAAGCTGCGGCAGATCGGCATCGGCGAGGCGCGGATCGACGCGGGGCCGACGGTGTTCACGATGCGCTGGGTGTTCGAGGCGATCTTTGAGAGTGTGGGCGCGCGGCTGGAGGATCATCTGACGCTGACGCGCACCGAGCGGCTGGCGCGGCATGCGTGGGATGGCAAGGCCACGCTGGATCTGTTCACCGATGTGGCGCGTTCGGCCGATGCGATCGGGGCGTTCGCCGGGGCGGCGGAGGCGCGCGGGTATCGGGCGTTTGCCGAGCGGGCCGGGAAGATTTTCAACACGCTGGATGAGACGTTCATGCGCGCACAGCAGCCGGGGCATGCGATGGGGCTGGCGCGGCGCATTGTCTCGCCCGCGGCGCTGATGGGGATGAGCCCGTTTGCCACGCTGTGGAGCGGGCTTGCCGAGCATTTCAAGGACAGGCGGCTGCTGCAGCTGTTCGGGCGGTATGCGACGTATTGCGGCTCCTCGCCGTGGTTTGCGCCGGCGACGCTGATGCTGGTGGCGCATGCGGAGCGGCGGGGCGTGTGGCTGGTGGAGGGGGGCATGCATCAGATTGCCCGGTCCTTTGCAGCCCTTGCCACCGCGCGGGGGGCGCGGTTTCGCTACGGGGCTGATGTGGCGGAGATCCTGGCCAGTGGCGGGCGGGTGTCTGGCGTGAAGCTGGGCGATGGCGAGGTGATCGCGGCGGATGCGGTGGTGTGCAACGGTGATATTTCCGCGTGCTTCAACGGATTGTTGGGACGAGCCGCCGCTGCTGCGGTGAGCAGGCCGCAGGATTATCAGCGCTCGCTGTCTGCCCTCACCTGGGCGATCAACGCGCCGACGGCGGGGTTTCCGCTGCTGCGGCACAACGTGTTCTTCTCGGACAACTACAAGCTGGAGTTCGACGAGATCTTCCAGCGCGGCCGGCTGCCGGGCGGGCCGACCGTTTATGTGTGCGCGCAGGATCGCGGCGATGACGACAATGGTCTGTCCGGGCCGGAGCGGCTGCTGGTTCTGTCCAATGCGCCGGCGCGCGGCGATCTTTCCTCTTTCGATGCTGCGGAGACCGGTCCATGCGAACGAAGCACCTACGAGCTGCTGCAGCGCTGCGGACTGGACGTGGCACGCACGCCGGAGACCACGGTGATGACCACGCCGGCGCAGTGGCACCAGCTGTTTCCGGGCACCGGGGGCGCGCTGTACGGCATGGCGTCGCACGGCGCGATGTCGGCGTTTCGGCGTCCGGGCTCGCGCACGAAGCTGGCCGGCCTGTATCTGGCGGGGGGCAGCGCGCATCCGGGGCCGGGGGTGCCGATGGCGGCGCTTTCGGGGCGGCTGGCGGCGGCGAGCGTGAAGGCGGACCTCGTTTCGACCAGCCTGTCCCGGCCGACGGCTACGCGTGGTGGTATGTCGACGCGCTGAGCGATGACGGGGCGTATGGGCTGACCATCATCGGGTTCGTGGGGTCGGTGTTTTCGCCGTATTACGCGCGGGCGCGGCGGCGGGGGCCGGCGGACCCGATGCAGCATTGCGCCTTGAATGTGGCGCTGTACGGGCCGCGCAAGGCGCGGTGGTGCATGACGGAGCGGGATTCGGCGCAGGTGACGCGGGAGGCGCAGCATTTCCAGGTCGGGCCGAGTTCGATGCATTGGGACGGGACGACTTTGGTTGTGGCGATCGATGAGATCGCGGTGCCGCATCTGGGGCGGGTGCGCGGGCAGGTTCGGCTGCATCCGAATTTCCTGACTGAGCATGTCGAGACGATCGACAGCCATGGGCGGCATCGCTGGACGCCGTTCGCACCTTCGGCGCGGGTGGAGGTGGAACTGCCGCGGCCCGGCCTGTCATGGGCGGGGCATGGGTATTTCGACGGCAACAGCGGGGATCGGCCGTTGGAGGCGGATTTTTCGACGTGGACCTGGTCGCGCGCGACGCTGCCGGATGGCGGGGCGGCGGTGCTGTATGACGTGGTGCGGCGGGATGGGAGCGCGCTGGCGCTGGCGTTGCATTTCGGGCGCGACGGGGTGGGGCGGTTCGTCTCCCCTCCCCTCGCCCGGCTGCCGGGGACGCTGTGGGGGGTGGATCGGGACACGCGGTCGGACGGGGCGGCGCGGGTGCTGCGGACGTTGGAGGCGGCGCCGTTCTATACGCGTTCGGCTGTTGAGACGGAGTTGCTGGGGGCTGTCGTGACGGGGGTGCATGAGAGCCTGGTGATGGATCGGTTCACCGCGCGCTGGGTGCAGACGCTGTTGCCGTTCCGCATGCCGCGGCTGGCGCGATGAGTTTGTACCGTCCGCCGGCACCTGTGCCGACGACGCCCAACAAGGGGCTGCTGCGGGCGATCTTTCGCGGCGAGCGCGATCTGATCGGGATGTTGCCGGATCATGCGTATCGGGATCGGCTGGGGGAGCTGGGGAAGTCGCGGCGGGGGATACTGATCGTCTCGGCGCCGGAGCTGGTGCAGAAGATTCTGATCGATGCGGAGGGGATCTTTCCGAAGAACGATCTGATGGTCGGCGCCTTGGAGGGGCTGGTCGGGCGGTCGATCTTTGTGTCGTCGGGCGAGGCCTGGCGGCGGCAGCGGCGGATGGTGGATCCGGCGTTTTCGCAGCTGCGGGTGAACCGGGCGTTTCCGGCGATGTCGGACGCGATCGATCTGTATGAGCGGGATCTGGATGGGTTGGCGGAGTCGGGCGCCAGCATGGCGCTGGATGCGGGGATGAGCCACCTTGCGGCGGACATCATCTGCCGGACGATCTTTTCGCGGCCGTTGGCGGCTGATGTGACGGCTTCGGTGTTTCGGGACTTTGCGGCGTTCGAGCGCAGTGTGGCGAATGTGGAGATACGGCGGCTGCTGCTGGCGCGGCCGTTTGCTGAAATTCCGCAGCCGGCAAAGGTGCGCGCGGCGTGTGCGCGGATCAGGGGGCATATCGGCGATCTGCTGGATCCGCGGCTGGCGGCGGGGGCGGCGGAGGTCGATGACATTGTGGGGGCGGTGATTGCGACCCGGGACCCGGAGACGGGCGAGGGGTTTTCGCGGGAGGAGCTGATCGACCAGATCGGTGTTTTTTTCCTCGCGGGGCATGAGACGACGGCGAGCGTGCTGACGTGGACGTTCTTCATGCTGTCGCAGCTGCCGGCGGTGGTGGCGCGGCTGCGGGCGGAGATTTCGGCGGTGGCGGGGGATGGGCCGGTTTCGCTGGAGCATGTGAAGCATCTGGTGCTGGTGCGGAATGTGTTTCGCGAGGCGTTGCGGCTGTATCCGCCGATCACGTTCATTCCGCGGGTGGCTTTGCGGGACACCGAGATCGATGGGCGGCGGGTGAAGCGGGGGACGATGATCATGATCGCGCCCTGGGCCATTCATCGGCATGAGGCGCTGTGGGCGGATGCGGATCGGTTCGATCCGGATCGGTTTGCCGGGGAGCGGGAGAGTGTGGCGGGGTCTTATCTGCCGTTCGGGCTGGGGCCGCGGATCTGTGTGGGGGCGGCGTTTGCGACGATCGAGTCGGCGTTGATTCTGGCGCGGCTGGTGCGGCGGTATGATTTTCTGGTGGAGGCGCCGGAGAAGGTGCGGCCGGTGGCGCGGCTTACGACGAAGCCTGCGCGGGAGGTTCGGTGCGGGGTGCGGCGGGTTTAGCCGGCTTGGATTTGGGGGGCTTTTCCGGTGCTGATGATCCCGCATCGCTCGGGGGCGATACGGGCTACGGCTGTTGGTCTTTCCGGATTTTGTTGCGCATGGGCGGAGGATGTGTTAGGAATTTTTTCATGAATTCCGATACGTCACCCTTTTTGAGCCTTGCTGTCCTGATCCGCGGGGTGCGTGGGTCGCTGGGTGGTTGGGGGCTGCGGGG
>JBBILI010000038.1:0-53307 GCA_037445025.1 Rhodospirillales bacterium
CGCGCCGTATCGGCCACGAACAATGTCTGCGAGCGTGCGCTGCGGCCCAGCGTGATCTTCCGCAAGGTGACCAACGGCTTTCGCTCCGAATGGGGTGCGCAAACCTACGCCGCCTTCCGCTCCGTGGCCAGCACCGCAAAGGCCAATGGCCGCTCCGTCCTCGGTGATATTCGTCACGTGCTGGCAGCCACGTCACCACGCGACGCGCGGGCAGAGGTGGGGTGAGCAATTACCGGCCAGTCTGCTCCGCCGCCGCAAACGCCCGCGACGCTGGCGCACCTTCGATTGGCAGATTGCCGCCTGTGTGGCGGCCAGCCTCTGTGCTGTCGCCCTGATCTGGCTCGTCGCCGCGCGGATCGACGACAACCGGCATCGGCAGGCCGTGGCGCAGGCCTATCATAAGGTCCGCGAAGACGCCAACCAGCTCGCGGTGGAATGGGAGGCAAGGCTCACGCTCATCGGTGCCTTGCACAGCTCGGGTCGGGCCGTGCTGCGCACGCCGCCCGGCAGCGCCGCCCGCGAGGAGGCACTGGCCGACCTGCGCGCCACCGTGGCCCGAAGCGGCTCGGGTGTGGTGATCGTCACGGCCGTGGCCCGCGATGGCAGCGTGCTGTGGTCCACAGGCAATTTCGAAGCCCACCCGCCGCACTTCGCGGGCCGCCGCTATTTCAAGGCGATCTTCACGGACGGACTGGTCCGCTTCGCCGGCCGGCCGGCGATAGGCTTCGCCACCGGCGATCTCGACATCCCCTTCGCCGGGGCTGTTCCGGGCCCTGACGGCACCGTGAACGCGCTCACCGTCGTCTCCATGCCGGTCAGCGTCATCCGCGACATGACCCGTTATTTCGAGGACCAGGGCGCCAGCGTCGCCGCCCTGATCCGTGACGATGGCGTGGTGCTCGCGCGCGAGCCGCCCCCCCAGCCAGGCGCGTTGATCCCGCAACCTGATGCGCTGTTCCGCCAGGCTCTGGTCAGCGGCATGGGCATGGGCACCGAAATATCCGCCCTGGACGGTGTGACCCGCTATTACGCCGTGCGCCGCCTCGCCGGCACCGCGCTGTTCGTCGCTGTCGGACTGGACGAGGCCGTGCCGCTGGCAGCGGTGCAGGCCCAACAGCGCGACACCGACCAGATCGCCATCGGTCTTGGCGTTCTGGTGCTGCTGGTCTGCGCCGTCTGCATCGTTGGCCTGCGCTGGCGCCATCACGCGCTGCAACGCCAGGCGCGACTGCAGACACGGCTCGACAACCAGGCCTTCATCACGGATATCGCGAGTGCGGCGACCGACATGATCATCCTGCTCGATGCCGAGCTGCGATATGTCTACTGCAACAAGGCCTATCAGGAATTCTTCGGTGCCGAGCTGGAGCAGTTCATCGGCAGGAGGCTGGGCAGCCGGCTGCTGACCGAAGACAGCGCCCATGTGGCTGCGGCGATAGCCGCCATCGCCGCCGGGGCCAGAAGCCATCGCGTGGTGTTCCGGGTGCGGCGGACGGATGATGCCATCGCCTGGCTGGAGGCAGAGCTGGTCAGCATCGGGCCCGACGATCCGGACCCTGCGGTGCCCCATCTGCTCGTCATCATCCGCGACGTGACGGAGCGGATCTCGAGCCAGGTCGAGCTGGCGGAGGCCCAGGACCATGTCCGCTCCCTGTTGCGCATGGGCCAGGGCCATATCATCAAGGTCACGCTGGACCCGAGCGGCGCCAAAAAGGCCATCATGGTCTCGCCTTTGTCTCCGGATGAGGCGCAGCAGGAATTTGCCGGCTGCGACGTCGAGGACGGAATGCTGGTCACCGCCACGCTCCTGGAAGACCAGCCGCTCCTGCAGGACTGGTACCTGCGCTGCCGCGCCGAACGACGCTCCACCGTGGAGTTCCGCTACCATGCCCGTGATGGCGCCATACGCTGGCGCCGCGCCCAGGGCGTTCTGCTGGACAGCCGCGCCGATGGCTTCGATGTGCTGGTCTATGCCACCGACATCACCGCCGAGCGCGACGCGCGCCAGCGGCTCAAGCTGTCCGAGCGACTGGCCACGCTGGGCGAGGTCACCACCCATCTCGCCCATGAGATCAGCCAGCCTGTGACCACCATCGCGCTGGACGCCGATTTCGGCATGAGCCTGCTCGAGGACGAGCCGGCGGACGTGGGCAGGGCGGTCGACGCGCTGCGCCGCATCGAGCGCCAGACCAACCGGATCGTCGAGATCATCCGTCACATCCGCAAGTTCGGCCACGGCAGCGATGTCCGCAGCGAATCCTTCGAGATCACCGAAGCCCTGATGGCGACCGAGCTGCTGGTGCAGTCCAAGCTGCGCCAGGCCGGCGTGACGCTGCATTTCAACGACACCAGTGCCATCGGCAAGCTGTCGCTGCCGCGCATTCCGCTGGAGCAGGTGCTGATCAACCTGCTCTCCAACGCCAGCGACGCCTACGCGGCACAGACCGCCATCCCCCGCGGCCAGCGCCGCATCACCGTCACCGTCCGCCGCGAAAGCGACCTGCTGGTGATAACCGTGGCCGACCATGCCGGCGGCATCCCCGACGCCCTGCGCGAGCGCATCTTCGACCCGTTCTTCACAACCAAGGGCCCGAACGAAGGCACCGGCGTCGGCCTTTCGATCAGCCGCAGCCTGATCGTGGAGATGGGCGGCACCATGACGGTCCGAAACGAAGCCAACGGTGCCATCTTCGAACTCTGCATCAAACTGCCCCCCTCGGACGCAGAGCCCGTGCGCCGGGCGGTGGCGGGGGTGTGAAGCAAGGCGAGGGGCGTTTGCCCCCTCGCCTTGCTTCAAGCCTCCCCCCTCACGCGCGCGGCACGGTGGACTGGTAGAGGGTGGTTCCGGCTTCGTTGACAAAGCTGAACGAGAACGCATCTGACGTAAGCGCTGTGGTCATGAAGCCGTGCTGGTCGCTGGAGAACTGGCCGTCGCCGGCGGCTTTCACCTTGCTGGTCAGGGAGCCGGCGCCGCAGGTGATGAAGGTGATACCGTCGCGGTCGATCATCTGCAGGTTATGGTCATGGCCGTTGATGTAGAGCGGCACGCGGTGCGCCTGCAGGATCGGCAGCAGCATCGCGATCAGGTCCTTCTGGTCGCGCTTGCCGCCGGTGACGGTGTGGATCGGATGGTGGCCGATGACGATCTTCCACGGGGCGGTCGACTGGCCCAGTGCCCGGTCGAGCCAGGCGAGCTGGGCGGGCACGTCCTGGCTGTCGATGCGCACCTTGCTGTGGCGGTAGGCCGCGATCATGGGGCTGGTGTCGATGAAGAACAGATCGGCTTGCGCGCCGTCCGGCAGGGTTTCGGTGCGGACGAAATAGCGCGCCGGCATATTCCAGCGCGCATGCGTGTCGCCGTAGCGCAGCTGCGCCTCGACATCGCCGCGATAGTCATGATTGCCGAGAATGACATGCCATGGCGTCTGTAGCGACGCCGCGTCGTAGATCGTCTCGAAGCTGTCCTGCCACTGCGGATCGTCGAGACCGCTCACGCCGTCCTCGTAGAAATTGTCGCCGACCGAGATCACGAAGCGGCTGCCGATCGCCTCGGCCGAACGCCCCATCTGCTGGCCGACTTCGCGTTGCTTCTCCGCCCCTCCGCGCCCCCAGTCGCCGATGGTGACGAAGTTGAGCGGTGCCACGCGGGCGGTGGCGGGCACGCGGGCGATGGTGGAGACGGCCAGGGCGGCGGTGGTGGCGCCCAGCAGGCGGCGGCGGTTCAGCGTGATCATGGTCCACTCCGTTGCGACACACGATATTGCCAGAGGCACAGCGACGGGGTGACGCAAAGTTCCATGACAAGGGCGAGCTGCATGGGCAGCGGCGGCGTGGCCTCCAGCAGCCCCGCCAGCCGCGCCAGACCGCCGATGACCACGATGAGCGTGAGGGTACGAAACATCCGCCCCTCCCGCTCGATGGCGGGGATCAGGCTGTAGAACACCAGGCCGATGCCAAGCAGCAGGCCGGAGAGGTAGCGCACATGGCTGTCGAGCCCGAGCGCCACGGCGGCAGGGCTCGCCATCGCGCCGCCCATCACCACGCCGGCGAGCCCGCCCAGCACCGGCACCAGGCCGAACACCGCGACAACGATCTGCAGGGCGCGACGTGACGTCAAATCGCACCGGCCGCGCGCAGGGCCGCAATGTCGGCGGGCGAGCGGCCGAGTTCGGCCAGGATGGCGTCGGTGTGCGCACCCAGGGCCGGAATCGGATCCATGCGATCGCCGCCGGTCGGCGCACGCAGCGCCGGCAGGGGGCCCGCGGGGGAGCCGACCTCCTGCCAGCGGTTGCGGGCGGCAAGCTGCGGATGCGCCCACAGCTCCGCCATGTCGCGCACACGGGCGTTGCCGATGCCCGCGTCATCCAGCCGTGCCACCACCTGTTCGGCGGTCATCGGCGCGAAACCCGCCAGGATGATGTCTGTCAGCGCCACGCGGTTGGCCACCCGCTTCACATTCGCGTCGAACCGCGGATCGGTGGCCAGCACCGCATGGCCCAGCACCTTGTCACAGAACTGCGCCCATTCGCGCTCGTTCTGCAACCCAAACATCACCGCGCGCCCGTCGCCGGCGGCAAACGGGCCGTAGGGGAAGATGGTGGCATGGGCGGCGCCGGCGCGCGGCGGCGGGGATTGGCCGTCGATGGCATAGTACATCGGAAACCCCATCCACTCCGCCATCGCTTCGAGCATCGAGATGTCGAGATGTCGGCCCTGCCCGGTGCGGCCCCGCTCCAGCAGGGCGGCGAGAATGCCGGAGAACGCATACATCCCGGCCGCGATGTCGGCGATCGAGATGCCGGCTTTGACCCCGCTGTCGGGGGTGCCGGTGACCGACAGAAACCCCGCCTCGCTCTGGATCAGCAGGTCATACGCCTTGCGATCGCGATACGGCCCGTCGCCGCCATAGCCCGAGATGTCGCACAGGATCAGCCCGGGATGCCCCGGGCGCAGCTTCGCCTCGGAAAGCCCGAGCCTGGCCGCGGCGCCGGGTGCCAGGTTCTGCACCACCACATCGGCGCGGGCGACCAGCTCGGCCAGAATGCCGGCGGCTTCGGGATGCTTGAGGTCGAGCGTCAGGCTTTCCTTGGAGCGGTTGGTCCAAACGAAATGCGAGGCGAGGCCCCGCGTGCGGCTGTCGTAGGCGCGCGCGAAGTCGCCCACCCGCGGCCGTTCGATCTTGATCACCCGCGCACCGAGATCGGCCAGCTGGCGCGTGCAGTAGGGCGCGGCGATGGCGTGCTCCAGCGTCACCACCGTGATGCCATCGAGCGGTCTCATGCCACCTCCGCCACGGCATCCATGCGCAGATCGCCGTCCGACCCCTGCGCCCAGAGCTCGGCCCCGGTATCGGTCGGTTTGCCATGCACGCTGAACGGGGCGATGTCGAAGCTGGGGCTTATCGCGCGAAAGTGGAACGCCTTGAGCGGACGGCCGTCCTGCGCGCGGAACAGCTCCATCAGATAGGTCGCGATCAGCGGGCCATGCACGATCAGGCCGGGATAGCCTTCCTCCTGAGTCACGTAGCGGCGGTCATAGTGGATGCGGTGGCCGTTGAAGGTCAGCGCGGAATAGCGGAACAGCAGCACATCGTTGGGCACGATGGTCTGCGCCCAGATGCCGTCCACAGGCGCCATACGCGGCGGGGGAGGGGTTTCGTCCGCCGCAGGCATATCGCGATAGACGATGTCGTGCTCCTCCTGGATCACCACCCCGGCCTCCCCGCTGATCGCATGGCCGACCTTGACGAACACCAGCGTGCCGGTCCGCCCGGTCTTGGCCGACACGTCGAGAATGGTGGACCGGCGCGTGATCGCCTCGCCAACATGCAGCTCGCCATCGAATGTATAACGCCCGCCCGCCCACATCCGCCGCGGCAGCGACACCGGCGGAAGAAACCCGCCCCGCTTCGGATGCCCGTCCGGCCCGATCTGCGAGGCGGGCGCGATCGGCAGGAAATACAGCCAGTGCCACAGCTTTGGCAGCACATCTCCCGCTCGGGGCAGGGGATCATCGCGATCCAGCGTTGCCGCAAGCGCCTGCACCGGCACCGGCGTCACCGTGTCGGTCAGTGTCTCGGTGCGACCGATCCAGGTCTTGAGATGATCGAGGTCGAGGCTCATGCTTCCACGCCCAACACACGGTCGACCATCATGCCGGACAGCCCGGTGTAGTTGGCGGGATCCAGCAGCTCCGCCAGGGCCTCGCGGGTCATCACCGCCGCGATCTCGGGGTGCCCGGCCAGCAGATCGAGAAACGCGCCCTGTCCCGCGATCACCTGCCTGCAGATGTCCTGCACCAGGTGATGCGCATGGCTGCGCCCCAGCTTCGCACCCAGCCCCATCATCACGGCTTCGGCCAGAACCAGCCCGCCGGTCGCGTCCAGATTGGCGCGCATGCGATCGGCATCGATCCGCAGGCCCTCGGCCAGAAGGCGCGTATGGGCCAGGGCCCCCGCGGCCAGGCAGAAGATCTCCGGCACCGCGGCCCATTCCATCTGGAACGGCCCGGTGGCGCGCTCATGGTCCTGCACCATCGCCTCCACCAGCGTGGAAGACAGGTTGCGCACCAGGGCGGCGCAGGCATGGACGAAATTGCCGGCAACCGGGTTGCGCTTCTGCGGCATGGTGGAGGAGCCGCCGCGCCCGGCCTGGGCCGGCTCGAACGCCTCGCCCACTTCGGTCTGCATCAGCAGCCTTATATCGAGCGCGAACTTGGCACAGGTCGCTGTCAGCAACGCCAGGAACTGGCCGCATTCCGCCAGACCGTCCCGCGCGGTGTGCCAGGCGATCAACGGCTGGCCCAGATGCAGCTCCGCCATCAGCCCCGCCTGCACCGCCAGCCCCTGCGCGCCCAACGAGGCCAGCGTGCCGACGGCGCCACCGAACTGCCCCACCAGAATGCGCGGCCGCAGCTGCGCCAGCCGCTCGCGATGGCGCTGGAAGCTCGACAGCAGCACGGCCGCCTTGTAGCCGAAGGTCACGGGAATGGCGTGCTGCAGGTTGGACCGCCCGGCCATCGGCACATCGCGATGCGTCCGCGCGAGGTCCGCCAATCCCGCGCAGATCGCCGCCAGATCGGCCTCCACCAGAGCAAGCGCCGCGCGGATCTGCAGCACCATGCCGCTGTCCATGATGTCCTGCGTCGTGGCGCCCCAATGCGCCCATTCCCCGGCGCCGCCGGCGCATTTCGCCACCAGCGCGTTGACCACGGGAATGATCGGCGAGCCCGCCCGCACGGTGCCGGCCCCCAGCGCGTCAAGGTCGTATTCCGCCGCGTTGCCGTGCCGGCCGATCTCCTCGGCGGCGTCCTGCGCAATGATGCCAAGCCGCGCCTGCACCCGGGCGAGGGCCAGTTCGACCTCCAGATAGCACTGCACCCTGGTCCGATCGGTCCATACCTCGCGCATGGCGTCAGTGCTGAACAGACCGCTGAACACAGGGCTGTCGATGGCGCAGGCGGTGAACATGCTGGCTTTCCTCACTCAGGCATCCCCGCCGCATCGTAGAGCACGGCATGGGCGGCATCGGTATAGCCGCCTTCCGCCGCATGCAGAACCAGCCCCGGCAGCAGCCGGGCCGGACCGCGGCCGCCCTTGACGCAGCGGAGCAATACCAGTTTCGCGGGGCGCCCTTGGCGTGGCCACAGCGGCAGGATTGTCACGCTGCCGCAGCCAGCCCTGGTGAACCCTTCCAGGCAGTCCGGGATCGTCGCCGCACTGGTGATGAAGCTCAGCGTGCCGCGATGACGCAAAGGCGCCGCCAGCGCCCGCGCCCAGGCTGTGAACAGGCCAGGTCGCGCCCGTCGCGCCAGGTCCTGCGCCGCATCCGGCGAGGCCGTCGCCTCCGGCGCGTGCCAGGGCGGATTGGCCAAGGCATGGTCGAACCGCTCTTCCAGCGTCACCGCGGTCAGATCAGCCTCGATCACCCGCAGCATGTCGCGCCCGTTGGCGGCGAAATTCGCCCGCGCCAGCGCCGCCTGCATCGGGTCCTGCTCCACCCCGGCGCCACTGATCGCCGCCACCCGCTCCGCCAGGCACAGCAGCGCCGCCCCCGAGCCGGTGCCGCCCTCCAGCACAAGCTGCCCGGGCCGGGCCGGCACGAAGGCCGCCAGCAGCACCGGCTCGATTCCCGTGCGATGCCCGGTCGTGCCCTGGGCATGCCGAACGCGCCCACCCAGCAGAAAATCGCTCACACGCCCGCTTCGCGCAGCACTCGCAGCGCTTGTCGCGCATCCTCCTCCGCCACCACGATTCGCCGGGGAATGGCGCCGATGCTGCCCTCCACCGCGGCGGCGTGGCTGTCCAGCAGCACCGGCTCCACCCCGCCGTCGCGCAGCAGCGCGGTCAGGAAACTCAGCCGAACCGGGCAGTTGGTGACGGCAACGACACGCATGCGACAGATCTCCCCGGCCTCCAGGATCGTTCCGAGCCAAAGCCTTGATCCGCCTCGCCTTGACCCTGCGGAATGCCCGCCGATATGGTGCCTCGGTTTGCAGCCGCCGCAAACAGCGTCATGTCAGGAGAGCCAGTTGGGCGTCGTCACAAGCCTGCCCCCATCTGAGCTCGCAGCGCACGAAGCGTCTGCCGGCGAGGATGTGCTCACCCGTCTCGTTTCACTGATCGGCTCTGACCTGCAGGCCTGCAACGCCGCCATCGTCGCGCGCATGGACAGCCAGGTGGCGCTGATCCCGCAACTCGCCGCCCATATCGTAGCCGCCGGTGGCAAGCGCCTCCGCCCGATCCTGACGCTCGCCTGCGCCCGCCTGTGCGGCTATGGCGGTGACCGCCACATCAATCTCGCCGCCTGCGTCGAGTTCATCCACACCGCCACGCTTCTGCATGACGACGTGGTTGACGAGAGCGTGCTGCGGCGCGGCCTCGCCTCGGCCAACGCGGTGTTCGGCAACAAGGCCTCGGTCCTGGTCGGCGACTTCCTGTTCGCCCGGGCGTTCCAGCTGATGGTGACGGACGGGTCGCTGCATGTGCTGGCCATCCTGTCGAAAGCCGCAGCCACCATCGCCGAGGGCGAGGTGCTGCAGCTCGCCACCCAGAACGACCTCGGCACCGACGAGGCCCGCTATCTCGACGTCATCAAGGGCAAGACCGCCGCCCTGTTTGCAGCTGCCTGCGAGGTGGGCGCCGTGGTCGCCGACCGCCCCGCGCCCGAGGCCGCCGCCCTGCGCGAATACGGCATGTGCCTCGGCATCGCGTTCCAGCTGGTCGACGACGCCCTCGACTACGCTGCCGACCAGGAGACGCTCGGCAAGACCGTCGGCGACGATTTCCGCGAAGGCAAGATCACCTTGCCGGTGCTGCTCGCCTATGCCGACGGCAGCGAGGAGGACCGTGTGTTCTGGCGCCGCACCATTGAGGACAGTGAGCAGTCTGACGACGACCTGCCGCACGCGATGACGCTGATCCAGGGCGTGGATGCCATCCGCCGCACGCTGGACCGGGCCGCGTCCTTTGCCGACGCGGCCAAGACGGCGCTGCGGATCTTCCCGCCGTCGCCCTGTCGCGACAGCTTGATGGAAGTGGCGGACTACACGGTCAGCCGGATGCGGTGAGTTCTGCGGCGACGCCTCGCTTCGCTCTGCCGTAAATATGTGGCATATCGCCTCTGTTTCATGTATGCTCTTCCCGTTCTGCCTTGTATGGTATCATGGCTGAAATCGCGAATGTGAAGGCTCCAACCGTCAAGGTTCAGGTTTTTGGTGTTGCGGAAGAGCAACTCACATTGAACGTGTCGGAAGCGTCGGCGCATCTGACCCGAGACTTGAGCGCGCATGGGCTGTTCGACGGAGACGGCCACACTGCTTCCGTGGTCATCGAGATGGAACCCGGAGCGTGGTTGCAGGAGGTCGATGCTGTGCTGGCGCGCACCGAGCTTGGGATTGCGCGCGAAAAGACCGCGATGACAAAATTGCTGGACGTCTGACCGTTGCCAACGCCTGACGTGTGGTGGCCCTCATTGACCTGGCGGCTCGCTTCTGGATCGTTGTGCGCAAGGTCGAGGAACTGGTTGAGCTTCAGACCAAAACAAGAACCGCACTCGAAAAGATCGACGCCCGCCTGAGGTCCGTCGAAGACCGCTTGCTGCGGCTTGAAGAGCAGCAGGGACAGTTGATCGTCGAAGCCAAGGCCGCGGCAGGGGTTGCCGCAACCGGGCTTGCAGGCTCCGTCATCTCGGACGTCGTCACCCGCGTGACCCGTATCGAGATCCAACAGCAACAGATCCAACGGCTTTTGCCACAAGATCGCGATAGGGCACCCAGCCATTCGGACTGACCAGTGATTCAGCTCACAGCATTCCTGCCCTGCGTCCGCTCAGATGACGCATCGCAGACCAACCTGGAGCACCCCCGATGAGCAAGCTTCTCAGCCTCGATGTTCTGACGAACAATGCGCCGCAGCAGATCACCATGGTGTGGGTCATCGACGCCACGAACGGGCGGCCGAAGGCCCAGTGGGTAGCGGAGCCGCGACTGCCCAGGATGTTGGAAGAAGCAGAAAAGCAAGAACTTCTTTTCTGAAGAAAAGAAGCAAAAGACTTTCAATCGTTTGAGCAAGCCTCTCGCCAGAGGAGGGCGCCAGCCGAATAGAAGTCTTTTGGTTCTTTTCTTCAGAAAAAAACCTTCTTCTTCTTAAACGATTGTAAGTGATTCCCGCTTCAACTGAACCGTCAGCTCGTTGAGCCCAGCCTCGATCCCATCCAACATCAAACCGATTTCATCCTTGGTGATGATCAACGGCGGCGAGAACGCCAGCGAGTCATTGGGCAGAATCCGCGCAATCACACCGTTGGCCTCGCACAGCTTCACCAGCCTCGCGCCGATCTTGAGCTTCGGATCGTAATTCCGGCGTGTCGGCTTGTCCGCCACCACCTCGATCGCCCCGATCAGCCCGGTGCCGCGGACTTCGCCGATCAGCTCGTGCTCCCCAAAACGGCGCCGCAGCTCCGCCTGCATATAGGGCCCGACCTCGCGGACATGCCCGCTGATATCCATCTCGTCATAGATCTTCAGTGTCTCCACCGCGACCGCGGCCGGCACCGGATGGCCCGAATAGGTGAAACCGTGACCGAACGTACCGATGGTATGGCTCTCCTCGGACAGGCCCTGGAACACCCGCTCATTCACCATCACCGCCGAGATCGGCAGATACGAGGACGACAGCGCCTTGGCGCACACCAGAATGTCCGGCGCGATGTCGAGCGTCTGGCTGCCCCAGTAGTTGCCGGTGCGCCAGAAGCCGCAGATCACCTCGTCGGCCACGAACAGCACGTCGTATTTCTTGCAGACCGCCTGGATCTTGGGGAAATACCCCTTCGGCGGCAGGATCACGCCGCCGGCGCCCATGATCGGCTCGGCCCACATCGCCGCCACCGTCTCCGGCCCTTCGGCCAGGATCAGCTTTTCCAGCTCGTCGGCACAGCGCGTGGCGAATTCCTCCTCGGTCTCCCCAGGCAGCCCGCCATGGTAGAAATGCGGCGTGATGGTGTGATGAAAGCCCGGCAGCGGCACATCGAAGCTGCGGTGGTTATATGGCAGGCCGGTCAGCGAGGCCGAGGCGAGGGTGATGCCGTGATAGCCCTTGATCCGACCGATCAGCTTCTTCTTCTCGGGCCGGCCAAGTGCGTTGTTGAAATACCAAGCCATCTTGATGGCGGTGTCGTTCGCCTCGGAGCCGGAGTTTGCGAAGAAGACCTTGCTCATCGGCACAGGGGCGCGGGCGAGCAGCATCTCGGCGAGGTCGATCTGCGGCAGCGAGGATTTGGCGGTGAAGCCGTGATAGAACGGCAGCTCGCGCATCTGCTTCAGCGCCGCCTGCGCCAGGCGCTCGTTGGAGAAGCCGAGCGAGGCGCACCACAGGCCGGCGACGCTTTCGATGTACGCCTTGCCATCGGTGTCGAACACCCGCACGCCCTCGCCGCGCGCGATCACCATCGGCCCCGTGGTCACATGCGTGCGCAGGTCGGTGTAGGGATGCAGAACGCTGGCGGCATCGCGCGCCTCGGGCGAGTTGGCACGAAGGGCGGAGCTGATCGGCGGCGGGGTCATGATGGTGCCTCTTGCGGCGATGGGATGACGGGAGCTTAAGCCTGTCTGGCGGTGTGACGAAAGTCCGCAGCGCGCACGTTCTTGCCATTGGCTTTCCAGGAGATCACGCCATGCTCCGCCGCACGCTTCTCGCCGGCCTCGCCACCGCACCGCTTCTGCCACGGCCAGCCTGGGCACAGCTCGCCCCGGACAAGGGCGACGACACCACCGCGCCAGGCCTGCGGCGCGACGTGCTGATCCGCTGGGGCGACCGTGTGGCGTTCGACAGCCCGCCCTTCGACCCCGGGCACCCCACCCGCGAATCCTGCGCCGCCCAGTTCGGCTGGGACGCCGTGGTGCTCGGCGTGGCCCTCGCCCCCCAGGCGGCCGACGGCATTCCCCGCGGGGTGCTGGCCGTGGCCCACCCGACCGCCTCGGCGCGCATGATGTTCCCGGCCTCGCTCGACCGGCCGGAGCTCGCGGCCGCCAGTCAGGGGGCCAGCCTGCTCAACCTCGAGCAGCGCGACGGCCGCTTCGTGGTGATCGATGGCGGCTACCAGTCTCGTCGCCTCACCGCCAGCACGCTGTGCCGCCTGACCGGACCCGCCGCCGCGATGGTGGGCGACGCCGTGCAGGGCGTGCTTGCCGTGCACTCCGGCGGCGTCACGCCCTGGGGCACACTGCTGCTGGCCGAAGGCGATGCCACGCCCTGGTTCACGCGCCTGCCCGGCACCGATCCGCGCCTGCCGGACCGCAGCCGCGCCGCGGCCTTCGGCTGGATGGTGGAACTTGATCCGATGGACCCGCAATCCGTCCCCGCCAAGCGCACCGCGCTCGGCCGTTTCGCCCGCGGCGGCGCGGTCGCCACCACCGCGGCCGACGGCCGTGCGGTGGTGTTCATGACCGATGACCGGGATGCGGGTTTCCTGTTCCGTTTCGTCTCCGCCGTCCCGGCCGCAGCCGGCACGCCGGATCTGCTGGACTCCGGAACACTTTCGGTGGCCGTCCCTGCCGGCGACTGGCAGATCCGCTTCGTCCCGCTCGACAGCAGCGCCACGTCGCTTGCCGCGGCGCTGGACGGCGCCCGCCGGCTTGGTGCGCAGGTGTTCGACCGCCCTGCGGGACTTGCCGTCGGCGCCCAGTCGACGCTGATGCTCGCCTGTCGTGGCGTGGCCAGCCGTGCCCTGCCGGATCGCCTGAACCCCCGCGCCGCCAACCCCGATGGCCACATCCTGCTGTTCCGCCCGGACGGCCGCGACGCTGCAGCCAACGTCTTCGCCGGGGAGATCGCCGTGTTGGGCGGACCTGGCGCCGACGCCCAGCCCTGGATCTCCCGCCCTGCCACCCTTGCCGTCGACGGCTACGGCGGTCTCTGGATTGCCACCGACAGCAGCGGCATCGCCCATGCCGCGGCCGACACGTATGCGATGCAGCGCCTCTATCAGCCGCCGCGCGGGTCTGCCATGGGCGGCCTCGCCTTCACCCCGGACGGGCGCGGCGTGCTGACCGCGGTGCGTCATCCCGGCGACACGCCAGGCGCGAGTTTCGATCGCCCGGGCACACGCTGGCCCAGCCTGCGCCCCGAGATGCCGCCGCAGTCCACCGTCGTGTCGTTGACGTATGGTACTTAAAGTTTGGAAGTTTTTTGCTTCTTTTTTTCAAAAAAGAAGTTCTCTCTTTGAAAAGAAAGAACCAAAGAAACTTTCATTCGTCAGGCGGCCGCCAGTTCCGGGAACAGGGCGCGCAGACCCGGCTGGGTCGCGGGGCACAGGCCGCGTTCGGTGATCAATCCGGTCACCAGGCGTGCCGGTGTCACGTCGAAGGCGGGGTTGGCGGCCGGGCTGCCTGTCGGCACAATCCGCACCGTCGCCACACTGCCATCCAACGCCCGGCCGGTGATCGTGGTCACCTCGCTCGCGTGGCGCTCCTCGATCGGAATCTCCCGCACCCCGTCCGACACGGTCCAGTCGATCGTCGTGGACGGTGTCGCAACATAGAACGGCACCCCGTTGTCCCGCGCCGCCAGCGCCTTGAGATAGGTGCCGATCTTGTTGGCCACATCCCCGGTGCAGGTCACCCGGTCCGTGCCTACGATCACCAGATCCACCTGCCCGTGCTGCATCAGATGCCCGCCGGCGTTGTCGGCGATCACCGTGTGCGGCACGCCGTGCTTGCCGAGCTCGAATGCGGTGAGAAACGCGCCCTGGTTGCGCGGCCGGGTCTCATCCACCCACACATGCAGATCGATCTTCTGCTCGAACGCGGCATAGACCGGTGCCAGCGCCGTGCCCCAGTCCACCGTGGCCAGCCAGCCGGCGTTGCAGTGGGTCAGAATATTCACCCGCCGCCCGGTGCGCGCCGCCACGTCCGCGATCAGCGGCAGCCCGTTGCGGCCGATCGCCGCACATTGCGCGGCGTCCTCGTCGGCGATCGCCAGCGCCTCGGCATAGGCCGTGCGCTGCCGGTCCGGCGCCGCCAGCGGACGCAGCCGCGCCAGCATCCGATCCAGCGCCCAGCGCAGGTTCACTGCGGTGGGGCGTGTGGCGTTCAGCATGGCGGCATCGCGCTCCAGGGCGGCGGTCGAGCCATCCGCCCGCATCGCCAGCGCCAGCCCGTAGGCTGCCACGGCGCCGATCAGTGGCGCCCCGCGCACCTGCATTGATCCGATAGCATGCGCCGCCTCGGCCACGCTGGTCAAGCGCAGAATATCCACCGACCATGGCAGCCGCGTCTGGTCGATGATGTGGACGGACCAGTGGTCCTGGGTGTCCACCCACACGCTGCGATAGGGGGTGCCGTCGATCTTCATCTCGTGGTCCTCACATGCGTCGCTGTCAGATCCGCTGGTGCAGCACGCACACCAGGGTGAACAGCCGCCGCCCGGTCTCGAAATCGATGGTGACCTTGCCGGCCAGCCGCTCGGCCATCAGCGTGGCGCCTTCGTTGTGCAGTCCGCGCCGACCCATGTCGATGGCCTGGATCCGCGCCTCGCGGCCTTCTTCCACGGCCTTGATGTAGCTGTCCACCAGCATCTGGTAGTCCTTGATCAGCCCTCGGAACGGCCCGAGGGCCAGGGCGATCGTGCGCATCGGAGGCCCGTCATCCGGCCGGTCGGCGGCGCGGCGGATCTCGAACACCAGCCGACCTTCCTGGATCGACAGGGTCAGCGAGTACGGCCCGTTCTCCAGCCCGTGTGGTGCGAAATGGTTCTCTGCCTGCAGATCGGCGACAGCCTGGGCACGGTCGGCCTCCAGGATCGGCGACAGACGCGTCAGCGCCTCGCCGATCAGGGCGATGTGTGCAAGGCGGGCCGCCTGATCAGGCATTGCCGTGATCCAGCGGCATTTCGCCCTCTGCCATCTCATCGGCCGACTTCATCAGCCCGAGCTTGAGCATCAGCCCCACCGTCGCGCCCTTGATCGGCCGCAGCAGCGCGAGGGACAGAATGGTGGTCAGCGGCAGCCAGAGCGCTGCATGCACCCACAGCGGCGGCTGATAGGCGCGCTCCACCAGGAACATCAGCGGCACCACGATGTGTCCGACCACAAAGATGGTGAAATAGGGCGGCGCGTCATCCGCCCGCGCGCTGCCCAGAGGCGCACCGCATTCGGTGCAGGCATCGACCACGCGGAGGTAGCCGCGGAACAGATGGGTCTTGCCGCAGGCCGGGCATTTGCACGTCAGCCCCCGCAGCAGCGCCACACCAAGGGTGGGCACCGGCCAGGGCGGCAGCACCACGTCGCGCTTCGGCGTCCACACAACGGTGGAAGCGATCATGGGGGGGGCTGCCATCACCGGCGGGACGATCTGATTCATGCTGCAAGCCTTTCCCCGGGGCGGACGTGGTCCGTCCGTGTGCGTTGCAGCATTACTTGCGCGTGATGGGGCGGCCGATCAAGTTTTCCGTCAACGCTGCAAGGCTGGCCCGCGCCCCGAGGACAGACTCAGGCTTTGTCGGTCGCGCGCGTCATGGGGGCGGCGATGTCGGTCTCCATGCCGCGGCACCACACATGCGGCTCCACGGCACCCACCTGGCTGGTGATGCGGCCATAGGCCTCGGGCCTGCGATGCTTCTCGAAGTTGAACACGGTGCTGCGCCCCAGGGCGCACATCTCGAGGTTGCAGTCCGCCGTGATCAGCTCGTCGTCCCAGCTGGTCGCCTGGGCCATGATCTCGCCCTGCGGGTTGACGATGATGGAATGGCCAAACAGCTCGTTGCCGTCCTCCACCCCCGCCTTGGCGGTGGCCACCGCGAAGGTCGCGTTCTGATAGGCGCCGGCCTGGATGCTGAGGTGGCTGTGGAACACGCGCAGATGATGCGCCTCGAACCCGGTCGCCTCCATGTTCAGGCTCGGCGTGTTGTAGCCGAGCATGACCATCTCCACGCCCTGCAGCCCCAGCACGCGCCAGGCCTCGGGCCAGCGGCGGTCGTTGCAGATCATCATGCCCATGTTGAGGCCGGAGAGGTTGCCCATCGGCGCGCGGATCACCGGGAAGCCGAGATTGCCGACCTCGAAATACCGCTTCTCCAGATGCTGCACCTTGCGCTTCGGTGCGTATTCCGCATGACCGGGCAGATGCACCTTGCGGTATTTCAGCACGATGTCGCCGCGCCCGTTGACGACGATGGCCGAATTGAACCGCCGCGTGCGCAGCGTGCCGGTCTCGTCGGCCACCTCCACCAGCTCGGCATAGCCGAGATGGAAGCCGATGCCGAGCTTGCGGGCGAGGCTGAACAGCGGTGCCGTCTCGTTGGACGGCATGCTGCGCTCGAACCACCGGTCCGCCTCGCTGATATCCTCGTGATAGTGACGCGGAAAGAACGTGGTAAGCGCCAGCTCCGGGAACACCACCAGCTCCACGCCGCGCAGATGGGCGCGCTCCATCAGCCGCATCATGCGCTCCACCGCCACGCCTCGGCTGTCGGAGAGCTGCAACGGACCAAGCTGGGCGGCGGCGACGGTGATGATGCGGGGCATGGCGAATCCGGCGTGAGGTCAGACGAGTGTGTTCAGCATAATCCGAATTGGCAATTTTCTCCATGGCGCCACGGCGGCGATTGGCGGTGCGGCTTTTCGCCGGCTCCGTGTGCCTGTCGCGGCGCCTGCAGGGCTTCTGCATCACTGTATTGCCGATCAATGCCTTGTGGGCATCGCGCCAGGCTTCTACGACTCGATATCATTGCGCGTTTGTTCTATGCCGCCTTACTTTGGAGAGCCCATCATGAAAATGCACGAGGTCAAGGTCCATCCGTCCAAGGCGAAGCTCAAGCGCGAGGACCAGCTGGCCTGGAAGATCGCCGCCGTCGCCGCCGACAAGGTGGCCGTGCCGCGTGACACGGTGGAGATGATCATCAACCGCATCATCGACAACGCGGCCGTGGCCATCGCCTCGCTCAACCGCGCCCCGGTGATCGCGGCGCGCGACATGGCGCTGGGCCACCCGCGCAAAGGCGGCGCCACGCTGTTCGGCCTCAAGGCCACGACGCGGGTGAGCCCGGAATGGGCGGCCTGGGCCAACGGCACCGCGGTCCGTGAACTCGACATGCACGACACCTTCCTCGCCGCCGACTACTCCCATCCCGGCGACACGATCCCGCCCATTCTGGCGGTGGGTCAGCTGATGGAGAAATCCGGTCGCGATCTGATCCGCGCCGTCGCCACCGGCTACGAGATCCAGATCAACCTGGTGCGCGCCATCAGCCTGCACAAGCACAAGATCGACCATATCGGCCATCTCGCCCCCGCCCAGGCGGCCGGGATCGGAACACTTCTGAAACTTCCGATCGAGACGATCTACCAGGCGGTGCAGCAGGCGGTGCATGTCAGCTTCACCACCCGCCAGTCGCGCAAGGGCGAGATCAGCTCGTGGAAGGCCTTCGCCCCGGCGCATGCCGGCAAGCTCGCCGTCGAGGCGATCGACCGTGCCATGCGCGGCGAGGGCAGCCCGAGCCCGATCTACGAAGGCGAGGACAGCGTGATCGCCTGGATGCTGAACGGGCGCACCGCGCGCGACCAGGGGGTCGCGATGACGCCGTACCAGGTGCCGCTGCCGGAGGCGGGCGAGGCCAAGCGCGCCATCCTGTCGAGCTTCACAAAGGAGCACTCGGCGGAATACCAGAGCCAGGCGCTGATCGACCTCGCGTTCAGGATGCGAGACCAAATCAGCAACTTTGACGACATCGCCAAGATCGTCATCCACACCAGCCACCACACCCATTACGTCATCGGCACCGGTGCCAACGATCCGCAGAAGATGGACCCGAAGGCCTCGCGCGAGACGCTGGACCATTCGATCATGTATATCTTCGCCGTCGCCCTGCAGGACGGCGTCTGGCACCATGTCGACAGCTACGCGCCCAAGCGCGCCGCGCGGGCGGACACGGTTCGCCTGTGGCACAAGATCGAAACAAGCGAGGACCCGGACTGGACGCGCCGCTACCATGCGCGCGATCCGGAAGACCTCGCGTTCGGGGCGCGCGTGGAGATCATCCTCAAGGATGGCAGCAGCATCACCGACGAGATGGCGGTGGCCAACGCCCATCCCAACGGCGCCCGCCCGTTCGAGCGGGAAGACTACATCCGCAAGTTTCTGACGCTGATACAGGGCATCATCACCACGCGGGAGAGCAACCGTTTCCTCGAAGCGGTGCAGAACCTCGCGAAACTTGGGGCGGGCGACCTGCACCAGCTCAATGTTGCCGTCCCGGTCGGGACCTTGAAGGCGGGCCGTCCGGGGCTGTTCTGATTCCGAACCAGACGGGGACTTGACAGGTACAGTCAGCAGGAACGGCCGCTCTCATCCGGGAGCGGCCGTTTTCGTGTCTTCTGTTCCAGTCAAAATATGTAAAGCCGGTGTGGTTTTCATTGACAGGCGATTGTGTTGCGGGGATAGCGGATTCAACACGCCGCCGCGTTCGCACGATTCGCAGGTTGGAATCCGGTTCGGCTGCGTGCGCCTTGAAAGGGTGACGGATGCGCCAAAGCGCACGCCCATGCCGACGCGACGATGGAACGGCGATGATACGATCCGCCGCGCCAGAATCTGCGACGCCAGAGGGCTCGGCTTGCGGCCTTGCGTGTCCTTCGTCCTTTCGCCTCTGCCGAACCTGCCTTCCTTCACGCCCGTTTCTCTCATGAAAGCCCGACCAGGAGTTTGCACACGTGAGCCACGATGACCTCAAACCCGTCCGCGCCGTTGCCATGGCCATGAAGGCAGCGACCAAAAAGGCGGCCGCCCCAGCCCCGGTCGCCGCCGTGGCCAAGCCCGCCGCCAAGAAGGTCGCCAAACCCGCCGCTGTGAAGGCTGCGCCCAAGAAGGTTGCACCGGTCGCCAAGGCGGCGCCCAAGAAGGCGCCCGTTGTCGCCAAGGTCTCGGCGAAGCCGATGGCCAAGGCGGCCGCGAAGAAGCCTGGAACCGTCAAGGTCGCTGCGCCGGCTGCGAAGGCGGCCTCGTCCAAACCGGCCCCTGCCAAGCCCGTAGCTGCCAAGCCCGCAGCCACTGCGCCGGCAAAGCCGGTCGCAAAAGCGGTGGCAAAGGCAGTCGCCAAGTCGGCGGCGAAGCCTGCGGCAAAGGCTGCGAAACCCGTCGTAAAGGAGGCCGCCAAGCCGGTCGCGAAGGCGGTGAAGGCCAAGCCGGCCCCGGCGCCTGTCCCCGCGCCGGTCGAAGCCGCCAAGCCGGCCAAGACGCCCAAGAAGGCGGCCGCCAAGGCGGCTCCCGCCCCGGCCCCTGTCGTGGCACCTTCGGCCCCGGACGTGATCGCAGCCAAGCCGGCCAGGCGTGGCCGCAAGTCAGGGACCAGCGCCTCCGCCTGACCACGCCGCACGGCCCGCCGCCTCACTGGCCTGCCCGGTGCGACACACATCGGGCAGGACCGTGGCGTCAGCCGAAGGTTGTCAGCAGGTCGTCGATCTGCGCCGGCGTCAGGCTGCGCGTGCCGTGCGAACGCAGCAGCAGCGACAGCTTGGCCGATTCTTCGAGTTCCTCGGCCGCCGCCACCGCGTCGATCAACGTCGCGGCACTGACCACCGGCCCGTGATTGGCCAGCAGCACGGCGCGTGCGCCCAGTGCCGCCGCATGAATGGCCGGCTCCATCGCCGGATCGCCCGGTCGGAAATATGGCACCACCGGCAAGGTCCGCCCCACCCGCATGACGAAATACGGCGTCAGCGGCGCGATCGGCAGCAGTGGGTCGGCGTCTGACAGGCACGCCACGGCCGTGGCCATGGTGGAATGCAGATGCACCACCGCACCCGCCTCGGGCCGCGCCCGGTAGAAGGCGCGGTGCATGAACACCTCCTTGGAAGGTCGGTCGCCGCTGACAGGGACAAAATCACGGTCCAGCTTCGACAGACGCTCCGCCTGCAGCCGTCCCAGCGAGGAGTTGGTGGGCGTGATCAGGAACCCGTCCGGCAGCCGCACGCTGATGTTGCCGGCACTGCCCACGGCGAATCCACGCTGGAACAACGAGGCCGCGAGCGCCACGAGCAGCGCACGCGTGGCCTGCTCATCCATCACGCGGCTTCCCCATGGAACACAGGGTCGAAGGCGCGCGTGAAGAAGTCCCGCCCACCGAAATTGCCGCTCTTCAGCGCCAGCTTCAGGGCGGGGCCGCTGCCTTCGGCAAAGGTCCAGGGCACGCCGGGATCGATCTCGCCGCCGATCCGCAGCCTTGTGATGCCGAGCCGTTTCACCACCGCGCCCGACGTCTCGCCGCCGGCCACCACCAGCCGCCGCACCCCCGCCGCGACAAGACCCTCGGCGATGCGCGCCAGTGCCTCCTCCACCAGCAGCCCCGCGGCGTCGCGCCCCAGCTTCGCCTGCAGTGCTGCCACCTGCTCGGCCGGCGCCGAGGCCGCGATCACCACCGGTGTGGCGCCCAGCTTTCCCTCCGCCCAGGCGAGCGCCTGCGCCGCCAGAACGGCGGCATCGGGCGTGGCCAGCGCATCGAGCTCCAGGGTGGGAACATGGTCGCGTGCGCTGCCGATCTGAAACAGCGTGGCGCGCGAGCAGGATCCCGCCAGTACTGCGGCATGGCCGTCCACCGATGGCAGCGCGCCGGCCGCCACCGCATCCGCCAGCAGTCCCGCCGTGCGGAAATTCGCCGGCAGCCCGATCGCCACGCCAGACCCGCCGGTGACCAGCGCATGTGCTGCGGCAGCCTCGCCGATATCGAACAGATGCTGGTCGCTGACCGCATCGACGATGGCATAGCGCCGCCCCTGTTCCTTCAGCTGCGTCATCGCCCGGCGAATCGCGGCCGGCCCGGCGGCGACGGTTGCGAACGGCACCAGCCCCACCGTGGCATCGGTCTGGCGTGACAGCACGCGGACCAGGTTGGAGTCGGTCATCGGCGTCAGCGGATGATGCTCCATGCCGCTTTCGCTGAGCAACGTGCTGCCCACGAACAGATGGCCCTGGAACACCGCGCGCCCGTTGGCCGGAAACGCCGGGCACGCCAGCGCGAAGCCGCAGCCGAGTGCTTCGACCAGCGCATCCGCGACCGGCCCGATATTGCCGGCATCGGTGCTGTCGAAGGTCGAGCAGTATTTGAAGAAGAACTGCCGGCACCCGGCGCCTTGCAGCCAGTGCAGCGCGGCAAGGCTGTCGGCCACCGCCTCGCCCACCGGGGCGGTGCGGGATTTCAGCGCCACGATGATGGCGTCGGCCTCCGGCGGCACGGCGCCCGCGGCGGGCACGCCGATCAGCTGCACGCTGCGCATGCCTTGCTTGACCAGCATGGCGGCGAGATCCGTGGCGCCGGTGAAATCGTCGGCGATGCAGCCGAGCAGGGCCATGATGCGTTCCTCAGGGTGGGGGCGGAAAGGCCAGGCAGTCGCGATGGCCGATGCGAATCTGCAGCCGGCCGCGCTCGGCCTGTTCCATGCGCAGATCCTGCCAGTCGGCGATCGCTTCGCGGCGCGGCTTCAGCCAATACTGCGCCACCTGGGCGTAGGAGCTCACCAGCTCAAGCTGCATCTCGACCGCATCGGACGGGATGCGCCAGTCCGACACCGCGCCGTGCACGTCAAACCCGCGTGCAGCCAGCGTGGCTGCCAGCACATTTGGCGCCTGTGGGCCCAACGCCCGTCCGAATCCCTTGTCGCGCGCCTGGTCGCGGCGGAACGCGCCGGTGATGACGCCGTCGAGCGGATGCGGCGGCGTGAAACGGTCCCGCCCGTCCACCGACAGGCAGGCCAGCAGCGGCGTGCGCAGCTGTGCGGCCAACCCCTCAATCCAGTCCTGCGAGACCAGGTCGAGCAGCGCACTGCAGGTGACGGCATCGACCATCGACAGATCGATCGCCCCCGCGAGGTCCATGCGGCGTGTCTCGATCCGCCACGTGCCGATGTCGGTGTGGATCAGCAGTGCCCGGCCGGGGGAGGAGACGGTCCATCCCATGTCCTCCGCCCAGTCCGCGGTGTCATCCAGGGCACGCGCCAGCAGCGTCGTGTCGGCATCGGCGAACACCCAGGCCTGGGAGCGCGCGATGATCGGCGCCAGCCAGCGGAACAGGCTGCCGGTGCCGGCGCCGAGATCGAGCAGCCGTGGCCGGGCCGGCAGCCGGTCGGCGAGCATGACCGCCAGATCGAGGCTGCGTGCCGCCGCATCATGTGGCTCGCGCAGTTCCAGCCAGTCGGCGTCGAAGGTCTCGCTCATGCGCAGGCGGCGGCGAAGGCGCGGGCCTGGTCGGGCCAGTCAGGCAGCGACTGTCCGGCGATCCAGGCGGCCTCGGCCAGGCTCTGGCGCAGCTTCGTGTCGAAGATCATACGGCGCAGCGAGCGTGACAGCTGCACCACATCACCCACCGGGCACACCGCGCCGGTCTCGGGTGCCACGAGGGCGCCGGCCGCCCCGCCGTTGCAAACCGCCACCGGCAGGCCGCGCTTGAGCGCCTCGGCGATCACCATGCCGTAGCCTTCGAAATGGGTGGCAAGCGCGAACAGATCCGCCGCGCGCCAGAGATCCACCAGCGGCTGGCCGCTGAGTTCGCCGAGGAAGGTGACTCGGCTGGCGATGCCGAGTTCGTCGGTCAGCGCCACCAGTCCCTGCGCGCACGGCACATCGCGGTCCGGGCTGCCGGCGATGGTGAGGTGCCAGTCGAGGTCGAAAAGCTTTGCCATCGCGCGCAGCAGCACGTCATGCCCCTTGCGCGGGATCAGCGTGCCGATCGACAGCACGCGGCACACGCCGTCGCCGAGGCCGGTGCTGCGCGGCGCGGGCTCGGTGCCGGGCACGATCTCGGCGATGCGGGCACGGTCGACCGCGAAATCCCGCACTAGGCAATCCGCGGTCCAGGGGCTGGTGACGATGCAGCGTGCCAGCCGGGGGAACATGGCACGTTCCAGCACGCCGAGCGCGTCGGCCTCCCCCGCCGGCAGCCCGGTCTCCAGGCAGGTCGGGTGATGGATCAGCCCCACGGCCCGGCGCCGCACCAGATCATCCAGGCGGCCGTGCAGGGCGAGCAGCGCCAGCCCGTCGATGATGGTTACGGCATCATCGGGGACCGCATCGAAGGCCGCGCCGGCGGAGGCGATGGCGGCGGCGTCCGGCAGCGGAAAACGGCCGTGCAGCTCAGCGACCGTGACTTCGTGCCCCGCCGCGCGCATCCCGGCCACGATGCGACGATCGTAGATATAGCCGCCGGAGATCAGGTCGAACGGGGCAGGGACCAGCAGGTGGAACGCGGCCATCACACGTCGCTTTCGTACGCCGCCCACGCCACCGGGCTTTCGCGCAGCAGCACCTTCAGCGAGGTCACGGCACGGCCGCCATCGCCCATCACGCCCGCGCGCAGCGCATCGGCCAGCAAGGCGTGGATATGGGCGGCCATGTATTCAGTGGTGGTGTTCTGGCCGGCGAGGGCCGGCAGCGTGTCCAGATTGTTGTAGTCCACCGTGTCGAGGATGCGGCGCAGCTCGGTCTTGGCCAGGCCGATATCGATCAGCAGGTTGAGGTGATCGAGCTTCGGCGCGCGAAACTCCGCCTCTACGGCGTAGGTCGCGCCGTGCAGGCGCTGGGCGGGGCCGAATTCGGCGCCCTGAAAGCTGTGCGCGATCATGATGTGGTCGCAGACGGTCAGGCTGTACATTCAGAATTCTCCGTAGGTGACCACATGGCACAGCCCGCCGGCCAGCAGGCCGGCCATGCGGTCGGGCAGATCGTCGAACTTGCAGCGGCTTTGCACAAGCGCGTCCAGCCTTGCGTCGGACAGCAGATCGAGCGCCGTCGCCAGGCGTTGGCTGTAGCTGCGGCCCTGGCGCATGGCGGGGGCCACGCGTCCCACCTGCGAGGAGATGATCCGCAGCCGCAGCTGGTGGAACGCCTCGCCCAGCGGCAGCGCGGGGGTGCGGTCGCCGAACCAGCTCGCTTCGATGATCCGCGCCTCGAAGGCCGCGCGATCGAGTGCGAGGCGCAGGCCGGCCTCGCTGGCGGAGGCATGGATGATCAGCTCCTGATCGCCGGGCGCATTTTCGGGCAGGGCGAAATGGCAGCCGAGCTGGGCGACGACGGCGGCGCGGCCGGGGTCGATGTCCACCACCGTCACATCAGCCGCAGGGATGCGGGCACACAGGAAGGCCACCAGCAGGCCAACCACGCCAGCGCCGATGATCAGGATGCGCTCGCCGAGCAGCGGCGCGGCATCCCACAGGATGTTCAGCGCGGTTTCCATGTTGGCGGCCAGCACCGCGCGGGCGGTGGGCACGGTGTCCGGCACAGGAATGCACATCGCCGGCGGCGCGCGGAACCTCTCCTGATGCGGATGCAGCACGAACACACGTTGGCCGGCGTCATCGATCCCGACGGCGCTGTAGCCGTATTTCACCGGGAACGGAAAATCGCCTTCCATCAGCGGCGCCCGCATCCCGGCATATTGCGATTGCGGCACGCGCCCGGCGAACACCAGCGCCTCGGTGCCGCGCGAAATGCCGCTGGCGAGGGTGGTGACGTGTGTGCCTGCGGTGCCGAGCGAGGTATCCCGCAGTTCGCCTCTTTCGGGGGCGACGGTCCAGAAGGCGCGGGCCCGTTCGGTCATCGGCAGGCTGCCGGGCGGGCGCGGTCGAGGGCCACGTCGAGCAGGAGATCGGCGCCCAGGCGGTGCGGCTGCCAGGACAGGCGCAGCCCGTCGCTTGGCTGTTGGCAGCCTGGAAGCGTGAAGGCAGGTATGCCCTCGCCCAGCAGCAGAGGGGCGATGGTGACGTGCAGCCGGTCGAGCAGGCCCGCGGCGAGGAAGCGCGACACGGTCACACCGCCGCCTTCGATGAACACGCGAGCCAGGCCGCGCTCGGCCAGCCGGGCAACGACGACGTACAGGTCGAGCCCGGCGCCGCTGCGCGGCACGGCGATGACCTCGGCCCGCCCGACCCCGGCCGGGCCTGGCTGATCCTCTGCCACCATCAGCAAGGTGGCCGGTCCGTCCTGGAACACACGGTGATGGGACAGCAGCCGGCGGTTGGTGTCCAGCACCACACGCACTGGCGAGGGGCCGGCGCAGAGACGCGTGGTCAGCAGCGGGTCATCGGCCTGGACGGTGCCGGCGCCGACGACGACGGCATCGAACAGCGCACGCAGCCGATGGGTGTGCAGAATGTCGTCAGGGCCGCTGATCCAGAACGAGGCGCCGTTGCTGGTTGCGATCCGCCCGTCAAGTGTCTGGGCGATGCGGCCAAGCACAAAGCTTCCGTCGGGCCCGGGCCGAGCGTCGGGGGGCAGCAAGGGGCGGTAGAGCGGCCAGCATTGTGCAATCTCAGGATGACCCTGCAGCAGGGCTTCCCAATTCTGCTCCGCCTGCGCCTGCCATGCCGATCCCGGACTGATATCCATTGCACCCCGCTTCACACGGGGTGCCCGGTATCACGCCCGTGCCGAGAGCGCCATCGGCGGCAGGGCGTTGGGTGTCACATTTCGCCCACCCGCGCCGTAGCCGCCTTCGCGCCCGGAGGCGCGCGGCAGGGCGGAGGCGATCATGCTGAGGATGCGATCCTGCACCACCATGGCCCGTTCGAGCAGGCTGCGATTGGCAGCGGCGAGATCGCTGAGGCGCTGCGTGCTGGCCTGGATCTCGGCAGCGTCAGACGCGGCCGCCTGGCCCTGGGCGGCGACCAGGGCCGCGATCGCCTGCTGCTTCGCCTCCACCAGAGCGGTGGCGGCAGTGATGTCCATGCGTTGCAGGGCGGCGTTCTCCTGCTCCAGCAGTTCCGAAAGCTGGTCGGCGGCGTCGATGACGGCTCTGGTCATGGTGATGTTTCCGGTTTTGCGGATGGGGCACCCTGCTGCAGCAGCAGGATCTGGTGGTAGATCGGCGTGGCGAGACCCAGCCCGCCGGCTTTCTCGACCTGTTTGGCGAGCGCCTCGGTCAGCATCGGCTTCCAGGTCTCTTCGCCCTGGCCGCCGCCGAACAGGCCCTCGCCGGATCTCACCGTGTCGAACATCGGCGCGAGCAGCTGGCCGATGGTCATGGCCTCGAAATCCTGCGCGGATTTCCAGGCGGCCTGCTGTGCCGGTGAGCTGGGATCGATGGCCGGGGTAGCGGGCGCTATTCGCATCAGCGCACCACCAGGTCGGCCTGCAGCGCGCCGGCCGCCTTGATCGACTGCAGAATGCTGATCATGTCGCGTGGTCCCACACCGAGGGCGTTGAGGCTGGCCACCAGGTCACGCAGCGTGACGTTGGCCGAGAGAATGCCCAGCTTCTTGTCGCCGCTGTCATCGACGCTGATGTTGGTGCGCGGCACCACGGCGGTGGTGCCTCCCTTGGAGAACGGGCCGGGCTGGCTCACCTGCGGCGTTTCGGTGACGCGGATGGTGAGGTTGCCCTGGGCGATGGCCACCGTGCTGACCCGCACGTTTGCGCCCATCACGATGGTGCCGCTGGCCTCATCGATCACCACGATGGCGGCGTTGTCGGGCTCGACCCGCAGATCCTCCAGCCGGTCCAGCGACTCGATAACGTCCCGACCGCTCAGGTCGAGCGAGACGCTGCGCGGGTCGGTGGCATGGGCCACACCGGCGCCCAGCGCGCGGTTGATGGCCTCTTCCATCCGCCGTGCGGTGGTCAGGTCCGGGTTTCGCAAACCCAGCCGGAGCTGCGGCCGGCTGGCGAGCTGGAAGGCGATCTCGCGCTCCACCGTGGCGCCGTTGGCGATGCGCGCGGTGGTGGGAATGTTGCGGGTCACCGAGGCGGCCGTGCCGCGGGCCGAGATGGCGCTGGTGGCGAGCGCGCCCTGTGCCACGGCATACACCTCGCCATCGGCGGCGAGCAGCGTGGTGACCAGCAGCATGCCGCCGGCGAGATCCGTGGCATCGCCCAAAGCGGAGATGGCGACATCGATACGGCTGCCGACGCGGGCGAAGGCCGGCAGGCTTGCGGTCACCATCACCGCCGCCACGTTCTTGGTCTTGAGGTTGGCCGCCTGGTCACGCGTGTTGACGCCGAGACGCTCCAGCATGCCGATCAGCGACTGGCGCGTGAACACCGAGTTGTCCAGCTTGTCGCCCGTGCCATTGAGCCCGACGACCAGGCCATAGCCGACCAGCTGGTTCTCCCGGATGCCCTCGACGTCGGCAATGTCCTTGATGCGCACCTGGGCCCACGCCGCAGGCACGCCCTGCGGACCGGCGATTGCTGCCAGCATGGTCAGAATGGTGAGGATGAGGCCAAGCCAGCGCATGTCCGCTCCTGTGCGACGCCGCTCCTGGACGGAAGGCGCCGGATGAGAAGCCAGTGTGGTAGCGTCCGGTTAATGAATTGCTTCCAGAATGCCGATGGTGTGTGGAAAGGCAGGCCATGACGTTTCGGTCGATCACTGGCGGCACGATAGGGGCGGGGGCTGCAAGGGCAGGGGCTGTCGGTGGCTCCGGCGGCCCGCGCCCTGCGGCGCGGCCGGGCGGAGGCGGGCCGGTGTTCGCGATCCCGATGGACGCGGCGGACAACCCGGCGGAGGTGCACGCTGCCGGCGGCGCCGCGTGCATGACGGATGTGTCGCTCGCCTCGATGCTGGCCCTGCAGGAGGTCGACCACCCCACTGAGCGGGACCGCCGCGCCCGCCGCCACGCGGACACGATGCTCGATGAACTGCGCGCCCTCCAGCTCTCCCTGCTCGATGGTGGGGACGGGGCAGCCGGGCTGCAGCGCCTGGCGGTGCTGATGGGGTCGCTGCCGATCGCCACCCACCCGGGCCTGCGGGCGGCGACGGCCTCTGTCGCGTTGCGTATCGAGCTGGAACTGGTTCGCCATGCCGCCGAAATGAAGCCCTAGACAGGCCGCTCGAGCGGCCCTCGGCCTGGCCCTGGCGCAGGATCCTCTCGCCGCGTGAAAAGAAGACCGCCGAAGTCCCCTTGGCGGCGGAGAAAGCCGTGGCTATAAGCCGGGCGTGGCTGCCCGGTAGATCGATCCCGCACCATGCGGGATCGTTCCCCCAGGTGGTCAGATCGCCCGGGAGTGCTCTGCGGGCCAGGCTGCAACGACGCAGGATCGCCAAGCATGATGATCACACTGCCGCCCGACTATCGCCCGTCGGACGACGAGGACTTCATGAACCCGCTTCAGGTGGAGTATTTCCGCCAGAAACTGTTGAGATGGCGCGCCGATCTGCTGCGCGATGCCGACGGCACCCTGGCCAGTCTCTCCGAAGGCGGCATTCATGAGGCCGATATCACCGACCGCGCCAGCGTCGAGACCGACCGGGCGCTGGAACTTCGCACCAGGGATCGCGCGCGCAAGCTGATCTCCAAGATCGACCAGGCGCTGCAACGCGTGGAATCGGGCACGTACGGGTATTGCGAGGAGACCGACGAACCGATCGGCCTCAAACGCCTGGAGGCGAGGCCGATCGCAACCCTGTCAATCGAGGCGCAGGAGCGCCACGAAAGGATGGAACGCGTCCACCGCGACGACTGACCGGCTCAGCTGCCCAACGTGGACTCCCGCGCCACCAGGCTGGGGAACGGCGAATCGTTTACAGGTCGCGCCGATCCTCCGGCGATCTGGTCCAGCAGCATGTCAACCGCCTGCGTGGCCACTGCATCGAGGTGCAAGTCCAGCACGGTCAGCGGCGGACGGCATTCACGGGCGTGAACGCCGTCATAGCGTGTGGCGAGGCGTAGCCGGCCCGGAACGTCCCATCCCAGCGCCGCCGCCGCCGCCCGCGCTCCCACCGCAAACACATCGACGGTGACGAGCAGCGCATCGATCTGCGGATGCTGCGCCAGCAGCGACAGCGCGGCCGCCTGAGCCGCTGCTTCGCCGCCCATCTCGGGTACTCCGGCGAGCCGATGTGCGGAGCCCCATTCGTCCATCGCCCGCTGATAGGCACGCAACGCCTCGACATAGGAATTTCGGGCCTCGGCGCCGATGATCAGGCCGATACGGCGTGCGCCCTGCGCGTGCAGGTGGCGCAGCAGCAGGTCGGTGCCTTCGAAGCTGCGCAGGTCGACATGCGGCACGGCTGATCCGCCATCCCGGCCGATCGCCACCACCGGCAGGCCGCGGTCGCGCAGCAGGGCGATGTCGGGGTCACTGGCGACCGGTTCCACCACCAGCGCGCCATCGATCGACAGACCATGCAGCGGGGCGCGGCCGTTCTGCAGCGGCGGCACCAGAATCAGGGCGAGGCCGCGCTCCAGCGCCCGCACCGCGGCGGCGGCGGCGATCTCCATCAGAAAGCCCATCCGCGCACGGCCGCCGGCGATAGCGAACGGCATGGAGGAGAGCAGGGCGATGGTGCCCGCCCGCCCGGTGCGCAGGCCACGGGCGCGAAGAGTATGGGTATAGCCGAGTTCGGCCGCAACCGCCGCCACCAGCGCGCCGGTCTCTGCGTCCACCTTGCGGCTGCCGGTCAGTGCGTTGGAGACGGTGGCCGGTGACACGCCGGCGCGGGCCGCGATATTGGCCAAGGTGGGCCGCCGTGCTCCGGGATGTGCCAACTTCTTGATCATTCCGCCCTTTTTGCATCAATGAAACCTGATTCTGTACAGTCACTGCTTGCGGTAGACTGCCCAGTTTGAACTTGCCGACCAATAGTAAATCGATTTAGCGTGCCGATGCTGTCTATGGCTGTTTGAAAAGGTTCCGCCATGCCCGAATCCCCGCGCTCCACGGTGGACCAGGCAACCCTGCGCCGGCGCGGCGTGGGGCTGATCGCGCATGATCTGGCCCTGGCGGGCGAGGGCTATACGCTGATCGCCCCGCAGACCGGCGATGGCGACGCCGATCTGATCGGCATGGATGGCAGCATCGCGCATCGCTGGAAGCTGCCGTATCAGGCGGGACGCCACGCGGTGCTGCTGGCCAACGGCCATCTCGGCTACAACGGCAAGCTGGCCGGCACGCCGGATCATTACGGCCCCTGGCAGATGTGGCATGGCGGCATCTTCAGCGAGGCCACGCTGGTCGGGCGCATCGTCTGGCAGCACACCGACCCGATGCATCATCACGATGCGCAATGGCTGCCCAACGGCCACATCCTCTACTGCGCCATGGATGTCATGCCTGCCGATTACGCCGCCCGCCTCAAGGGCGGCAGCCGGGCACATCCGCTTCCGGGCGGCATCGTCTATGGCGACGTCATGAAGGAAGTGAACCGCGCCGGCGAGATCGTCTGGCTGTGGCAGTCCTGGGAACATCTCGATCCCGATCTTTTCCCGATGCACCCGATCTTTCAGATGGACCATTGGCCGATGATCAACGGCCTCAATGTCACCAAGGCAGGACTGCTGCTGATGAGCCTGCGCACCACCTCCGGCGTGATCGACGTGGAGCGCGGCAGCGGGTGCGTGGCGTTTCACATCGGCACCGATATCGTGGCCCAGCAGCATACGCCGGTGGAGATCGACAACGGCCACATCCTCATCTTTGACAACGGCAAACTCCGCCCCGGCGTGTCGGCGCACTACTCGCGGGTGATCGAGGTCGATCCTGCAACGATGGCGGTGGCCTGGCAGTATACCGACATCGCCCGCGGCACCTTCTTCTCCGCCTATATGGGCGCCGCCCAGCGCCTGCCCAACGGCAACACCCATATCACGGAATCGGCCAGTGGAAGGCTGTTCGACGTGACGCCGGACGGGCAGGTGGTGTGGGAATACATCATTCCGTTCTTTGCCGAATACGCCGATCCCGCGGCACGGCGCTATTCCGCAGGCCCGCAGAACAGCGTGTTCCGCTCGTACCGCTATCAAAAGGACCGGGTGCCGTGGCTCGGCTGAACCTGCTGCGCGGCGCCGCCTCGATCGGCCTCGTTGTGCTGCTATGGAGCCTGGCCGGGCGTTTCGCGCTCATCAACACCGATCTGGTGCCCACGCCGGAGCTGATCTGGCAGGCCGGCGTGGAACTCTGCAACGACGGATATCGCATCCAGGAGGCGCGCCAGTTCATCCGCACCGACCGGATGTTCGTGGGGCTGGTGGAGCTCGGCGTGCTCGGCGCGCTGCCCGATGCCGCCTTCGTGCAGATCAGCTGCCGCCTCGTGCATTGGGAACAGTCGTGACCGGCGGCGTGCGCATCGCCGGCCTGTAGGTCGTCGGCCTGGGCGCAGACGCCAGTTTCGTTCGGCTGGGGGCCGTTCCCGGACGTGCCGGCGATTGCCGAGGCGCAGCAGAAGGGTCTCTGGCAGCAGCAGAATCTCGCAGTGAAGATCATTCCGTTCGCCACCGGCCGTGACGCGTTCGAGGCGCTGATCGGCGGTCAGCTCGATTTCGCGGTGATGGCCGAGTTCCCTGCGGTGACCGGCACGATGTGCAATCTCAAATTCGCCATTCCGGCTGTGCTGGCCGAATACAAATCGTTCCGGCTGATCAGCAAGGGGGCGCCGGTGACGGGGCTGCGGCAGTTCGAGGGCAAGAGGATCGCGATGCCGCTGGGCACCAACGTGCATTTCATCATCGCCGACTCGCTGAAGGCGCAGGGGGTGAAGGCGGAGCTGGTGAATTTGGCGTCGCCGGACATGGTGGCGGCGTTGCTGCGCGGCGATGTCGATGCGATCGCGACATTTCCGGGGGCGTATGGCGGCGTGAAGAAGGCGCTGGGGGCGCAGTATCAGGAGCTGGCGCTGCCGGGCTATGCCAGTTCGTTCATTCTGGTGGCATCGGAGAAGGCGGCGGCGGATGCGGATCTGGTGCATCGCGTGCTGGCAGCGTTGGTGGCGGGCGAGGCGTTGACGTTCCAGGATGCGGCGGCGGCGCAGGCGACGTCGGCGGCGTATGTCAACAAGGCGGTGCCGTTGGAGGCGATTGCGGCGAGCTGGGCGGATTACGATCATCATGTTCAGCTCGATGCGGCAACGCTTGACCTGATGGTGCGTGAGGGGAAGTGGCTGCGGGCGGAGGGGTTTGTGAAGCAGGGCACGCCGTCGGTGGCGTTGTTTGCCGGGATGTTCATGCCTGCGCCGTTGCGCAGCCTGTCACCGGGCAGCGTCACCCTTCCCTAAACCCGGTCGCGGCCAATCCGCTGGAGCGGGGTGGCATCTGACAGGCAATGCCACCCCGCTCCAGCTCTTTGTTTCAACAAGCATTTTTATGGCACGGTGAGTCCACCTAATACCAACGGCCTTGATCGATGACTCTTCCATCGATCAAGGCCGTTGGTATCGCGCGCCGGGTTGGCCGGCGGCGGCGCGCCAAACCAAGACCATACCAACGGTCATTCGTCATGACCGTTGGTATAAAACCACATTGTTCTAAAAAACCGATCAAAACGAATAAAATTCTTTTGCTTTTTTTCTTTAGAAAAGAAGTTCTTCTGCACTTTGCTGTCACCAGTATCCCAGAAGTTCAAAGACGCGCTTCTAGCATCTGGGCCGTCTCATAGGTCTGACCCGGCGCAAGGGTCATCGGGTCCCATGCGAGACCGCCGGCATAGCGCCATGACATCCTGCCTGTCTCATCGAGGGCGAAGAGATGGAGCCAGCGATTGTCGAAAAGGGCGCGCACGCCGTCGTGACGCCTGAGGATCTCGGTCATGGCATCGCGGGGCGCTTCGATGCAGACGGACAGGCGAAGCGGCTCGTGGACGTAGCGCTGGCCGTCATGGACGGATTGCCAGGGCAGCCCGGCGCGCATCGGGCCGCCATTGCCCTCGATGACGCCGATGCCGCCGGTGACGTTGTGCAGCAGCTTGTTGCCGCCGCCGAACACGGTCGGTGCCACGGTCGACCCGTAATATTGCAGGCTGATCCAGGTCGCCACGACCACAGGCGCCGTCAGGATGAGTTCGAGGACGCCGAAGTCCCGGTCCGTCCTCCAGTCGTAGTCATGGAGGAAGGCGCGTCCTTCCAAAGTCTTGCCCGCCGTTCGCCGGCGCGGTGCGACGATGAACGCCTTGCAGCCGGCTAGCGCCCATTCGGGCCGGACTTCAGCCCAGTCGCGGCTTCGGCTCGCAAGGCTCCTCTCACCCGCGGCTCTCGGCAGGCGCAAGGCCCGTTCGCCCCTGGAGATGACGCCTGCCGCCTCCAGCCAAAGTTTGGCCTGGCGGATATCGACCTGATGGGACGCGGCGGAATGATCCTGCGCATACAGCGTGACGGCATCGGTCGTGGTGTCATGCAGAGCGGCGAGGAACAGGGTGTCGGCGGGAATCTCGATGCCGTTTGCCGAGAGGCCCGCGCGCAACTCCGCGTCGTTCAACAGGATCGCGAGAAGCCGCGCATTGACTTCGCCGGAATAGCCGCCGCAGGCGCCGCAATGAAGTCCGCTGGCGTGGGGGTTGTTGACCACGCTGGCGCCATGTCCGGCCAGCAGCACGAGTCGTGCGAAGCCGGTGGTGAGTGACATGGCGCGCAGCACGGTCTCGGCGGCACTGGTTCTCGTGGTGAGATCGAGCGCGGGATCCAGGCGGGGCGCGGGGTCGTTGGGGGCTGCGGTTCTGTGAAGTCCCAGCGCATCGCTGACGAGCTTGCTGGCATAGACCGGTCCTGTCGCCTCGACGAAGGCGAAGGAGGACACTGCCGCGAGCTTGAAACGACCCCAGGCCCGCTTTGCGCGCGCCATGACACGCGCCGACCGGTCCGCCTCGGGGTGCTCGGGGCCACCGGAACGCGTGGTCACACGTGGGTTGAGGAGCACGGGCAGCCGGAGCTCCTGCACATCGGAGGCGAAGCGGCGATGTGAGGCGGCAACGCCGAAGAAGCCGGCGAATCCCAGGGTCTGAATATCGGGATGGACCGATTCCAGCGCCCGACGAAACACCTCGGAGCGGACATCGATGCAGAAGGCGGCCTGAAGCATGGGCCTTGTGTCGGTCGCGATCGTGTCCGTCGCGGCGAGTGTTTCCGCCAGGGTCCGTTGCGCCGCGCGTTCCGATGCTTCCTGCAGGATCGCATCCACGACATCGTCGGCCGTCGGGATGACCGGCGCGGCATGCGCGGCGAGAACCGGCTGCCAGCGTTCGGCGATCTTGTCCTCGTAGCGGGCCAGGAGCGCTGCTTCCCAGGTCAAACAGATCGCCAGGAAGTCGGTGATGGTCACGTCCGTGCCGCCGTCGAGCTCGGCCTGCCAGAGCCGGTGGCGGGCATACTGCGCCCAGCCGCCCAGGGTCATCAGCATCTGATGGAAATAGGTCTCCAGGGCCTCGGGCGGAATCGCGATCCGCTGCACCAGCCTGGCAAGCGCGCCCGTTGCTGTTTCCGGGGCCAGTGAGACATAGGCGGCAAAGCCCGCCAGGCCTGCGATCTCCGGGGTTAGATCATGGGTCGCAACGGCGCGCCAGGCGGCGTAGGCGCCTTGACCGCGCGGGGCGGCCCAGAGTGCCTGACCCTCGTCGAAGTATCCTGCCGCCCAGGCTCCGAACCGCTCCGCGATCAGGCCGGGCCAGTCGATTCCCGATACCTCGGCGGCGAGGTCCGCGATCGTCGGCAGGGCGCTGGCTGTGGGTTTCGCATCTCGGGCCGCGGACCTGAGCGCGGCGAGGTTCGCCGGGCGCAGCGCTGCCGGCGCGCCGGCGAGAGCCTCGGACAGATCGGCGTCAGTGATGGCGCCGGTTTCGATCCGCTCCTGGTACCAGAGGCGGGGCATGGTGACCGACACGCCCGCCACCCGCGCCAGGCGCGCCCCGACGGTGGCGAGGGTCTCTTCGCTCTGGCCAAGGAAGGGATTGACCGCGACGCTGGATGCCAACGGCCAGACCGGAGGGATCGCCCGGGCGGCGCGATCGGCGGCGGCCTGCAGATCCCGGGCATCGCGCCCGCCTGACATCTCCGAATGGGACATTTTCGAGCTCCAGGCTGATCAGGGTGTGTTGCGCAGCCGCCAGCCGCCGAGCAGCCGGTCGAACACCGCATTGGCGTAGAAGCCGTTGGAGAGATGCACGCGCAGCCCTGCTGCGGCCGGGTGGTAGGCCCAGAGCGGGAACATCGCCTGGACCACGGCCACGAGGCCGAAGCTGATGACCGCGAGCACGATCAGCGCCCATTGCAGCGGCCCCGGCGGCGGAGCGGGGGGCAGTGCGCCGGACGTGAGCCAGACGGCGAGGATCTGCAGCGCGAAATAGCTGACGGAGGTGGCAATGGCGTAGACGATCGTGCGCCGGGTCAATGCCCTCGGGGCTGCGTCAGCAAGACCCTGCGCCAGCATGTAGGCGACGCCGAAGATGAGGATGGCGCCCAGCGCCACGGCCTGCGGCGATTTGTGCTGGAAGCCGAAACCGGACCCGACAACGGCATAGATCGCCAGTGCCAGAAGAAAGGCGCGCCCGACCGCACCGGCCTTGGGAATGGCCACGGGACCTGGCCTGCGATTGGCGGCGATCAGGTCCACCGCACCGCCGGAGGCGAGGAAGGAATGGGCCTTGTAGAGCGAGTGGGCCACGATGTGCAGCAGGGCCAGCGGGAAGAGCGCCAGCCCGCATTCCAGGATCATGAAGCCCATCTGGGCGACCGTCGACCAGGCCAGCGAGGTCTTCACCGCTGGCTGCGTCAGCATCACCAGCCCGCCGAAGAGGGCGGTGAACCCGCCGATCATCGCCAGGGCGGCCAGAACCCCTGGGGCCAGCGCCATCACGTCGGCGAAGCGGATCAGCAGAAACCCGCCGGCATTGATGACGCCGGCGTGCAGAAGCGCTGATACCGGCGTGGGGGTTTCCATCACCTCGGTCAACCAGCCGTGCAGAGGGAACTGGGCCGATTTCAGAAGCGCCGCGACCGCCAGAAGGCCCGCCGCAGCGATGGCGAGTTCGCCGCCGCTTCCGGCCTTCGCACGGCTGAGGATCTGCGCGATGTCGGTGGTGCCGTAGGCCAACGCGAGGCACACCGCCGCACCGCTCAGCGCCACATCGCCAAGGCGGGCGGTGACGAACTTCTTCGCGGCTGCGCGCTGGGCGGCGACGCGGTCCGGGTAGAACAGCAGAAGCCGGTGGAGGAACAGGCTGGTCGCGACCCAGGCCAGCAGGAGCTGGATCACATTGCCCGACAGCACCAGGAGAAGCACCGAGGCCAGCGTCAGGCAGAGCCACGAGGTGAACGCGCCCTGGCACGCCTCACCGTCGAGATAGGTCGCGGTGTACCGTACAACGACCCAGCCGATGAACATGACCAGCAAGGCCATGACGACGCTGACCGCATCGAGCCGGATTGACAGACCGACCCCGTACAGTCCGATCAGCCGACTGTCCCCCGCGCCGTGCAGGATGAGCCATCCTGCCGAAACCGCAGCGACCAAAAGCGCGGCAAGCGCCGAGGCCTCAGACAGCCGAGGCAGGATGCGCGGCCTGCGGCCAGGGTTCACGAAACCGACGGCGGCGCACGCCAACAGCGCCAACGGGGCGGCAAACGGCAGGAATTCGATTGGCAATGGCTTCACCCTTCCATGCGGCATGCTGGTCGGGGACAGAGGTATCTGACGGGTCAGGCATAGAAAATTTCATTGTTTTGGACATATCGTTCTGTTTTACAGAACGGTATGAAGAGCCTGAACTTCAACCATCTCCGCTATTTCTGGGCGGTCGCGCATGAGGGCAGCCTCACGCGCGCGGCCGAGCGGCTGAACCTGTCGCAGTCCGCCCTGTCGGTGCAGATCCAGAAGCTCGAACACCAGATGGGTCACGCGCTGTTTGAACGTGTGGGCAAGCGGCTCGTTCTGACCGAGGCCGGTCAGATCTCGCTCGATTACGCGGACACGGTGTTCCTGGCCGGAGACGAGTTGATGAGCACCCTTGAAGGGCGGCCGCTGGCAAGCCGCCAGGTGCTGCGGGTCGGCGCGCTGACGACCCTGTCGCGCAACTTTCAGCTTGAGTTCCTGCGGCCTTTGGTCGGCCGCGCGGATGTGGAGCTGATCGTGCGCTCCGGCACGACACGCGACCTGCTCGCGCAGCTTGAAGCGCACGCGATCGACGTGGTGCTCTCCAACAGCGCAGCACAGCGAGACGCCCGCGCGCCGTTCCGCAACCATCTGCTGAACCAGCAGCCCGTCAGCCTTGTTGGCCGGCCCAGGCCCGACAAGCCCCCGTTCCGCTTTCCGGGGGATCTTCGCAGCGAGCCGATACTGCTGCCGAGCCTCGACAGCGACGTGCGGGTCGGGTTCGACCGGCTGCTCGATCTGGCGGGCATCCGGCCCATCATTCTGGCCGAAGTCGATGATATGGCGATGCTGCGCCTGCTCGCCCGCGAGCGCGAAGGCGTGACGCTGGTGCCGCCGATCGTGGTGCGTGACGAACTGGAGTCAGGGGTGCTGGTCGAGCACTGCCGCATTCCGCAGTTGACCGAGAGCTTTTACGCCATCATTCAGAACCGGCGGTTCCCCAACCAGCTGCTTGGCGACCTTCTGACGCGGTATGCGCCGACGGATCCCTCGGCGGCGCCTGGATGACGTCGCGCCGCGCACCGGCACCGGCGTCACCCACCTCGATCACGTCGTGGTCCTGTCGCACCACCAGCTCCGGCGCGCCCGCATATTTCCCGGCGTTCTCGATCAGGTTGGAAAACGTCCGTCTCAGAGCCAACGGTCATGAAGAATGACCGTTGGTGGGAGTCTTGGTTTGGCGCGCCGCCGCCGGCCAACCCGGCGCGCGATACCAACGGCCTTGATCGATGGAAGAGTCATCGATCAAGGCCGTTGGTATCAGAGCCAACGGGCGGCCCCGGTCGGCGAGATGGGGCGGCCCGTCACAGGCCGTGGCACTGCGCCTCATCCTCGATGAACTCCCCGCGCGGCGGCACCATGTTTCTGCGCACGTGGCGGGCGGTCGTCATCGTCGGAGACAATCCGGTGCCGATGTGTCCGAGACCCCCCGGAACTTCATCAGGATCGGGACTGCGTCGCGATTGCCACGCGATCGTCCCCGGCGGCCCGCTCGTGTTGTCACCCGTTACAACGCCAGGTCGAACCGATAGAGATGGGCCGTCATTCCGTCCATCCCGGTCACAGCGCGCAGCGTGCTCGCAATGTTCATCGACTTTGCTCTTCAGCGCGGGCTCGGCGATTGCTTGCGCCTTCTCGTCGTACACGGCGTCGGCGATGTCGCGCTCATCCAGCCGGGCCCGCGTTTTCTCCATCGTGTCGAACGTCAGGATGCCGTGAATGGTGATCATGATGTCTGGTCATGGACGTCGAGAAACGTCTCGATCTCATCGATATCGGCGCAATACGGGTAGTCCTTGTTGCCGAAGATGATACGCATCGTCTGCGCCTCGCGCAGCATGTAGCCGCCATGGGCGCGGACATGCTTGTCGGGCTTGCCCACGATCATCAGGTGCAGGCCGAGACGGGTGGCCACCCGCCGGACGCGGCGCTCGATGGAACGCTTGTTGCCAGGGCGGCTCATCAGTCGGAGATCACTCCCACTCGATCGTCCCTGGCGGCTTTGACGTGACGTCGTAAGTGACCCGGTTGATGCCTCGTACCTCGTTGACAATGCGGTTCGACACACGCGACAGGAAACTCATCTCGAACGGGTACATGTCCGCCGTCATGCCGTCCGTGCTGGTCACCGCGCGGAGCGCGCAGGCCATGTCGTAGGTGCGGCCGTCGCCCATCACGCCCACGGTGCGGACGGGGAGAAGAACGGCGAAGGCCTGCCAGATCACGTCGTAGAGGCCGGCCTTGCGGATCTCGTCGAGATAGATCGTGTCCACGCGGCGCAGCAGGTCGAGTTTCTCGCGGGTGATGGCGCCGGGAATGCGTATCGCCAGGCCCGGGCCGGGGAAGGGGTGGCGGCCGACGATGGATTCGGGGATGTCGAGCTCGCGGCCGAGACGGCGGACCTCGTCCTTGAACAGCTCGCGCAAGGGCTCCACCAGCTGCATGCGCATCCGCGCCGGCAGGCCGCCCACGTTGTGGTGGCTCTTGATGGTCACGCTCGGGCCGCCGGTGAAGCTCACGCTTTCGATCACGTCGGGATACAGCGTGCCCTGGGCCAGGAAATCCGCACCGCCGAGTTTCGCCGCCTCCTCCTCGAACACGTCGATGAACAGACGGCCGATGGTCTTGCGCTTGCTCTCCGGATCGGTGACGCCGTCGAGCGCGTCGATGAACATGTCGCTGGCGTCGCGGTGCACGAGGCGGATGTTGAAGCGGTCGCGGAAGGTGGTCACCACCTCCTCCGCCTCGCCCGCGCGCAGCAGGCCGTGATCGACGAAGATGCAGGTGAGCTGGTCGCCGATCGCCTCGTGGATCAGCACGGCGGCGACCGACGAATCGACGCCGCCGGAGAGGCCGCAGATCACCCGCCCGGTGCCGACCTGGGCGCGGATGCGGGCGATCTGCGCGTCGCGGAAGCCGGACATCGTCCAGTCCGCGGTGCAGCCGGCGACGTCGTGGGTGAAGTTGCGCAGCAGCTGCGCGCCGTGGGGGGTGTGCATGACCTCGGGATGGAACATCAGGCCATAGAAGCCCCGCCGGTCGTCGGCGAAGGCGGCGAAGGGCGCGCCCTCGCTGGTGCCGACCGCGCGGAAGCCCGGGGGCAGGGTTTTGACGTGGTCGCCGTGGCTCATCCACACCTCTTCCTGTGCGCCGGGGGCCCATACGCCGCGGAACAGGGCGCAGGGCTCGATGACGTCGACGATGGCGCGGCCGAACTCGCGGTGGTCGGATTTTGTGACGCTGCCGCCGAGCTGCTCGCACATCACCATCTGGCCGTAGCAGATGCCGAGCACCGGCACGCCCGCCTCGAACACCTCCATCGGCGCACGCGGGCTGCCGTCATCGACCACGCTGGCGGGGCCGCCGGAGAGGATGATGCCGCGCGGGGCGAAGGCACGGATGCGGGCTGCGTCAGTGCTGTAGGGCCAGATCTCGCAATAGACGCCGGACTCCCGCAGCCGGCGGGCGATCAGCTGGGTGACCTGGCTGCCGAAATCGAGAATGAGGATGCGGTCGGCGACCTGCAGGGAGTCGGATGGCATGGGCGTGGCACCTCACGTTGCGGTGCACGGTCTTGCAGCACGGATGGGGGGTGCGGGGCAAGGTGGGACGAAGGTCGGCGGCTGAGCGAGGCGCCTCACGAACAAGTGTGATTGGCAGAGCGTTAGTTCACAGAGAGGCGGCGGATAATGGGGCACGAGTTTGCAAATATGGAACCGTCGACTGCGCCTTGACGCCGATGTCATGAAGGGATCTGCAGCAATGCCCACGAGCACATCCAACACCATAGACTGGATCGACGGCATTTCCGGAGACTGGGCCAACGCGTCGGACTGGGTCGGCGGTGCTGTGCCCACGCCCACGTCGAACGTGCTGATCACCAACACCACATCGGCAAGCGTCAACATCACCAACAGCGGCACGGTTGCGGTCAGCACGCTGACGCTGGATCCGGGCACCGCAGGTGGGTTTCTCGGCTTTCATATCAACAAAATGTCGGTTGCTGGCGCGTTCACCATCGTCAACGAGAGTGCCAGCAACAGCGCGGCCGGTCTGTATTTCGCGGCGGGCTCCAATCTCACCGCAGCCAGTGTGCTGGCAGCGGGTTCGCTGCTTTACCTGAACGGTGATGCAATCACCGCAGCGCTGGTCACCCCCAGCTATTTCTATGTCAACAGCGGCACCAACACGGTCAACGGCACGCTCGATCTTTCGCCGCCTGCCGTGGGTGTCGGCGGTGAAGTCGAGATCACCGGCGCCGGCACCAGGCTCACCGTGGCCGGCGACGTGATCGGCAGCACCGGCTATGCCGTGCCGGGCATCACCGCCAATGAGACCTATATCAACATGGGCGGCGGGGCGACGCTGGAGGCGCAGGGTGCGCTGTCGGCGGTGGTCGCGATGTATGACTATGAGAACGGCGGGTCCACCGGTGTCATTCCACCGGCGACGCTGCAGCTGGATCGCGCGTCCGAATTCACCGGCCGGGTCTATGTGTCGAGCGGCACGGACCGGGTGGAGCTGACCGGGGCCTCGGGCAACAGCATCCACATCACCCCCATCGCGGGCGCGTTCTATGCGAGCACCGAGGGGGTGCAGATCAGCGGCATCGACAGCAGCGGCACGGCTTTCTCGTTCGACATGTTCGGCGAATCGGCCGGCACCTACGGCGCCGTGTTCGTCGATGACGGCACCGGCGGCAAATATGTGTCGCTGGTGCTGCAGACGCAGGGGTCCACCACCTGGCTCAACGATGGCAGCGGGCTGTGGTCGGACGCCACCAACTGGTCCTCGGGCGTGCCAGGGGCGTCTTCCAGAGTGACCATCTCGGGGTCGACCCATGATCCTGTCGGCAGCGGACACGGCTTCAACGTCACGGTGACGGGCACGCAGAGCATCGCTTCGCTGAGCCTGGACACGGTCAACCCCGATCAATACGCCATCACGCTCAACGTGACCGGCGCCGTGCTGACGGTGAGCGGCGCGGTCAGCGCCCTGGCGCCGGCGGGGTGGGGGGTGGTCGGCGACGGCTACCATGATGCGCGCATCACGCTGGTGGGCAGCACACTGACGGCAGCGTCGATCGCCGTGTACGACCTGCGCATCGCCGGCGACGGCAGCGGACATTCGACCAGCGTGATCAACGGGGCGATCACCACCGGCTCGCCGTGGGACGACTACAACGGGATCACCGTGGGCGGCAACGGCACCGATGCCGTCATCAACGGTTCGGTGGCCGGGCTGAACGGCGGTGCCGCCGGCGAGGCCTTCATCGATGTCGGCAGCGGCGCCACGCTGGAGCTGAACGGCGCTGCGACGGCGGGCGTGTTCGTCTCCAATTTCGGTGGATCGTCCAGCGATGCGCCGGCCACGCTGGTGATCGACCATGCGTCCACCTTCACCGGCCAGGTGGTGACGAGCTCCAGCAAGGAACGGGTGGATCTGGTGGGGGTGGCACCGGGCAGCCTGTCGGTCGTGCTGATCAACCGCAATGCCGACCTGGCCATGGTCAACCCGACCGATATCAGTTTCAACAACCTCTCCGCACCGGCGCTGGGCTACCGGGTGAGCGGCGTGGATGGCAGCGGTCACGCGTTCAGCCTCGATCTGTTCGATGAGGATCTCGGCCAGAACCGCAGCGGCAACCAGCTTGCGGTGCTGCAGACCAGCGACGGGCATGGCGGCACCTATCTGAGCATGGGGGTGCCCTCGACCACGGCGACCTGGGTGAACGATGCCAGCGGCGATTGGTATTCCGCGTCCATCTGGGTCGGCGGCGTGGTGCCTGGCAGCACGGCCGATGTGACGATCACCAATGACGGCACAACGGATATGCGCATCACGGCCGCGGCCGCGGTTACCGCGCATTCGCTGACCATCAACCCCGATACGATCGGCGGGATTGTCGAGGCCACATTCAGCGCCGATCTGACCCTGGCGGGCGCGCTGACCCTGGAGACCGGGGACCGCAAAGGCGCGGGTGTGTATTTCTATCAGTCCGGCGGCACGCTGTCGGCGCAGTCGATCTCGGCCCGCTACGCCGGCTTCGATGTCAACAACGCCACCGTCATCGCGCCGTCCATGCTGGCTGGGTCGCTGAGCTTCTCGGGGACCACCGCGAAGGCGGTCGGCAGCGTGACGGCGGACGTGATCGAGGCGGGCACCGGAACGAGTGCCGTGATCGATGGCAGCCTCGCCGGCTATGCCGACAGCGCGATACCGGGAGAGGTCTATGGCAACCTCTCCAATGGCGGTTCGCTGGAGGTCACCGGCGCCATGGCCTCCCATGTGCTGCTGTACGACCTTGGCACCAATTTCGCACCGAGCTCCCCGACCATGCTGAAGCTTGACGATGCCGCCGGCTTCACCGGCTATATCGAGGTCACCGACGTGTATGACCGTGTCGATCTGGCCGGCATCGCGCCAGGCGCGCTGCGCGCATCGGCTCTGGACGGCAGCACGCTCGGCTACCCCGATCTCGCCAACAGCCACGGGGTCGATATCACCGGCACCGACGGTTCAGGACATACGTTCTCCGTCGATCTGTTCCAATGGCGCAACGGCGGCGGCAGCGGCAGCTATTCCGCCGTCATCACCGGCGACGGCCAGGGCGGCAGCTATGTGTCGCTGGTGCCGTCCAGTCTGGTGAGCGCGGTCGCCAACACGGCGCTTTTGGTGCAGTCCGGCACGCAGTATGTGGGCGGCGGCACCGACCAGATCGTCGAGGTCGATGCCAATGCCACGGTGGCCTTCTCCGGTGATGGCAACGTCATCATCCTCGGGGTGAATGACACGCTGGCGCCGCAGGGCAACAACGACACGATCACGGCGGCCACCGGCGACCAGATCTGGATGGGTGCGGTCGCGGGCGATGTCATCTCCGGCGCCGGGTTCTCCATCCATTTCGGCAATGCCACGAGCCTGTCGTTCGGCGGCAACGCGACAGGCGCTGTCGACATCGCCTCCGGCAGCGGCGGCGTCCTGTCGGTGCTGGCCAACGGCGTGGTCGAGATCGTGGGAGACGGCAACACGATCGCGCTCGGCCTCAACGCCGTGCTGGCGCCGATCGGCAACAATGACACGATCACCGCCACGTCCGGCGACCAGGTGTGGCTCGGGCCCGTGACCGGCGACACCATCACCGGCGGCGATGTCGTCGTGCATGTGGTCGCCGGCAGCGCGATCACCGTGGGCGGCGCCGGCCCGGTGACGGTGGCCGGCACGGGTGCCACGATCGGCGAGCAGGCCGCGGCCACGATCTCGGTCTGGGGTGACGGCAACACCATCGGCATGGCGGCCAACGCGACGCTTGGGCCACTTGGCAACAACGATGTGATCACCGCGACCACGGGCGACCAGGTCTGGCTGGGCGCCGTGTCGGGCACTACGATCGATGGGGCGGGCGTGGCCGTGCATGGCGCGGCCGGCGACACGGTGGCCATCGGCGGCGGCGGCGCGGCCAACGCGGCCGACACGGCGGCGGGGGCGTCGATCACGTGGGATCTGCTGATGGGCTCGAACGCGAGCTTCTGGGGCGACGGCAACCCGGTGATCTCGTCCGGGGCTTCGACCTACACGACCCACGGTGCGGGCGACGTGGTGACGGCGGGCGCGGGCGACCAGCTGACCGATGGCGGATCGTCGCTGCTGGTGAAGCTGGGGTTCACGACGGGCACGCTGTCGCTGGCCGGGTTCGGCGGCGATGCGGCAGGCGTGATCGACCTTGTGGGCGGGGCCGGCGGCTATGCCACGGCGGCGGCCGCGTGGTCGGCGCTGGTCGATGACGGGCACGGCAACAGCACGCTTGCACTGGGGGCGGGCGGGAGCCTTCTTCTCACGGGGGTGACGAAGGAGATGCTCTCGGCGGGGAGTTTCCGCATCGGGTAGTGGCGGGCCGGCAGACTGTGCTGCGGCGCCTTGTTTGGCCGCGGCGGGCGCGATCAGGGATTGTTTGGTGGTGTGATCAGGGATGCGAGGTCGGACCAGACATAGGCGCATTGCACGAGGGGGGTTCCTGCGAAGCGGATGGTTTCCTCGGCGGTGAGTCGGGCGCCGGTGCGTTCGTAGAACCAGCGGGCGGGGTTGGCGCGCAGCACCCAGGCGAAGCCGGTCTTGCAGCCGAGGCCGATGAGGGAGGCTGCCGAGGCGGCCAGCAGGGCGCGGCCGTAGCCTTGGTCGCGGAAGTCGTCGAGCACGTAGAGGGTTTCCAGTTCGCCCTCGGCGAGGGCGGTGCGGCGGGCGCGGGCGGCGGTGGCGAAGCCGATGATGCGGGGGGGTGTGAGGGCGGTGGCGACATGGACGCCGACGCCCTGGCGGATGGCGCGGTCGTATTGGCTGGCCTGGCGGGTGAGGCTGAGGCTGGCGAGGTAGTCGGCAGGCAGAATCCCGGGATAGGCGCTGCGCCAGGCGGTGACGTGGACGGCGGCGATCGAGGCGGCGTCGGCTGGTTCGGCGCGGCGCACGTTCAGCAAGGCGGCGTGTCTTTCCGTGCCATCATACCAACGGTCATGAAGCATGACCGTTGGTATCTGTCTTGGTTTGGCGCGCCGCCGCCGGCCAACCCGGCGCGCGATACCAACGGCCTTGATCGATGGAAGAGTCATCGATCAAGGCCGTTGGTATCACCCCACCCCAATCCAAACGATCAAAAGTCTTTTGCTTCTTTTCTTCAGAAAAGAAGTGCTTGCTTGCCTGCCTCATCCCACCCGCTCGAGCACCGCGGTGAAAAACCCATCGGTATGATGCCGCCGCGGCGTCAGGCTCAAATACGACCCCTCGCCAGGCGGCGGACCAGGCAGGTTCCAGGCCTCCGCAAGCCTGAGCAGCCGAAAGCCAGGCTGGGCCGCCAGGAAAGCATCGATCTGGCGCTCGTTCTCTTCCAGCAGCACCGAGCAGGTGGCGTAGACCAGCCGCCCACCGGGCTTCACCAGGCGCGACGCGGTGGCGAGGATCATCGCCTGCTTGGGCACCAGCTCATCAAGATCGTTCTGCACCAGCCGCAGTCGGGCGTCGGGGTTGCGGCGCCAGGTGCCGGTGCCGGTGCAGGGCGCGTCGACCAGCACGCGGTCGAAGGTGCCGGCGCGGCGCTTGGCCCATTTGTCACCGGGTTCGACGAGGTGGCGTTCCACGTTGTGCACCCCGGCGCGGCGCAGGCGGCGGACGGCGCCGTCGAGCCGGTGTTCGGAGACGTCGCAGGCGGCGATGTGGCCGCGGTTCTGCATGGTCATGGCCAGCGCCAGGGTTTTGCCGCCGGCGCCGGCGCACCAGTCGACCACGCGCATCTCGGGGGCGGCGCCGACCAGGGCTGCGACGAGCTGGCTGCCTTCGTCCTGGATTTCCACCAGGCCGGACTGGAAGGCGCGGCCGGTCGAGACCGGGCGGCGGCCCTCGATGCGCAGGCCCCAGGGGGAGAGCGGGGTGGGCTTGGCCTCGATGCCTTCGACGGCCAGCGCCGAGATCGCGTCCTGGCGGGTGCCGCGCAGCAGGTTTACCCGCAGGTCGAGCGTGGCGGGTTCGTCCATTGCCGCCATTTCGGCGTTCAGCATCTTGCCGAAGCGGGCGCGCAGGTGCTCCACGCACCAGTCCGGCACCTCCAGGCGCACTGCCTCGGGCATGTCCGGATGCTCCAACGTGTGGCCTTCCAGCCCGCTCAGCGCCTGCTGTTCGGCCGGGTTCAGCGGGGTGGGGCCGAACTGGCCGCCCGAGAAGTTCTGCACCACGCCGGAGAGCAGCCAGCCTTCGGTGAGCAGCGAGGCCGCCACCAGCATGCGCGGGTTGACCCGCATGCCGACGCGTTCCAGCCACCAGCCCAGCCGCTTGCGGGTGCGCAGCAGCGTCCAGACCCGTTCGGACACGGCGCGCCTGTCGCCTGAGCCGATGAAGCGGCGGGCGCGGAAGAAATCGTTGGCGATGGCGTCGGCCGGCTTGCGGGGGGCGGCGTCGATGGCGGCGATCAGCTCGATGGCGGAGGCGAGACGGGCGGGAGGGGTCACGCGATCGCGCCGGCCAATGTGCTGAGGTCCGCCAGTTCGGTGGCGTGGGTGCGCAGGCCGTACTCGTCGGGCTGGGCGGTGCGGTTGCACCAGACGACGCGGAAGCCGTTGGCGTGGGCGCCGAATGCGTCCCACGGGTTGGAGGAGACGAAGATCAGCTTGGAGGCATCGCCGCCGAACCGGTCGATGGCGAGGCGGTAGACGCGGGGATCGGGCTTGAAGATGCCGACGGATTCCACGCTCAGCACAGCGTCGAGCAGCGTGTCGAGATCGGCGGCGGAAACGCCTTCGGCCAGCATCTCTGGCGATCCGTTGGACAGGATGGCGGTGGGCACGCCGCGGACGCGGATGGCGCGCAGCGCGTCGGCCACCTCGGGGTAGGCCTTCAGCTGGCGATAGGCGCGGGAGAGATCGGCCAGCAGGGCCGGGTCGGTTATGCCGAAGCGGGTCGCCACCACATGCAGCGCGGCGTCGGTGATCTCGGCGAAATCCTGATGATGCGCGGGGCCGGCGAGGCTGCGGATCCAGGAATATTCCAGCTGCTTGGCGCGCCAGGCGGCGCTGATGGCGGCCCAGTCCGGCCCCAGCCGGTCGGCGTGCCGCGCCATGGCGGAATGCACGTCGAGCAGCGTGCCGTAGGCGTCGAACACCACGCCATGCACGACCATGTTCAACCTTCCTGACGGTAGTTCGGCGCTTCACGGGTGATCGCCACGTCGTGCACATGGCTTTCGCGCAGGCCGGCGCCGGTGATGCGGCGGAAGCGGGCGCCGGATTGCAGATCGGCGATGCTGGCGCTGCCGGTGTAGCCCATCCCGGCGCGCAGGCCGCCGACCAGCTGGTGCACCACGGCCGCCACCGGGCCCTTGTAGGCCACGCGGCCTTCGATGCCTTCCGGCACCAGTTTCAGCGCGTCGCGCACCTCCTGCTGGAAGTAGCGGTCGGCCGAACCGCGCGCCATGGCGCCGAGGCTGCCCATGCCGCGATAGGATTTGTAGGAGCGGCCCTGGTAGAGGAACACCTCGCCGGGGCTCTCATCGGTGCCCGCGAGCAGGCTGCCGATCATCACCACATCGGCCCCCGCACCGATCGCCTTGACGATGTCGCCCGAGGTGCGCACGCCGCCATCGGCGATGCAGGGCGTGTCATGGGCGCGGCACAGGGCTGCGGTCTCCATGATGGCGGTGAACTGCGGCACGCCGACGCCGGCCACCACGCGGGTGGTGCAGATCGAACCGGGGCCGATGCCGACCTTCACTGCGTCGGCACCCGCACGGATCAGCGCCTCGGCGCCTTCGGGGGTGGCGACGTTGCCGGCGATGACCTGGACATGAGAGGCCATGTCCTTGATCCAGCGCACCGACGTCAGCACGCCCTGGGAATGGCCGTGCGCGGTGTCGACCACGATGACATCCACTTCCGCATCGATCAGCGCGCGGGCGCGGGCATGGCCGTCCTCGCCGACGCCGGTGGCGGCGGCCACGCGCAGGCGGCCGCGGGCGTCCTTGTTGGCGAGCGGGTGGGTCTGCGCCTTGTCCATGTCCTTGACGGTGATGAGGCCGACGCAGCGGAACGCGTCATCCACCACCAGCAGCTTCTCGATCCTGTGGCGGTGCAGCAGGCGGCGTGCCTCGTCGGGCTTCACATCGGCATCGGCGGTGATCAGGTGCTCCCGCGTCATCAGCTCGTAGACCTTGACGGCGGGGTCGGTGGCGAAGCGGACGTCGCGGTTGGTGAGGATGCCCACCAGGCGGCCGCTGCCGCGCTCGACCACGGGGATGCCGCTGATGTGGTAGCTGGTCATCAGCGCGCGGGCATCGGCGAGCGTCTGGTCCGGATGGATGGTGACAGGGTTGATCACCATGCCCGATTCGAACTTCTTGACCTGGCGGACCTGGGTGGCCTGGTCCTCGATGCTGAGATTCTTGTGGATGACGCCGATGCCGCCGTTCTGGGCCATCGCGATCGCCATCGCGGCCTCGGTGACGGTGTCCATCGCGGCCGACATCAGCGGGATGTTGAGCCAGATCTCGCGCGTCAGGCGGGTGCGGGTGTCGGTGGTGGCGGGCAGCACCTGGGAATAGGCGGGGACCACCAGCACGTCATCGAACGCCAGTGCTTCGGTGACGCGGCCGCCGAACGGATCGGGCCTTGTCTGGGGGATCTGCCCGGTTGCGACGTCGTGGGTGACGACGTCATGCGGAACACTGTCTGGGGGTGCCATGGCCGGACCTTTCCGATGCGGGGCCGCGCCGCGCCGGTGCGCGGGCTCGGGTGCTTTGGCGGGTCCATGTAGACGCGCCTTCGCCGCTCCGCAAGAAAAGAGACCATGACGACGCCGTGGGGGCTGGTGCGCGTCCCGACGATTGGAAAGTTTTTGCTTCTTTTTTCAAAAAGAAGTTCTTTTTTGAAAAAAAGAACCAAAAAACTTTCATTCGTTTAAGGAATGCGGCGGTCGCCGCGGAAGCCGGTGGCGACGACGTAGAGTTCGCTGCTGCCCTTGCGGCTGGCGGGGGGTTTGGCGTGGCGGACTGTGGTGAAGCAGAGCTTCATCGGCGTGAGCATGTTCTTCTCCGAGCCGCCCTGGAACACCTTGGCGACGAAGCCGCCGCCGGGGGCCAGGATCTGGATCGCGAAGTCCAGCGCCAGCTCGGCGAGTGCAATGATGCGCAGATGGTCGGTGGCACCATGACCGGTGGTGTTGGGTGCCATGTCGGACAGCACGAGGTCGGCCGGGCCGCCCAGCATCTCCGACAGGCGGCCGGGCAGGGCAGGGTCGTTGAAATCACCCTGGATCAGCTCCGCACCCTGCACCGGGTCGATCTCCAGCAGATCCACGCCCACCACGCGGCCGGCGCCGCGCTTGACCGCGACCTGCGACCAGCCGCCGGGGGCCGCGCCAAGATCGACCACCTTCATGCCCGGTTTGATGAGGGCGAACTTGTCGTCGAGCTCGATGAGCTTGAAGGCGGCCCGCGAGCGCCAGCCCTGGGCCTTGGCTGCGGCGACATAAGGGTCGTTCAGATGTCGGCTGAGCCACGCCTGCTGGGCGGTGGTACGTTTGCCGGCGTTGCGCAGCTTGACGGCCAGCGTGCGGGTGACGCCGGGGGCGGAGGGTTTCTTGGCCATTGGCAGGCTTTAGCGCGCCATCTCCGGGCGCGCCATTGCAGGCCTGGCCGGGCGGGTCTGCCCTGCGCGATCGGCGCGCATCATGCGCAGCAGCACGCCTTCGCGCAGGCCGCGGTCGGCCACCATCACCTCGGGGGCTGGCCACAGGTCCTGGATGGCAGCGAAGATGGCACAACCCGGCAGAACGAAATCGGCGCGTTCGGGGCCGACGCAGGGGTGGGCCGCCAATCCGTCGCGGCCCATGGCACGTAGATCGGCCAACGCGCCACAGGCGGCCTCACGGCTCATCACCACGCCGTCCACGGCGGGGCGGCTGTATTGCTTCAGGGCCAGAACGATACCGGCCAGGGTGGTGACCGTGCCGGAGGTGCCCACCAGCCGCACGCCGCCTTGTCGGATCTCCTGGCCGATGCGATGCACCTGCTCGAACGCCACCAGCCGCTCCATCACGCCATCCTTCATGGCGGCGAAGCCTTCGGGCTCGAAACCGGCGGTGCCGTACTGATCGGCCAGGGTGACCACGCCGATCGGGAGCGACACATACCCGGCCAGCTCCGGCATGCCGCCGGGGACAACGCGCACCCAGACGAGTTCGGTGGAACCGCCGCCGATATCGAACAGCAGCGCGCGGCGTTCGCACTGGCGCAGCAGCGGCGCACAGCTTTCCAGCACGAGGGCGGCTTCTTCGCGCGTTGTGATGATCTCGAAGCGGATGCCGGTCTCGGCCTTGATGCGGGCGATGAACGCAGGTCCGTTGACAGCCTGGCGGCAGGCCTCGGTGGCGACGGCGCGCACGGCGCGGATGGGTCGGCGCGTCATGCGTCCTGCACAGACCTGCAGGGCGGCGATGGCGCGATCCATGGCGACTTCGCTGAGCCGTCCGCTGTGGTGAAGGCCTTCGCCGAGCCGGACGATTCGGCTGATGTTGTCGAGCACACGAAACCCATCCCCGACGGGGGTACCGACCAGCATACGGCAGTTGTTGGTGCCCAGGTCGAGTGCCGCGTAGGCGGGCGTGGGGCCTCGCTTCTGCAGCGCCTCTGCGGGCACGGGATTCACGTCCATTCTGAGCCGGCTTTCACATACGTTCGGATAACATTGGCTGTCGCTGCCTCCGGGGCAAGCACGGCGCACGGGATTGACGCGATTTTATCGATGGACAAGGTTGCGCCCACCGAAAGGGGGTGGTAGCAGAGCCCCCCGCCGGGATGGGGGATAGTTTAGCGGTAGAACTTCCGACTCTGACTCGGAAAGCCTTGGTTCGAATCCAGGTCCCCCAGCCATCCGCAAGTTAAGTCTTTGATTTCGCTCATGAAAACTACCTGCTCAGGGAAAACGTCCCGCAGGTGTACTACACAGTGTTCCACACGGTGGCCTCATGAGTGCGTCAACGACTTGCCTCCGCCTACGTGGAACAACGTATTGGTTCCGCCGTCGCGTTCCCGCTCCCTTAACGGCCATCGTCCAACGCTCTGAAATCACTCGGTCGCTGGAAACAGGTCAGCGCAGGCTGGCGCTATCTCGCGCCCATGCCCTGTTTACCCTGACGGAGCAGATTTTCGCCGTGGCAAAGGGTTTGACGGATTTGAACCTGGCCGAGGAAGAGGTCGCACCTCTGATTCGTCGGTTGCACGAAGAATCCCCATGGACGGGACCGACCCTGCAATCCGTCCTCGCTGAGATTGATCAGGGGAAAGGTGGCCGTCTGAAGGCTATCGTAGAGAACGGCCAACGCATTATCGATGGCTTGCCCGCCCCCAAACGTGACCAAGTGATGAGTGCCATCGAGCGAATGCTGGAGGCCAAGCGGACGTAGGTCACGGGCATTCACACCGAGGCTTTGACCAAGCAGGCCGAGACTCTTCGCATTCGGCACAGTCTGGAGACGCTGAACCTCATCAAGAAAGACGGCGAGAGGCTGGCCGAGCATACCGCCCAGCCTGAAGACCTGAAGGCCGTGGTGAGCAAGACCCACCACGCGATGACGGCAACCCCTGACGGCCCAACTTTTTCCGAATTCCAAGAGGCTTTCTTGGCCGAACGTGCCAAGGGCAACGACGCAGAAAAGCCGTCGAGCGCTGACGTGGTGGCGCAGGCACGGACAACCTTCGCTATGTTCTTACCGCTGGTTGGCGACGTGAAGGTGGCAACGCTAACACGCCAACAGGTTGGACGGTTTAAGGCCGACGTGCTGTCCTTGCCAACAAACTGGGGCAAAAGTCACACCATTGACCGCTCGGCGCAGGACTGGATTGACAGCGCCAAGGCGTCAAAAACCAAGGTGCCGACCCTTTCGGCCAAAACCGTGAAACGGCATCTTTCCGCCTTGTCAGGCTATTGGCGATGGCTGGAGCAACGCGACCTTGTCCCTGTGAACGTCTGGGGCGGTTGGTTCAGGACGACGAAGAAGAAATCGGGCAAAGCCGTCCAGCCCTTCAGCCCTACCAATCTGGTGAAGATTTTCGGTTCTGACTGGTTTGACGAATCGACAAAATGGGACTCCCCGCGTCGCTGGGTGCCACTGATCGCATTGTTCAGTGGAATGCGACTGGAAGAGATTTGCAGGCTCCGACCTGCCTACGACATCAAGGCCGTGGATGGCATTTCGTGCTTCGATATCTGTGAACACCCTGACGGCTGGACGCCGAAAAGTGAGGCAGGGACCCGCGTGGTGCCAGTCCACCCCGTGCTCATTGAACTTGGCATCGAGCGTTTGGTGGCACAGGCCAAAAAATCGCGCGCCGTGCATCTCTTCCCCGAATATGAGCGACTTGCGTCCATCAGGCGCAAAAAGTTGGGCGCGGTCATGACTCGGGATTTCAGCTATTTGAAAACCAAGAAGCTGGATTTGCCCAAGAATCAGGTTTTCCAGAGCTTTCGGCACACAGTGGCGACTGCCCTGCACAACGCCAACCCTGCCCTGCCTCGGGATTGGATTGATGCGATGATGGGCCATGCAGTTGATGAGGGTGAGTCCGAGGGGCGGAAGACCTACACAGCGAGATACACGACGTAGAACATTCAGTTTGTCGTGAATTCGCTGGCGTATCCCAAGGACGTCATGCAGGCGATTGAAGACGTCGCATTATCGTTCAAAGGTCGATGAGGTAATTGCTCACGTGGGTAGCCTGTGGCGGTTTGGGCCTCCACATCCGGGGTGACCACGAAGGGAGTTGACGCGATCACGGGCGACTCGATTCAACATCGGGGTGGCACCCAAGATCGATCTCACCAAGCTGACGGTCGCCGAGAAGGACGCGCTGATCCTGTCTCTGCTGCCGCTTGTTGGCCAGTTGGAAGCAGCACTCGCGCGGATCGCGGAATTGGAGTCCCGGCTGGCCCGGTTTGAGAAGCCGCCCAAG
>JBBILI010000039.1:0-51634 GCA_037445025.1 Rhodospirillales bacterium
CGCGCCGTATCGGCCACGAACAATGTCTGCGAGCGTGCGCTGCGGCCCAGCGTGATCTTCCGCAAGGTGACCAACGGCTTTCGCTCCGAATGGGGTGCGCAAACCTACGCCGCCTTCCGCTCCGTGGTCAGCACCGAGAAGGCCAATGGCCGCTCCGTCCTCGGTGATATTCGTCACGTGCTGGCAGCCACGTCACCACGCGACGCGCGGGCAGAGGTGGGGTGAGCAATTACCATTTTCTGATATTAAAATCGGCTTCGATTTGCCTACGTTTCTCGCAATCATATTTCATTTGCAAAGAAAGAACTTTTTTTCTGAAGAAAAGAAGCAAAAGACTTTTCGTTCGCTGGGGTACTCGCTGTCCAGCTGAGGGCGTCAGCCGGTCAAAACGTTTTTTGGTTCTTTTTTCAAAAAAGAACTTCTGCAACGCAAACAGGACGATGAACCCAACGTTACCGCCATGCCGATGGCCGCGGCCCCAGACGCCCATCATTCCGCCGCAGACATCGTTTGACCATCTCGGCCGCGTTCGTGACCGGACTGCGCGCGGGCGGCGAACTGATTGCCAGGCCTGGGCAAGCCGAGATTCTCGCGCAGCGTCGTGCCCGCATAGGCGCTGCGCAGCAGGCCTCGCTCCCTCAGGATCGGGGCCACCAGATCGGCAAACAGGCGCAACTGACCCGGTTGCGATTCGACGAGCATGAAACCATCGCACGCCTCTCCGTCGATCCACTCCTGCATTTCGTCGGCGATGTCCTCGGCGGTGCCCACGAACTGATCCTTGGGGAAGCCAAAGCGCATGGCGAACTGCCGGACAGTGAGCGACTCCTCGCGTGCGATGCGGAGCATGTGCATCATGTTGCCTTTGAATCCTTCGGCAACGCTCTCGATGGCTTGCAGCGGGAACGGCTCGTCCAGCCCATACTTTCGCAGATCGAATCCGTGAAATGACCCGCTGAGATAGTTGATCGCACCCTGCACCCCGATCTGCTGCCGGCGCGCCTCCTGAATCGCCTGGGCCGCCTCGCGGGTGGGCGCGATGAGCGGGGTGCATCCCGGGAGGATCGCCACCGCGTCAGGGTCTCGGCCATACTCGACCGCCTTGGCCTTCAGCTTCCGGTAGAACGCCTGATTGACGCCGATGCCATAGGAACCCGGCGTGAAGACACAATCGATATAGCGGGCCGCGAAGGCCAGGCCATCATCGGACGCGGTCGCCGTGAACACGATCGGCCGCCCCTGCGGGGAGCGGTGCAGGTTGAGGGGACCTTTCGACTCGAAATACTTCCCCTTGTGGTCCAGCGTATGAAGCTTCTCCGGGATCAGGAAAACTCCCTTCTCCTTGTCCTGCGGCAGCGCGTCGTCCTCGAAACTGTCCCACAGCCCGGTCACGACACGATAGGCCTCTGCCCCGATTTCGTAACGTTCCTCATGTGATATGGCATGAAAGCGACCGTAATTGTCGGACGAGCCCTTGGGATCGGTCGTGACGAGATTCCAGCCGGCACGGCCGTTGCTGATATGGTCCAGCGACAGGATCTGACGGGCGATGTTGAACGGCTCGCAGAAGGTGGTCGACATGGTGCCGACAAGGCCGATATGCGTTGTGACAGCCGCGATGGCGGCCAGCAGGGTCATCGCCTCGAACCGGTCGAGCCGATGTGGCGGCGAGCCTGCGTCGGCCCACAACGTATCGGCGACGAAGTAGAAGTCCGCCTTGAACTCCTCGGCGATCAACGCCTGCTCCTTGTGCTTCTCAAAGTTGGTGCCGGGATAAGGCGGCATGCCGGGGTGCATCCAGTCCGTCCCGGTCCGGCCTCCCCCCTCCGGCATGAGGCCGAGCTTCATGAAGCCATTCTTCATCGTGTGTCCTTCGGGTTGTCGCGGCGCCGGCGACGGTCAGGCAGTCGGGTGCGAGGGCCCATTGAGTTCGAACGGCGCGGCCGAAGCCCCGGATTGACGCCCATGACGCGCCAGAACCACCCTGCACATCGCCTGCCGATGATCCAACGCTCCAATCCGGCTTGTCCACCCTTTATAAGGCGGTGTCAGGGACTCTCGTCATGTCCGAAGGCCAATCGGTGCCACCGGTTGCAGTCGGGGCAGAAGGCCCGCACGGGCACTTGCTGATGGCGGACATCATCGCTGTTGGCGCCCAGGCATTCAAAGGCTCGCGGACATCTACCGAGTGGCCCGCAAGAACACCGCGACGCCGCGTCGCGCACGCTGCTCGATTTCGGCCGGGCTCAGCGACCCGATCAGCCCCAGCGCCATGCGCATCGGCATGTCGCCGAGCCAGAGTGCCAGAAGATCGTCCGCGGCATCCGTGGCGTTGTCGAGGGTGAGTTCGCCGCGCGCGACGGAGGCTTCGAGGAAGGCCGCGAGCGCCCGGCGGGTGTGGCCGGGGCCCGCTTCGTAGAATCGCGTGGCGAGGCCACGCTCCTTGGCAACGGCCACGATGAGCAGGGGCATTGTCGCAGCCATGTCAGGGGCCAGAACCAGCGCCATGAACGCCTGGCCGAACCGGGTCAGCGTCTCCTCCAGCCGGCCGCCACCACCAGTGCCGCCACCATGGGTGGAGCGGCCCAGCATCTTGAGCTCGGCCGCGTTATCGCAGGCGAATGGTGGACCATGTTCCACTCGCCGCGGATTGCGTCCCTGGTGGCACAGACGCTCAAGGCCAATCCCTCGATCGCCGCCGCCCAGGCGACGTTGCGGGAGGCGAAGGAGACCATGCGCGCCGAACAGGGCGGGTCTTTCCCCTCCCTCAGCGCCCAGAACTCCGCCGAGCGGGAAAAGACCTCTCCCGCCAACTCCGGCCTGCCCGCCGGCACCAAAATCGCGCCGCTCCGTGTGGTCGGCGACTCGCTGAGCGTTTCGTACAATCCTGACGTGTTCGGCGGCGTGCAACGCTCCGTCGAGCAGCTCGCAGCCCAGGCTGAGTACCAGCGCCGCGAGCTGGAGGCGACATATCTGACGCTTGCCGCCGCAATCTGGTATCCGGTATGACGCCACGTGCCGCGGCCATCCAGGCGGCCCGTGAACTGGCCGGCCCGATTATCGCCATGACCGTGGTCTTGATCGCCGTCTATGTCTCAATCGGCTTCCAGGGCGGGTTGACCGGTGCGCTGTTTACCGAATTCACCTTCACCCTGGTGGGCGCGGTCACTGTTTTGGCCATCGTGGCGCTGACGCTGTCGCCGATGATGTGCGCGCAGTTCCTGCGGCCGCACGGCGCCTCGGCCGGCGGGTTGTCGGAACGCCTGGCGGCTTTGCTCGACCGCGTGTTCGGCCGCACCCAGCGCGGCTATGAGCGCATGCTGGTGAGCAGCCTGCGCACGATGTGGGTCACGATGATCTTCACCGCCATCGTGCTCGGCAGCATTGCCTTCCTTGCCGGCAGTGCCGACAGCGAACTGGCACCGCAGGAGGACCAGGGCGTGGTCATTCTGATCCCGACCGCCGCCCCCGATGCCACGCTGCAGCAGAAGCTGCTCCACGGCCAGCAGGTGCGCGGCATCATGGAGCGGCTGCCGGAAGGCGAGCACAGCTTCCAGGTGACCAGCGCCACCCAGAACATCGCCGGCATCACCCTCAAGCCATGGGATTAGCGCACGCGGTCCTCCACCACCATCCAGCGCCTGCTCCAGGGCCAGCTCGGCACGGTCAGCGGCCAGCGCGTCGTCGCCTTCGAGCCGCCCGCCTTGCCCGACGTGCAGGGACTGCCAGTGCAGTTCATCATCAAAACCGCCGCGTCGGTGCCGCTGCTCTATGACACTGCCCAGACCTTCCTGGCCGCCGCCCTCAAGACCGGGCTGTTCCTGTTCCTCGACAGCGATCTCAAATACGACCTGCCACAGGACATGGTGGTGATCGACCGTGACAAGGCAGCCCAGCTCGGGCTCAGCATGACGCAAATCGTCAGCGCCCTGTCCGGCATGCTCGGCGGCGGCTACGTCAACTACTTCAGTCTCGACTCCCGCTCCTACAAGGTGATCCCACAGGTTGGGGCAGGGGGCGCGGCTGAACGCGGCCCAGGTGATGAGCTATCCCATCGCCACCATCAACAACGTGCCCATCCCGCTCTCCGCCATCGCCACCCTGCGCCACCAGAGTGCGCCGGAGACGCTGAACCACTTCCAGCAGATCAACTCCGCCACCATCTCCGGCGTCACCGCGCCTGGGGTGGCGCAGGCGGACGCGCTGCCGGCCTTGCAGAACCTTGCGAAGCAAACCCTGCCACCGGACATGGTGGTGGACTACGCCGGCCAGCTGCGCCAGCTCGTGCAAGAATCCAGCGGCTTCCTCACCACCTTCGCCCTCGACCTGATCATCATCTATCTCGTTCTCGCAGCTTTGTTCGAAAGCTTCCGCGATCCGCTGATCATTCTGGTGTCGATCCCGCTGTCGATCGCGGGCGCCCTGGTGTTCATCAGCCTTGGCGTGCATGGGGCGAGCCTGAACATCTACACCGAAGTCGGCCTGGTGACGCTGATGGGGCTGATCAGCAAGCATGGCATCCTGATCGTGGAGGTGGCCAACGAGCGGCAGGCGGCCGGACTGTCGAAGCAGGAGGCCATCGTGGAGGCGGCAGGGATACGCCTGCGGCCGATCCTGATGACGACGGCTGCAATGGTCCTGGGCGTGGTGCCGCTGATCGTTGCGTCAGGTGCCGGGGCGGCCTCGCATTTCAACATTGGGCTGGTCATCGCCTCGGGTATGGCAATCGGAACCATCTTCACACTGTTCATGTTGCCGGCGATGTATGTGTTGATCGCGGCACGGCATGTGGTGCAGGCGGAGATGGAGGTGGTTTAATACCAACGGCCTTGATCGATGATTCTTCCATCGATCAAGGCCGTTGGTATCGCGCGCCGGGAAGGCCTGCGGCGGCGCGCCAAACCAGGACTTATACCAACGGTCATTCTTCATGACCGTTGGTATAAGAGAGAACTTCTTTTCTGGAGAAAAGAAGCAAAAGACTTTTATGCGCTGGGCCACTAGCGATTGCCATCAGGATTGACAGTCACTCATCGGGTTTCCGCATTTCCAAAACTGCCTGTCGCGGATGCGGTCGACTCCCGCTGCACGAGCGCGATGGGAAATTCGGTCCGGCGTTGCACAGTTTCGTTTCGCAGGAGCGAGAGCAGGTGGCGCGCCGTTGCGGCGCCAATCTCGGCGGTCGGCAACCGCACTGTCGTCAGCGTCGGCGTCGTGAAAGTCGCGATTTCGAGATCCTCAATGCCAGCGACGGAGACATCGTCCGGCACGCGCAAACCGCGCGCGGCCAGTTCGTGCAAGGCACCGGCTGCGATCATGTCATTGCCACCGATGATCGCGGTGGGCGGCGCGGCAAGCGACATCAACGCGTGCGCGCCGCGCTTGCCGCCCGACAGCGAGAAATCCTGCTCGGACACCAGAGTTGGCGACAGTTCATGGCCGGCCTCGGCCAGGGCGCGGCGGACGCCGGCGATGCGTAGCGCCATCCGGTCATTGCTCGCCTGCGGTCCGCTGACAAATCCAATCCGCGTGTGGCCGCGTTCGATCAGATGGCGCGCCGCCAGATACCCGGCACGTCCGTTGTCGAATCCGATACAGTCAAAATCCGGATGAAACGAATAGGTCAGCACCACCGGCACCTGGCTGCCCCGCAGCAGCGACCACGTCTCCGTCGGCCGTTCCGCGCCAACCAGCACCAGCGCGTCGATGCTGCGTGACAGCAGCGAGCGGATGGCACGCTGTTCCAGGGCTGGAACGTATTCATGTGCCGCGACCACGAGTTGCAGTCCACCGTCGGCAAGGCCCATCTGCAGCTGATGGATCGCCCGGGCGAACACCGCATTCTCGAGGGTGGGGACCACGGCGCCGATCATGCCGCTGCGCCCCGAGGCCAACGCCCGCGCCGAAGCGTCGGCCACATAGCGGATGGATTGCATCGCCGTGGTGACGGCCAACAATGTCTTGGCCTTGAGCAGATGCGGATGCGTAAGCGCCCGCGCCGCCGTGGCACGCGACACGCCGGCCAAACGGGCAACATCCTCAAGTGTCGCACGCCGTCCCATCTGCCCGCCCGTGTCTCCGTCCCGCCGCTGGCGCATGTTGCGGACTTCACGCCGCGACACAAGCCGAGCCGCCAAAATTCCGCAAAGCAGCGCTTGACGAAAACCCGCCGAAATGCGGACATGAGAGCGATCTCATTCAAGGCCACACTCACTTCGTGGGCAGGTGCTATGCGGTTCGAGCGGCAACCCCAGGGTCCGACGGTCGCGCGTGCCTCCCGACAGGTTCCGGTAACTCAGACGGGATGACAAGACCATGGATCGTCGCTCTTTCGGATTGATCGCCGCCGGGTCGCTGCTCACTCTGGCACGGCCGGCTGTGGCGGCCGCACAATCCACCGGCACGCTGGATGCGATCAAGAAGCGCGGAAGCCTGCGGATCGGTGTCACCCAGGCGCCGCCCTGGTACTCCAAGGACCCCATGACCGGAGAGTGGTCGCAAGGCGTCGGGGTGTCGATCGGACGTGCCATGGCGGCGAAGCTCGGGGTGAAGTTCGAGCCGGTCGAGGTGACCTGGGGAACCGCCATTGCAGCACTGCAGGCCAACAAGATCGACACGATGTTCGTGCTCGACGATTCGCCCGAACGCGAGAACGCGGTGGATTTTCCGAAAAATCCGTTACTGTATTATTCCCTGGCGGTGCTGGTGCGCGATGACTTGTCTGTGCAGCTCTGGGAGGATCTCAACAAGACCACTCTGCGGATTTCGGTGCCGCAGGCGACCGCGATGGACAAGTTTCTGACCGAGAACGTCGCCAAGGCCGGCATCCAACGTTTTCCCGGCAACACCGAGGCCATCGCCGCCTTCCAGTCCGGCCGTGTGGATGCCGTGTGCCTGTTTCATCCGCCCTTGATCGTGGCGCGCAAGAGCCTGGGCTTCGGCACCATCGTGGTGCCCAAGCCGGTGCGCTCCAACCCCACCAGCGCCCCGGTGCGCAAGGGCGATCCGGCGTTTCTCGCCTGGGTCGATCAGGAACTCGGCGAATACTACCAATCCCGGCAGATCCAACGCTGGTACGAGGAATTCCTGACGGGCTACGGGCTCGATGCCAAGGCGGCCCCGCCCATCGTGAAGGAAATGCTGTAGACGCGCAGCGGCGGCGCCGATGTATCAATGGGACTTCCAGGTCGTCTTCGCCAATGCCGGATTGCTGCTGGCAGGGCTGTGGAACACCTTGCTCCTGTCCGCCACGGCGCTGGCCGGTGGCCTTCCCGTGGGGTTGCTGCTGGCTCTGGGCCGTCTGTCCGGGCGCGGCTGGCTTGCGGCACCGGCCGGATTGATCATCGAGGTGTTCCGCACGACGCCGCCGCTGGTGCAGCTGTTCTTGTTCTATTTCGGCCTGCCGATCGTGCTGCATGTGGAGATGACGCCGTTCATCGCCGCAGCGCTTACCTTCATGATCCAGTCGGGCGCGTTCTTTGCCGAGATATTCCGTGCTGGCATCGTCTCCGTCGAACGCGGGCAGAGCGAGGCGGCCCGCGCCATCGGGCTGAGCCAGACGCAATGCCTGTGGCGCATCGTGCTGCCCCAGGCGGTGAAGCGCATGTTCCCCGCTGTGATGGAACGCTCGATCGAGCTGATCAAGACCACCACGCTGGTGGCCACCGTCTCCTATGCCGATTTGCTGTTTGAGGCGAATGAACTGGCGGAGAAGACCTATCGCCCCCTCGAAGTGTTCACCGTGGCGGCGCTGATGTATTTTGTGATGATCACCTGTGTCAGCTTCATCGGCGCGCGCATCGAACGAAGGTTCGCCATCAGCGGCGAAATCTCGGTCCGGTGAGCCGTGATGTATCATTGGAACTTCGCAAGCGTGTTCACCAACTGGCGGGCCCTGGCCATGGGGCTCGCCGGCACGCTCAAGCTTTCGCTCGTCTGCCTGGTGCTGGGGCTGAGCCTTGGCCTGCCGGTGGCCTTCGGGCGCCGCGCCAGACAGGCGCCGATCCGCTGGCTGGCGACGGGGTTTGTGGAATTCTTCCGCAACACGCCTGTGCTCATTCAGATATTGTGGTTTTATTTTGCGTTGCCGATCCTGGTGCCCATCGAGGTGGGGCCGTTCCTGGCGGCGGCGCTCGGCATCACCCTCAATGCGGCGGCCTATGCGGCGGAGATCTATCGCGGTGGCATCCAGTCGATCGAACCCGGGCAGAGCGAGGCTGCGCGCGCAATCGGCATGAGCCGGCTGCAGACGCTGCGCCGCATCCTGCCGGCCTTGACCAATCGCTGCATCGAAATCGTCAAGACCACCACGCTCGCCTCGGTGGTGGCCTATGTCGAACTGATGCAGCAGGGCAAGCTTCTGGCGTCGCTGAACTTCAACCCGATCGAGGCCTACACGGTCGTGGGGGCGATCTTCATGATGATCCTCTATCCCCTGGTGCGCGTCACCTACGCCATCGAACGCCGTCTTGCCAGGAGCGACTGACCCATGACGGTGCCCGTGCTGCGATTGACCGGACTTGGCAAACGCTTCGGCGCCAACACCGTCTTCTCCGGGGTGGATCTCGATGTGATGCCAGGCGACCGGATCGCCATCCTTGGCGCCTCCGGCTCCGGCAAGAGCACGTTGCTGCGTTGTATCAACTTCCTGGAGCAGCCGGACGAAGGCCGCATCACCGTCGGCGACCGCCAGATCGGACATCCCGCCTCGACCGATGCGAACGCCCCCTGGTGCACCAGGGAGGGCGAGCTGAACCGGTTGCGGCAACGTATCGGTATGGTGTTCCAGCAGTTCAATCTGTTTCCGCACATGACCGTGCTCGGCAACGTGATGGAAGGCCTGGTCACTGTGCGTCGGCTGCCAAAGCCAGAAGCGCGCCGCAAGGCCCTGGAGCAGCTGTCACGCGTGCAGCTCGCCGAGAAGGCCGATTCCTATCCCGCCCATCTTTCCGGCGGCCAGAAGCAGCGCGTGGCCATTGCCCGGGCGCTGGCCATGGAGCCGGAAATCCTGCTGTTCGACGAGCCAACTTCGTCGCTCGACCCTGCCCTTGTCGGAGAGGTGCTCGGCGTGATCGAGGCGCTGGCCAACGAAGGCCGCACCATGCTGCTTGTCACCCACGAGATCGGCTTCGCCTATCACATGGCGACCCGCATCGTGTTCGTAGCCGAGGGCGGCATCTACGAATCCGGCACGCCCACCGAGGTGCTCAAGGCGCCGAAGCGGCCGCTGACCCAGCAATTTGTCGCCGAACATCGGCGTTTCCAGTTCTGACCGTAGAGCAGCCACCCATGACCCAGACCGCGCACAGCGCCCAGGGCTACCTCCCCGACCCGCGCAATGACGGCGTGCTCGTCTACGTTGATGGGGCATTCTACCCTCGCAACGAAGCGAAGATCTCGGTCTTCGACAGTGGCTTCGTGGTCGGCGACGGGGTGTGGGAAGGATTGCGGCTGCAGAACGGGCGCCTGATCCAGCTGCAGGCGCATCTGGACCGTCTGTTCGAAGGCGCGTGCGCCATTGCTCTCGATATCGGCCGCAACCGTGCGGAGCTCGAAGCGGCCTTGACCGAGACCTTGGCGCGCAATGACATGCAGGACGGCGCGCATATCCGCCTCATGGTCACGCGCGGCCTGAAAAGCACGCCGAACCAAGACCCGCGCTTCGTGGTGGGCAAGGCCACGCTGGTGATCGTGGCGGAATACAAGGCAGCGAACCCGCAGGCCAAGGCCCGCGGCATCTCGCTGTTCACCTCGACGTTTCGCACCAGCGGGCCGGACGTGTTCGACCTGCGGCTCAATTCCCACAGCCGCCTCAACCTGATCCAGTCGCTGATCCAGGCGATCAACGCCGGCGCCGACGAGGCGCTGATGCTCGATCCCCGCGGTTTCGTCGCCAGCTGCAACTCGACGAATTTCTTCATCATCCGCCGTGGCGCGCTCTGGACCTCGACGGGCAGCTATTCGTTCCGTGGACTGACGCAACGCGCCGTGCTCGACAGCTGGCAGGAGTCCGGCAGAACCGCGTTTGAAAAGGACATGACCCTCGCCGAGGTCTATTCCGCCGACGAGGCGTTCATCACCGGCACGCTCGGCGGTGTCACCCCGGTCGCGCGTATCGATGGCCGCACCATCGGGGATGGCCAGCCCGGCCCGCTCACCCGGCTGGCCGCCGAGCTTTATCGTGACTGGGTCATGCGATGACGCCGGCCCTGGTTCATCCGGGCGCATGAGGACACACATGACCCCGCCCAACATCGTCGTCATCCAGGCCGACCAGCTGACCGCGAAGGTGCTGTCGATGTATGGCGGCCGCATCGCCAAGACCCCCTCCATTGACGAGATCGCCGCCAGCGGCGTGACGTTTCTCAACGCCTATTGCAACAACCCGGTCTGCGGTCCCTCGCGCGCATCGATGATGACGGGGCAGCTATCTTCGGCCGTCGGCTGTTATGACAATGCCGGCGAGCTGCTGTCGTCTATTCCCACCTTCGCGCATTATCTGCGCCATCTCGGCTATCGCACCTGCCTCGCGGGCAAGATGCATTTCGTCGGCGCCGACCAGTTGCACGGCTTCGAGGAGCGCCTGACGACAGATATCTACCCCGCCGATTTCGGCTGGACCGCGGACTGGACGCAGCAGGACGAACCCTATGCGCCGTCACGCATGAGCCTCAGGTCGATCGTGGAAGCCGGTGTGTGCAAGCGCAGTCTGCAGCTCGACTATGACGAGGAGGTGTGTTTTCAGGCGGTGCAGAAGATCTACGACCTTGCCCGCATGCCGGAGCCACAGCCCTTTCTGCTGGTCGCCTCCTTCACCCATCCGCACAACCCGTTTGTCACCACGCAGGCGTTCTGGGATCTGTACGATCGCGACCAGATCGGTCTGCCAGGCGTGCCGCATATCCCGATCGCTGATCGCGATCCCTGGTCGCAGCGCTACGCCTTCACCATCCGCGAGGACGAACACACCGTCACCGAAGCGCATCTGCGCAATGCGCGTCACGCCTATTACGGCATGGTTTCGTATTTCGACAGCCTGGTCGGGCGCATCCGCAGCGCGCTCGGCGATGGCGGATTCACCGGCAACACCTATGTTTTCATCATTGCCGACCACGGCGAGATGCTGGGTGAGCGGGGATCATGGTTCAAGTTCCAGCCGTTCGAATGGTCGACCCGTATCCCGATGGTCGTGTGCGGTCCTGGCGTTAAGCCAGGCCACGTCGAACACAAGGCGGTTTCGCTGATGGATCTTCTGCCGACATTCCTCGACCTCGCCACCGATGGCCATCCGCCGCCACCGGCAGCCCATCTGGACGGGCACTCGCTGGCTGCGATGCTGCGCGGCGGCTCTTCCGACCGCGCTGATGGCGTCATGATCGAGTACACCGGCGAGGGGGTGTATGCGCCGGCGCTGATCCTGGTTCAGGACGGCCTGAAATACATTCATTGCCGCACCGATCCGCCCATGCTGTTCGATCTCCGGCGAGACCCGGATGAGCGGCACAACCTGGCCTGCGATCCGCGCCACGCCGCGGACGCGGCCCGCATGAAGGCCGAGATCGACCGGCGCTGGAACCACGCGCAGCTGGAACAGGACGTGCTGGCATCGCAGAAGCGCCGGTTGTTCGTCCAGGAGGCGCTGCTGAAGGGCCAATGGACCGGCTGGGATCATCAGCCTTTCGTGGATGCGACGCGGGCCTATGTGCGCGGTGCCGTCGACCCCAACACAACGGCCACCAAGGCACGCCGCCGGCTGCCGTTCGTGGCCGAAGTGCCGCCGGATCACCCACGGCACGGCAAGCCGGCGGTCGACCTCACGCCCAGATTCTGACGAGACCCAGTTCATGACCGTCACGTACCTCAAAACCGCCAGCAAGACGCCGCAGACCGAACAGGGCAATGCCCGCGCCGTCGTGGAGGAGATGCTGCAGGCGATCGCCACCGGCGGCGAGGCCGCGGTGCGCGACTATGCGCGGACGCTCGACCACTGGTCCGGTGATATCGTGGTCTCCCGCGCGGACGCTGAACGCCGTGTGCGCGATCTGCCGGCCGCGCTGAAGGCCGATATCGACTATGCCATCGCCCGCGTTCGCCGGTTCGCCGAGGCGCAGCGCGCCAGCATTCAGGATTTCACGGTGGAACTCTCCCCCGGCACCTTCGCCGGCCAGAGGCTGGTGCCGATGAGCGTGGCCGGGTGCTACGTGCCGACCGGGCGCTACGCCCATATCGCCTCCGCCTATATGTCCATCGCCACCGCCCGGGCCGCGGGGGTGACGACGGTGATCGCCTGCTCGGCCCCCTATCGCGGCGAAGGCATCCACCCGTTCGTGCTCTACGCCATGCTGGCGGCCGGGGCCGATGTGATCATGACGCTCGGCGGCGTGCAGGCGATCGCCTCCATGGCGCACGGCCTGTTCACCGGCCAGAAGGCCGACATCATCGTGGGCCCCGGCAACAAATTCGTGGCCGAGGCCAAGCGCCTGCTGTATGGGCAGGTTGGCATCGATGTGTTCGCCGGCCCCTCGGAGGTCGCCATCATCGCCGATGACATGGCCGATCCCGCCATCGTCGCGGCGGATATCGTGGCCCAGATCGAACATGGCCATGAAAGCCCGGGCTGGCTGTTCACCTCCTCGCGGGCGCTGGCCGAGGACGTGATGCGTCGCATTCCCGTGCTGATCGCAACCCTGCCGCCGACCGCGCGCGAGGCGGCCGAGGCGGCCTGGCGCGACTACGGTGAAGTGATCGTGGCCACGACGCGCGAGGAGCTTGTTGCCGTCTCCGACCGATACGCGGCCGAGCATCTGCAGGTTCAGGCTGCCGATCTCGACTGGTGGCTTGCCAACCTCACCAATTACGGCTCGCTGTTCCTGGGCGAGGAAACCACGGTCGCCTATGGTGACAAGGTCGCCGGCCCCAATCATATCCTGCCGACCAAGACGGCCGCCCGCTATTCCGCCGGCCTGTCGGTGCACAAATTCCTCAAGCCGCTGTCCTGGCAGCGTATGAGCCGGGACGGCTCGCATGATGTGGCCCTGGCGACCGCGCGCATCTCGCGCACGGAAGGCATGGAAGGCCACGCCCGCTCGGCCGATGTGCGGCTCGAGAAATATTTCCCGGGCCTGCAGGCCGATCGCGGCCCCACGGTGGAGATCTGAACGATGCCGGACCGGACAGGCGAAACCCGTGTCGATATCGATCTGTCACAGCCGCCGGACATTCCCGAGGCCGCCATCGCCCGGGTTGATGACCTGCTGCGCACGGGGTGGCTGCATCGCTACGGCGAGACGCTCGGCGATGCCTCCGACGTGTCGCTGCTGGAAGAGGACTTCGCCCGCCTGCTCGGCATGAAATACTGCGTCGCCGCCAATTCCTGCGGCAGCACGATGTTCCTGGCGCTGATCTGTTCGGGCGTGAAGCCCGGCGACAAGGTGCTGATGAACGCCTTCACGCTCGCCCCCGTGCCAGGTGCGGTGGCGCATGCGGGCGCCGAGCATGTGCTCGTCGAGATCACGCCGGACCTGACCATCGATCTCGCGGATCTGGAAGACAAGGCACAGTCGAGCGGGGCGCGGTTTCTGCTGCTGTCGCATATGCGTGGCCACAGTGCGGACATGGGCGCGCTGATGGCGCTCACCGAACGGCTGGGCATCACCGTCATCGAGGACTGCGCCCACACCATGGGGGCGCAATGGGCCGGCCAGCCCTCGGGCACGTTCGGCCGCGTGGGATGCTTCAGCCTGCAGGCTTACAAGCACGCCAATGGCGGCGAAGGCGGGCTGCTGGTCACCAACGATGAGGACATCGCGGCCCGGGCCATTCTGTATTCCGGCAGCTACATGCTCTACCGGCAGCATCGCAGCCGACCTTCGGATGACGTGTTCGCCCGCTGGAAGGATGTGACGCCGAATTACTCGCTGCGCATGTCCAATCTCGTGGCCGCCATCGTTCGGCCGCAGCTTCTGCTCCTTGAGGATCGGGCGCGGATCTGGAACGACCGGCATGACCGGCTCGCCGCCCAGCTCGGCACCCTCGCGCGAATCCGGCTGCCGACGCGGCCGCAGGCCGAGGCCTATGTGCAGAGCTCTATCCAGTTCACGGTGGAAGGCCTCGATGAGGCGGCGTTTCAGCGTTTCATGGCGGGGTGCCGCCGCCGCGGCGTGTTTCTCAAATGGTTCGGCAGCCGCGAGGCCGTCGGCTACACCTCGCTTTCGGAACAATGGCGTTTCCTCAAGGCCGCGCACACGCCGCCCCGGACGCATGACATTCTCGACCGCCTCTGCGACATGCGCATTCCGCTGAGCCTCTCGATCGCGGACTGCGACACCATCGCCGCCATCATCGCGGACGAGCTCGCCGCTCTGCCGACGCACACGCCTGGTTCGCGCGATGACGGCTGATCACGGGGCCTTGACCCGGGATGATCCCCCCAGGCACGCTTCAGATCGTGCGACCCGGAGAATGGCCATGCGCATCCGTTTCGACGACGCCGGCAGGCCACGTGACGAGGTCATGGCCGAATTGGCAACGATGCGGTCCGGCGATGCCGATTGGCGCGCCGGCCGGGTGCCGCTTTACGTGTTCAGCGGACCGAGCGATGTCGCCGAGATCGGCAAGGCCGCGTTCAACGCGTATTTCACCGAGAACGCATTGGGAGCAAAACGCGCCTTCCCAAGCCTGGCACGCATGGAGGCCGAGGTCGTCGGCATGGGGCTGGACCTGTTCCACGCCCCGCCGGACGCTGCCGGCAACATGACCAGCGGCGGCACCGAAAGCATCCTGATGGCCGTGAAGGCCTGCCGCGACCGGGAGCGCGCGCGGCGCGGCGATCCGCGGTTCCGCGGCACCATCCTCGCCCCCGAGACCGCGCATCCGGCCTTCGACAAGGCGGCCGCCCTGATGGATCTGACGGTGCTGCGCGTGCCCGTGCAGGCGGATCATCGCGCGGATGTGGCCGCGATGCGGGCCGCCATCACGGCGGAGACGATGATGCTGGTGGGGTCGGCGCCATGCTTTCCCTTCGGCGTGGTCGATCCGCTGGAGGAGCTGTCCCGCCTCGCCGTCGAGAGCGATATCTGGCTGCACAGCGACGCCTGCGTCGGCGGCTGGATGGCGCCGTTCGTGGCCGATCTGGGCCGGCCCATGCCGCTGTTCGACCTGGGACTTCCCGGTGTCATGTCGCTCTCGGCCGACCTGCACAAATTCGGCTTCTGCCCCAAGCCGGCCTCCGTCGTGTTCTATCGCACCACCGCGTGGCAGGCGTTCCAGGCGTTCGACCTCGATGTGTGGCCCAGCGGGCGGTTCGCCACGCAGACCCTGGTCGGCACCCGCGCCGGCGGGGCGGTGGCCGCCGCCTGGGCGGTGCTGCGCTACCTCGGACGGGACGGCTACCGCACCATCGCCGCCGACGTGCTGGCGATGCGGGACGCCTATCTCGTGGATCTCGCCGAAATCCCGGGCTTTCAGCTGCGCGGCACGCCGGAACTCGCCATCATCGCATTCGGTTGGGACGATATCGATATGGGCCAGGTGGCAACCCTGCTGTCCCGGCGCGGCTGGGTGCCAGGCATGGTGCGCACACCCCTGAGCCTGCACATCATGATGTCGTTGCATCATGCGGCGGCGCGTGAGGCTTATGTCGACGATGTCAGACAGAGTGTGGCCGAGGTGCGGGCGGCGTCCCGGGCGGCTTCGATGCAGGCGAGCTACGCGTGAGCACCACTCCAAGAAAGCGGTTCTTTTTTGAAAAAAAGAACCAAAAAACTTTTATTCCTGATGACGCGTCCTTCCTGAAAGGAACGCGCCAGCGTTGGGAAGTCTTATGCTTCTTTTTTTCAGAAAAGAAGTCCTTCACTTCCTCGCCCAAAACCTGGCTCGGGCTTGCGTCAGTCTGCACCGCCCTGGCGGTGTGGCAGCTGCTGGGAACGCTGGGCCTCGTGTCATCCGACCTGCTGGCCAGCCCCGCCGACGTGGTGCGCGCGCTGGTCGACATCCTGCGCCACGGCTACCGCGAAACCTCCCTCCAGGAGAATGTGATCGCCACGCTGGGGCGCTGCCTGGTCGGTTTCGCGCTGGCAACACTGGCGGGCGTGCCGCTGGGGCTGTGGATGGGCACCAACCGCATCACCGAAGGCGCCTGCGGCTGGATCATCCAGTTCATGCGCCCCCTGCCGCCACTGTCCTATCTGGTGCTGCTGATCCTGTGGTTCGGAACCGGCGACGCGTCCAAGATCGTCCTGCTGTTCCTCGCGGCGTTCCCCACCATCACCATCGCCGCCATGTCCGGCGCGCGCCAGACCAGCAAACTGCGTCTGCAGGCCGCGCAATCCCTGGGCGCGTCGAAGCTGCAGATCTTTCGCTACGTGGTGCTGCCCTCCGCGTCCTCGATGATCTTGACCGGGCTGCGCATCGCCCTGTCCGGCGCGTTTTCCAGCGTGGTCGCCGCCGAGCTGATGTCGGCCAGCGACGGGCTGGGCTGGATGATCTTCTCCGCCAGCCGGTTCGAGCGCAACGATGTCGTCATGCTCGGCATCATCCTGCTCGGCCTGTTCGGCATGGCGCTGAGCCACGGTCTGCGGCTGATCGACCATCGGCTGATCCATTGGCGGGGGCGCGAATGACCCGCGCCTCGCGCCTGGGGCCGATTCTGGCGGCCCTGGTGGGCGTGGTCGGCCTGCTCACGCTCTGGGTGGGGCTGACCTGGTCGCACACGGTCTCCGACCTGTTCCTGCCCGGACCCGGCGAGCTCTGGTCCGCCTGTCTCGATCTCGTGCAGAACGGCTACAAGGACCGGCCGTTGCTGGAACATATCACCGACAGCCTGACGCGCGTGCTGATCGGCTTCGGGGTCGGCGCGGTGTGCGGCACGATGCTGGGCCTGGCGATGGGCTCGCTGCCGGTGGTCGATGCGATCTGCGCGCCGTTCATCGAATTCCTGCGCCCGCTGCCCCAGCTGGCCTATCTCGTGCTGCTGATCATCTGGCTCGGCATCGGCGAGACCTCCAAGATCACGCTGCTGTTTCTTGCGGCCCTGCCGATCTCGGCGGTGGCGGCGCGCGACGGCGTGCGCAACGTGTCACAGGCCCGCGTGCAGGTCGCCCGGTCGCTGGGCGCCAATCGCTGGCAGATTTTTCGTTACGTGGTGTTTCCCTCGGCGCTGGCGGAGATCTTCACCGGCGCGCGGCTGGCGGTGGGCGCCGTCTACGGCACGCTGATTGCAGCCGAGATCATCGCCGGCAGCAGCGGCATCGGCTGGCTCATTCTGGATGCCGGACGATTTCTGCGTTCGGATTATGTTTTCGTCGGAATTGTGATCATCGGCCTGATGGGAATAGCCCTCGACCGCCTGCTGCTGGCAGCAGAGCATCGGGTGGTGCATTGGTCCGGCCGATAGGAACTGTCCGGCTGCTGTCGTGCCTGTCTCGTTTCAATCATGGAGTGATCCGATCATGAAGACCATCCTCACGCCGACCAAACCGATGGCCCGTCGCGCGTTGCTGCGGGCGGGCGGCTTCGGGGCCGCAGCCCTTGCCATGCCCGGCATCGTGCGGGCCGCGGCCAGCCAGATCAACATTGCCTATTTCGTCGGCACCAGCCCGTTCATGATCTCCAAGGGCGAGGGCTGGATTCAGGATGCGGCCCAGACCAAGCTGAACTGGATCGAGGTCGGCAGCGGCGCCGAGATCAACACCGGCATGGCCGCTGGCGGCATGGATATCGGCTTCGGAATCGGCTCCAGCCCCACCGCGGCCGGCATCGCCCAGGGCATTCCCTACGAGGTCGTGGCGATGATGGACAATATCGGCCCGGCCGAGGAAATGACCGTCCGCAAGGCGGCCAATATCAAGACCCCCGCGGATTTCAAGGGCAAGAAGGTTGCAACGCCGTTCGGCTCGACGTCGCATTTCCGGCTGCTCGGCTTCCTCAAGACCAACAACCTCACGCAGCGCGATGTCACGGTGCTCGACATGCGCGGCGATGCCATGCTCGCCGCCTGGAGCCGCGGCGATATCGACGCCGGCTATATCTGGAGCCCCACGAAGTCCAAACTTCTGGCCAATGGCGGCGAAGTGTTCAAGACCTACGACAAGCTCGAGGCGGCCGGCTACGTGATCGGCGATTGCATCATCGCCCGCACGGCGTTCACCCAGGCGAATCCGGAGATCATGGCCGGCATGCTGAAGGCCTATGGCCGCGCCCTCAGCCTGTATGCGAGCAAGCCGGATGACGCCTCGGTGATCGTGGGCAAGCAGGCCGGTGTCTCGGCAGAGGTCGCGAAGTCAGACATGGCCGAATATGATTTCATTCCGTTGAAGGTACAGGCGGGTCCGGCCTGGCTCGGGGCGGACGGCACCAAGCCCGGCAAGTTCGCAACGGTTCTGAAAGGCACGGCGGACTTCCTGGTCGAGCAGAAGAGCATCCGCAGTGCGCCGGATGTCGAGGCGTTCCAGAAAGCCATGAACACCAAGTTCCTCACGATGGCGCTGGGCTGACGGCAGCGCGGGCCGGAGAAGATGGCATTCGTCAGCTTCGCTGATGTCAGCGTCCGCTACGGGTCGGGTGCCGCGGCTGTGCGCGCACTCGACCATGCCTCGCTTGACTTTGAGCGGGGCGATTTCATCTGCATCGTCGGCCCCTCCGGCTGTGGCAAGACGACGTTGATGCAGACCTTGGCGGGGTTCCTGCCCCCCACCGAGGGCGAGGTGCGTCTTGACGGCGTGCCCGTGACCGGGCCGGGGGCAGACCGCGGCGTGGTGTTTCAACAGCCGGCCTTGCTGCCGTGGATGACGGTTGCCGGCAATGCCGGCTTCGGCCTGACCCTCAGCGGCGCCAAGCCGGCGTTCCAGCGGGCCCGGGTGGAGGAGCTGTTGCGGCTGGTGGGGCTTTGGGATTTCCGGGCCCGCTATCCCTATGAACTTTCAGGCGGAATGCAGCAGCGTCTGGCGATTGTGCGCGCCTTGTGCAACGATCCGAAGCTGTTGCTGATGGACGAGCCGTTCGGCGCGTTGGATGCGCTGACCCGCGAGAAGATGCAGGCGGAACTGCACGCCATCTGGCGGCGGACCGGCATGACCGTCGTGTTCATCACGCACAGCGTGGAGGAGGCGGTCTATCTGGGCACGGATGTGGTGGTGATGTCACCGCGGCCGGGCCGCATCATCGAACGCCTCGCGTGCCCGTTCGCGCGCCAGGAGGGTGAGCGGGATATTCGCGCCATCAAGTCGAGCCCGCACTTCGTTCAGATGCGCGAGCGGGTCTTGTCGTTGATCTGGAAGATGGAAGAGGTTGAGCATTAGAGCAATATGGCTTGAGTTGGTCTCACCGTGCCATAAAATTGCTCGCCAAATCAGAGAGCTAGATCGGGGCGGTGTAATACCAACGGCCTTGATCGATGGAAGAGTCATTGATCAAGACCGTTGGTATCAGAAGCTCAGGCGTAGCTTGGCGCAGGTCTTTGCCAGTCCGAGGAAAGCGTCGCGGCAATCTTGCTCCGTATCGCTTCGGGTGGGCGTTGACCTTGCCGGGCAAACCGATCGGCGAGACCGCGATAACCGCCGCCGAGCGTCAGGCTCGCTGCAGCGCGGCCCACGCCGCACTCCGTTCCGTTCCACGGAACCGCCGTGCCGCCGACCATGCAGTCGCGCCCGGCGTTGGCTTGGCAAGGTCGCCGCGCTGACGGCCCTGCAAGCCGGCTATGCGGCACGGTTGGAAGCGACGATCGAGACCCTGCACACAATCTTCGAGCTGGATCTCAGCGAGCCCCAGACCGTGGAGCCTCGTTGCTGCTTCGGTCGCGATTGACGCCAATGACGGAAACGTCTCGGCACACAACACGCCAGACAGCCGCAGACACGTTCAAAGGGGATCCGTTTTGGACGCCGATAGGTGGGGCTTTTACGAAGCCGATTGGTGCCAAGGCGACGATACGACGTTTCGTTGACCGTAGACCCGGCGCAACCCCCTCAATCCCGCCCGGACAACGTGGCCCGAGCCTCCGCCGGGACGTTGGCCGGTGCGGGACGACGTCACGCCGCGACGGGAAGCTCCGGCGGCACGAACAGCTTCGTCGCGTCGACAAACGTCCCGTTGGTGATTTCGGCCCGCAGCGCGTCCCACGCGGGTCCCTGCGCGCGGATGTCGTCCAACAGGTCACGCGGCACCGTCATGATCTCGCCGGCCCCTTCGGTGTCATCGCGGACCCATGCCATCAGCAGGGCGCCGGACGGATCGGTACCGAGCAGCCGCAGCGCCACTCGGTCCGATACGTTGACGGCTTCGACGGTGCGCATCATCAGCACCTTCAGCAGTTCCAGCTCCGCGTCGTTCAGTCCGACTTCCTGGCAGAGCAGCTTTTCTCGCAGCCCGGTCCAGCCGAATGTCACGCGCGCGATCAGCTTTTGGCCGATCGCCTGGGCTGCCTTCGGTGCCTCGAACCCGAACGCGTCGTTGAATATCTCCAACGAACCTGCCTCCAGCGATTCCCAGTAAGGTCGCTCGGTCGCCGGCATGGTCAGGATCCATTGGCCGCGCGCGGTATCCACGTAGGTCAGATGCGGCGCGAAACGAAACTGTCCCTTGCAGGATGGACATGTGATGCGCTGGAACGTCTGATCGAGGATCTCCGCGCGCAGATCCGGACGGCGATCGGCGTTCACGCTGTTGGCGAAACTCTGCTCGGAGGTCGCTTCGCAGAGCGGGCAGACGATTGTTTCGCTATGGAAAACTGACATGATTCTGATCCAAGGCCGGGGGAACTGGAGACGATCGGAGACTGGTCGCGTCAGATGCCTTCCCGCTTGCTTGTGTCGATCCCCTTGATCAGCCCATACGCGGGATGACTGGGCGCGAGCTTGCCAAGCATGAACACCGCGTAGACCTCGGCGAACCATTCGGCCGGTGAGCGGAACTGGTAGTCGCGCACCATCTGCGCGCGAGCGGCCTTCTTGTATTTCCACCATTTCGTGCCGTCGGCCTGATAGACCGTGTCGCCAACCGCGGCCGTGCCCTCGATCTCCGTCGACGACTTCCACCAAAGCTCGGTCCTGATCAGCTTCGCCCACGCGATCGCCGGATCGTCCTTGATCTTTGTGAGATCGGTGGGATCAGGTTTTCCGTCGGTCAGCAACTTCAACTGCGTCTGCTTCTCATCGATCACATCGTCCGCGCGCCGCAGCCCCTCGCGCATGGTCTGGATGACGCTTGTGATCAGCATCCGCTTCATCGGGTCCGTTTCCGTCACCTTCGACTGGGCCAGCGCCTGGTTGTGTGTGGCCAGGAAGCGGTTGAGGTCATCCACGCTCGGATCCGTGTGTAACGTATCGAGAAATTCACTGACAAGCCTGTCCATTTCCTTGACGCCCGGATCGTCCTTCAGATCATCCGGAGTCATCGACGCCGTCACGTCCTTCTGCATGTCCAGTGTATTGACCATCGTCGCGACATCGCCCATCGACGCCGCCTCGGCGATCACCTTGATTTTCGCCAGGCCGAGGTCGTCTTCCCAGTTCACCTTCAGCTTGTCGATCAGAATATCAACGACCTCTTTGCGGCTCGACTTCTCCCAACCGCCAAACGAGGCGTTGCCCATCTTACCGTCCATGAAGCCGCTGGCTTCGTCGACCGCGTGTCCGATCTCATGCAGCGTGGTGGAATCGAAGTTCGGCAGATCAAGCTTCTTGCCTTCGGAATTGTCGTATTTTTCCCGGTTCGACCGGTTCGGCGTGCCCGCTCCGCCATTGATGTTGATCGATCCGCCGCCGTAATCGGACGTGCCGGTCTGCTTGGTCCGGGTAATGCCGGTCAGCTTCTGGTTCAGCAGCGCGTGTTCCTCAGGCACCATGCCAAGGACCTTGTAGAACCGCGGTAACGCGCCGGAGGTCAGTTCTCCGGACATGCTGTCGATGCCATAGCGGGCGCGGATCGCGGCGATCAGAAAGCCCTGCTCCTCGATGGTTTTCGCGCGGGCGCCGATCTTCTGGACCATCTTATCCAGTTCGTCCGACTCGCCTCTGTCCATCATGCCCTTGAGCTTCGGCAACTCCTTCTCGCTTTCCGCCAAGGCGGCGATGGCTTTCGCGGCCTTTTTGGCATCCTTTTCGACCGCATCGCACAGTTTGTATGCGGCATTGTTCTTCAGCGTATCGTAGGTGTAGCTCGCGAGCCGATCACGCAGCTTCGAGACGACATCGGTCACGTGCGCGACGGCTTTGGCGGGAGTTGTGATCGGCAGATTGGTGATCTCGGTGGTGAGATCCCCGAGAACCGTCAGGACCTCATTTTTGCGGGCCGTCTTGGCGTTGCTCGATACGACACCGAATGCCGCCTTGAATTTCTGACCCTTGGTGACCGTCGCGCTCATCCTGTTCCTCTTTTTTCTTTCATCGCGTCAGGCTGGACCGTCGTCGGCTCAGGCGGCCCGATCCAGAACGTCGGTGAGCCCATTCAACGCGCGGCCCAAAGTCGCCGCGACTGAAACCTGAACGCCTATCGGATTGGTGTCGCAGGCTTCGAGCCGAGGATCGTCCGCGATCTCGGTTCGCAGCCGTTCCATGAAGCTGAGGGTCTTCCCGGCGGCCTTGCGGAACACGGGCCCATCGCTGTCGCCAAGGCCGTTGATCGCCGTCCTGAGCTGGTTGGCGAACGCCGCGACGATCCCGGCGAGGTCCCGTTGGGCGATCTGCCGCAAGTCCTCGTCTTCGCTGGACCGCAGCGCCGCGGCCAGCGCCGTCATCTGCCCGCCGGCGGCGGCGCTGGCGCTGTCCCAGGCCGCGCGCGCGGCGCGCCACGCCTCGGTCAGGTCCTCCTCCCGGTTTGTCGCGGTCTCCGTTTCGATCGCGGTGCCGGATGGCGCCGCGGCCGAAACGTCGTTGCCCGCGGTGGCCGCCAGCGCGTCACGCAAGTCGCCGATCGCCGTCGTTGCGCCAGCTCCGTCATGCGCCTTCAGCTTCGAGTTGGCTTCATTGGCCAACGCCAACAGGCTGACGCGGCGGGATGCGTCATTTCCCGATGCCCCGGCGATCTGGGGTATCAAAGCGGCCAGCTCCTTGCGCAGGCGGTCGAGTTCCGCGGGATCCGCCGCCGTCTGGGCTTCCCCTGGGCCGGTTTGGTCCAGCGCCGCGCGCAACGCATCGATGGCGATCATCGCGGCGGCGAAGTCCTGCGCCTTCAGACCCGTGTTCGCATCGTTCGCCAGTTTCGCGAGGCTCGCGCGACGGGCCGCGTCGTTACCGGCGGCAGATGCGATGCGCCCGATGAGCGCGGCCAGTTCACGGCGAAGCGCCTCCGCATCGATGGGAGCGGCGGTCGCGGCCCCGGACTGATCGCCGGCGGCTGCGTCTTCGGTCGACCCTGCTTCGCTTTCGTCCTCCGGCGACTGCTCCAGCGACTCGTCGACGTTGATCTCGACCTTCTGGTAGGCGGCACGACGAACGACCTCGATCAACTTTGGCCGCATCGAGCCCGGAGGGTCCTTGTTGATGAAGAAGCGGACCAGCGCGGAATCGATTTCGGTGTCCACCTCGGCCCGTCCAAAGCGGACCGTTGACGGCTGCAACTGGATCTTCGCCTTGGCGGCCGAGGACTTCAGCGCCGCGAGCACGCCTTTCGGCTTCATCTTCTTGTCGAGCAGGATCACCGCCTCGCCGTCGGCAGTGAGGCCGAATGCGGCCTGCACCGGTTCGTGTTTCGACAACGCCAGCAGCGGCTTCATCTTGTCGGCCGCCATGATGGAATCCGAAGCGGGTCCCTTTGTTTTCGCGGCAACGGCCATGGTGATGCGATCTCCCATTGCTATGATCGCGGACGTCTGCGCGGCGCCCGGTTGCTTTGTTCAAAAAACACGTCATTTGGCGCCGGCGGGACCGCGTCGTGTTGACAACCATGTAAAGCGATGATGGATCAGGATTCAAGGCGCAGCAACCGCCTTTCGGGGCGCACCGCGCTGGCCCCACCCAGGCCACCAGACGCGACCGCTCTTTCCGTTCTGACGACCACGGGAATTTCATGCTGACCGCGCATGACGCCGCAGATGAGAGCGATGACGAAGCCGGGAAAGCGACCCTGCTGGCGGCCCACGGCAAGATGCTGAAACACGGGCAGGCCATCTCCGCATCGGATCAGGTGGAGTAGGCGGCACCGGATATCACGCAATACTGTTGCAATGCAGCATTCAATTCGTGATCCTTCCGCACACTTGCCAAGGCTGACCGGAATGTCGGGTGATATAATTCACAAATAATCGGCATTTCCAGAATTCTAAAAAAAGGCGTTTGTGCTCCTCAGGAAGCTGGCGCCACCGTGCTGAAGCCTGCCGGAGGGGGCGTATATGAAAGGCTGTGACAGGCTCGTTGATGCCGGAAGACACCATTGCTTTATCAGAACGGCTGCCATCGCCGTTGGCGCGACCGCCGCCTTTCCGTCAGGCCGCGCCCGGGGCCGCTCTTCTGGACTATCCGTTGTCGCGGTTGGCCAATCTCAGCCAGCGTGTGGAGGGCTGTGTAGGGCCTGACGGCGACATCGTCGCCTTCAGCATCCTGTGCCCGCACAATGGGTCCATCCTCAACTACGGCACCGTCGACCGGGTGCTGAGCTGCCCCGGCCATTACAGCTGAGCCGATGTGGAAATGGGCGGCCAGGAGATCTTCGGCCAGCCTGATCGTCGCCCGGATCGCCCAGGCGATGGAGCGCAGCTGGCGCGAGGCCGGCAGGCCCGAGATTGCCGGCATAGCAAGGACTTCTTTTTTGAAGAAAAGAAGCAAAAGACTTTCATCCGTTTGGCACCGTGCCGGAGCGGCCCGCCCAACGGATGAAAGTTTTTTGGTTCTTTTTTCAAAAAAGAACCGCTTCCTATACTTCCACCACCCGCCGCGCCCCCGCATCCGCCGGCAGCGCAAACGTAATTCCCAGACACACCGCCAGCATCACCGCCGACCCCAGCAGACAGCCCGGCAGCCCGCCCATCTGCGTCAGCACGCCCGACAGCAGAATGCCCATCAGCCGCCCCGCGGCATTGGCCGCGTAGTAGAACCCGACATCCTCGGCCGCCTTCTCAGAGCCGGCATAGGCCAGAATCAGGTAGGAATGCAGCGACGAGATGACGGCAAAGGCAAAGCCGAACAGGGCGAGCCCCACGACCACGATCCCGTCGGCGCGCAGCCCGGTGTGGAGCGCCAGCGCCAGCACGATCGCCACCGGAATGACGGTCAGGATCGCGCCCCACAGCCGCGCATCCGGCACCTCGCGCGACAGCCCGTCCTGGCTGCGGCGGACCACCGCGGGCGCGATCGCCTGCACGCCGCCATAGCCGACCGTCCAGGCCGCAAGGAAGCCCGCAACCCAAATGTAATGCCAGCCCTGAGCATACAGAAACACCGGCAGCCCGACCACGAACCACACGTCGCGCGCGCCGAACATGAAGATGCGGGCGGCGGCGAGCAGATTGATCGCCGGCGTCTTGGCAAACAGCTCGCTGAAGCTCTTGGAGGATCTGGCGCGGCCCAGCGTGCGCGGCAGCGCGGACAGCACCGCCACCAGCACCACCGCCAGCATCGCCGCCATCGCCCACAGCGCCCTGCGGAACCCCACGAACTGCAGCAGCGCGCCGCCCACGAAGAACCCGATGCCCTTCATCGCGTTCTTGGAGCCGGTGAACCACGCCACCCATTTGAACAGCTGCGAGGCGCCCTGCTGGGAGGAGGCCTTGATGGCCGATTTGGAGGCGGTCTTGGTGAGGTCCTTGGCCACCCCGGCGATGCCCTGGGCCAGCACCACATAGGTGACCGACAGCGAGGCGTTCCAGGTCGGGTTCAGGCCCGACAACATCAGCAAGCCCGCGATCTGCAGCGCCATGCCCACGCCCAGCATGCGGGGAATGCCAAACCGCAGCGCCAGCCAGCCGCCGCCGAGATTGGCGAAGATGCCCGCCGTCTCATACAGCAGGAACAGGAAGGCCAGGGTGAACGGCGTGTAGCCGAGCTGGTAGAAATGCAGCAGCACCAGCATGCGCAGCGCGCCGTCGGTGAGCGTGAAGCTCATATAGCTGGCGGTGACGATGGCGTAGTTGCGCAGACCGGACATCACAGCTCCCGATGCTGGAGGATACAGGCGAGATCGACCAGGCGGCAGGCATAGCCCATCTCGTTGTCATACCAGGCGTAGATCTTCAGCATGGTGCCGTCGGTCACCATGGTGCTGAGCGCGTCCACGATGGCGCTGCGGGTGTCGTTGGCGTAATCGACCGAGACCAGCGGGCGGGTCTCGTAGCCGAGAATGCCGGCGAGCGGCCCCGCGGCGGCGGCGGCGAACAGGGCATTGACCTCCGCCTCGGTGGTGGGGCGCTGCAGTTCGAACACGCAGTCGGTCAGCGAGGCGTTGAGCACCGGGGCGCGCACCGCGCGGCCGTTGAGCCGGCCCTTCAGCTCCGGATAGATCAGCGCGATGGCGGTGGCACTTCCCGTCGTCGTCGGCTGCAGCGACAGCATGGCCGAGCGGGCGCGGCGCAGATCCTTGTGCGGCAGGTCGATCACCACGTTGGTGTTGGTGGGGTCGTGGATGGTGGTGATCTGGCCGTGGCGGATGCCGATCGCCTCGTGCACCACCTTCACCACCGGGGCGAGGCAGTTGGTGGTGCAGGACGCCGCGGTCAGCAGGCGGTGCACGGCCGGGTCGTACTGATGGTCGTTGACGCCGACGACGACGTTCAGCGCCTCGGCGTGCTTGACCGGGGCCGCGACGATCACCCGTTTCACGCCGCGGTCGAAATAGCCCTGCAGCTGCTCCGGCCTGAGGAATTTGCCGGTGCATTCCAGCACGATGTCACAGCCGAGATCGCCCCACGGCACCGCCCCGGGCTCGGCAGCCGCGGTGAAGCCGATGCGAGCGGCATCGATGGCAAGCCCGGTCTCGCCCTCGGCCGCGATCGCCGCGCGCCAGCGGCCGTGGATGCTGTCGAACTGCAGCAGATGGGCCGCGGTGGCGGCACCGCCGCGCAGCTCGTTGACATGGACGATCTCCAGCCGGTTGTCGCGGCGCGGATCATCGGCCTCGCGCCACACACCGCCGCGCGCCGCACGCACCGCCAGCCGGCCGATGCGGCCGAGCCCGTTGACGCCGACCCGCATGGCTCAGCGCTCCTGCGCCAGGGCAGCGGTGACGCCGGCGCCGATCTGGTCGAGCCTGGCATAGACGGACATGCGGTCGAGCGAGGCAAAGGGGAGGCTGATGAAGATCGACAGGCGGCGGTGCAGGCTGGAATACAGCTCGTTGAGCAGGGTGGCGCATTCGGCCGGGCTGCCGTGGAACTTCGCCGGGTCGGGCAGCGGCCAGCTGCCGGTGACGGCCTTGGCGCCGAAATCGGGGCAGACCTGACCGTCCAGCGTGTCACACAGGGCGATCACGAAATCCATCTGCGGGGCCTGTTCGCCGGTGAACAGGTTCCAGGACTTGCTGTGCAGGTCCGACACGTCATGGCCCAGGGCGGCGAGCTTTTCCAGCACCATGGGAATGGGGGCGGCCGCCGGGTTTGAGCCGGCCGAATAGGCGTTGAAGCGGTCGCCGGCCAGCTTGCGCAGGATGGCCTCGGCCATGATCGAACGGCCGGAGTTCCGGGTGCACAGGAACAGCACGTTGAAGGAGGGCGACATCCGCTTTCGCTCCGGGTTCGGTTGGGGCAGCAGGGTCGAGAGGTCGCCGCACAGATGCGGCTGGCCGGCGCAGCAGGATTCGGTGAGGAAGGCGAGCAGCTCGCGCAGCCGTGCCACGCGGATGGCGTGGATGATCTGCCGGCTCTGGCGGGTGGCCTGGGTCAGGCCGGCGCGCTCGAGTGCGCTGAGGTGGAAGGACAGCGTGGAGCCAGGGGCGCCGACCCGCTCGGCGATGTCGCCGGCGGGCAGGCCGCTGGGGCCGGCTTCGACCAGCAGACGCACGATGGCCAGGCGCGTTTCCTGCGAGAGGGCGGCGAAGGCAAGAGCTGCTTCCTGAATTTCCATATTTCTAGTTGCATCGAAACATGGGGGGATGTCAAGATCCACGTGGTGGTTGTGGCGTCGGGCGCTCGGCCAAACAGATGAAGGCGCTCCATGAGAGCAATAAGGCTTTAAGTGGAAACACCGTGCCAAGTTGCTCTACCCGGTCCGGGCTTCGGCGATGCTGTCGGCCGCCGCCGCGGCCTTGCCGGCGCGCTCGCACCGTTCGCTGTAGCGATCGACCAGCTCGGCCGCGTTGTCGCGGATCAGCCAGGTGAAGCGCGTCAGCTCCTCGAACACATCCACCAGGCGCTCATACTGCGGCCCTTCCGGCAGCCTGCCATCGGCGTCGAACAGCTCAAATGCCTTCGGCACGCTGGACTGATTGGGAATGGCCACCATCCGCATCCATCGCCCCAGCAGGCGCATGGCGTTGACCGCGTTGAACGACTGGCTGCCGCCCGAGACCTGCATCACCGCCAGGGTGCGCCCCTGCGTCGGTCGCACGCCGCCTTCGCTGAGCGGCAGCCAGTCGATCTGGCATTTCATCACGCCGGACAGGCTGCCGTGGCGCTCGGGGCTGCTCCATACCTGCCCCTCCGACCACAGCGACAGCGCCCGCAGCTCCTGCACCTTCGGGTGCGACGGCTCGACCGCGTCGGGCAGCGGCAGCCCCGCGGGGTCGAACCGGCGTGTGTCGCAGCCCATGGCGATCAGCAGACGCTCGGCCTCGTCGGCCAGGAAGCGGGAATAGGAGCGCGCCCGCAGCGAGCCGTGCAGCAGCAGGATGCGCGGCCGGTGGCGCGACACCGGGCCGCGCAGCCGGTCCGGATTGGGGAGGCGGAACTGCACGGGATCGATCGCCGGCAGCAGCGCTGGAGCGCGCTCCATGCCAGCGCTCACGCCGCGCTGAGCCAGCCCGCCAGATCGGCGGCCTTCGGCAATCCGCCGGCATGCACCACCCGGCCGTCCACCACGATGCCGGGTGTGGCGGCGATGCCGTAGCCGGCGATGGCGGCATAGTCGGTCACCTTTTCGATGGTCACCGGAATGCCGAGCCGGTCGGCCTCCGCCTGCACCATTGCGGCGGTGGCCACGCAGCGTTTGCAGCCGGGGCCGAGAACCTTGACATCCTTCATGGCGTGTCTCCTCCCATCAGGCGAACAGGGCGTTCAACAGATACCCCACGGCGACGATGCCGATTGTGACGATCGCCACGAATACCGCCAGCAGGCGGGGGGACAGCACCTTGCGCAGAATGATCATCTCCGGCGCCGACAGGGCGGTGACGGCCATCATGAACGCCAGCACTGTGCCCAACGCCGCACCCTTGCCGAGCAGGGCCTCGACCACCGGAATGATGCCCGCCGCGTTGGAATAGATCGGCACGCCGATCAGCACCGCCGCCGGCACCGACCACCAGTGATCCGAGCCCATGATCTGGCCCAGCAGCGCCGCCGGCACATAGCCGTGAATGAAGGCGCCGGCGGCGATGCCCAGGATGATCCAGAGCCAGACGCGGCCGAAGATGTCGCGCAGCGCCTCGAGCCCGGCTTCAATTCGGTCCACCGCGCTGAGGTGCCGGCTGGCCAGGTCCACCGTGCTGCTACGCAGATCGCGCACCCAGGCTTCGAGCCAGCCTTCCAGGCGCAGCTGCCCGATCACCCAGCCTGCCACAATCGCCACCGACAGGCCGAACGCCAGATAGGTCGCCGCCACCTGCCAGCCGACCAGGCCGAACAGCAGGCCGAGTGCCACCTCGTTGATCATCGGCGAGGCGATCAGGAACGAGAAGGTCACGCCCAGCGGCACACCAGCCGAGACGAAGCCGACGAACAGCGGCACCGCCGAGCAGGAGCAGAACGGGGTGAGAATGCCGAGACCGGCGGCGGCGACATTGCCCAGGCCCTCATGGCGGCCCGCCAGGAAGGCGCGGGTGCGTTCCGGCGAGAAGAAGCTGCGCACCACCCCCATCAGGAACACCACGAGGCCCAGCAGCATCAGCACTTTCGGCGTGTCGAAGATGAAGAAGGCCAGCGCCTCCTTCAGGTGGCTCCCCGGCGCCACCGGCAGCTGCGCCACCGCCCAGGTGGAGAATGGCTCGAGCTGCCAGTAGATGATGCACCACACTGCCACCGCCAGCACGGCGAGGACCAACGGGCGGCGAGTTTCGGCCGGAGCGGCAGGCCGTGCAGCTGGCGCGCAGCAGACGGCAGGGGGGGTGGTAGCGGCGGTCATGCGGCGATCCGATCCTGTTGCGATGCCAGCGACAGCGCCGCCTCGACGAGAGCGATGACGTTGGCCGAAAGCTGCGGGGCGCGGCGGTAGCGGACCCATTGCGCATCCCGCCGATCCACCACCAACCCGACGGTCTTCAGCGCGGCCATATGGCGGGACATGCGCGACTGCGAGGCGCCAAGCCGGCTCATCAGCTCACAGACGCAGTGCTCCTGACCATCCCACAGCAGTTGCAGGGCGGCGAGGCGGGTGGGCTCCGCGAGGGCGGAGAGTAGTGCGGTGATCATCAGAGGAATATGCGATAAAACGCATATGCGCACAAGCGCATTCCACGATCGGGATGATGCTGGATCTCGGCCTACGGCCGGGGAATTGGCGCGAGCTTCGGTTTGTCGCCGACACGCGTCCGGTTCCGCAGGACCGCATCTCGATCGAGATTGCCGACGATGTCCGCCTGGCGGGACGCGCAGCAAGCGAGGTTTGGGCGGGATCAGCAGGAGCGCCCGGACATGCGCTTATCTGGAAGTGGTATCCGATGGGTATCCGATGGGTATCCCGGATTGTAGGGACCTCAAGCAACGCGGATGTAATACCAACGGCCTTGATCGATGACTCTTCCATCGATCAAGGCCGTTGGTATCGCGCGCCGGGTTGGCCGGCGGCGGCGCGCCAAACCAAGACCATACCAACGGTCACTCTTCATGACCGTTGGTATAACTCATTGAAAAGCTGGCGACCCCGGCGGGATTCGAACCCACGGCCCCCAGATTAGGAATCTGGTGCTCTATCCGGCTGAGCTACGGAGTCACCTGATCTGGATATAGCCAAAGCGCGCCTCTGCGTCAGCCGTCTTCAGCGTGATTTCAGCGGGGATCGTGCATGGGCCTCGATCAGGGTGCACAGGCCTTCGAGGATGGCGGCGGGGGTGGGGGGGCAGCCGCGGATCACGAGGTCGACGGGCAGGGCAGAGTCGATGCCGCCGGAGATGGCGTAGCTGCCTTTGAAGACGCCGCCGTCGATGGCGCAGTCGCCGAGGGCGACCACCCATTTCGGGTCGGGTGTGGCCTGCCAGGTGCGGATCAGGGCGGGGTGCATGGTGCGGGTGACCGGGCCGGTGACCAGCAGAACATCGGCGTGGCGGGGGCTGGCGACGAAGCGCAGGCCGAAGCGTTCGAGGTCGTAGACGATGCCGCCGAGCATCTGGATCTCCAGCTCGCAGCCGTTGCAGCTGCCGGAGTCGACCTGGCGCAGGGAGAGGCTGCGGCCGAGGCGGCTGAAGGCGGCGGATTTCAGGCGGGCGGCAAGGGCTCCGATGTCCGAGGCGTCGGGCGGCGGGGCGGGTTCCGTCGCGGGGCCGTGCAGCAGGGTGCGGGCGATGTGGCGCCAGGCCATCAGAGATCCACCCCGGAGTAGGAACAGTTGAAGCTTTTGTTGCAGAGCGGGAAATCGGCCACGATGTTGCACTCGATGGCGGCTTCCAGCAGCGGCCATTGGCGCCAGCTGGGGTCGGCCAGGAAGGCAGCCGTGATCAGCCCGCCTTCCAGGCGCAACCAGTGCCAGATGTCGCCGCGGAAGCCTTCCGACCAGCCGATGCCTTCGGCGGTGGCCATCGGCAGCGGCAGGGCGATGGGGCCCTGGGGCAGGGTCTCCAGCAGCAGGCGGAGCAGGCGGGTGGTTTCGGCGAGCTCGGCGAGGCGGACGCGGACCCGGGCGTCGACGTCGCCGTGATCGAACTGGGGGATGGTGACGTCGAGCCGGTCATAGGGGGCGTAGCCGGGGATGCGGCGGGCGTCGAAGGGCCTGGCGCTGGCGCGGCCGATGACGCCGCCGGCGGCGAAGCGGGCGGCGAGCTCCGGGGTCAGTGTGCCGGTGCCCTGCATGCGGTCGACCAGGCTGGCGGTGTCGTCATAAAGCCGGATGAGGCCGGGCAGCTCGGTCTGCAGCGTGTCGAGCAGGAGGGCGATGGCGTCGGGGCCGGTCTCGGCGAGGTCGCAGGCACAGCCGCCGGGGATGATCGCGTCCATCATCAGGCGGTGGCCGAAGCAGGTGTGGGCGGTGCGCAGCACGGCTTCGCGATGCCAGGCGAAGCGGGCCTGCAGCAGGGGGAAGCTGGCGTCGTTGACGATGGCGCCGATGTCGCCGAGGTGGTTGGCGAGGCGTTCCAGCTCGGCCATCACCGCGCGCAGATGGGCGGCGCGCGGCGGGGCGGCGACGGCGCAGGCGGCCTCGGCGGCGTGGGCGAAGGCGAGGGCGTGGGCCACCGTGCTGTCGCCGGAGAGGCGGGCGGCGAAGCGGGCGGCGGCGCGGGGGGATTTGCCGCGCAGCAGGCCGAGCGTGCCCTTGTGCAGGTAGCCCAGGCGGATCTCGAGGCGCACCACCGTCTCGCCGTTGCAGGTGAAGCGGAAATGGCCGGGCTCGATGATGCCGGCATGCACCGGACCGACGGCGATCTGATGCAGGCCTTCGCCTTCGAAAGGCAGGAATTCCAGCGGCTCGGGCGCGGCGAGGTTGGGCAGCGGGCGTGTGGCCAAAGGCGGCGTGGCGGGCCAGTGGCCGTGGTCGAGCCAGGGGCGCTGGTCGGTGCCGTCGGCGGCGGTGTGGCCCCAGAGGTCGCGGATCATGCGTTCGAACCAGGCGGCGGCGGGGCGGGCGGGGGAGAGGGCGGGGTAGAGGCCGACCTCGACGGCGGTGGAGACGGGGATGATGTCGGCACTGTCGGGGTCGTGGAACAGGGCGTGGATATGGGTGGGGTCGGCCCACATGGCCAGCAGGTCGAGCCCCGGTTCGGCGGCGAGGTGGGCGGCGAGCAGGGCCCAGTCCTGCTGGGAGAGCAGGCGGCGCGGGAACGGCGCGCAGGGCAGGGTGGGGGCGGCGTGGAGCAGGGCGAGGGCGTTCATCGGACCACGCCCGCGGCGGCGGTGAGCCAGGCGACGGTGGCGGCGGGCATGGCGAGGCCGAGACCCAGCACGAGCGCCAGATGCAGCCAGGCCGGCAGCAGGGCGAGGCGGCCGATGGCGGGGCCGTGGGCGGGCGTGGCGGTGCCGAGGCACAGGCTGATCAGGCGGGCGGCCAGGGCCCAGCCGCCGACGACCAGGCCGAGCACCACCAGCGGGGCCAGCCAGGCGTGCTGGCGCACCGTGTCGCCCAGGATCATCACCTCGCTGGTGAACAGGCCGAACGGCGGCAGGCCGGCGATGGCGATGATGGCGGTGGCCAGGGTGAGGCCCAGCGCGCGGTCGGAGCTCAGCAAGCCGCTGATGGCCGCGAAGCTTTGCGCCCCCTTGCGCTGGGCGGCACGGCCGACGCAGTGGAACAGCGCGGATTTCGCCAGCGTGTGCACCGTCATGTGCAGCAGTCCCGCGAAGATCGCGACGGGGCCGCCGAGGCCGAAGGCGAAGGCGGCGAGGCCGGACTGCTCGATGGTGGAGAAGGCGAAGAAGCGCTTGGCGTCGCGTCGGCCCCACAGGCTGAAGGCGGCCAGCAGCAGCGAGAGCAAACCGAGCGCCATCAGCGGCGGGCCGGGGGGGATGGCGTCGGTGTTGGCGGCCATGATGCTGCGCAGGCGCAGGATGACCACCAGGGCGACGTTGAGGACGGAGCCGGACAGCACGGCGGAGACGGGGGTGGGGCCTTCGGCGTGGGCGTCCGGCATCCAGCCGTGCAGGGGGGCGAGGCCGGCCTTGGTGCCGTAGCCGAGCAGGAGAAACACGAAGGCGAGGTTCAGCAGGGTGCCGCGGCATTGCGGTGCGGCGCGGACCAGCTCGGACCAGCTCATGGCGCCGTAGCCGGAGCCCAGGGCGGGCAGGGCCGCGAGATACAGCACGATGGTGCCGAACAGGGCCAGCGCGATGCCGACGCCGCAGATCAGGAAGAACTTCCAGCTGGCTTCCACCGCGTTCTCGGTGCGGGGCAGGCCCACCACCAGCACGGAGGCGATGGTGGCGGCCTCCAGCGCGACCCAGGTGAGCCCCATGTTGTTGGACAGCAGGGCGAGCAGCATGAAGCCCAGGAAGGCCAGCATCAGGACGTGATACTGGCGGATGCGGGGCGGATCGAGCCGTCCGGCGGCGCGCTCGCGCGGGATGTAGCCGGCGCTGAAGATCGTCGAGGTCAGGCCCACGAAGGCGGTCAGCAGGGCGACGTGGGCGGAGAGCGGGTCGACCAGCAGGAAGGTTCCGGCCTGCATCTGCCACGGCAGCGTGCAGGCGGCCGCGAAGCCGCCGCTGGCTGCGGCGATGGCGATGGCGGCGCCCACAGCGGGGCTTGCGACGAGAGCGGCGAGCAGGGCGCCCAGCAGCGGCAGGCCAGGGACCAGGATCACCGGGTTGAACGCGTCCATCATCGATGGGCGCCGCCGACACGGTCTAGATGGCTGACGTCGAGGCTGTCGAACTGGGCGCGGATGCGGAAGAAGAACACGCCGAAGACGACGAAGGCGATCAGCACCAGGACGGCGACGGAGAGTTCCACCACCATCGGCATGCCGGCGACGCCGACGGCGGCCAGGATCAGCCCGTTCTCCAGCGACATGAAGCCGATCACCTGGGTGAGCGCGGTGCGGCGGCTGATCATCATCAGCAGGCCGAGCAGCACCACGGAGAGCGCGGTGGCGAGGTCCTCGCGGGTCAGCGCCTGGGATTCCATGGTGGTGGGGAGCACCACCAGAATCGCGAGGGCCACCAGGCCGACACCGAGCGCCATGGTTTGGAAGATGCCCAGCGCCGTCTCCACGCCGCGGGAGATCCGCAGTTTGGTGACGATGCGGTGCAGGGCGAAGGGGATGACGATGCCTTTGGCGATCAGGGCGACGGCGGCGGTGACGAAGAGATGGGGGGCGTGCTGGACATAGCCCTGCCAGGCGGCGGCGGCGGCGAGCGTCCAGGATTGCAGGGCGTAGGTGTCGATCAGGGCGGTGATACGGCGCTGGGAGAGCAGGGCGAAGCTCAGCAGCAGCACCACCGCGCCGAGCAGGTGGGCGAGGTCGTAGGGCAGGGTGCCGTAGCCGAGCTTCTGCATCAATGGCTCCCCTGGGCGAAGCCCTGGCTGACGAAGAGGAAGATCGCTGCCAGCAGGCCCAGCAGCAGCGCCATGCCGAGGAATTCCGGGACACGGAAGACGCGCATCTTGGCGCGGGAGGTTTCGTAGCCGGCCAGCACCGTGCCGAGGATGGCGATCTTGGCGAGCCAGACCAGGATTGCGGGGACCCAGAGCAGGGTGGCGCCGGTGGCGGTGGCGAGGCCGAACGGGGTGAAGATCACAGCAATCAGGGAGAGCCAGAGCAGCAGCCTGAGGGCGGCTGCCAGCTCGATCATGGCGAGGTGGCGGCCGGAATATTCCAGCACCATCGCTTCGTGCACCATGGTGAGCTCGAGATGGGTGGCGGGGTTGTCGATCGGCACGCGGCCGGTCTCGGCAACGGCGACGGCGCCCAGGGCTGCGAAGGCCAGCGCCATCGAGACGCGCAGGCCGAGCGCGCCGGAGCCGACCAGGCCCGCGATGGCGTCGAGATTGGTGGTGCCGGCCATCAGCGCGAGCGTGAAGATCACCAGGATGAGGGCGGGCTCGGCGACTGTCGCGAACGTCATTTCACGGCTGGCGCCGATGCCGCCAAAGGCGGTGCCGGTGTCCATCGCCGCGAGCGCAGTGATCGCGCGGGACAAAGCAAGCAGGCCGGCCAGGACCAGCAGGTCGGCGCTGTCGGCGGTGATCATGCCCAGGGCGAAGCTGGGGACGAGAGCGCAGGCGGCCAGGGTCGCTGCCAGGGAGGCGGCGGGGGCGGCGCGGAACAGCCAGCTGGTGCCTTCGGCCACCACCGGCTGCTTGCGCAGCAGGCGGGCGAGGTCGCGCCAGGGCTGGAGGAGCGGCGGGCCGGTGCGGCCGGTCATGCGGGCCTTTATCCTTCGGACGAGGCCGGTGAGCAGGGGGGCTGCGGCGAGCGTCAGGGCTGTGTGCAGCAGCAGGGCGAGCAGGCTGGCGAGCGCGCTCACAGCTGTTCCAGCAGGGCGATGGCGCCGAGAAAGGCGACCAGGGCGGTGAAGATCACCGACAGGGTCTGGCGCACGGTGAGGAACTGCAGACGGTCGGCGAAGGCGGAGAGGCGGGCGCGGAGATGGCCGATGGGGGCGAAGAGCAGCACCTCGGCAGGGTCATGGATGCGGGCGGAGAAGCTGGCGGGGCGTGTGTCGCCGGGGTCGGGCATGTCCACGCGCTGGGTGGCGAACAGCAGGGCGGGGCCGAGCACGCGGCGCAGCGGTTGGGAGAAGCTGAGGCCGCCATACTGGGTCAGGGGGTCGCCATGCGGCAGCCAGGCGGGCGGGGCGCCGAAGCCGCAATCCCACGCGGGGCCGACGCGGTGGCCGGCGACCGCCCAGGCGCGCTGCACGGCCAGGATCAGCAGGGTGGCCAGCAGGATCAGCAGGGCGATGCCGAGCGGGGCGTAGCCGGCGCCGTGGTCGTGCGGGGTGATGCCGAGCAGGCCGGCGCGCTCGCTGAGGGCGGCGTTGCCGAGCAGGCGCAGCGCCGGTTCGGCGAGGCCGAGCACGGCGCCGGGGATCAGGCCGATCAGGGCGACGATGGTGCCGAGCAGGAGAATGGCCCAGCGCGTCGGCGGGCCGGATTCGTGGGCGGCGGCGGCTTCGGGCGAGCGCGGGCGGCCGAGCAGGGCCACGCCGACGAGGCGCACGGCGGCGCTGGCGGCGAGGGCGGTGGCCAGAGCGAGGCCGGCGGCCAGCACGCAGACGATGATCTGCAGGCCGAGGCCGCCGAGTCGGACGGCGGCGATCACGGACTGGAAGAGCATCCATTCGCCGGCGAAGCCGGCCCCGGGCGGCAGGCCTGCGAGGCAGGCGGCGCCCAGCAGCAGTCCCGCCGCGGTAAACGGCATGGCGGTGATGAGGCCGCCGAGGCGGGACAGGCGGCGGGTGCCGGTGGCGTGCAGGATGGATCCGGCGGAGAGAAACAGCATCGCCTTGAACAGGCCGTGGGCCAGGATGTGCAGCATGGCCGCACCCAGTGCGAGGGCGGCCAGGGCGGGCAGGTCGGCGGCGCGGGCGGCCAGGGCGAGGCCGAGGCCGATGGTGATCAGGCCGACATTCTCGATGGTGGAGCAGGCCAGGATGGCCTTGATGTCAGTTTCCAGATTGGCGCGAAGGGCCCCGATGATGGCGCTGGCGAGGCCCATGGCGAGCAGCGGCAGGCCCCACCACAGCGGCTGGGCCGGGCCGCAGAGGTCGAACAGGATGCGTACCATGACGTAGAGCGCCACCTTGGTCATGGCGCCGGACATCAGCGCCGAGACCGGGCTGGGGGCGGCGGCGTGGGCGGGCGGCAGCCAGAGATGCAGGGGGGCGAGGCCGGCCTTGGAGCCGGCGCCGATGACGACGAACAGCAGCACGCAGGCGCCGCGCCAGCCGTCCGGCGGGGCGGCGCGCATGGCGGCGAAGCCGATGCCGGGGCCGGAGAGCAGGGCCAGCGCCACGATCAGGCACAGCCCGCCGATGGCGGCCATGCCGTAGTAGAGCAGGCCGGCGGCGCGGACCGGGGCGTCGCGGTGATGGGTCAGCACGAGGATGAACGAGGCCAGCGACATCAGCTCGAAGCCGGACACCAGGGCCACGGCGTCGGCGGCGAGCAGGGTGAACAACATGGCGGCGAGGAACACCGGCAGGGCAGGTGCAGTCGGAGCCGGATCATGGTCCTCCATCGCCGCGGCGCTGGCGGCGGTGCCGGCCAACAGCAGCAGCAGGGCGAAGAAGCCGGAGATGCCGTCCAGCGCCAGGGCGGCGGACTGGCCGGGCAGGCCGATCGGCAGGGACAGCGTCTGCGGCGTGGCGCCGCCGGCGAGGTAGAGCAGGTCGATCGCGGCACCCAGGGCGCAGAGCACGGCGGTTCCCAGCGTGGCCAGGCGCGGCCCGGCGGTCGCGGCCGCGACCCCCAGGGCCAGCAGCAGCGTCACCAGGGTTGCCAGGATCGGCAGGCCGGCGGCGCTCATGGCGCGCTCCGGCTCAGCCCTGGCATGAGAGTTCGATCCGCACCATCACCTATTAGCAGGTGCGTCCGGCATGCCGAAAGGGGCTTGGATCACGCGGATCGTCATGGGAACTTCACGCAACGGCAACGCCACCGTCCCATCGGCGGTTCTAGGGCAGGGTGTGGTTCTCTGAGGCAGGGTTTGATGATCTCGGTTCTTCTCGTGGTGTTCGATGGGCTGCGGCCGGATGTGATCCGGCCGGAGGTGACGCCGCATCTGGTGCGGTTCGCGGCCATGGCGGCGCGGATGCCCAAGGCGCGCTCGGTGTTTCCCTCGGAGACGCGGGTTTGCACTTCGTCCGTCGCCACCGGCTGCCATCCGCGCCGGCACGGGCTGGTGGCCAACCGGATGATCCATCCCGCCGATATCGGCCGCATCGTCGATACCGGCAACGCGCTGGCGCTGCGCGCGATGGAGCAGGAGATCGGCGGGCCGGCGCTGCTGGTGCCGACGCTGTCGGACCGGCTGGCGGCGGCGGGGCGGGATTTCGCGGTGTTCAGCTCGGGGACCTCCGGCCAGACATTTCTGCTGGCGCCGCGGGCGGAGGCGTACGGGCAGACCGTGGTCAGCGTGCACGGGCCGCAGATCTGCACCCCGGCGGGGCGCAGGCTGCTGGAGCGTCTGTCGCCGCCGCCGCAGCGGCCGGCGGAGCGGGCGGTGTGGATTGCCGATGCGTGGCGCACGACGATGCTGCCCGCGCCGCCGGCGGCCAGCGTGCTGTGGCTGTGCGAGCCGGACACCTCGGCGCATTACGACGGGCTGGACAGCGCGGAGCAGCGTAGCAAGCTGGCCGACGCGGATGCGGCGTTCGGGCGCATCCTCGATGACTGGCAGGCAGGGCCGCAGGCTGAGACGCTGCAGATCATCGTCGCGTCCGATCATGGCCATGTCACCGGCGACGGGCTGGTGGACATTCTGGGGGCGCTGCGCACCCAGGATCTGTTCGCGGGGTGCACGCTGACCGGCGGTCCGTCCGGCGGGATCGCGGTGCCAGAGGGGGCGCGGGAGCGGATCGTCGGGCTGGCCGGCTGGCTGATGCGGCAGGACTGGATCGGCCAGGTGCTGACCGCCGATGTCATCGATCCGCTGGCCGGCACGCTGCCGCAGGCGGCGGCGCTGATCGATCACCGGCGGACGGCGCATGTGTTGTACACGCTGCGCAACAGCGATGCGGTGGCGGGGAACGGGCTGGCCGGTACCTCGCTGCTCGATGCCCAGGGCGGGCTCGGCATCGGCGGCGGCACGCATGGCGGGCTCAACCGGGGCGAGCTCTCGACGGTGCTGATGCTGGGCGGGGCGGCGCTGCGGCGGGGATTTGCGTCGGACTGGCCGGCGGGGCTGGTGGATATCGCGCCGACCATCCTCGCGTTGCTCGGCGTGCCGGGCGGTGAGGCGATGGATGGGCGGGTGCTGACCGAGGCGCTGGCGGGCGGGGCGGCGCCTTCGGAGAGTCACAGCCCGGAGACCTGGGAGGCGGCGGGCGAGCTCTATGCCCAGCGGCTGCAGCGTGTGCGGGTGGGGCGGCATGTGTGGATTGACCATGGCGCGCGTGCCGCCAGCTCTGGGCGATGAATTCCTCCGCATCCATGCGCAGCGTCGGATCGTAGCTTCGGCATGGCAAATCTCCTTCGGGCCGCGGCCCTGCTGCTGGCATCGGCTGTTCTGCCCTCGTGTGCGCCGGTGGACGCGTTGAACGCGACCATTTCGACATCGGGGCTCACCGTCAGCCAGAATGTCGCCTATCGCGCGGGGACGCGGGGCGGGATGGATGTGTATCGGCCGGAGGGAGCGAAGGGGCTGCCGCTGGTGGTGTTCTTCTATGGCGGCAGCTGGCAGAGCGGGTCCAAGGACATGTACAAGTTCGTCGCCGCCCCGCTGGCCCAGGCGGGGCTGGTGGTGGCGGCGCCGGATTACCGCGTCTATCCCGAGGTGATGTATCCGGATTTTTTGCGGGATTGTGCCGCGGCGGTGGCGTTTGCGCGGGCGCATGCGGTGGAATGGGGGGCCGATCCGCGGCGGCTCTATCTGATGGGCCATTCCGCCGGCGGCTACAACGTGCTGATGCTGGCGACCGATCCTGACTATCTCCATGCCGTCGGGTTGCAGCGGTCGGACATCGCGGGGGTGATCAGCCTGGCGGGGCCGGCGGATTTTTATCCGATCAAGGAGGCGGATATCCGCGAGGTGTTCGCGCCGGCGGTGGATTCGCCGCTGACCCAGCCGATCAACCATGTCGATGGTCATGCGCCGCCGCTGCTGCTGCTGCATGGCGACCGCGATGACACGGTATATCCGCGCAATTCCATCGCGCTGGCGGCGAAGGTGAAGGCCGCCGGGGGCGATGTGACGTTGAAGCTGTATCCGGGGATCGGCCATGTCGGCCTCATCACCAGCGTGGCGCCGCTGTTCGCGGGCAATGCGCCGGTGCGGGCGGATGTGCTGGACTTCATCCGTGCGCACGGGTCGCCCCTCCCTTAACCAACGGCTTTAAGCGGCGCGGCGGTTCGGGCTATAGGGCTGCAGCATCCGGAGACCTGCTGCCTTGGCGCGTCCGCTGACCCTTGTGACCGGAGCCACGGGCTTCGTTGGTTCCGCCGTGGCGCGGGCGCTGCTGGCGCGCGGGCATGACGTGCGCGCGCTGGTGCGCCGGGGGAGCGATCGGCGCAATCTGGCGGGTCTCGATGTGGCGCTGGCCGAGGGGGATCTGACCGATGCGGCCTCGCTGGCGCGGGCGGTAGCGGGATGCCGGCATGTGATGCATGTGGCGGCGGATTATCGGATCTGGGTGCCGGACCCTGAGGCGATGCTGCGGGCCAATGTGGAGGGCACAAAGTCGCTGATGCTGGCCGCGCAGGCGGCGGGGGTGGGGCGGATTGTGTATTGCAGCTCGGTGGCGGCGCTGGGGCTGACCGGGGATGGGTCGCCGGCCGATGAGACGACGCCGGTGCGCGAGGACAAGGTTGTCGGCATCTACAAGAAGTCGAAATACCGGGCGGAGCAGGCGGTGCTGGCGCTGGTGCGCGAGACCGGGCTCGATGCGGTGATCGTCAATCCGGCCGCGCCCGTGGGGCCGCGTGACATCAAGCCGACGCCGACGGGGCGGATGATCGCCGATGCGGCTGCGGGGAAGATGCCGGCGTATCTGGAGACCGGGCTCAACGTGGTGCATGTCGATGACGTGGCCGAGGGGCATATGCTGGCGCTGGAGCGCGGGCGGGCGGGGGAGCGGTATATTCTGGGCGCCGAGAATCTGACGTTGAAGGCGCTGCTGGGGTTGGTGGACGAGGTGACCGGGCGGGTGCAGGGCCGGGTGAAGCTCTCGCCTGCGGTGCTGTGGCCGGTGGCGCTGGCGTGCGAGGGGCTGGCGCGGTTGGGCGTGGAGCCGTTGGTGACGCGGGATCATCTGCGGATGTCGGCCAAGACGATGTTCTTTTCGCATGAGAAGGCCCGGCGTGAGCTGGGGTTTGCGCCGCGGCCGGCGATCGAGGCGGTGCGCGATGCCGTTGGCTGGTTTCGCGCGAACGGCAGGCTGTGATGCTGGCCTGGGTGGCGTTGCTCGCCTGGATCTATCTGGCGGGGTTTCATGGCCGGTTCTGGCAGGCGGGGCCGAGCCTGCAGCCTGCCGCGCCGGTTTCGCATCCCTCGGTGGCCATTGTGGTGCCGGCGCGCGATGAGGCGGAGGGGATTGCCGAGAGCCTCGGCAGCCTGTTGGCGCAGACTTATCAGGGCACGTTTCGGGTGGTTCTGGTGGATGACAATTCCACCGATGACACCGGGGCGATCGCGCGGGCGCTGCCGGGGGTGGGGCGGCTTGCGGTGATCGACGGGGCGGCGCGGCCGCGGGGCTGGGCGGGCAAGCTGTGGGCGGTGCATCAGGGCGTCGCGGCGACGGATGAGGAGCTGGTGCTGCTGACCGATGCCGACATCGTTCATGACCCGCGGCATCTGTCCACGCTCGTGGCGGAGATGCTCGCCGCGCGCGTGGATATGGTCAGCGAGATGGTGGCGCTGCGGTGCGAGAGTTTCGCCGAGCAGGCGTTGATCCCGGCCTTCGTGTATTTCTTTGCGCTGCTGTACCCGTTTGCCTGGGTGAACGACGGGCAGCGGGCGACGGCGGCGGCGGCGGGGGGTACTGTGCTGATCCGGCGGGCGGCGTTGGAGCGGATCGGTGGCATCGCCAGCATCAGCGGGGCGTTGATCGATGACTGTGCGCTGGCGGCGAAGGTGAAGCGGGGCGGGCGGATCTTTCTGGGGCACAGCCAGCTGGCGCGGTCGGTGCGGCCGTATCCGGATTTCGCCTCGGTGTGGCGGATGGTGGCGCGGTCGGCCTATGTGCAGCTGAGGCTGTCGCCGCTGTGGCTGGCGGCATCGACCTTGGGGATGGCGTTGCTGTTCGTGGTGCCGGTGGTCTCCGCGCTGTCGGGCGCGCTGGCGGGGCTGGCGGCGTGGGCCATTCTGTCGGCCACATTCTGGCCCAGCTTGCGGCGTTTCAATCTGTCCTGGATGTGGGCGCCGGTGCTGCCGGCGATTGCTGTGTTCTATATGGCGGCGACGCTGGGATCGGCCTGGGATCATCATCGCGGGCGCGGGGTGGTGTGGAAGAACCGCGCATACACGGAGGCTGGATCGTGAGTGCCACGCTGGACAATGTTGAAAGCTGGTCCGGCAAGGATCGCGGCGATGAGAATTTTCCGGTGGGGGCGATCGTGGCCCCGCGGCTCAGGCTGCATGTGCATGCGTTCTATGCGTTTGCGCGGAATGCCGACGATATCGCCGACAGCGGCGATCTGGCGGCGGACGACAAGATCGCGCGGCTGAACGTGATGGAGGATGTGCTGGTCGGACGGTCCGATCACGGGTCGCCGAGCGCGTTGGGGTTGCGGGCGAGCCTGGCGGAGACCGGGGTGACCTCGGCGCATGCGTGCGAGCTGCTGGTGGCGTTTCGTCAGGATGCGACCAAGCATCGCTATGCCAGCTGGGCGGAGTTGTACGAATACTGCCGGTATTCGGCCATGCCGGTGGGGCGGCATGTGCTGGATCTGCATGGCGAGGATCGGGCGAGCTGGGAGCCGTCGGATGCGTTGTGCACGACGTTGCAGGTGCTGAACCATCTGCAGGACGGCAAGAAGGATCTGCTGGCGCTGGACCGGTGCTATCTGCCGGATGATCTGATGCTGCGGTTCTCCACCGGGGTGGATGATCTGCTGGGGGCGGCGGAGACGCCGGGGCTGCGCCAGACGTTCAGCGCGCTGCTGGATGAGTGCGACAGGCTCAACGCGGCGAGCCTGGATCTGCCGCGCCGGGTGCGGGATCGGCGGCTGCGGCTGGAGACATCCGTCATCGTGTCGTTGGCGCATCGGCTGGCGCGGCGGCTGCGAAAGGGCGATCCGGTGGCGACGCGGGTGAAGCTGACGAAGGGCGATGCGGTGTTCGCCATGCTGGCCAGCATGCGGTACCTGCCATGAGCGTTTTGGGCGCCGATCCGGCGGATCTGGCGGAGGTGGAGGGCGTGGTGCGGGCGGCGGGCACCAGCTTCTATCGCGGCATGCGGATTCTGCCGCCGGATCGGCGGATGGCGATGTATGCGATCTATGCGTTCTGCCGGATTGTGGATGACATCGCCGATGATCCGGCGCCGTTCGATACGATATTGCCACGGTTGAACGATTGGCGGGCGCGGATCGATACGCTGTATGACGGGCGGGCCGATGATGCCGTGACGCGGGTGCTGCTGCGGGCGATTGCCGCGTTCGAACTGCGCAAGGCGGATTTCGCCGCCGTGATCGACGGCATGCAGATGGATGCGCAGAGCGTGATCGTGGCGCCGGATCTGGCGACGCTTGATCTGTATTGCGATCGGGTGGCGGCGGCGGTGGGGCGGCTGTCGGTGCGGGCGTTTGGTGATGGTTCGGCCCAGGCCGATGCGGTGGCGTGGTCGCTGGGGCGGGCGTTGCAGCTGACCAATATTCTGCGTGACGTGCACGAGGATGCCGGGCGGGGGCGGCTGTATCTGCCGGCGGAGTATCTGGATGACGCGGGGATCGCGCATGATCCGCAGGCGGCGCAGGCCGATCCGCGGCTGGCTGCGGTGTGTGCGCGGCTGGCGGTGGCGGCGCATGGGCATTTCGATGCGGCGTTCGCGGCGATGCGGCTGTGCGATGCGAAGGCGATGAAGCCGGCGCGGCTGATGGGGGCGACCTATGCGGCCATTCTCGCGCAGCTGGAGCGGCGGGGCTGGGAGCGGCTGGAGGTGCCGGCCAAGGTGCCGAAATGGCGGAAGATTCTGCTGGCGCTGCGGTACGCGCTGTGACGGGGCTGGTGCATGTGGTGGGCGCCGGGCTGGCGGGGCTGTCGGCCGCGGTGGAGCTGACCTCTGCCGGGCATGCGGTGCGGCTGTACGAGGCGGGGCCGGCGGCGGGTGGGCGGTGCCGCTCGTATTTCGACAAGGCGCTGGAGACGCGCATCGACAACGGCAACCATCTGCTGCTGTCCGGCAATGCGGCGGCGATGGCGTATCTGGAGCGGATCGGGTCGCGGGATACGATGATCGGGCCGGCTTCGGCGGTGTTTCCGTTCATGGATCTGTCGACCGGCGAGCGCTGGACGGTGGCGCCGAGCAGCGGGAAGGTGCCGTGGTGGGTGCTGGATCGGCATCGGCGGGTGCCTGGCTCGAAGCTGCTGGATTATTTCGGGCTGATCCGGCTGCGCTTCGGCGGTGCCGGGGCGACGGTGGCGCAGAGCCTGGGCGGAACGGGGCTGTATCAGCGGCTGCTGGAGCCGCTGGCGATTTCGGCGTTGAACACGCCGCCGGATTCGGCGCTGTCCAAGCTGATGTGGGCGGTGGTGGAGGGATCGCTGCTGAAGGGTGGCGAGGCGTGTGTGCCGCTGGTGCCGCGGGACGGGCTGTCGGAGAGCTTCATCGATCCGGCGGTTGCCTGGCTGGAGCAGCGGGGCGGGAGCCTGCGCACGGGGTGCCGGATTGCTGGGTTTGAGCTGTCCGGACGGAGCGTGACCGGGCTGCGTGGGCCGGATGGGGTGCTTCCGGTGGCAGCCGGCGAGCAGGTGGTGCTGGCGGTGCCGGCCTGGGTGGCGGGGGATCTGCTGCCGGAGCTGCCGGTGCCGGATGCGTTCGAGTCGATCTTCAACATCCATTACCGCGTCGCGGCGGCGCGCGGCGAGGCGGGGTTTGTCGGGCTCGTCGGCGGCACGGCGGAGTGGATCTTTGTGCGGCCGGAGATTGTCTCGATCACCATTTCGGCGGCCAACCGGCTGCAGGAGCAGGCGTCTGACGTGCTGGCGGAGCAGGTGTGGGGCGAGGTGTGCCAGGTGCTGGGGCTGTCCGGGGCGATGCCGCCGGTGCGGATGGTGCGGGAGAAGCGGGCGACGTTTGCCGCGACCGCGCATAACGAAGCGCGGCGGCCGGGGCCGCGGCCGCGCAATTTCGGCTGTCCGGACAATGTGGTGCTGGCGGGGGATTGGACGGCGACCGGCTTGCCGGCCACGATCGAAGGTGCCATCAGGTCTGGCTGCACTGCAGCAAAGACGCTGCTGGCCACATCCAGACTTGCCGCCTGAGTGGAAGACATGACCGCCGTCCCGTTGCCCGCCACGCTGGAAGCCGCCATTGCCCGGGCTTCGGCCGCCCTCATCCGGCGGCAGAAGCCGGATGGGCATTGGGTGTTCGAGCTGGAGGCGGATGCGACGATTCCGGCTGAGTTCGTGCTGCTGCAGCATTTCCTTGATCGGATCGATATCGATCTGGAACGCAAGATCGCGGTGTATCTGCGCGAGATCCAGCTGCCCTCCGGTGGCTGGCCGCTGTTTCACGAGGGCGCTTTCAACCTCTCGGCCAGCGTGAAGGCGTATTTTGCGCTGAAGATGATGGGGGAGGACCCCCAGGCCGCGCATATGGTGCGCGCGCGGGAGGCGATTCTGGCCGCCGGCGGGGCGGAGCGCAGCAATGTGTTCACGCGCATCCAGCTCGCGCTGTACGGTGAGATACCCTGGCGGGGCGTGCCGGTGATGCCGGTGGAGATCATGATCCTGCCGCGCTGGTTTCCGTTTCATCTCGACAAGGTCAGCTACTGGTCGCGCACCGTGACCGTGCCGCTGCTGGTGCTGATGTGCCTCAAGCCGCGGGCGCGCAATCCGCGGGGCGTGCATGTGCCTGAGCTGTTCGTGGAGGACCCCGCGACGATCCGTGACTGGATCCGTGGGCCGTTCCGTTCGGTGTGGGGGCATATGTTCCGCAGCATCGACCGGATTCTGTTTCGGGTGGAGAAGTTGTTTCCGGCCGGCCTGCGGCAGCGCTGCATCGACAAGGCGGTGGCGTTCGTCACCGAACGGCTCAATGGCGAGGACGGGCTGGGGGCGATCTACCCGGCGATGGCCAATGCGGTGATGATGTTCGACACGCTGGGCTATCCTGCCGATCATCCGGATGCGGCGATCGCCTGGGCTTCGTTGCAGAAGCTGCTCGTGGTTGAGGCGGACCGGGCGTATTGCCAGCCCTGTCTTTCGCCGGTGTGGGACACCGGGCTGGCGGGGCATGCGATTGCCGAGGCCGAGGGGGCGCATGCGCCGGAGGTGGTGGCGGCCAATGACTGGCTGCGTGGCAAGCAGATCAACGACGTGGTGGGCGACTGGGCGCGGCAGCGGCCGGAGGCGCCGCCGGGCGGGTGGGCGTTTCAGTACGAGAACCCACATTATCCGGATGTCGATGACACCGCGGTGGTGGCGATGCTGCTGCACCGGGAAGATCCGGACCGGCATGCCGAGGCGATCAAGCGCGCGGCGGACTGGATCGTGGCCATGCAGTCGCGTGACGGCGGCTGGGGGGCGTTCGATGCTGACAACGATAAGCATTACCTCAATCATATTCCGTTTGCCGATCATGGGGCGCTGCTGGACCCTTCGACGGCGGATGTGACGGCGCGGTGTGTTTCGTTTCTGGCGCAGATCGGCCAGGGTGCCGATATGCCGGTGATGCGGCGTGCGATCGATTGGCTGAAGCGCGAGCAGATGCCGGATGGCAGCTGGTTCGGGCGGTGGGGGACGAATTACATCTATGGGACGTGGTCGGTGCTGTGCGCGCTGAACGCGGCGGGGCTTTCGTATGACGATCCGGCTGTGGCGAAGGCGGCGCGGTTTTTGATCGAGACGCAGCGCGCGGATGGCGGCTGGGGCGAGGACAACGAGACCTACGCGGAGGCGCCGGCGGGGCGGTATCATCGGTCCAACCCGTCGCAGACGGCGTGGGCGCTGCTGGGGCTGATGGCGGCGGGGCAGCATGCGCATGAGGCTGTCGCGCGGGGGATCGCGTATCTGGAGGCGACGCAGAAGGCGGATGGCGAGTGGGAGGAACAGCCGTACACGGCGGTGGGGTTCCCGCGCGTGTTCTATCTGCGGTACCACGGCTACAAGCTGTTCTTTCCGCTGCTGGCGATGGCAAGGTTCCGGAATTTGAGCTGGGCCAATGACAAGCGGGTGGCGTTCGGGTTTTGACGGTCGGGATCGTCACGGGGCTCACGGCGGAGGCTGTGATCGCGGCGCGGTTGGGATGCCCGGTCGAAGCCGGCGGGGGCACGCCGTGGGGCGCCGAACAGGCGGCCGAGCGGTTGGTGGCCGAAGGGGCGACGTCGTTGATCAGCTTTGGGTTGGCCGGCGGGCTGGTGGCCAATCTGCGCCCGGGAGATGTGGTCGTGCCGATGGGCGTGGTGGAGGCCGGACGCATTCGGCCGACCAATGCCGCCCTGTCGGAGATCCTGGGCGGCTGGTCTGGCGGCATGATCGCCGCAGAGGCTCATATCGTGGCGCTGGCGGCGGACAAGGCGGTGCTGGCGCGGCGGACGCTGTGCGGGTCGGTCGATCTCGAATCAGGGGCGGTGGCGCGGGTGGCCGAGCGGCACGGCCTGCCGTTCGCGGTGCTGCGGGCGATCTGCGATCCGGTGGAGCGGGATCTGCCGCCGGCAGCACTGGTGACGTTGAACGCCAAGGGGGCGATCGCGGTCACGCGGCTGATGGGATCGATTTTGCGGCGGCCGTGGCAGATCCCGGGCCTCATCGCCTTGGGGGGCGATGCGGCCCGGGCGCGGCGGGCGTTAGTCGGCCGCGTCGACCAGATCGGCGTCGGACTTGGGCGCGTGCTTTAGCTTCGCCATCGCCGTCTCGACGTGGCGGCTGAAGACGTATTCGGCGGGGCGCTGGTTGGCGAGCGACAGGTCCGGCGCCATCTTGCCGGTGGTTTTGATGCCGAACAGTTCGACGGCCAGCATCTTCCACGGCTTGGTGACGGCCTCGGTGACGGCGGTTGCTTCATAGCCGCAATGGACCATGCAGTCGGCGCATTTTTCGTATTTGCCGGTGCCGTACTTGTCCCACTCGGTGGTGTCCATCAGCTCCTTGAAGGTTTTGACGTAGCCTTCGCCGAGGAGGTAGCAGGGCTTCTGCCAGCCGAAATAGTTGCGCGTCGGGTTGCCCCAGGGGGTGCATTCGTAGGTCTGGTTGCCGGCGAGGAAGTCCAGGAACAGGGAGCTCTGGTTGAACTGCCACTTCTTCTTGCCGGGCTTCTTGCGCGAGAAGATGGAGCGGAAGAGTTCCTTGGTGGCGGTGCGGTTGAGGAAGTGCTGCTGGTCTGGCGCGCGTTCGTAGGCGTAGCCGGGGGAGACGCTGATGCCGTCCACGCCCATGTCCATCACATCGTCGAAGAAGCGGGCCTGGCGCTCGGGGTCGGCGTTGTTGAAAAGGGTGGCGTTGATGATGGTGCGGAAGCCGCGCTGCTTGGCCTTGGCGATGGCGGCGACGGCGCGGTCGTAGACGCCGTCCTGGCAGACGGAGCGGTCGTGGTCGCCCTTGTCGCCATCGAGATGGACGGACCAGGAGAAGAAGGGGTTCGGCTTGAACAGGTCCATCTTCTTTTCGAGCAGCAGCGCGTTGGTGCAGACGATGACGAACTTCTTGCGCGCGATGATGCCCTGGACGACCTGATCGATCTCTTTGTGCAGCAGCGGCTCGCCGCCGGCGATGACAACGACGGGGGCGCCGCATTCATCGACGGCTTCGAGGCATTCGGCGACCGAGAGGCGCTGGTTGAGGATCTCGGCGGGGTAGTCGATCTTGCCGCAGCCGGCGCAGGCGAGGTTGCAGCGGAACAGGGGCTCCAGCATCAGCACCAGGGGGTAGCGCTTGCGGCCGATGAGGTGCTGCTTGACCACGTAGGCCCCGACGCGGAGCGCCTGGTGAAGAGGAACGGCCATCCGGAGATCCTTTGCTGCGTCGCGGCATGCGAACGTGACGTCGTGTTCGCGTATTGGCAGGCGTGTTGGCGTGTGTCAATAAGCTCTGCATGAGCATTTCCACATCCACGCGGCGGCGGCCGGTGCAGGAGCGCAGCCAGGAGACTGTGGCGCGCGTGCTGGCGGCGACGGCGGCGTTGCTGGCGCGGGGGGTGTCGATCGAGGCGATCACCACGGCGCAGATTGCCCAGGAGGCGGGGCTGTCGGTGGGGGGGCTGTACCGGTTTTTTCCGGACAAACAGGCGATCGTGGATGCGATCGCGGTGCGGCACATGGAGCTGTTTCAGGAGCGGATGGGGGCGGCGATCATGGCCGATTTCCCCGAGACACCGCGGGATTTTCTGTCGCTCGTGATCGATGCGTTCGTGGCGTATCTGGATGCGCATCCGGATTTTCGCACGGTGGCGTTCGGGGCTCCCAAGGATGGGATGGGGGGTGGCGGGCGGTATATCAGCCGGCCGACACGGGAGGATTATGCCGGGCATGAGGTGTCGGGCATGGTGATGGAGTTCATCTCCGGCGCGTTCGATATCGCGCCGACGCCGGAGCTGGGGTTTCGGTTGCGGATTGCCACTGAGATCGGGGATCGGCTGTTGGCGTTCGCGTTCGAGCAGGTGGATTTGGACGGCCGGGCGCGGGTGCTGGAGGAGGCGAAGGCGCTGTTGGGACGTTATCTGTTTTAGGAAGGAAGCGGTTCTTTTTTGAAAAAAAGAACCAAAAAACGTTCGATCGGCTGGCCCCCCCCCTCCGGAGAGAGGGGCGCCGCAAAGAATGAATGTCTTTTGCTTCTTTTTCTTCAGAAAAACAAGACCTTCCTTGCTCCCTCAGGCGTCCGCCAGCTCCGCCGGAAAGCGGAACTTGACATCCTCGGCCACCCCATCGAGTGTCGTGACGTCGACGGGGCCGAAGGCGCGCAGGCCGTCGATGACGCCCTGGACGAGCAGTTCGGGGGCGGAGGCGCCGGCGGTGACGCCGACGAGGTGGATGCCCTGGAACCATTCGGGCTGGAGGTGGGTGGCGTCGTCGATGAGGTAGCTGGGCTTGCCCAGTTCCTCGCCGATTTCGCGCAGGCGGTTGGAGTTGGACGAGTTGCGGCTGCCGACGACGAGGATGAGGTCCACGGCTTCGGCGAGGTCGCGCACGGCCTGCTGGCGGTTCTGGGTGGCGTAGCAGATGTCGCGCACATCGGGGCCGGCGATGGTGGGGAAGCGGGCCTTGAGGGCGGAGATGATGCCGCGCGTGTCGTCCACCGAGAGGGTGGTCTGGGTGATGTAGGCGAGCTTGTCGGGAGTTTCCGGGGTAAGGACGGCGACGTCCTCGACGGTTTGCACCAGGTGGACGTGGCCGGGCATCTGGCCGATCGTGCCTTCGACCTCGGCGTGGCCGGCGTGGCCGACGAGGATGAGTTCGCGGCCGGCGGCGGCGTAGCGGCGGCCTTCGTTGTGGACCTTGGTGACGAGGGGGCAGGTGGCGTCGATGACCGGCAGGCCGCGGTCGCGGGCGACTTCCTCGACCTTTTTGGCGACGCCGTGGGCGCTGAACACGGTCATGGCGCCGGGGGGGATTTCGTCCAGCTCATCGACGAAGACGGCGCCGCGGGTGCGCAGGTCTTCCACGACGTGGCGGTTGTGGACGATTTCGTGGCGCACATAGATCGGCGGGCCGTATTTTTTGAGGGCGCGTTCGACGATCTCGATCGCGCGTTCGACGCCGGCGCAGAAGCCGCGCGGCTGAGCCAGAACCACCTTCAGCATGCCCATTCTCCTTGTCCGGTCCTGTCTTCGGGCCGGCCTGGGGCCGATTCCGACACGTCAGTACCACAGCCCTACCTGAAATATTGCGTTACACACAGCCCGACTGCGTGTCCGGGTTGCGAGAGCGATCTGCCGCGCGTATGGCACAGGCAATGTCGGAGGAGTAGCTTCGACAATCAAGGGCCGCTTGTTTCCGGTCCAGGCATGCCAAAGCGGCGGAGTTGATACAGGTTTCATGAACGCCCCGATCGTCCCCACCACGCGTCCGCGCACGCCGCTTCTGGATCGTGTGCGTACCCCGTCCGACATGCGGAACTTCTCGACGGAGCAGCTGACCGAGCTTGCGGCGGAGCTGCGGGC
>JBBILI010000040.1:0-50990 GCA_037445025.1 Rhodospirillales bacterium
GGCTTGGCCGTCATAGGGATTACGCCGGACAAGGGCTCGGAGAAGCCTTGCTGTTTGACGCCATCAAGACCGTGGCTACAGCACCGATCGGCGTCCACGCCATCTTCGCCGACGCGATCGACGACCAGGCTGCGGCATTCTACGTGGCGTTCGGCTTCGCGCCCTTGGTGAGGCAGCCACGCACCCTCTATCTGCCGGTGGCGACGGCGTTGAACCTCATATCGCCATGACGACCGCCTTCGCCCCTACACCGTTTCAGCCCCGCGCCGCCGCGCGCAAGTCTTTTTGCGCCAAGGTACGCGGGGGCATCCAGCGTAAGAAAAGGCTATTCTTTCAGGCGTCAGGTTCGGCGATTCTGGCGCAATGGCCAGACTTTGCAAAGAACGCCCGTCAACCGCATCGGAGCAACTTGAAGCGTTGCTCGGCCAACCCTGGCCGTTTCCGGGCCGGCCACCAAAGCATGACCTCTCCACCTGGACGGTCACCGACGACTGGCCCGAAAATATCCCGGTCACGGAAGCAGAGGCGGACGTGTTCGAGGCGTGGTTCGGCGATCTCTTCGATGAGTTGTTCGGGTCGTGCCGATGATGTGACAGGGAGATATACGCCATGACCGTGCCGCTACGGGCCGCCCTCTATCTGCGCGTCTCGACAGCGCGGCAGGCCGAGCATGATGTCTCCATCCCCGATCAGAAGCGCCAGGGTGAAGTCTATTGCGCTTCACGCGGATACCAGCTCGTCGAGACCTATGTGGAGCCAGGCGCGTCGGCAACCAATGACCGTCGCCCAGAGTTCCAGCGGATGATCGAGGCGGGCACGTCGAAGCCCGCGCTGTTCGACGTGGTGATCGTCCATTCGTTCAGCCGGTTCTTCCGCGATCACTTCGAGCTGGAGTTCTACGTCAGGAAGCTCGCCAAGAACGGGGTGAAGCTCGTCTCCATTACCCAGGAGATGGGCGACGATCCGATGCACGTCATGATGCGGCAAATCATGGCGCTGTTCGACGAGTATCAATCCAAGGAGAATGCCAAGCACGTCATCCGCGCCTTGAAGGAGAACGCCCGGCAAGGTTTCTGGAACGGCTCCCTGCCGCCCATCGGCTACCGTGTAGTCGCGGCCGAGCAACGCGGCGCGAAGGTCAAGAAGAAGCTGGAGATAGACCCGCTCCACGCCGAAACGGTGCGCCTGATCTACCGGCTTGCGCTCCACGGCGACGGCGCCAAGGGCCAGATGGGCGTGAAGAACATCGTCAGCCACCTGAACCGCAACCGTATCTTCACCCGTGATAGCGGGCGCTGGGGCATCGGCCAAGTCCACCGCATCCTGACCCGCCGCACCTACATGGGCGAGCATGAGTTCAACAAGCGGGCCAAGTCCAAAGAGCTGAAACCCGTCATTGAAATCGTGGTCGTGCCCGTCCCGCCGCTCATCGACCGCGAGACCTTCGACGCTGTGCAGACGCTGCTCAAGGCTCGGCATCCCACTGTGACGCCATCCGCCGTCATCAGCGGCCCGACGATGCTCACCGGCCTGATCCACTGCGCTAAGTGCGGCGGCGCCATGACCATCCGCACCGGCAAGGGCGGGCGCTATCGTTACTACGCCTGTTCGATGAAAGCCCGGCAGGGACCGACAGCCTGCGAGGGTATGGCGGTGCCGATGGATAAGCTGGACGATCTTGTCGCCAGCCATCTCGAAGACCGTCTCCTCCAGCCCGAAAGGCTGGAAACGATCCTCGCCACCGTGCTCGACCGGAGACAGGAGCGATCCGAGCGCCAGCATGAGCACATTGGCGAACTGAACAGGCGTGCGGCGGAATCCGAAGCGCGCCTCAAACGCCTCTACGACGCCATCGAGGCGGGCGTCGCCGACTTGAACGACCCGGCGCTCAAGGATCGCATCGACGGCCTGAAGGCCATCCGCGATCAGTCGAAGGCCGATGCCGAGCGCGCCCAGGCCATGCTTGAGAACTCCGGCAGCAAGGCCGTTACCCCTCAGATGGTGCGCAACTTCGCCGAATCCGCGCGGCGGCGTATCCGCCTCGAAGGTGGCGGCTATCGCCGCGACCACCTTCGTGCGCTCGCCCAGCGCGTTGAGGTCGCAGATGGCGAGGTCCGGATCATGGGATCGAAGTCCCGGCTGCTACAGGTGTTAACCGGAAAAAATGGCGTAAATTCAGTGCCCACTCAGGGACTGAAGTGGCGGAGAGGGTGGGATTCGAACCCACGGTACCATTGCTGGTACAACGGTTTTCGAGACCGTCACAATCGGCCACTCTGTCACCTCTCCAGGCCGGTGCGCGCGTCTTATAAGGAGGTTGGCGGTGCTCTGCAACGGCCGATCGTGGCAGGTGGACCGCAATCTCGTTGACACACGCAGCCGCATCGCTATAACTCGCTCCTCCCGACGGACCGCCAGGCCGTGTTACTCCATGCCCGGCACCGCATACGCATTTTGCCTCAGGACGCCCAACCGATGTTCGCAGTGATCCGCACCGGCGGAAAACAATACCGCGTCAGCCCCAATGACGTGATGAAGGTCGAAAAGCTCGAGGCCGAGCCCGGCTCGACCGTTACCTTCACCGATGTGCTCGCCGTGGGATCCGAGGGCAACCTCACCATCGGCGCGCCCGTCGTCGCCGGCGCGTCCGTCACCGCCACCGTCATCGCCCAGGATCGTCTGGACACGGTGATCATCTTCAAGAAGCGCCGGCGGCAGAACAGCCGTCGCAAGAACGGTCATCGCCAGCATGTCACCGTGCTGCGCGTGTCCGACATCACTGCGGCCTGAGACAGGAGCATCCACTATGGCACATAAGAAAGCCGGCGGTTCGTCGCGCAACGGTCGCGATACGGAAGGCCGCCGCCTCGGCGTCAAGAAGTTCGGCGGCCAGGCTGTCATCGCCGGCAACATCATCATCCGCCAGCGCGGCACCGCGGTGAAGCCGGGCGAGCATGTCGGTCTCGGCAAGGATCACACCATCTTTGCCCTCGTCGATGGCCACGTGAAGTTCGCCAAGCGCGCCGATGACCGCGTCACCGTCTCCGTCGTGCCGATGGCCGTCGCCGCCGAGTGACGCTGGCCTGACCTGCTTCATCAGAATGACAGGGGGTCGGCGCAAGCCGGCCCCCTTTGCTATTGAAAGCGCCTATCACGGCGATCCCAACCTATGAAGTTCCTCGACCAGGCGAAAATCTACTGCCGCTCCGGCGATGGCGGCGACGGCGTGATCGCCTTCCGCCGCGAGCGCTTCATCGAATATGGCGGGCCGGATGGCGGCAATGGCGGGCGGGGCGGCAATATCGAGTTCGTCGCCTTGCCGAACCTCAACACGCTGATCGACTTTCGCTACACCCAGCATTTCCGCGCCCGCAAGGGCGGCAACGGCGCGGGCTCCGATCGCACCGGAGCGGCGGCGGAGGATGTGGTGATCTCGGTTCCCATCGGCACGCAGATCATGGCCGAGGATCAGGAGACGGTGCTGGCCGATCTCGATGAACCGGGCAAGCGCGTGGTGCTGCTGCAGGGCGGCGATGGCGGGCATGGCAACGCGCATTTCAAGACGTCGACGAATCGGGCGCCGCGCCGGGCCGACAAGGGCTGGCCGGGCGAGGAGCGCTGGATCTGGCTGCGGCTCAAGCTAATCGCCGATGCAGGGCTGGTCGGGCTGCCCAATGCCGGGAAGTCGACCTTCCTGTCGGTGGTGTCGGCGGCGCGGCCGAAGATTGCCGATTATCCTTTCACGACGCTGCACCCGCAGCTTGGCGTGGTGCGGCTGTCGATGACGCAGGAGTTTGTTCTGGCCGACATTCCCGGGCTGATCGAGGGCGCCCATGAAGGGGCGGGGTTGGGCGACCGGTTTCTCGGCCATGTTGAGCGCTGCGCGGTGCTGCTGCATCTCGTCGATGGCGTGGCGGGCAAGGTGGTCAGCCAGTGGCGGACGATTCGCGAGGAGCTCGCGGCCTATGGCGGCGGGCTGGACGAAAAGCCCGAGATCATCGCGCTCAACAAATCCGATGCGATGACGCCGCGCGAGATCTCCAGCCGCAAGGCCGCACTCGCCAAGGCGTCAGGCCGGCCGGTGATGGTGATGTCGGGCGTGAGCGGGCAGGGCGTGCCGGAGGTGCTGCGGGCGCTGTGGGACGCGATCGCGGCGAAGCGGGCGACATGATCCCCGAGCTCGCCAAGGCCAGGCGCGTTGTTGTCAAGATCGGCAGCGCCCTGGTGGTCGATCCCACCCGGGCGGCGCCGCGCATGGCGTGGCTGGAAGGCATGGCGGAGGATATCGCGGCGCTGCGGGCGCGCGGCATCGATGTGATCGTGGTCAGCTCCGGCGCCATCGCACTTGCCCGGCGCAGCCTCAAGCTCACCGCCCGCAAGCTGCGACTCGAGGAGAAGCAGGCCGCGGCGGCGGTCGGGCAGATCCGGCTGGCGCAGGCCTGGGCCGAGGTGCTGAGCCGGCACGGTCTGACGGCGGCACAGCTGCTGCTCACGCTCGACGACACCGAGGACCGCCGGCGCTATCTCAACGCGCGCGCAACCTTGGAGACGCTGGCGGGTCTCGGCTGCATTCCCGTCATCAACGAGAACGACTCGGTGGCCACGGCCGAGATCCGCTACGGCGACAACGACCGGCTGGCCGCGCGCGTCGCCGAGATGGTGCAGGCCGATCAGCTGCTGCTGCTGTCGGACATTGACGGGCTCTACACCGGCGATCCCAAGCGCGATGCCACGGCCAGGCATATTCCCGTGGTGGCGCAGATGACGCCGGAGATCGAGGCGATGGGGGGCGAGCCGCCGCCGGGCTATTCCTCGGGCGGCATGCGCACCAAGCTGGTGGCGGCGCGCATCGCCACGTCGGCCGGCTGCGCCATGGCGATCGCGCTCGGCCATGTTGAGCATCCGCTGCGGGCGCTGGAGCGGGGCGCGCCGTGCACCTGGTTCCTGCCGTCGCCGGAGGGCCGCTCGGCGCGCAAGCGCTGGATCGGCGGCGCGCTGCAGCCGGCCGGCGTGCTGGTGGTGGATCCGGGGGCCGCGCGGGCGCTGACCAAGGGGAAATCGCTGTTGCCGGCCGGGGTGCGCGAGGTCAACGGCCGCTTCGAGCGCGGCGACCCGGTGGAGGTGCGCAGCGAGGCGGGCGAGATGCTGGCGCGGGGGCTTTCCGCCTATTCCAGCCAGGACGCCAGCCGCATCATCGGCCACCAATCCGCCGAGATCGAGGCTCTGCTGGGATGGCGCGGGCGGGATGAGCTGATCCATCGCGACGATCTGGTACTTCTCTAACCCGTCATGTCGCCGCAAGATCAGGCAAGGGAGTAAAGGCGGATGCACATGGATGCCGACAAGACGACGCAATGGCTGCGCCAGGCGGCGGCCCAGGCGCGCGCGGCCTCCAACGTGCTGGCCCGGCTGCCGGGCGAGACCCGCAATGCGGCGCTGCGCGCGGCCGCCGGCGCCCTGCGCGCGCGGGCGCTGCAGATCGTCGGCGCCAACCAGCGTGATATCGCGGCCTTCGACGCCGCCTTCGGCACGCCGGCGTTTCGTGACCGGCTGCTGCTCGACGAGGCCCGCGTGGAGGCGATGGCGCGCGGGCTGGACGAGATCGCGGATCTGCCTGACCCGCTCGCCCGCACCCTGGCCGATTTCACCCGCCCCAACGGGCTGCGCATCCGCCGCATCGCCCAGCCTTTGGGCGTGATCGGCATGATCTATGAGAGCCGCCCCAATGTCGGCGCCGATGCCGCGGGGCTCTGCCTCAAATCCGGCAACGCGGTGATCCTGCGCGGCGGCTCGGACAGCCATCATTCCGCGCGCGCCATCCATGCCGCGATGGCGGCCGGGCTGCGCAGCGCGGGCGTGCCGGAGGCGTGCGTGCAGATCGCCCCGGGCACCGACCGCGCCTATGTCGCGGCCATGCTGGGGGCGGCGGGGCTGATCGACCTGATCATCCCGCGCGGCGGGCGCTCGCTGGTCGAGCGGGTGCAGGCGGAGGCGCGGGTACCGGTGCTCGCCCATGCCGAGGGGCTGTGCCACACCTATGTGCATGAAGCGGCCAACCACCCGATGGCGCGGCGGATCGTGGCCAATGCCAAGATGCGCCGCACCGGCGTGTGTGGCGCCACCGAGACTTTGCTGATCGACGCCGCCATCGCGAACGCGCTGCTGCCCGCGATCGTCGCCGATCTGCGTGCGCTGGGCTGCGACTTCCGCGCCGATGACCGCGCCCGGCTGGTGCTGCCGGAGCTGGCGCCGGCCTCCGAGCAGGATTTCCACACGGAATGGCTCGGACCGGTGCTGTCCATCGCCGTGGTCGACGGCGTCGATGCGGCGCTGGCGCATATCGCCCGGTTCGGCAGCTCCCACACCGAGGCGATCGTCACGCAGGACGAAGCGGCGGCCAACCGCTTCCTGTCCGGTGTCGACAGCGCCGTGTGCCTTTGGAACGCCTCGACCCAGTTCTGCGACGGCGGCGAGTTCGGCTTCGGTGCCGAGATCGGCATCGCGACCGGGCGGGTGCAGGCGCGCGGCCCGGTGGGGGTGGAGCAGCTCACCAGCTTTCGCTACGTCGTTGTCGGCACCGGCCAGGTGCGGCCCTGAGACCCGTCCCGGATCCGATCCCCCGCTGGGGCGATCGGCGGGCGATCCGCGTAGGCCTGCTCGGCGGCTCGTTCAATCCCGCGCATGAGGGGCACCGACACATCGCCAGGCTGGCGCTGAAGCGGCTGCGGCTGCAGCAGGTGTGGCTGATGGTCTCGCCCGGCAACCCGCTGAAGCCGCAGCACGGCATGGCGCCGCAGCCCGAGCGATTCGCCTCCGCCCAGGGCATCGCCGATGGGCGGCGCATCGTCGCCACCGGCATCGAGGGCAAGCTGCACACACGCTACACCGTCGACACGCTGCGCATTCTGCGCACGCGGTTTCCGCGGGTGCGCTTCGTGTGGCTGATGGGGGCGGACAATCTGGTGCAGCTGCCCGCGTGGAACGAATGGCTGCACATCGCACGCCACACGAGCTTTGCCGTTCTGCCGCGGCCGACCTACAATGAAAGTGCGCTGGCCGGTCAGGCGGCACGACGCCTGGCGAAATGGCGCGTCCCCGCCCGCACCGCGTCGGCCCTGGCCACGCTCGGCGCGCCCTCCTGGCTGTTCCTTCCGGCGCGCCAGAACCACGCCTCCGCCACCGCCATCCGTGCCCGTATCTCAGGAGTCCAGGACCATCGCCCGCAAGCCGCCCAGCCCACCCGTTCCCCCGGCGCCGACCTCCATGGCGGGTGACGCGCCCCTCAAGCCGGTGCGCAAGCGCGCCGCCCCCAAAACGGCGCCGAACGCGGGCCTGGTCGCGGCCCCACCCGGCACGCCGCGCAAGAAGGCCGCCGCCGCCGGGCCGCGCAGCAAGGCCAAGGCGCGCGAACGCGCCGAGCCGTCGCGGCTGGACATGCTGCAGGGTGTGATCGTCGCCAGCCTGGAGGACGACAAGGCCGAGAACATCGTGGCGCTCGACCTCGCCGGCCGCGCCTCTTTCGCCGACCGGATGGTGATCGCCACCGGCATCGCCGACCGGCAGATCAGCGCCATGGCCACCCATCTCGAGGACAAGCTGGAGGAGGCCGGTCTCAAGCGCATCCAGATCGAAGGCGCCGGCGGGTCGGACTGGGTGCTGATCGACGCCGGCGACATCGTCATCCATCTGTTCAAGGCCGAGGCACGCGAGATGTACGGGCTGGAGCGGATGTGGGGCCCGGATCTCGACGAGGTCGAGACAGCCGAGGTGGTCGCCACGCCGGCCGATTCTGTCTGACTGGCGGCTGGTCGCGGTCGGGCGCCTCGGCGCCGGACCCGAGGCCGCTCTGTTCGACCGTTACAATGACCGGCTGCGGCCGAAGCTGTCCGTGCAGGAGCTGCCGGATGGCCGCGGCAGTGCTGCCGAGATCAAGCGGCGCGAGGGGGAGGCGATCCTGGCGGTGCTTCCCGCCGAGTGTTTCGTCATCGCCCTCGATCTCGGCGTGCGGGCGCCGGACAGCGAGACCTTCTCCCGCCAGCTGACCCAGTGGATGGAGCGTGCCCGCCGGCTGGCCTTCGTCATCGGCGGTGCCGAGGGGCTCGACGCCGCCGTGCTGGCGCGCGCCGACCATACACTCTCGCTTGGCCCGCTGACCTGGCCGCATCTTCTTGTGCGGGTCATGCTGGCCGAGCAGCTTTATCGCGCCCGGGCCATCGCCACCGGCCACCCATATCATCGGGCGGGGCGCCCAGGCTGAGGTGCCAATGTTTCTTGCATCCTGTGCAGGCGGTCCCTAATTTCGGCCTGACTCGGAGTGCGCCGATCCCCTATGTCATCCCGTTTGAGCTCCATTCCCAGCCTGTCCGAACGGTCGTTACGAAATCCCAACCTAGTGTTCGGGCCGCTTAGGCTGGTCTTGCTCACCCTGGTGCTGATCTGGATGGGCTTTGGCCTGTTCGTGTGGAGCGATCGCAGTATCGCCGATGACGATGTGAAGCGCGACTCCGGCAACCTGTCCCGCGGCTTCGCCGAGCATGTCAACCGCACCATCGAAGGCGTGGAGCAGGTGATGCTGCTGCTCCGGGCCGCGTATGCCGCCGATCCCGCGCAGATCAAGCTGTCGCACTGGGCCGCGCCGCGCGCGTTTCGCAACCAACTGACCCTGCAGATCGCCATCATCGGCCCGGACGGGATGCTGCGCGACAGCAATCTCGGCGTGCCAGCCACACCGGTGGACCTGTCCGACCGGGCGCATTTCCGCGCCCAGCTCGATCCGAAGCGCGATGATCTCTACATCAGCGTGCCTGTGCTCGGCCGCGTCTCCAACCGCACCACGATCCAGCTCAGCCGCAAGCTGTTCGACGCCGCCGGACAGTTTGCCGGCGTGCTCGTCGTCTCGATCGACACCGACACGCTGGCCACCTTCTATCAGTCCATCCAGATCGGCGCCGGCGAGATCCTGCTGGTCGGCACCGACGGGGTGGTGCGGGCGCGCGGGCCGATCAACCGGGAAGGGATCGGCCAGCAGATCGCCGGCACAGCGCTGGCGCCGATGCTGAACGCCAACGGTTCGGGCAACCTTGCCGCCGACAGCGTCATCGACGGGGTGCCGCGGCTCTATGGCTATCGCCGGCTGGAGCACTATCCGCTGCTGGTGGCGGTGGGCTACGCCCGCAGCGATGTCGAAGGCCCGCTGCTGCGCCATATGGTGTCGTCGGGGGCCACGGCGCTCGGCCTCAGCGTGCTGGTGATGCTGGTGGGCGCTGCCCTGCTCAAGCGCGAAGGGCGGTTGCAGCGCACCCAGCGCGCCCTGGCCTCGCGCAACGAGGCGCTGCGCCAGAGTGCCGCCCGCCTGCATGACAGTGAGCGCCAGCTGCGCCGCTTCATCGAGGCGGCTCCGGTGGCCCTGGCCATGTTCGACCGCAATCACCGGATCATCGCGGTCAGCGAGACGTATCGCAAGTTCAAGCTGGGCGGCTTTCCGCTCGAGGCGGTGCTCGGCCGCAGCGTCGACCAGATCAGCCCGCCCACCGATCCACGCTGGGCCGACCGGCGCAGGCGCTGCCAAGCCGGCGAGATCCTGTCCTCCGATGGCGAGGAGTTCACCGGCCCGGACGGCAAGCCCAGCTGGCATCGCTGGGAGCTGCGCCCCTGGGTCGCGGCCGATGGCACCATCGGCGGCACCGTCTATTTCACCGAAAACATCACCACGCGGGTCGAGACCGAGGCGGCGTTGCGTCAGTCGCAGAAGCTGGAGGCGCTCGGCCGGCTCACCGGCGGCATTGCGCATGATTTCAACAATCTGCTCGCCGTGGTGATGCTGAACGCCGACATGCTGGCCGAGGAACTGGCCGGCGAGCCGGATCTGGAAGGCCTGGCCAAAGGCATCGTCACCAGTGCGCGCAGCGGCGCCGACCTCACCCAGCGCCTGCTCGCCTATGCCAGGCGCCAGACGCTGCAGCCCAAGGTGATCGATCTCGGCGCCTTCCTCCAGGAGCAACTGTTGATGATACGCCGCTCGCTCGGGCCTGCCATCACCATCGAGCCGCGGGTCGATCCGGCGCTGGCGTCGGTCGAGGTGGATCCTTCGCAGGTCGGCGACGCATTGCTGAACCTGGCCATCAACGCGCGCGACGCCATGCCAGACGGTGGCCGGATCACCATTGCAGCGCGCAACCGTGTGCTGACCGATGCCGACATTGTCGGCCTGCAGGACGCCCATCCCGGACCGCATGTCGAGCTCAGCGTGACCGACACCGGCGTCGGCATGCCGGCAGACGTGCTCGAACACGCGGCCGATCCGTTCTTTACCACCAAGGGTGTGGGTGAAGGCTCCGGCCTTGGCCTCAGCATGGTGGACGGCTTCGTCCGCCAGTCCGGCGGCCACATGGTGATCAGCAGCACGCCGGGCGAGGGCACCTGCGTCACCTTGTTCCTGCCCCAGGCCGCGGCTGCAGCGCTGCCCTCCCGCGTCACTGAACCGCCGGTGCCGCAAGGCCAGGGGCAGGAGCGGGTGCTGGTGGTGGATGACAATGACGAGGTGCGCCAGGCGGTCTCGCGCATGCTGGCCAGCCTCGGCTATCGGGTGAGCGAGGCCGCCTCCGGTCCGCAGGCGCTGGCAGAGCTGGAACGTGACGGTCCGGCCGACCTGCTTCTGGCTGATATCGTCATGCCGGACGGCATGTCCGGCCTGCAGCTGGCCGAAGCCACACAGCTTCGCTGGCCGCAGATGCGCGTGCTGTTCGCCAGTGGATTTCTGCCGACAGATGTCGAGGGTCATCAGGCAATGCCGCCGCAACGCCTGCTGCGCAAGCCGTTCAACCGGCATGTGCTGGCGGAGTGTGTGCGGGACGTTCTGAGCAGTCCGGTGGCGATTCCGTAGAGAAGCAAGGTCTTCTTTTCTGAAGAAAAGAAGCAAAAGACTTTCTTTTTTTCAAAAAAGAACTGCTTGCCTTACTGACTTGCCACCTTCGCCGCCACCACATCCGCCAGCTGCCCCAACGCCGCACTCATCGCCGCCACATGGTCCCGCGCCGTGGCCGCAGCCGGCAGCGTCACCGTCAGCCGCACCGTCTGCGCCGAAGCCGTGCCGCCATCGGGCCGCAGCGCAATCTGCGCCAGAAGCACCAGCGCACCGCTGGCATCGGCATCCAGGCGCTGGATGTCGATCTCCAGCATCAGATCGGGCCGAGTCGAGATCGCGCCGGATTCCGCGAACACCGAGGCCTCCGGCAGCCGCGTCACCAGATCCTCGGTCAGCACCCGGTCCAGCATCCGCCCCAGCGGCTCGCCCCAGCGGTCCTGGTCACTGACCTGCAGGCGATATTGCACCGTGCCACGCACCAGCTCCGGCCGGTCGAGATAGCCGGCCAGCGCAATCCGCCGCAGCTCGATGCTGAGCCGGCGCGTCACCACGGCCTGTCCCGGCTCGGCGGGCAGCGTGTAGAGCGTGGCAGGCGGCGAGCCGGCGCAGGACACGAGAACACACAGCAGGGCGGCCAGCACGAAACGTCTCATCGTTCCATTCCCCGGCCGGTGCGGCCCTGGATCAGCGCCTCGGGATGCTGGGCGAGGAAATCCGCCAGCAGGCGCACCGAGCGCGCGGCGTCGCTGAACTGGGCGAGCAGGCGTTCCACATCGCGCAGCACACCGGAGTTGCTGCCATAGGCGGTGTCCGCCGAGGCCACCAGCTTCGCCGTCCGGGCCAGCGCCGTGTTGAGATTGTCGGCGATCGCCGGCAGCTCCTTCAACGCCGGACCGGAAGCGGTGTCGACCTTGCGGACGAGCTCCTGCACCTGCACCAGCGTGGCGCTGAGGGTGGCGATGCTGCGGCGAAGCTCAGGCCCGTTGGCAAGCGTCGCGGCACTGCTCAGCAGCGTGTCGAGATCGCGGCCGATCTTGTCGAACGGCACCTGCGCCAGGCCGTTCATCACCTGGGTGGCGCTGGCGGTGAGGCCTTCGAGCCCGCTGGCCTGGCTGGGCACCAGCACGGTACCGTCCGGCAGCTGGGTCACCTCGGCGGGCTCGGCGCCCGGGACGAAATCCATGCTCAGCACCAGCTGGCTGGTGAGGTAGCTGACGGTGTGCAGCGTCATCCGCAGACCGCGATTGACCAGGTTGCGGGTGACCTCGAGCGGGTTCTCGCTGTCGATCTGGGCCACGTTGAGGATCCGCTCCGGCTGGATCTCGAAATGGACGTCAACATAGGATTCGTGGCCCGCCGGATCGAACTGCAGCTTGATCGCCGTCACGTTGCCGATGGTGATGCCGTACAGCTCCACCGCGGCTCCCACGGCAAGGCCGCGCACCGAGCCATGGAAGCGCGTGTCGAAGCTCAGGCGCCGCTTGAAGCCGGCCGCCGCCGCGTTCGGCTGATCGCGATACATGCGAAACTGTGCGCCTGGCTTGCTCACCGGCGAGGCGCGGGCATCGGCCGTGGTGTCGAACGCGACAGCGCCGGTGAGCAGCGCCTGCAGGCTTCCTACCCGGACCGTGATTCCGTCGGCACCAAGATCGACCGTGAGGCCGGACCCGTTCCAGAACTGGCTGGCCTGATGGACGAAGCTGTCAAACGGCTTGCGCACGAAGATGGTGATGAGGAACCCCCGGCCCTGCGGCCCGAACTCCCAGCGCAGCACCTCGCCCACCACCTCGTCACGGTACAGCACCGGCGAGCCGCTGGTGATGGCCCCGATGCGCGAGGCCTCTAATGTATAGGTGGTCCCTGGCTCGTACGAGCGCACCGCCGGTGGATCGTCCAGCCCTTCGAAGTCGCGCTGTTGCGCGCCATTGGCCATCTCCTCCGGGCTGCCGGGATCGAGCTCGATGAACGCGCCCGACAGCAGCGTGTCCAGCCCGGTGACGCTGCCGCCGGACAGGCGCGGCCGTACCACCCAGAAGCGCGCCTTGTCGGTCAGTTCCGGTATCGCCTCGCGGCGCATCTGCACCCGCACGATCACATGGCTGAGGTCGTCGCTGAGCGTGATCGACTGCACGGTGCCGAGATCCACGGCCTTGTGGCGCACCTTGGTCTGGCCGGCCTGAAGCCCGTCGGCGGTGGGAAAGGTCAGCGTGATCGTCGGGCCGCGGGCATGGATCGTGTCCCAGGCGAGATAGCCCGCCACCAGCAGGGCCACGATGGGGATCAGCCAGATCAGCTGGAACCGCGGGCGTTGGTGCAGCGCGGCCTCGGGCAGCGGCGCCTGGGGGGGCGGTGGTTCGGTCATGCGGGAATCCGTGCGGGCCGGGGGGAGGGGGAAGCGGCGGCGGCATCCCACATCAGGCGGGGGTCGAAGCTCTCGGCGGCGAACATGGTCAGGATCACCACGGCGCAGAAGCAGATCACCCCGAGGCCGGGAATGATCACTGCCAGCTGGCCAAGGCGCACCAGGGCGGTGAGGATGGAGATCATGAACACATCGATCATCGACCAGCGGCCGACCGCCTCGACGATGCGGTAGAGCCGGGTCCGCTCGATCAGCCGCCCCTGCGCGCGCAGCTGGGTGCTGACCAGCAATGTGCCGAGACCGACCAGCTTGAGCATCGGCACGGTGATGGAGGCGATGAACACCAGCGCCGCCAGCGGCCACTGTCCCGCCGCGGCAAGCTCCCTGACGCCGGAGAGGATCGTGTCGGGGCTGCCCTGTCCGAGCCGGATATAGGTGGTCACCGGCAGGATGTTGGCCGGGATGTAGAGCAGGGCGGCTGCGATCAGCAGCGCCCAGGTGCGCCCCAGGCTGCTGCGCTTGCGGTGCCGCAGCCTGCCGCCGCAGCGCGGGCAGACCTGCCGGTTGTGGCTGACCAGTCCGCAAGCGTCGCAGCCGATGCGCGGGCCGGGCACCTCCGGCGCGGTCACCACCGGGGCGCGCAGCGCGATGTCGCGCCAGATGGCCTGATGGTCCAGCGCCCCGTCGGCCGCGGCCATGGCCAGCATCAGCAGCCCCAGCGCATAGACGGCGACGCCGACATGCACCAGTGCGACGTCCGACAGCTTGGTGTAGGCGACGAACACGCCCAGCAGGAACACCTCCACCATCGACCACGGCGCCAGCGCCTCGACCGTGCGGAACACCAAGGCCACATGTCGCGGCGGCCGGCGCAGCCGCAGGCCGATCACCACCCAGACGATGCCGAGCAGCCGCGCCAGGGGCGCCACGGTGGTGGTGAACAGCACCACCAGCCCCAGCTCCCACATGCCCCGCTCGGACAGCGCCTCCGCACCGGTGAACAGGCTGGTCTGCTGGCCCTGGCCGCGCAGGGTGAGCTCCATGAAGGGTTGCGAGGCAGCGAGGCCGAGCATCAGCAGCGCCGTCGTGGCGAAGGCGAGGGCGCGGCCGGCGGGGTCGGTCTTGCCCTGGCCCAGCGGCGTCTCGCAGCGCCGGCAGCGTGCCGTGATGCCGTGCGCGAGCGGCGGCACGGACTGGAACAGTCCGCACATCGGGCATTCATGGGCAGGCGCTGGCTCGGTCATGCGCCTGTTGTAACCCATCTCGGCGCATGGACGTATCGGGTTGCTGGGGGCATAAGGCGGTTCTGCGATGAGAGAGGTGGTGCGGCTTGTCCCCCGTTTCGTTGGAACGACGCGCCCATGTGATCGTGCTGGGCAACGAGAAGGGTGGCTCCGGCAAATCCACGGCGGCGATGCATGTCATCGTCGGTCTGCTGCGCGACGGCTATGCCGTCGGCGCCATCGACCTCGATGCCCGCCAGGCGACCTTGTCGAACTATCTCGCGGCCCGGCAGGCCTACACCGCCCGCCATGGGGTGACGCTGCCGCATCCGCTGGTGGAGCGTGTCGCGCGGTCCGCGCTGGACAGCCGCGCCGCCGCGGATGCCGACGAGCGGGCGCGGTTCGAGGCGGCGATGGCACAGCTTTCGGCGGCGTGCGACATCGTCGTCATCGATTGTCCGGGGGCGGACACGAATCTGTCGCGTCTGGGCCATGCGCGGGCGGACACGCTGATCACGCCGATCAACGACAGTTTCGTCGATTTCGCGATGCTGGCGAAGGTGGATCCCGAGAAGCTCGATGTGGTCACGCCGAGCATCTACAGCGAGATGGTGTGGGAGGCGCGCAAGCAGCGCTTCGCCCGGGATCGTGGCCGGATCGACTGGATCGTGATGCGCAACCGACTGGGTGCGGGCGAGGCGCGCAACAAGCGCGATGTGGGGGCGACGCTCGACGCGCTGGCCAAACGGATCGGGTTTCGCACGGTGAAAGGCTTCGGCGAGCGCGTGATCTATCGCGAGCTCTACCTGCAGGGCCTGACGCTGATGGACGTGCGCGAGGCCGGCGTGGACATTGCCTTGGGCATGAGCCATATCGCCGCACGCGCCGAGGTCCGGGCGCTGCTCGCCGCCATCCGCAAGCCGCCACCAAAGGAATGAAAGTTTTTTGCTTCTTTTTTTCAAAAAAGAAGTTGTTTCTTTGAAAAGACAGAACCAAAGAAACTTTTAACCGTTAGGGGAGCCATCATGGCAAGGATCATCGGGGGTATCGGAACATCGCATGTCCCGACCATCGGCGTGGCCTATGACAAGGGCAAGCAGGGCGAGCCCGGCTGGGCGCCGCTGTTCGAGGGCTACACGCCGGTCGCGGCCTGGCTGGCCGAACAGAAGCCCGATGTGATGGTGTTCTTCTACAACGACCATGCCACGACCTTCTTCTTCGACCTCTACCCCACCTTCGCCCTGGGCATCGGCGAGCGTTTCGAGATCGCCGACGAAGGCGCGGGCAAGCGCCCGCTGCCGCCGCTGAAGGGGCATCTCGACCTGTCCATCCACATCGCGGAATCGCTGGTCAACGACGAGTTCGATATCGCGACCTTCCAGGACAAGCCGATCGACCATGGCTGCGCCTCGCCGCTGCCGCTGCTCTGGCCGCATGATCCGGACTGGCCGGGCGCCATCGTGCCGCTGGCCATCAACGTGCTGCAATACCCGCTCCCCACGGCGCGGCGCTGCTACCGGCTGGGCCAGGCGATGAAGCGGGCCATCGAATCCTTCCCCGAGGATCTCAAGGTGGTGGTGGTCGGCACCGGCGGCCTGTCCCACCAGATCCATGGCGAGCGCGCCGGCTTCAACAACGAGGCGTGGGACCGCGAATTCCTTGACCTGCTGGTGAACGACCCCGAACGCCTCACCCGCATGAAGCACGCGGACTACGTGCGCCTGGGCGGGGCGGAGAGCGTTGAGCAGATCATGTGGCTTGCCATGCGCGGCGCCCTGGAGGGCCCGATCCGCACGCTGCACGAGAACTACTACCTCGCCACCACCACGGCGATGACGGTGACGTTGTACGAGCCGTTGCCCGCCACCGTGTCGGCCCCGGTTGCGGAGCTCGTGCGATGAACCCGCAGACCGAGGGGCTCGAGGATCTGTTCGGCACCTATGTGTTCGACCTGCGCACCAGCTATCGCGCGCTGAAGCTCAACCGCTTCCTGTGGAGCATGATCGGCGGCACCGCGCGGGAGCGTTTCCTGACGGATGAGGAGGCCGCGATGGACTCCGCCGGCCTCAGCGAGACCGAGAAGGCGCTGCTGCGCGCGCGTGACTGGCTGGGCCTGGTGCAGCACGGCGCCAATTTCTTCGTGCTGGAGAAATTCGCCCGCGTCGCCCGCAAGACCAATCTCGAGATCTACGCCATCATGCGCGGCGAGACCTTCGAGGAATTCCTGCAGACCCGCCGCGTGCCGGAGTGCCGTTGATGCCGGCCTCCCGCCCGGTGCTCTATCTGCTGCCGGGCCTGCTGTGCGACGCGACCGTGCGGGTGGCGCAGGTGGCGGGGCTGTCCGACATCGCCGAAATCCGCACGCCGGATTTCCTGGGCCATGACAGCATCACCGGCATGGCCGCCTGGGTGCTGCAGGGTGCTCCGCCACGCTTCGCCGTCGCCGGCCACTCCATGGGGGCCCGCGTGGCCCTCGAAATCAACCGCCTGGCGCCCGAGCGGGTGACCCATCTGGCCCTGCTCGACACCGGCACCCATCCCCGCGCCCCCGGCGAGGCGGAAAAGCGCCAGAGTCTGGTCGATCTCGCCCTCAGCCAAGGCATGACCGCGCTGGCCGATCGCTGGCTGCCGCCGATGGTCCACCCTGACCGGCTCACCGACGCGGCGTTCATGGCCGGCCTGCGGGCCATGGTCGAGCGCGCCACGCCGGAGATCTATGCCGGCCAGATCAAGGCGCTGCTGGAACGGCCGGACGCCGAACCGGGGCTCGCATCCATCACCTGCCCCGTGCTGATCGGCGTGGGACGGCAGGACGCCTGGAGCCCTCCCTCCCAGCATGAGGCGATGGCACGGCTGGTGCGCCACGCGACCTATGTCGTGTTCGAGGGCAGCGGCCACATGGCCCCGCTGGAAGCGGCGGACAGCGTGACCGCCGCCCTGCGCAGTTGGCTGCGGGTGATAAAGGAAGAGGTTCTTTCTTGAAAAAAAGAACCAAAAAACTTTTAATCGTGGGTTACAGACTGTCCGGAGAGTGGTCTGCCTCAGGAATAAAAGTCTTTTGCTTCTTTTCTTCAGAAAAGAAGTCCTTGCTTCACTTGCTCAAAAGGCTCTGATACCCAGCAATCGCCGCCTCCAGCTCAGCCCCGCTGAGGGCCGGGCTCAGCAGCCGCCGCGCCTCGTCCACCCGCCCGTCCATCACCAGCACCGCGGCCAGATCATGGCGTTCGCGCAGGCTCGCGTCCGGGCGGGACGCGATCGGTAACAGCACCTTCGCCGCCTCGGCTGGCTTCCCGCCCAGCGCCGTCGACAGCGCCAGATTGACCTCCGCCGCCCGCATCCCCGGATCAGCCGCCAGCGCCGCGCCATAGGAATCCTGCGCGTCGGTGTGCCGCCCCTGCAGGTCCAATGCGATGCCGAGGTCGTTCAGCGCCGCCGCCTGATTTGGCGTCACCGCCAGCGCGCGGCGAAACATCTGCTCCGCCCGGGCCGGCGCATCGCCCAGACGCAGCCGGCCAAGGCCCAGCAGCGCCTGAGTCGACCGGGGATCCCGCACCAGCGCCTGCGCATAGGCGGTGTCGGCGTCGTTTGACCGGCCGAGCGCCACATCCGCATCGCCTTCACACAGCAGCGGCTCGGCGTCGCCCGGGCTGTTTTGGTGCTAGGCATGCCTGTGCCCAGCGCGCCACCATCCTGCGCACATCCGCTCAGCAGCAGCCCGGCCAACACAGCCGCCCCCCACGCTGGCAAATGTCGCAGCGAGGTGAGTCGGGCGATCGAATGGATCAATGTGACAGTACTTTCATCACCCGAAGCGCTGCCGGGCCAGCCGTGATGATAAACACACAGGGCAGGATGAAAAGGATCATCGGCATCGTCAGCAGCACCGGCAGGCGCGCGGCGCGTTCTTCGAACTTGGTCAGCGTCTGCTGACGCACCTCGGCGGACAGCGTGCGCAACGCATCGGTCAGCGGCGTGCCGTACTGCATGGTCTGCACCAGCGTCGAGACCAGGCGCTTCAGCGTGGGCAGCCCGGTACGGTTGGCGAGATTGGCCAGCGCCGCCTGCGGGCTCGCCATCACCTCCAGCTCGCGCACCGTGAGGTCCAGCTCGATGGCGATTTCGATGCGGGCGAACCGCATCTCGGCGGCGACGCGGGCCATCGCCGGCTCCAGGCTGAGCCCGGCCTGGGCGCAGATCACCATCAGGTCCAGCGCATCGGGCAGCCCGGCCTCGAGCCGGTCAAGATAGGCGGCGCGGCGGCGCTTGATCACCTGGTCCGGCGCCAGCAGCCCGGCCACGAAACCGGCGCCGATCAACATCACCCGCGTCTGCGGCGACACGCCGAGCACACCGGCGAGCAGCAGTGCGGCCAGCGGCCCGACCACCACCAGCAGCAGCTTGGCGCCAAGGAACAGCGGCAACGCGTTGGGTCCGCGAAACCCCGAGGCGAGCAGCGCCTGCTGCAGCTCCTGCCTGGTGCGGCCGGCCAGAATGCCGCTGCCGAGCGCCGCCCGGCCGATGCCGGCCACCAGCCGGTGGAGCGGCTGCAGCATGCCGCGCGAGCGTCGCCGCTCCACCGGATGCGGCTGCAGCCACTGGCCTCGCGCGGCACTCATCCGCCGCGCCAGCAGCTCGTTCTTGTCGGACACCCGCAGCAGCAGCCAGGCGGCGGTGGTGAGGATGGTGGCGCTGACGCCCCCCATGATGATCAGAAGCAGGTTCATGACAGGCTCTTGCGGATGATCATGCGCATCACCCTCATGCCGGTGAGCAGCGACAGGATGGCTCCGCCCAGCAGCTTCTGGCCGCCTGCCTCGGTGAACAGAATGCCGACATAGCCGGGCGATGTCAGGAACAGCATCAGGCAGGTCACCACCGGCAGGGCGCCCAGCACCATCGCACTGGTCCGCGCCTCCGACGACAGCGCGTGGCCGCGTGCCTTCATGGCGATGCGGCGGCGGATGATGTCGGCGAGACTTTCCAGCGTTGCCGTCAGCCCGCCGCCGGTCTGCGCCTGCAGGGCGAGGGCGGCGGCGAAGAAGCCGTACTCCGCCAGCGCGTTGCGGCTGGCCATGTCGCGCACCGCGGTTTCCAGAGGGGTGCCGATCGCCAGCTGCTTCTCCAGCCGGTCGAACGTGGCAGCCGTCGGCTCCGGCGCCTCGCGCGCCACCGCCCGCAGCGCCTCGGAGACCGGAATGCCCACCCGCACCGCCCGCACGATCAGCGCCAGCGCGTCCGGGAACTGCGCCAGCAGCAGATCGCGCCGCTTGCCGTCCGCCCAGGCGTAATAGGCGCGGCTGCCGAAGATGCCGGACACGGGAATGCCGAACAGGCCCAGCTGTCCGGCCATGCCGCGGCCCAGCAGCGCCGCCGCGGCGCCCACCACCAGGGCCGCGATCACCACCACGGGCCACGACATCGCGTACTGGTCGGCCCGGTCCGGATCATAGCCGATCAGCGCGGCCAGATTCTGCACCTTGGTCCGCCTGCGATCGGTCCGGCGGCGCATCAGCGGCGGCAGCGTCGGGCGCGCGGCCGGACGCGGGCGGATCGCCGCCACGCGCTGCTGCAGGGCCGCCTGCCGCTTCTGCAGACCCATCAGCGCCTGCACGCCGATCAGCGTGACGACCACCAGCACAAGTCCCGCGAGCAGCGGCAGATTGATCATGCGTCCGCCCCCAGCGCCTGCATCCACTGCCTGTCCAGCCCGAAATACACCAGCCGCGCCATGAAGCTCGGCCGCGCCTTGCTGACGGTGTAGTGGCCCACCAGACGGCCCTTGTCGTTCTCGCCGGTGATCACGTACTGAAAGACGTCGTTGAGCAGCACGATCTGACCCTCCATGCCGCACAGCTCGCTCACCTGGGTGATGCGCCGCCCGCCGTCGCGGTGCCGCTCGACCTGCACGATGAGGTGCACGGCACCGACGATCTGCTGGCGGATGGCGGCCGAGGGCAGGCCCATATTCCCCATCTGCACCATGTTCTCGATGCGGGTCAGCGCGTCGCGCGTGGTGTTGGCGTGAATCGTGCTCATCGAGCCGTCATGGCCGGTGTTCATGGCCTGCAGCATGTCGAACGCCTCGCCGGCGCGCACCTCGCCGATGATCACCCGATCGGGGCGCATGCGCAGCGCGTTGCGCACGAGGTCGCGCTGTGTCACCTCGCCTTTGCCTTCGAGGTTGGACGGCCGTGTCTCCAGCCGCACCACATGCGGCTGCTGCAGCTGCAGCTCCGCCGCGTCCTCGACGGTGACGACGCGCTCGGCCGGGTCGATCAGCTGGGACAGCGCGTTCATCAGCGTGGTCTTGCCCGAGCCGGTGCCGCCGGAGATGACGATGTTGAGCCGCGCCTTGGCCGCCAGCTCCAGAATGCGCGCCACCTGCGGCGTCAGCGCTCCGAAGCCGATCAGCTGCTCGAAGCCGATCGCCTTCTTGCTGAACTTGCGGATGGAGACGTAGGGCCCATCGAGGGCCAGCGGGGGGAAGACGATGTTGACGCGGGAGCCGTCCTTCAGCCGCGCATCCACCATCGGGCTCGCCTCGTCGATGCGCCGTCCGACCGCGGCCGCGATCCGCTGGCACACATTGGTCAGATGCGCCGTGTCGCGGAACCTTACCGGCGAGAGCACGTTGCGGCCGCCCTGCTCGACAAAGATGCGATGCGGGCCGTTGATCATGATGTCGTTGATGCTGGGGTCGTCGAGCAAGGTCTCGATCGGCCCCAGCCCGATCATGTCGTTGACCAGATCGCCGGCCAGCGCCTGCTGCTCGCGGGCGTTGAGCTGCAGCCGCCGCTCGGTGGCCAGTGTGCCGAGCAGCCGCTCGACCTCGCTGATCAGCCGGTCCGGCGGCAGGCTGGCCACGGCACCCGGCTCGATGCGGGCGAGGCAGAGCTGGCGCAGCTCGGCCACCGCCTCCGGCGGCGGCGCCGGCAGGGCAGGGCCTGCGCCTGACGCCATCGGCGTGGATTGCAGCGGCGAGGCCGCAACCTGGTCGAGGCGTCGACGGCCGAAACTCGCGGTCATGGCCTGCCTCCGAACCAGCGTCGGCCGCCTGGCTTCGGCGTCAGCCTTGCGGTCGCGTCATCGGCGCTGTCGAGCAGCCGGCTGAACGCGACCTGCTGGCTCAGCGCCAGAATCGCGTCGCGGAACCCGCCATGGCTGGCCATGGCCGGCTTGCCGAGTGTGGCGGCGGTGCCGACCTGCTTGGGCAGATCGGCGATCACCACATCCGGCTTGCGCTGCAGCGCGTCCTCGATCTGGCGGCGGCCGAGACCGCCGGGGCGGCCGAGCCGGTTGAGCACCAGCACCGGCCGCGCGGTCTCGGCCGGTGTGGCGGGCTGCGCCATCAGCCGCAGCGCGTCGCGCACCGCCAGCAGCGAGGGATCGATGACGATGACACGGCGATGGGACAGCATCTGCAGGTCACGGCAGAACGGCAGCGGCCGGCAGGGCGCGTCCGCCACGATGAAGTTGTAGCGCCGCCGCAGGGCCGCCAGCAGCAGACCGGCCGCCTCCGGCGCGTGGGCGAAGCCGTCCTCCAGTTTTTCCTGGCTCGCCAGCAGATGCAGCCGCTCGTCGATCGGGTGCGCGGCGCGCTCGGCCAGCAGCGTGTCGATGCGCTCCGGCGCCCGCAGCGCGGTGGCCAGACCCTGGCCGGGCTCGACATTGAGCAGGAACCCCGCCGCGCCGAACTGCGTGTCGGCATCGAGCAGCACGGTGTGGCGCCGCGCGGTCATGCCGAAATGCCAGGCGAGGTTGACCGCGATGGTGGTGGCGCCGACGCCGCCGCGCGCGCCGGTGACGGTGATCACCCGACCGCCCAGCGCCGCCTCGCCGCTCGGCGAGCGCCCCTGCGCCAGCGGCACGAAGTGGCGGGCCACCATCTCGCGCGACAGCGGCTTGGCCAGGTATTCCGTGGCGCCGACGCCGCGGGTCAGCTCGCGGTAGAAATCGAGGCTGGTCAGCTCGCCCACCACCAGCACGCAGGCATGCGGCTCCACCACATCCGAAAGCGCCTCCAGTGCGGCCAGCGGGGCGCCCTCGGTACTGACATCGACGATCAGCACCGGCGGCGTCGGCAGCCGCTGCATGGCGGCGATGGCGGCCTTGATGCCGCCGCGGCTGATGTCGAGCGAGCCCTGCATCTCCGCCATGCCCTCGCGCAGCGCCGTCTCGGTGGCGCTGTCGTTGACATAGGCGAGGCAATGCGCCGGCGCTGCCGTGCCGATCTCACGGGCCTGCTGCAGGCCGATGCTGCCGTCGGCGGCCATCAGTTGGTGCTCGGTGCGGTGGGGGATGCAGCGGCTGGCGCGGCCGTGGGGGCGGCGCCCGGCAATGCTGCGGGGGCGGCCGCGTCATTCAGCGGCGGCAGCGGCTTCGCGGTGCCGGTGTAAAGCCGGACGGCCGCCTGGGTGGCGAGCTGCGAATCCGGGCCGGGATCGCCGTGGCCCCGACGCAGATCCTCGGGGTTGGCGACCATGGCGGCGAGGTTGCGCGCGTTGACCGCCTCAGGATGCCACACCCCGCTGCGGGTATAGGGATCCATCTCGGCGCAGCCGGCCAGCAGCAGCGACAGCATCAGGAGTGTCTTCATTGCACGATGAACCCTGCGTCGCCGGGGATATGGACCGCCGAGGCCGGGTCGCCCTGGGCGACCTCGCGATTGAGCAGAATGCGCTCGAGGTCGTTGGGCACGCCGTACTGCGCGCCCGGACCCTTCAGGGCCTGCGGATCGTCCACCGGGCGCACCACATAGGGTGTCACCAGAATGACCAGCTCGGTCTCCTTGCGCTGAAACCCGTTCGAGCGGAACAGCGTGCCCAGGATCGGCAGATCCCCCAGGCCCGGCAGGCCGTTGGTGGTTGTCGACGTGTTGTCCTGCAGCAGCCCGGCCAGGGCGAAGGTCTGGCCGGAGCCGAGCTCGACGCTGGTTTCGGCACGCCGGACGCTGAGCGCCGGGATCGAGAGGGTCGAATTGCCGGAGGACAGCGTGATGGCGCCCTGCTGTGTCAGCTCGCTGACCTCAGGGCTCACCTGCAGGTTGATCCGCCCATCCGACAGCACGGTGGGCACGAAACGCAGGGCGACTCCGTATTTCTTGAACTCGATCGTCGTCTGGTTGTTCTGCTGCGCCACCGGGATGGGGAATTCGCCGCCGACCAGGAAGCTGCCGGTCTCGCCGCTCATCACGGTCAGGTTGGGCTCGGCCAGCGAGCGCGCCAGATTGTCGGTCGCCAGCGCATCGGTCAGCAGATTGATGTTGTGATACTGCCCGGTGTTGCCCAGGCGCGAGCTGACTGCGCCGAGTGCCGCACCCACCCCGGTGGTGGCGACGCCGTAGCTGGTGGAGAGCCCAGCCAGGTTCTGCCAGTTGATGCCGAGGGCGCGCGTGACGTTGCGTGACATCTCCACGATCCGCACCTGGAGATTGACCTGCTGCAGCGATCGCACGGCAATCTGGTTGTCCACCGTCTGACCATCCGGCAGCAGCCCGCGCACCAACGCCACCGCCCGGGCCGCCTCGCTGGTCGAGGCGGCGTTGCCGGTGATCAGCACGCCCCGCGCCTCGGGCGAGACGGCGTAGCTGTCGCCACCGAACACGCGCCGCAGCTCCGCCTGCGCCTGGCCGGCGAGGTAGCCGGACGGGCGCACGGTGCTCTCGTAATGCGCCACCACCGCGCCGGCAGTGTCCATCACCGCCACCGTGGTGCGGCCCACGGCCACGCCGAACACGAACAGGCTGGTCGGGCTGCCCGGCCTCACCTCGGCCACCTTCGGGTCGGCGACGAAGATGTTGGCGGCAGGCTGGGCCAGGGTGATCACCTGGCCGGTGCCGGCCTCAAACGACAAGGACCGGACCGAGGCCGGCGCTGCCTTCTGGGCCAGCGCGGGGGGCGCTGCCAGCAGCAGGGCCAGCAGCAGGGCGGAGATGCGCTTCAAAACTTACTCCTTGTCAGCCACGGCCCCCTGGAACACCCGCACGCTGCCGACGGTGGCAGGCTCCGGCGGCGGCGGCTGGGCAGGCAGGGCGGCGGAGACATCTCCCGCCCAGGTCGTGGTCTGCGGCGTGTCGGAATCGGGGCCGGCATGGGAGGCGCGCAGGGTCAGCGACAGCCGTCCGAGCCTGGTTGCCACCTGGATCAGCTCGGCCTTGCTCGACGACACCTCCAGCGTCACCGTCTTGGCCACCGTCGCCGTGTCGACAGCGCCGTTGGTGGCCCCCTGGGCGATCTGCTGATCGATGGCGATCACCCTGATGTCGCGCAGCACCGTCTCGGCGGCGACCTTGCGGCTAGGGGACACGTCAGGCCCATCCAGCGTCTGGGTGAGGATCAGGTCCACACGATCGCCCGGCCAGATCAGGCCGGCCGCACCGCTGATCATGTCCACACCGACCGTCACCGCGCGCGTGCCCGGCGACAGCACAGCGGCAAGGAAGCCGTGATCGGAGGGGCGCAGCGCGTCACCGGGCAGCCGCAACACGTCGCCTGCCGAGCGCGGCCGGCGGATCAGCCCGCCCACCAGGCTGCGCCGCGCCTCGACGTCGTCCTTAGATGTAGCCGATCGGCAGCTTGGCAATCTCGATCGCCGCCCCGGCGAGATCCTCGGGCTTGATCAGCGTGCCCGCCTGCATCGCATGGCTCGCGGTCAGTACGGTCTCCGTCGCCGGCTGGACGATGGCGGCCGCGGCCTGGCTGTGCGGCAGCATCACCCAGGCGATGGTGCCGAAGCCGCCAAGTCCGCACAGGATCAGCCCGAACAGCACCACCCGCAGGATCATGACACAACTCCATGGCCGGTGGCCGCAACCAGGCAGGCGCCGGCGGCGATGGCGACGGCATAGGGCAGCGGCCCGCCGCGGCGAAGGCGCCAGGATTCGGTGCGCGCCACGCGGCCCAGCAGGTGGCGGTGCGGCCCCGCCAGCACCGGCAGCCGGTGGCGGGCGAGCAGATAGGGCAGGGTGAGCGCGCCGCCGCTCAGCGCCACCCAGGCCACCAGCAAAGGTACCGCCACCGGCGGTATTAGCAACGTGACCGCAGCTAGCAGCTTGACGTCGCCGCCGCCCAGCCACCGGCGGCGCCAGCAGAGCGCAGCGACGGCAAACGTGAGCGCCGCCGCCAGTAGCGACGGCACGATCTGCCCGGCCAGCGCGCGCGCAACCAGGCCGCAGCACAGCACGGCGACGCACAGCGTGTTGGGGACGGTTCGAAACGCCGCGTCATGCAGGGCGGCTGCCAGCAGCAGCGCCAGGCCGGCAACGGCGAAGATGTCTGCGACAGGCGACATGGCGGGCCTCGGCGAATGGCATCAGCGGGCTGCGACAAACCTCGGCGGGACCGTCCCGCCGAGGCCGCGCCCCGTTCGGTCTCAGAGACAGGCTCAGGGGATGTCAGCCTGCAGCGTGGTGAGCACGCCGCTGACGGTGGTGCCCAGCGTGCTGAAGCCGGCGACCACGACGCCTGCGATGACGGCGGCGATCAGGCCGTATTCAAGCGCGGTCACGGCGCGCCGGTCGGTGGTCACACCGACCCAGGTCTTTGCATAATCAACCATCTTGCTCATCCTCTTTCGTCGGTATTCCACAGAGATCGACCCAGAGATGGAGACACGGTCTGTCGAATCAGCTTCGATTACTTTTGCATTCAGCCCGGTCAGGTGCTCCGGCGGGTCCGTCTCACGATTGCTGCCGATCAGGAGACAGGCCCCGGCGGGATGGCACCGTCGAGGCCTGTTCTGATCATGCGTCAGATCTTGCCGTTCAGAGTGGTCAGGGTCGTCTGGATCGTGGTGCCGAGCGTGGTGAAGCCAGCAACCACGACGCCCGCGATGACGGCTACGATCAGCCCATATTCCAAAGCCGTGACAGCGCGCTTGTCGGTGCCGAGGGCGAGCCAGTCTTGACATACTCATACATGATCAGGGTCCATTTTTGACGGGGTTATAATCGATAGTGCTTTCTGGAGAGGGGCGAGTATTTTCGAGCTAGATCTTCGATACTTTGCTCATCTTGGCCTCTCCGCCCCATCGTTGTGACAGTCCGGTGTCGTCTGCGAAATTCAGGAAAGTTTAGGATTAACTTACTGACTGTCAGGAAGATGCACGATCGCCAACTGTTCGCGTGGGATAATTTGTGCCGAGACCGCGTTAACAACGGAACCGACATGAATCACCTGCGCACCGCCCGTCGTGGCAGGGGTCCAGACATGCGGACCCGGCCCGGCCGGCTGCGCCAGCGCAGCTCCACCACGCCCGTGGCCGGCGCCAGCAGATCCTGCCCCCATATGGATGCCACCCGGTCGCGATACGCTGCCCCCAGCGGCGGCGTCGCGGAATGGTAGTGGGCGACCGCCGCATCCCAGGTGCCGGTGCTGTCATGCAGCCGGCTCAGCAGGGTTGCTGCCGCCTCCGCGTTGGCCGAGGGATCGAAACCTTCCTCAAGGCTTTGAAAAACCTCGGGATGAGCGGCCAGATTGATCTGGAAGCAGCCGATGTCGATGGAGGTGACGTGGCGGTCAAGCAGCGCGCGGGTGCGGGCGAGGGCGTCGGCCTTGGCTTCGAACACTTCGCCGCGGCCGGCGGCATCGATGGTCCATGGCCAGGGTTTCACCGTGCCGGACCGCGGATCGCGTCGCCCGCTCTCGACCACGCCGATCGCCCGCAGCAGGCCCGGGGGCAGGCCAAGGCGCCGTTCCGCCTGCAGCCCTGCGGCGTCGCACAGCGCCTGGTCCTCGGCCTGGGCAGGCCCTGCGGACAGCACGGCCCGCAAAAGACAACTCACAACAATCGCCAAGAACCATCTGATCGGCATGCTGCAAGATTTCGACAATCACAAAGATTGTCCATCACTATTTAGTCGTAGAAATGATTCTCCAGAATTTCTGACATTCTCTCACCACTGGGGGCGATATAATGAATCCATGTATAGATGGAAGACGAACGGCACCGGTCAGAAAATTCTATGGCGCCTTCTGGCAGAAGACCGCCGTGGCAGCGTCGCCCTGATCGCCGCCGCTTCGCTCACCGCCATCATCGGCATGGCGGCCCTTTCGCTTGATCTCGGTGCCGCCTACACCCAGACCGCCGAACTGCAGAAGGTGGCCGACAGCGCGGCCATGGCCGGTGCCATCAGCTGGCTGAAATCATCCAGCGCCGCCACCACCATGGCCACGGTCAGCGATGTCGTGGTCGCCAATGGCTGGCCGGCCAGCATCATTCAGAATCCCACGCTGTTCTATCTGGCCAAATCGCCGAAATCCGCGGCAAGCCCCGCCATCCAGGTCGCGCTGGCCGCCCCGTCCAGCTACCTGCTGGCGGAAATCGTCGGCGGCGGCACGAGCACCACCACCACCGTCAGCTCTGTGGTGCAGATGACCGGCGCCACCCAGGTCGCCTGCGTGCTGTCGCTGACCACGCTGATCATGAACAGCAACGCCGCCATCACTGCCAACGGCTGTGATGTCGTGGCCAACAGCACGGCCAGCAACGCCATCCTGCTCAACAGCGGCGGCACCATCACCGCCAATGTGGCGACCCCCGGCGGCGTGGTGCGCAACACCGGCAGCAGCATCTCCGGCACGGCGCAGACCGGTGCTGCCGCCGCCGTCAACCCGTACAGCGCCGATGCCGCGGCGGCCAGCGCGGGTTTCACCAACTGCCAGAACTACAACTATACCAGCACGCTCACGCCCGGCTGCTGGTCCAACGTCAACGTCAACAGCGGCTCGTCGCTCACTTTGAGCCCTGGCACGTATTTCTTCACCGGACTGAACGTCAATTCCGGCGCCAGCCTCACCGGCACCGGCGGCGTCACCATCGTGACCCAGAACAATTTCAGCCCGAGCGGCAATGTCACCCTCACCGCGCCCGGCAGCGGCACGTGGAACGGCATGGCGATCTACGCGATGGGCGGGCTCAACATCAATTCCGGGGTCACCTACACCGTCAACGGCGCGATCTATTCGCCGACCACCGCCTTGAACCTCAACAGCGCCACGTTCAACGCCGGCGCCTGCACCTATCTCGTGGTCTACAGCCTGACCTTCAACAGCGGCGCCAATCTGACGCTGCCGCAGCACAACTGCGCCAGCTACGGCTTCACCACGCCCACGGTCAGCGGCGGCAAGACCACGATCGCGCTGGTGCAATAGGGGGCTACCACGATGGAGAAACAGGCATGACATTGCGACGGGACCGATCAGGTGTGGCGGCCATCGAGACCGCGCTGCTGGCGCCGCTGCTGGTGACCTCGCTGATTGGCATCACCGATTTCAGCATGGCCCTGCTCAGCCGCGCCCAGATCGCCCGCGCGCTGGCCGGCAGCGCGCAATACGCCACGTTGGCCGGCCAGAACGGCGTTGCCACCGCCACCATCGTGGCCAATGCGAAGTCCATGGCCGGGACGGTCACCAATGCCTTCGTCGGGGCTCCCACGGCTTCGAGCGTGCTCAACAACGGAGCCGCCGCCGGGGCCAGCTGCTGTCCGGCTACCACCTGGCGCTGCTCCACCAGCGCCGGCTTCACCTGCGCCGATGGCTCTGCACCAGGCACGTATCTGACGGTCAGCGTCTCCTATCCGTTCAACGCGTTCTGGCCGGCCGACACCTGGCTGCTGGGGAAGTCGATTGCGGACAGTGTCGTGGCGCCGGTCAAGAGGCGCCGGTGCGCAGGCCCGCTGGCCGACAGACGCGGCAGCACGGCGGTCGAGTTCGCGATTCTGGCGCCGGTGCTGTTGACGCTGATGTTCGGCGGCCTGGAATATGCCCGCCTGCTTTGGACCTGGCAGGCGCTGCAGATCACCGGCGACGAGACCGCGCGCTGTGTCGCCATCGGCAACAGCGCCTGCGCCGCGGCCTCGACCTATGCGGTGACCACGGCCACGAACAACGGGGCCATCGGCCTGGTCGCCGCCAACGTGCAGATCGCGAACCAGCCGCCCGCGATCACCAAAGCGTCCGCCTGCAACCGGCCTGCGGGCACAACCGAGGTGCAGGTCACGCTCAGCCTGCCGTTCAGCAGTGTTGCCGGCACCCTGATTCCGGCGCTGCGCCAGACCCTGACCACCAGTTCGTGCTATCCGCTGACGGGAAACTGAACCGAGGCACACCAGCAGGGCGAGTTGTCGTCGTTCCGTCGGTCTTGAGGCCCGCGGATGGCGCGCGCCATGGACTGACCCGTAGAGTCCCGCGGAAACTGTGGGCACAGCAGCCGAACGCTCAACGCGCCACCGCGATCGCCTGGTGGTCAGACGGCTCGCGCTGACCAAGGCGATCATGCACGAACTGAAGCACGGGGCCCTGGCCGACCAACGGAGGACAGGGCGGCGGATCGGGCGTTCGCTCGCGAAGGCATCGCGGCTGCCGTTTTCCAGGAAGCTTTCCCCCGGCAGGCCTTCGGCCAGGATCGCGCCGTGGCTATCGCGTTCGATGTGCCAATAGGTCACATCGTGGCGACACAGCGGTGCGACGGTGGTGCCGTTGACGAGATGCTTGGCGGGGATCAGCACGCCGTCGGCGAACACGGCAAGGTCGGGCGAGAGCAGCAGGTCACGGCACGGCTGGACAGGGGCGCAGGCATTGGCCGGCACGCGCTCCGGGATCCCGTTGCCGTTGGTGTCGTAGCAGAGATGCGCGCTGAAGGTCGCCAGCGCGATGTTGAGGACGGTGTAGGTGCAGGTGACCGACGCGACCGCGAGGGCCGCGGTGGTGGCGGTGAGCGTCCCGCCCGAGAGGCTCGATCTCGTGACGGACTGCGCCAGCAGCGGTATCACCAGGTTGCCGCCACCCGGGGCCTCGTGATGGACGATTATTGGGCTGGTGCTGGCAATGAAGGTTGGGTTGGGCTTGTTGGTGCCGGTCGACGTGACCGAAAAGAGTGTGGAGCTGCAAGCGGCGATCGTGCCCGCCGTGGTGATCTTGCCGACCGGCACCCCGACGGACGCCACCGCGTTGGCGGTGGTCGGGTTGGAGACGGGATTGGGCTGACCGGGATAGACCCCCTCGCGCAACGTATAGGAAGTCACGTCGGCGTTGGTCGTACCGGCGGTAAGGCTGCCGGTGGACTGCACATAGGCGGTGAGCGAGACGCTGGCCTGGTTCAGTGTGTCAAGATTGATGCCGAACTTCTGCAGCTTCACCGGGGGCCGGCGGCCGACGAGGGGGTGGTCTGGGTCCAGGGTGTGAGGAGATAGGTGCAGATGGTGCCCGCCGTGCCTGTGGTGGGGTACGAGTCGGTGAAGGGGCCGCTGGTTGGATCGGCGGAGTTGGGGATGGCGGAGGCGGTGGACGAGCTTGTGCCGCTCACGGTCAGTGGCACATCGACCGTCGTGTTGGGATGGTGCCCAGTTCGTGTCCAGAGCAGCCCTCAACGGCTTTCGGCGGGACGACAGAAGTTTGTTCGTCATTGAATTTGCTTGGAGAACTGGTGCCGCTTGTAGGAATTGAACCTACGACCTACTGATTACGAATCAGTTGCTCTACCCCTGAGCTAAAGCGGCGCGGGGGGAGCGTATATCCCAGGGTCGGGAGATTTCCTATCCCCTTTTTCCGGTAGGGACGAGTCTGCCAATGCCTGTGACAAGCGTCAGGGCCCACCGGCATAGAAAAAGATCTGGACCACGGCCGGTGCACCCTGGCCCGATCGCAGGGATTGGGACCGCGGCCGTCGCAAATGCAGACGCCTGGAGAGACGAAGCCAAGTTAGTTGCCGCACGTCACGGCCAGCGCACAGATGCCTCGCTGCGCATGTTTGAGCCTACATCCAGCATTCGTGTCTCCAACAAATGCTAGATTTTTTTACTGAAAATGAAACAGAAATATCAATAGTTTGACAGAAACCTGTCCGGAAAAAATCAACCTGTTTCCAATAAATTGTCGTTCATTCTAGCGAATTTCTAGATATTTATTTTTCGAGATATATTGTTGCCCTGGTGCGACAGGCGTGTAATGGACGGACAAAACGTCAACCCGCGCGAGGCGACATGTCGATTGCTCCAGATCGAGAGGCTCTCCCAGGCTTCGATGCCATCGATCTTCTTCGGTTTCTGGAGGCCGCTGACGCCCTGTTGCTGGACAGGCTTGCCTTCGGAGTGATTCGCATGGACCGCGCCGGAACTGTCCGGCATTATAACCACAGCGAAAGCGCCGCTTCCGGCCTGAGCCCAGATCGTGTTGTCGGGCGGCATTTCTTCACGGAAGTGGGGCCTTGCATGAACAACTTCATGGTGGCGACGCGCTTCGAGGAAGAGCCGGACCTTGATGCCACGATGGACTATGTGTTCACGTTGAGAATGCGGCCCGTTCCGGTCCGTATCCGTATGCTCAGTGCGCCTTGGGCCACCCATATGTATCTCGCGGTCACCAGCTACAGCGCAGTCCCGCTGTGACGGCCACGCCAGCGAAGCGTCAGCCCAGGCGGCGGTTGCCCGGATGAACGCCGTTCTGGACGATGGCGGCGACGAGGTGGAGGCGCTCCGCGAATTCATCTATCTCATGCCCATCGGCGTGCTGCGGTTTGCCCGCAGCGGTGCCGTCAGCATGATCAACCCCGCTGCTGTCCAGATTTTGGCGCCTTTCATCGGCAACCTTGGATTCGGCAACATCTTCATCACCCTGGCCACGCTCTGCCCGGACCTGATGGAGCGGGTTGACGCGTTGACCCACCCCACCGGCACTGTCGTCGAAGAGCGGCGGATCGATCTGCGCCTGGGGTCGAAGCACCAGGCGCTCTCGCTCACGGTGTCGCGCGTCCGGCCGGACACCTATATGGCGATCCTCAAGGACGTCACCGCCCGCTCAAAGGTGGGTGTCACGTTCGGGCCGGTGCAGAGCCCTGCCCTGGGCGGGCGTCCGATAGTGGCTTCCTGGTACGACACCGAGACCGACGAGCTCGAGGAGCTTCGTCACTTCATCTATCTCATGCCGATCGGCGTCATGCGTTTCGCCGACAACGGTGCGGTCAGCATGCTGAACCCGATGGTCAGCGCCCTGCTGATGCCGCACGTGACGACGCCGGACCTCAGCAACATCTATGCGAGCCTGGCCGCCCTGTGTCCGGATCTGCGCGCGCGGGTTGCCGCCTTTGCGCAGCCTTCGGGCACCATCCTCGATCAGCACAGCCTCACCGGGGTGACGCGGGGACAGGCCGTCACCCTCTCGCTCACCGTGACGCGGGTTCAGCCCGGCACCCATATGGCCGTGTTGAAGGACATCACGCGGATGGCGCAGATCCAGGCCGAGGCGAAGGCAGCTGACGCCGCGCTGCGTGCGGAGATCGAGGCCCGCCGCGTGACCGAGCTGCAGCTGATCCAGGCGCAGAAGATGGAGACCGTGGGGCAGCTGACCGGCGGACTTGCCCATGATTTCAACAATCTCCTGGCGGTGGTGATCCTCAACCTGGAACTGCTGGGCGATCGTTGGCCGCATGACCGGGAAAGCCAGGAGCTGATCGCCGATGCGATGGGGGCTGCCACGCGCGGTGCCGAGCTGACCCACCAGCTGCTGGCCTTCTCACGCCGCCAGCGCCTTGCCGCCAGGCCCACCGAACTGAACGAGGTGATCGAGAGCTTCGTGCGTCTGCTGCGACGCACGCTGGGGACGGACATCACCATCGCCTATGATCTCGCTGCCGATCTGTGGCCCGTGATGATCGACCGGGTTCAGTTTGAGGCCGCCATCGCCAATCTGGCCAACAATGCCCGGGATGCCATGCCCCGCGGCGGCACGCTGACCATCGCCACCCGCAACTCCGGCGGCTTGGAAATGTTGGCCGGCGCCGATGCGTCACTGCCGCAGCCGGAGGCCAGCGTCACGATCGAAATTCGTGACACCGGCCACGGCATGACGCCTGAGGTGCAGCAGCGCATCTTCGAGCCCTTCTTTACCACCAAGCCGACCGGCAGGGGGACCGGCCTGGGTCTGTCGATGACGTTCGGCTTCATCCGGCAGTCCGGTGGACGGATCAGCGTCCAGAGCACGCCCTTGCAGGGGGCGGTGTTCACCATTGTTCTGCCGGCCTTGTCACCGGTTGCAGTCGCGGAGGTGGTCCGGCCGAAGATGCCGCCGGTGGCTGCGGTGAAGAACCTGACCGTTCTGGTGGTGGATGACAACGACGCGCTGCGGCGTGTTCTGACCCGCCAGATCGCGAGAGCGGGCTATACCGTGCTTGAGGCCGTCGATGCGGAGCAGGCCCTGACCATTCTGGCCGGCAATGGGCAGATCGACCTGCTGTTGACGGATATCGTCATGCCGGGCGGCATGGATGGCTACGAGCTTGCCTTGGCGGCGCTGGGTGAGCGGCCGGGGTTGAAGGCCATCTTCACATCGGGGTTCGACGGAACGCCAGATATCGACCTTGACGCACGGTTCAGCGGCAAGATCATCAAGAAGCCATATCGCATGCAGGATATGCTGAGGTTCATTGAGGATGAGTTGGGTAGGACAGAATAGAAAGAGGTTCTTTTTTGAAAAAAAGAACCAAAAAACCTTTGTCTGGTTGTCGCGGTCTCTTTCGGACGAGTGAATACAAAACGAATAAAAGTCTTTTGCTTCTTTTCTTCAGAAAAGAAGTCCTTGCTTCCCTTCAATGATGCCCGCTCATCTCCATCCCGGCATTCTTGTCCAGCATGCGGCTCAGCAGCGGCGCCAGCAGCGCCACGCCGCTCACCACGAGATAGGCGACCGAGAAATCGCCCAGCCCGGCCGCGCTCTCGCCGTGCATGCGGATCGACCCGGCCAGCACGGCCGCCGACACGGCGATTCCCGTGGTCAGGGACAGCTGCTGGAACGTGGTGTAGAAGCTCGTCGCCGCACTCATCTGCGCGCGCGGCACGTCGGCATAGGCGATCGTGTTGTAGGCGATGAATTGCAGCGACTGGAAGAACCCGCCGACCAGCAGCACCGCATAGATGAATTCGATCGGCCAGCTCGGCCGGAACGCCGCCGTCAGCGCCAGCAGCAACGTGGCGATCAGCCCGATCCAGATCAGCACGTTGCGAAACCCCAGCGCGCGCAGCAGCCGCGGCGCCGCCATGCGCATCAGCAGCGAGCCGGCCGAGCCAGAGAATGTGATCAGCCCGCTCTCGGCCGGCGACATGCCGAAGCCGATCTGCATCATCATCGGCAGCAAGAACGGCATGGCCCCCACCGCGATGCGTGACAGCGCGCCGCTGAGCACGGAGAAGCGGAAGGTGGAGATCCGCATCAGCCGGAAATCCAGCACCGGCTGCGGGTGGGCGCGGGCGTGCCACCAATAGGCCGTGGAACTGACCACGCCGATCGCCACCAGCGCCGTGGCCAGCAACGTGGAGCCAACGCCCCGGCTGAACAGCTCCAGCCCGCTCATCAGCGAGGCCAGGGCGATGCCGGAGAGCACCATGCCGCCGAAGTCGAAATCGATCCGGCCGCTTTCGCGCACATCGGCGATGTAGCGCGTGACCAGCACGATGCCCATGATGCCAATGGGTACGTTGATGTAGAAGATCCAGCGCCAGTCCAGAAACGTGACGATGAAGCCGCCGACCGGCGGGCCCAGGATCGGGCCGACCGTGGCCGGGATCATCAGCCAGGCCATCGCCGCGACCAGCTCGGCCTTGGAGACGGAGCGCAGCAGCACCAGCCGCCCGACCGGCACCATCATCGCGCCGCCGATGCCCTGGATGATGCGGGCCGCCACCAGATAGCCGAGCGTGGGAGACTGGGCGCACAGGATCGAGCCGATGGTGAACAGCCCGATCGCGGCGCGGAACACCGTGCGCGTGCCGAACCGGTCGGCGACCTTGCCGCTGGCCGGGATGAACACGGCGAGGCTGAGCAGATAGGACGTGAGCGCCACGTTCATGTGCAGCGGGTCGACCCCGAAGCTGCGCGACATCGTGGGCAGGGCGGTGGCGAGCACGGTGCCGTCGAGCTGCTCCATGAACAGCGCGCTGGCGACGATCAGCGCGGTCAGGCGGGAGCTGGCGCGGGGCGGGGAGGATGAAGCCGACATCCCCTCACAATCACCGTCTCTTGTGGCCAAAGGAAGACGGGAACGCTGCATGGCCGCTGCCCATCGGCCATCCGCGCCGGCCGCCCGGCCGTCCTCGCCTCTCGCATGTGCGGCAAAGCGGTGCTATGCGGACCAAGCTGCGTCGTTGTGTTTCCTGAAATGTCGGGCGGGATGCCGGCCGTGCGTGCCCGTGCAGCCGATGGAGCAAGGCCGAGCGTGATCCAGCTGCCACAGACCGGGCGTGTCGCGTTCACGGCCTCGAACACCCCGTTGGCGCAGGAGAGCTGCGCACGGCTCGTGGCACGCTACGGCACCTGTGCGCTGGAGGAGGCCGAGCTCATCGTGGCCCTGGGCGGCGACGGGTTCATGCTCGAGACGCTGCATCGCATCCTGGGCAGCGACATCGCAGTGTTCGGGATGAACTGCGGGTCGGTCGGGTTCATGATGAATTCGTTCGAGGAGGACGACCTGTTCGAACGCCTCTCTCGGGCGCAGGCGGCCACCTTGCATCCGCTGCGCATGCATGCGGTGACCAGCACCGGCCTCGTCGAGGAGGCGCTGGCGCTCAACGAGGTATCGCTGCTGCGCGAACTGCGGCAGGCCGCGAAGATCCGCATCAGCGTCGATGGCCGGGTGCGGCTGGAGGAGCTGATCTGCGACGGTATCCTCGTCTCCACCCCGGCGGGGTCGACGGCCTATAATCTGAGCGCACACGGGCCGATTGTGCCGCTGTCGGCCAATCTGCTGCCGCTGACGCCGATCAGCGCGTTCCGCCCGCGGCGCTGGCGCGGGGCGCTGCTGCCGAGTTCGGCGGAGGTGCTGTTCGAGGTGCTGGAGGCGGAAAAACGTCCGGTGGCGGCGGTGGCGGATGCCCGCGAGGTGCGTGACGTGGTGACAGTGGCAGTGAGCGAGGACCGGAGCGTGCAGGCGCGCATCCTGTTCGATCCTGAGCACGGGCTGTCCGAGCGGATCCTGGCGGAACAGTTCACGGTGTAGGCCAGGCTAACACGCGCGCCCTGGTACGATCCTTGCTCCTAACCGTTCCGACAGCGAAGGATCATCCGATGGCCGCCAATCCGTTTCATCTCGCCTGGTTCCTCCAGGGCTCCAGCATCCAGGCCTGGGGTGAGCAATGGAGCGGCAACATCAGCGAGGAATGGATGACCGCGGACATGTTCCTCGACCTCGCCCGGTCCATCGAACGCGCCTGCTTCGACTATCTGCTGATCGAAGACTCCATCTATATCGTCCAGAACTGGCAGAATTCGCGTGACATGTTTCTCCGCAACGGCATGTCGGTCCCGCGCCAGGAACCCTCGGTCGTCGCCTCGCTGATGTGCGCGGCCACCTCCCGGCTCGGCATCGTCCCCACGCTGTCCACCTTCGCCTATCATCCGTATCTGACTGCGCGCATCGTCGGCACCCTCGACCAGATCTCCGGTGGCCGTGCCGGCTGGAACATGGTCACCGGCAGCTCGGACTTCGCCGCCCAGAATTTCGGCCTCGACAAGCTGCCGGAGCACGACACACGCTACGATATGGCCGCCGAATACATCGACGTGGTCACCCGGCTGTGGGACTCGTGGGAGCCCGGCGCGATCGTGGCCGACCGCAAGACCGGCGTGCTCATCGATCCCGCCAAGGTCCACACCATCGACCATCACGGCGCCTACTACGCCAGCCGCGGCCCGCTGAATTCCGGCCCCTGTCCGCAGGGCCGCCCGGTCATCGCCCAGGCCGGCGGCTCGGCCAAAGGCCGCGGCATCGCCGCTCAATATGCCGACACCATCGTGGCGGCCCCCAAGGGGGTCCCGGCGATGAAGGCGTATCGCGACGATGTCCGCGCCCGCGCCGTCGCCGCCGGCCGCGACCCGGACAGCTGCAAGGTGCTGTTCATGGCCAACCCGGTGCTCGCCAATACCGACGCCGAAGCCCAGGCGCGCGCGGCCAGACGCAGCCAGGCCAGCACCGAGGACGTCCAGCGCGGCCTCGCCCAGCTCGGCTGGGTCACCAACATCGACTTCTCCGGCCATGACCTCGACGCGCCCATCGCCGAGCTCACCACCAACGGCCACCAGTCGAGCCTCGCCAACTTCATGGCGAAGGCCGGCGGCAAGACCCTGCGCGAAGGCATCATCGCCTATACCAGCCAGGGCGGCAGCGTCGATTTCGTGGGCGCGCCGGAGACGGTGGCCGCCCAGATGGACGAGGCGAGGCAGGAGGTGGGCGGGGACGGGTTTCTCCTCGTGCTGCCCAATGTCAGCCGCAAGACCGTCTGCGAGGTCACCGACGGGCTGGTGCCCGCGCTGCAGCAGCGCGGCCTGGTGCGCAAGGCCTATGGCCACCGGCCCTTCCGCGACAATCTGCTGGAATTCTAGGCCGGCATGGCGGATGCGCGCAGCGGGAAGGCAGGCAGGCCGCGCCTGACCCAGGATCTGGCGGCGGCGATCCTCGGCCATCTCCGCGCCGAGCGTCTGCCGGCCGGCCGGCATTTGCCGCTGCAGCCGCTGGCTGACCGGTTCGACGTGTCGCGGCCGCCCATCGCCCGGGCGTTGCAGGTGCTGACCGCCCAGGGCGTGGTGCGCCACATCGCCGATCGCGGCTACTTCGTCGCCGACCTCGCCCCCGCCGGCGCCGGCACGGCCGACGAGATGAGCCCGCTGCGGCGGATCTACTTCCAGATCGCCGAGGACCGGCTGCGCGGCGTGCTGCCGGATCAGGTCTCCCAGACCGCCCTGCGTCAGGCCTACAACCTGTCCGCCGGCGAATTTCAGGAGCTGTTCGGCCGCATCGCCCGCGAAGGCTGGGCCGAGCGTCGCCCCGGCTATGGCTGGACCTTCCTGCCGATGCTGACGACGCCGCAGGCCCTGCTGCAGACCTATCGCGTGCGGCTGATGCTGGAGCCGGCCGGGCTGCTGGAGCCGGAGTTCCACCTGTCGCCCGAACAGCTCGAACGCTGCCGGGCGCGCGAGCAGGCGATGCTGGACGGCGAGATCGAGACCCTGTCCGCCGACGCGCTGTATGAACGCGGCGTCCAGTTCCATGAGGCGCTCGCCGAAGCGTCCGGCAACCCGTTCCTGATCGATGCGCTGCGCCGCCTCAATGCCATCCGCCGGCTGCTCGCCTATCGCACCATGCTGGACCGGCAGCGCTACCACCGGCAGGTCCGCGAGCATCTGGCGATCCTCGATCTGCTGGCGCTGCACCGGCAGGACGCGGCGTCTGCTGCGATGCGCGCGCATCTGCAGAATGTCATGACCAGCCTGCGGGCGGTGCTGTAGCGCCGGGTCGCGGCCGCGCGAGAGGCTATTGCTTTTTACGTGATTAAACTGCAATGCGATGGGGCAGTCGCAGATCGCCACGAAGATCGTCCCCTAGGACGCAAGCCGGACCGGAAACCGCCCCATGACAGGCTCCCCCGAAGCTGCCACGACGCTGCGCCTGCTGGTTCTCGACGGTGACGGGATCGGCCCGGAGATCTGCGCCGCGACCGTCTCCGTCGTGCGGGCGGCCGATGCGCGGTTCGGGCTCGGCCTGTCGTTCGCGCAGGCCGAGATCGGTTTCGCCGCCCTCAAGAGCAGCGGCACCACGTTTCCGGCGTCCACCTGGGCGCAGGCGCAGGCGGCGGACGGGATCATCCTGGGGCCGGTTTCGCACAACGACTATCCGCCGCGGGCCGAGGGCGGGCTCAACCCGTCCGGCGAGCTGCGAATCCGGCTGGACCTGTTCGCCAACATCCGCCCCGCCCGCACCCGCGAAGGTCTGCCGCATGCCAGCCGCACACCGTTCGACCTGGTGATCGTGCGCGAGAACACCGAGGGGTTCTACGCCGATCGCTCGATGTTCGTGGGCCCCGGCGAATACATGCCCACGCCGGATCTGGCGCTGGCCACCCGCAAGGTCACCCGCCACGCCAGTCTTCGCATTGCCGAGCAGGCGTTCCAGCTCGCCCAGCAGCGGCGCACCAAGGTGACGGCGGTGCACAAGGCCAATGTCATGCGTGTGTCGGACGGGCTGTTCCTGGCGTGCACCCGGGCGGTGGCGGCGAAATACCCGGACGTGGCCTATGAGGAGCAGCTGGTGGACGCGATGGCCGCGCTGCTGGTGCGCGACGCCAGCGTGTTCGACGTGATCGTGGCCACCAACATGTTCGGCGACATCCTGTCCGACGAGGCGTCCGAGCTGGCGGGCGGGTTGGGTCTTGGCGCGTCGCTCAATGCCGGCACGGAGTGGGCGGTGGCGCAGGCGCAGCACGGCTCGGCGCCGAGCCTGGCGGGGCGTGACCTGGGCAATCCCGCGGCGCTGATCAGTTCGACGGCGATGCTGCTGGCCTGGCTGGGGGAGCGGCATGCGCGTCCGGCGCTGGTGCAGGCGGCGGCCAGCATCGAGGCGGTGGTGCATCGGTGCATCGCCGATCCGGCGACCCGCACGCGCGATCTCGGCGGCACGCTGGGCACGGCCGCGTTTGCCGAGGCGGTTGTGGCGGGGTTGAGATGAGCGAAGGACAGCGGTTCTGTTTTGAAAAAAAGAACCAAAAAACTTTCATCGAGCTGTCGCCACTCTCTCCGGAAAGAGCGTCCCCCACGTGAAAAATTCTTTTGCTTCTTTTCTTCAGAAAAGGAGCGCTTTCTTTCTTCCTTCTTGCTTTGCTGGTCCCGGCTCCCGTCAAGGCGCAATCCGCCGCCCGCTACCCCACCAAGACCGTGAAGTTCATCGTCGGCTTCCCGCCCGGCGGCGGCGCCGACTAGGTGGCGCGTGTGCTGTCGCTCAAGCTCGGCGGCATCCTCGGCCGCCCGGTGGTGGTCGAGAACCGCCCCGGCGCCAACGGCCGCATCGCGGCGGACTACGTCGTCCGTGCGGCGCCGGACGGCCACACCATCCTGATCACGCCGGAAGGCGCCATCGTCATCGGCCCGCATATCGCGCAGTCGATGTCCCATGACCCGCAGAAGGATCTGGCGCCGATCGCGCTGCTGACCAAGACCTCGTCGATGCTGGTGGCGACGCCGAGCCTGCCGGTGTCGAACCTCGCCGATCTGATCAGCCTGGCGAAGGCGAAGCCGGGCACGCTGTATTACGGCTCGTCCGGCGTCGGCGGACCCAACCACCTCGCCGGCGAGGTATTCAAGCAGATGGCGGGTGTGGACATCGTGCACACGCCGTACAAGGGCACCAGTGCCGCCATCCCCCCGGTGATGTCCGGCGAGATCCCGCTGATGTTCGGCTTCGTGCCGGCGTTGGCACCCTTCGTGCAGGCCGGATCGGTCAAGGCGCTGGCGGTCGGCAGCGCCAAACGGTCGGTGTCGTTGCCGGATGTGCCGACGATGGCCGAGGCCGGCGTGCCCGGTTATGACATGAGCTCCTGGGTCGGCGCCTTCGCGCCCGCCGCCACGCCGCCTGCCATCATCGCGCGGCTGCACGACGCGATGGTGCAGGTGCTGCAGGACCCGGAGACCCTCAAGGCCCTGACGCGCCAGAGGCTCGACCCCGTGGGCAGCACGCCGGACGCGTTCCGCGGCTTCATCAGGACCGAGGACGCGAAATACACCGCTCTGTTCAAGACACTGAACATCAAGGAATGACCCAGCGCCCGTCCGCCACGCAGCACCTGGCGGATTTCGCCGCCGCCGTGCAGCACGACACGCTGCCACACAAGGTGCGGGCATGCCTGCAGACTCTGCTGATCGATTATTTCCGCGTGGCCTCGCTCGGCACCGCCACGCCCTGGCTGGCCAAGCTGCGGGCGGGACTCCAGCCCGTCACCGGCCCCGGCCCGGCGACGGTGCTGTATTCCGACGAGCGGGTCGATGTCGTGCGGGCCGCGTATCTGAACGGGGTGATCGCCGGCAGCCTGGAATGGGACGACACACATGTCGGCGCCATGCTGCATCCGGGGGTGACGGTGTGGCCGGCGGCGCTGGCGGTGGGGGAGATGACCGGCGCCGCCGGAACCGAGATCATCGCGGCGGTGGCCGCGGGCTATGAGGTGATGATCCGGGTGGGGCTTTCGGTGCAGCCGAGCCATTTTCGCCGTGGCTTCCAGTCCACCGCCACCTGCGGCGTGTTCGGCGCCGCCGTGGCCGCGGCGAAGCTGCTGGGGCTGGATGCCACCGGCATTCGCAATGCCATGGGGATCGCCGGCAGCTCCGCCGCGGGCGTCACGCAGTTCTTCCTGTCCGGCTCCGAGGTGAAGCGCCTGCACGCCGGCCGGGCGTCCTCCGCCGGTGTCGAGGCAGCCCTGTTCGCCCAGGCCGGGCTGAGCGGGCCGCCGGATGTGCTGGAAGGCCGCCAGGGCTTCGCCCATGCCCTGGCCGATGCCTTCGATGAAGAGGCCATCCGCGCGGGGCTTGGGACGGACTTCCACATCCTGCGCCTGCAGATGAAGGCGCACGCGCTGAGCGCCCGGGTGCTGGCCGCCGTGGAGGCGGCGGAGCGGCTGGTGCGGCGGGGCGTGGCGCCCGAGAGCATCGCCGCTGTGGAGATCGGCGTGCCGAAGGTGATCATGGGGCGCCTGACCCACAACGCGCCGGCCGATCTGCAGCAGGCCCAGATGAGCGCACCATTCGCCGTCGCCATGGCCTTGACGTTCACCGCCGAGCGGCCGCTGCCGCTGGTGATCGGCGTGACGGACTGTGCGATGGCGCTGGCGCGGGCGGAGATCGGCGCGCTGTCCCGGCGCATCACCTGTGTGGTCGACCCTGCGATCGAGGCGACCTCCACCACCGAATATGTCTCGGCCCGGGTGAGCGTGATGCTGCACGACGGCACGCGCCACGAGCAGGTCGTGCCGGTGCCGCTGGGGGCACCGGACCGGCCGATGACCACGGGCGATCTGCGCGACCGGTTCCACGCCGTCACCCAGGGACGGATCGCGGCCGCGGCACTCGACGCCTGGATCGAGGCGGCGGCCCATCCGCAGCGCGCGGGCTGGGGCGCGGCGCTGATGGCTCTGCGGCTGAGGGAGGGCCCGCCATGACCGCGACACGCAGCCTCGCGGCCTTCGCCGCAGGCCTGACCCTCGAGGCGTTGCCGGACTCCATCCGCACGCTGTTGCCGACGCTGATGGTCGATTATTTCCGCGCCGGGTCCATCGGCGGCCGCCAGAGCTGGGTGGCCAAGGCGCACAGCGTGCTGGACACGCTGAGCGGCCCGCGGCGCTGCGCCATCCTGTTCAGCGGCCGCAAGGCCGATCCGGTCCGTGCCGCCTATGAGAACGGCGTGATCGCCGGCAGCCTGGACTGGGATGACAGCCATATCGCGGCGATCATCCATCCCGGCATCGTCATCTGGCCGGCCGCCTTCGCCGCGGCCGAGCTGACCGGCGCCAGCGGCAGGAGGCTGCTGGAGGCCGCCGCCGCGGGCTACGAGTGCGCCATTCGCATCGGCATGAGCATCCAGCCTGATCATTCGCTGCGCGGGTTTCAGGGCACGCCCACCTGCGGGGTGTTCGGGGCCGCCATCGCCGCCGGGCTGCTGCTGGGGCTTGACGTCGATGGCCTGCAGAACGTGCTGGGCCTGGCGGCGAGCTACGCCAGCGGGCTGTCACAGTTCTTCATCTCCGGCTCGGACGTGAAGCGCCTGCATGCCGGCAAGGCCTCCGCCGCCGGCATGGAGGTGGCGCTGCTGGCGCAGGCCGGGCTGACCGGACCGCCCGACGCCATCGAAGGCGCGCAGGGATTCTGCTGCGCCGCGTCCGACACGTTCGACCCGGCGATCATCACCGACGGTCTGGGCGAGCGGTTCTGGCTGGAGGCGATCTCGCTGAAAGTGCATGCCGGCACGGTGCGGCTGCAGGCGGCGATCGAGGCGATCGAGGCGATCTGCCGCCAGGACGTGGCCCCCCGCGACATCGCGCGCATCGAGATCGGCGTGCCGCGGCTGCTGATCGGCAAGCTCACCTGGAACGCCCCGGTGGACCAGCAGCAGGCGCAGATGAGCGCGCCCTTCGCGGTGGCGATGACGGCGTTCCTGACCCATGCCCGGCCGGTGCCGCTGATCGTGGGCATCGATGATTTCGGCGCGATGGTGACCGACCCCGCGGTGCGCGACCTCGCCGCCCGCACCGCATGCGTGTTCGACGCCGCGATCGACGCCGCCATGACCAAGGAGGTCGTGCCCGCCCGCGTGACCGTGACCCTGCGCGACGGCAGGACACGGGACCAGACGGTGATGCGGCCCAAGGGATGCCCGGACAACCGGATCACCGGCGCGGAGGTGCGCGACCGCTACCGGCTGATGGCGGCACCCCTGCGCACGCCGGCGCAGATCGAGTCCTGGCTGGCCCAGGCCGAAGCCGTCCACCTGCTTCCCCTCGCCGCGGACCTGATGTCATGACCCAGCACACCCCACCGCGCGCCACCGTTCCGGCCGGCGCCATCGACTGCCACATGCATGTCTTCGGCACGCTCGATCGCTACCCCCCCGCCGCCCAGCGCAGCTACACGCCGCTGCCGGCGAGCCTTGACGACTACCTCGCCATGGCCGCCACCGTCGGCCTCGCCCGCAACGTGTTCGTCCAGGCCAGCGCCTACGGCACCGACAACCGCTGCATGCTCGACGCAATGCGCGTGCGCGGGCCGCTCTGCCGCGGTGTCGCGGTGATCGACGATGCCGTCACCGACGCGGTGCTGGCGGAGATGCACGCGCTCGGCGTGCGCGGCGTGCGGGTCAACGCGGCGACCTTCGGGATGACCGATCCGGCCGCCGTGGCCGGGCAGCTCAACCGCACCATCGCGCGTGTGGCGCCGCTCGGCTGGCACGTGCAGATCTTCGCGCAGCTCTCGATGCTGCAGACCCTGCACGAGACGCTGGCGCAGGCGCCGGTGCCGATCGTGATCGACCATATGGGCCTGCCGCGCACCGATCTCGGTGTGGACCAGCCGGGCTTCGCCGCGGTGCTGGACCTGCTCACGCGCGGGCATTGCTGGGTGAAGGTGTCCGGCACGTATCGGGTCTCCACCTCCGCCACCGATTTCTCGGATGCCACGCCGATCGCCGCGGCGCTGATCCGGGCCAATCCGGCCCGCATCGTCTGGGGCACCGACTGGCCGCACACCGGCGCGCACAAGAATCAGCGGGGCGCGGAGCCGCCCACCATCGCCTATCGCAGGCTCGACGACGGGGTCCTGCTGGACCTGCTGGCCGATGCCACCGATGCCACCGATGCCGCCACGCTGCAGCGTGTTCTGGTCGACAATCCCAGCGCGCTCTACGATTTCTGACACGAGGGGAACGCCATGCGCTTGCGAGTGCTGAGCGAGAAGGAATGCGTGGCGGGCGTTGTGTTCATGGCGAGCGGCTCCGGCTGGGGCTTCGCCGCGACGCATTACCAGCTGGGCACCGCCACCGACATGGGCCCCGGCTACTTCCCCCTGGCCGTCTCGGTGGCCTTGATCCTGCTGGGTCTGTGCTCGGTGATCCGGTCGCTGCCGGTGGTGGACGCGGAGCGCATCGGCGAATGGCCGTTGCGCGCGATGCTGTTCATCCTGCTCGGCGTGGTCGCCTTCGCGCTGCTGCTCGGGCAGATCGGCCTGATCGCCGCCAGCCTCGCGCTGATCGGCCTGAGCTGCCATGACCGGCTGCTGACACGGCCGCTCGAAGTGGCCGGCCTGGCCGCCGGCGTCATCGCCCTGGTCGTCGCATTGTTCGTCTATGTGCTCGACCTGCCGTTCGAGCTGTTCTGAGCATGATGGACATCATCAATCACCTCGCCCTCGGCTTCAGCGTGGCGCTGACGCCCGAGAACTTCATGTACTGCCTGATCGGCGCCTTCGTCGGCACGCTGGTGGGGGTGCTGCCGGGGGTGGGCCGGTCACCACCATCTCCATCCTGCTGCCGTTCACCCTCCGGATCTCGCCGATCGCCTCGCTGATCATGCTGTCCGGCATCTATTACGGCGCCCATCATGCGGGCTCGACCACCGCCATCATGCTGAACATGCCGGGCGAGCCGACCTCGGTGGTGATCTGTCTTGATGGTCACCCGATGGCGAAGAAGGGCAAGGCCGGTGTGGCGCTGTTCGTCTCGGCGATCGGCTCGTTCGTCGCCGGCGGCGTCGGCGTGCTGGTGATCGCCACGCTCTCGCCGCCGCTGGCCAGGATCGCCCTGCTGATCGGCTCGCCGGAATACGCCGCCATGATCGTCATGGCGCTGGTCACCGCATCGGTGCTCGCCTCGAAGTCACCGTTCACCACCATCGCCATGGCCATGCTCGGCGTGTTGCTCGGCACCATCGGCACCGATGTGAACAGCGGCACCTGGCGGTTCACCGCGGGCCTGCCCATGCTGGCCGACGGCGTGAGCTTCGTGGCCGTGGCCGCCGGGCTGTTCGCCTTCGCCGAGGTGATCCTGCACGCAGGCTCCCCCGCGGCGCGCGGCCGGATCAGCTCCAGGATCGAGAGTCTCATCCCCAGCCGTGCCGAATTCGCGGCTGCGATCAAGCCGATCCTGCGCGGCACCGCGCTGGGCGGGGCGCTCGGCATCCTGCCGGGAACCGGCCCGCTGATCTCCTACTTCGCCGCCTATGCCATGGAGAAGCAGCTGGCCGATGATCCCGCGCGGTTCGGCCGCGGCGCCATCGAGGGCGTGGCCGAGCCTGAGGCCGCCAACAACGCGGCGGCCATCACGCATTTCATCCCGATGCTCTCGCTCGGCATCCCCGCCGGTGCCGCCATGGCGCTGATGCTGGGCGCCCTGATCATCCAGGGCATCTCGCCCGGGCCGCAGGTGATGACGGAACACCCGGATCTGTTCTGGGGCGTGGTCGCCAGCATGTGGATCGGCAATCTGATGCTGCTGATCCTCAATCTGCCGCTGGTGGGGGTGTGGGTGAAGCTGCTGACAATCCCGTACCGGCTGCTCTACCCCGCCATTCTGCCGTTCTGCTGCATCGGCGTGTACAGCGTGAACAACCAGATGGTCGATGTGCTCCTGGCCGCGGGGTTCGGCGCCATCGGCTTCGTGTTCAAGAAGCTGGACTGCCCGGCCGGGCCGCTGGTGCTCGGGCTCGTGCTCGGTCCGGCGCTGGAAGAGCACACCCGCCGTGCGCTGTTGCTCTCCAAGGGCGACCCGACAGTGTTCCTGACCCATCCGATCAGCCTTGCCATGCTGCTGGTGGCCGTCGGACTGATCGTCATCTTCGCGCGCCCCAAACGCCGGCGGCCTGTCATTGGGGAAGACCCGCCGGCGGCAGTCTGAAGCGGATCGGGATCAGAACGGCTCGTCGCCGGCGACCTGGGTGCGCCACATCACCCGGCGATGGGTGCTGTTGTCGTAGCCGGTGGCACGGTGCATCAGGCAGCGATTGTCCCAGATCACCAGGTCGCCCTGGCGCCAGCGGTGGCGATAGACGTAGTTCGGCTGTTCGAGCGTGGCGAACAGCAGGTCGAGCAGGGCTGCGCTGCGCTGCGGGTCCATATCGAGGATATGGCTGGTGGAATCCGGGTCCACGAACACCGCCCGCCGCCCGGTGCGGGGATGGGTGCGCAACACCGGATGGCCGATGTCGGGGTTGGCGGCGCGGCGTTCCGGGGTGAGCGGTGCTGCGGCAATGTAGTTCTTCTGGTAGCTCACGGCGAAGCTGTGCATGGCGCGGCGGCCGGCCAGTTCGTCGCGCAGCGCGGCGGGCAGGTCGTCGTGCACCGCGCGCATGTCGGCGAACAGCGTGTCGCCGCCCTCCGGCGGCACCTCGTGGCCGTAGAGCAGGGTGTAGGCGACCGGGCGGCGCCGGAAGATCTGGTCGGAATGCCAGAAGATGCCGTTGTTCGGCGCGCCGACCGGCCGGCCGCCCTCGACATTGTTCGACAGGATCATCACCTCCGGGTGGTCGGCGGCGAGATATTCCGCCACCTGGTGCACCACCACCTCGCCGAAGCGGCGGCTGAAACCGACCAGCGAGGCATGATCCAGCGCCTGGCCGCGGATGACGAGAACGCCGTGGATGTCGATCAGCCGGTCGAGCTCGGCGGCCTCGACGTCGTGCGGGCGATTGTGCAGGTCGAGGCCGACGATGTCGGCGCCGAACCGATCGGGACGAGGCAGGACCTCGAGATATGCCATGCGCGGCCTCCGCTGGAGTGTGGCGGAATCGGCACGCAATCGTCATGCCAGCGACAGCCGTCCGTGCGGGTCGGGTTCCGGCCGCCCATGCCTCTGGCATGCGTGCGGCCGGGATGCCAGGATGTTGTCACAGACGGGTAACAGCACGAGGCTGACCATGGATTCCATCCTGCCCTTCTCCGACCAGATCCGCATCGAACCGGTGACCGGCGCGCTCGGCGCCGAGGTGCACGGGATCGACATGGCGGTGCCGTTGGATGCGGATACGTATCGGCTGCTGCGTGCGGCGCTGCTCGATCATCTCGTGCTGTTCTTTCGCGACCAGGTGCTGACACCGTCGCAGCATATCGCCTTCACCCGGCAGTTCGGCGAATTGGAGACGCATCAGTACACCGAAGGCATGGCCGAGCATCCCCAGATCGTCGAGATCGTCAAATCCGCCGAAGAGACCCACAACTGGGGCGACAACTGGCACACCGATCTGACGGCGCTGTCGGAGCCGTCGCTGGGGTCGGTGCTGTTTGCCCGCGAGGTACCGCCGTTCGGCGGCGACACGCAGTTCTCCAACATGTATCTGGCCTACGAGACCCTGTCGGATGGCATGAAGCGGCTGCTGGACGGGCTGGTCTGCGTGCATGAGACGGACCATCGGGGCTATGAGAACTTCAAGGAGATGCAGGCCATCGCCGCACCGGCGTCGCGGGCCGAGCATCCGCTGGTGCGCACCCATCCCGAGACCGGCCGCAAGGCGCTGTTCCTGTCGCGCAGGAAGATCACCACGATCAAGGGCATGACGCCGCGGGAGAGCCGGCCGCTGCTGGATTTTCTGTGCGACCATGCGGAGAACCCCGATTTCGCCTGCCGGTTCCGCTGGCGTTCGGGTTCCGCGGTGTTCTGGGACAACCGATGCACGCAGCATCGCGTGTCCGCCGATTATTTCTATGCGCTGTGGGGATTCGCGCCGAGCCGGCGGCATCTGCACCGTGTTTCCATCCGGGGGGACCGGCCGTTCTGATCGCAGCCGTTTCGCGTGGGAGAGGATCCATGATGTCGCGCCGTCTGTTTGCCCTGGCCGTGGTGCTGATGATGGCTGTCGGTTCCGTGGCATCGGCGGAACCGCGTTTCGACGGCGTGACGCTGCGGGTGGCGACCTATGGCGGCAACTGGCGGGCGATCATGGAGCGCGCGCTGGGCCAGCGCTTCGCGGCCCTCGGCGGGCGGCTGGAAATCGTGGCCGGCAGCCCGCCGGCGAATTTCGCCAAGCTGCTGGCGTCGCGCGGCAGGCCGCCGTTCGACATCATGGACATCGCCGACAACCAGGTGCCGGCCTTCCAGGACAGCGATTATCTCGCAACGCTCGATCCCGCGCGGCTTCCGGCCCTGGCGCAGCTGCGCCCGGGTTCGTTCACCGGCAAGCTGGTCTCGGCCTGGACCTCGCACGGCGTCATTTGTTGCCACTACGAAATATACGCGGCTTTGGGCCTCCCCGTGCCCAGTCGCTATGCCGATCTGGCGGTTCCGGCGCTGGCGGGCAAGGTGATGATCCCTGACCTCAATTCCGGCGGCGGCGTGGTGAATATCGGCGCCATGGCCGTGGTCCAGGGCGGCAGCGAGACCGATATTCAGCCCGGGCTCGATCTGATCGCGCGCATGAAGGGTGTTCGGTTGTGGACGCAGGGCGATCAGGTGGTGCTGGCGTTTCAGTCCGGCGACATTCTGGCGGCGGTGTCCAATTCCGGCTGGTGTCTGAACGCGCGCAAGGCTGGCGTTCCCGTGCGATCGGCGGCGCCGGCGATCCGGCCCGGGGTGGCTGGGGTGGAAAACCACGGCTGGCTCGGCGTGATGAAATCGACGACGCAGCGTGACGCCGCCTATTGGTTTCTGAACGCCTGTCTCAGCAGGATTACCAGTTGGCCTATGCGCTTGGCAGCGGGCAGATGCCGGACAATCTGCGGGCGCTGGCGCAACTCGGCCGTGACCCGTTGCTGCCGCAGATGAACCAGCTCGACCCCATCGCGATCGAACACCAGCTGCATTTCGACTACCGCAAGATCGACCTCTCATACCAACGGTCATGACGAATGACCGTTGGTATGGTCTTGGTTTGGCGCGCCGCCGCCGGCCAACCCGGCGCGCGATACCAACGGCCTTGATCGATGGAAGAGTCATCGATCAAGGCCGTTGGTATCAGCCTGGACCGACCAATGAAACCGCCAGATCGCCCACCCGTGATATCGTCATGAGTGAAAGTTTTTTGGTTCTTTTTTTCAAAAAAGAACCGCTTGCTTAAGTATCAAAATCCGGCGCCAGCGTCTTCGCCAGCGCAAACAAAGCCGGCCAATCGCGCCCTTCCGCGGTGACCACCCCGCGCCGTTCCATCTGCCGTGCGCCGTGCTCGCAGATCTCCGGCGACGGCAGCGTCAGCCCTTCGAGCCCGCCGACCGAAAGGGCTGCGATCTGGGCGCGGCAGGCCATTTCCAGATAGTGATGCAGGAAATACGCCTCCGGAATGGTGCGGCCGCAGACCAGAACGCCGTGGTTGCGCATGATCATGCACAGATGCGGGCCGAGATCGCGCAGCAGCGCGGCGCGGCCGGCGAGGTCGAACTCGAAGCCGGCGAAGTCGTGATAGCCGATGCGGTTGTGGAACAGCAGCGAATGCTGCGACACCGGCAGCAGCCCGCAGGTCTGCGCGGCGACGCCCATGTTGGCGGGGCTGTGGGTGTGGAACACCGCCATGAGGTCGGGCCGTCCCTCCAGCACGCCGCCATGGATGACCAGGCCCCCAGGGGACACCTGGTGCGGGGAGGGGCGGACCTTGCGGCCGGCGAAGTCGTAGAGGACCAGCGACGAGACGGTGACCTGCTCGAAGAGCTGGGCCTCGCCTTTCATCAGGTATTGGTCCGGCATGTCGGGCAGGCGCGCGGAGAGGTGGTTGTAGGTAAGGTCGTGGAAGCCGAATGCCGCCATCAGGCGATAGCTGGCGGCGAGTTGCAACCTGGTCTGCCATTCGCTGTGGGTCATGGGAGGGCCTGCTTGCTTAAGTAAGAAAGCGGTTCTTTTTTGAATAAAGAACCAAAAAACTTCTATCCATCGGATCATACTTTTGACGATTGGGCGGACCCGGCGAGTGAAATTCTTTGGTTCTTTTTTTCAAAAAAGAACCGCTTCCTTTCAATCATTCAGCACCACCGCATGTCGCGGATCCCATGCCACAATGACCGCGTCGCCGGGGATCGCTGCGGCCTCATTGGGATGGCTGTCGACGATCAGCGGCTGCGCGGTGCCGACATCGACCAGAATCTTGATGATGCTGCCAGCGAACATCCGCGAGACGATCCGACCGCGCAGCGCGTTCAGCCCAGGCGGCGGGGTTTCGGCCGGGCCGTGCAGTGACAGCTGCTCGGGTCGCACGCCGATCACGCAGGCATCGCCCGGCAGCAGATTGATCTGGCCCACGAAGTCGGCGACGAAGCGGGTCCGCGGGTGGTTGTAGATC